>NZ_JAFMTY010000017.1 GCF_017329605.1 Alicyclobacillus fructus
GGGCAACACCCGTACCCATCCCGAACACGGACGTGAAGACCTCCAGCGCCGAGAATACTGGGAGGGAAGCCTCCTGGGAAGGTAGGTCGTTGCCAGGCGAGAGGACAAAGGTCAGGCACCCATCTGCCTGGCCTTTTGTCGTTTCTGGCCCCATCTCCCCGCGCCATCCACCACGCTGCCCACCATGCTACTCGCCCGTGCGCTCCCCATCCATTGCACCCAGTCGGCCCATTCGTTTTCAAATCGCAGATGTGTTCTTCCTTTCGCTTCCACGCATAAACCCCGATCCCCACCCCTCTGAAGCGAAGTACCCAAAGGGGGCGAGCAGATCTGCAGGCCGAAGGCCGAAGCCCTGCTCGCCCCTTTTGGGACGAAGCTCCTTTTGGGACGAAGCCAAGTCCACAAACGTATAATTCCATATTGACAGAATTCATAGACTCAGGATACCCTAACAGCGAAGATGCAGGAATCTCCAAAGATTCTAATCACAAAGGAAAGGAAGGTTTCCATGCATCAAACCCAAGAAGGAGGATTTCGTTCAATGTTTATCCTTCCCGAGCCAGCCCATCATCCAATCGCAGACGTACCGCTCTACACCCAAGCCGACGCGCCTCGGATGGGCGAAATCGCGCGTCAAGTCATCGCGTTTGTGCCCGTGTACTGCCAGGGAAATCGGACGCTCGTCCTCTTATCGGGTGGCCACATGTTCTATCTGCCCTACCGCGCACAATGGGTGCGGGAAGCCTTGCTTCGCCACTTCGCCATCTCTCAGCGCGATCTCCGCCGGGCATGCGAGGAAGATCTGAACCGCAGCCTATTCGCACCAGTTGTCATTCCGACAGAGGGCGTTGCATATGCTCAAGTTCGGGTGCGTAGGCCGATTGGCCGAAACGACGGCGCGCAGGGGTTCTTTCGCATCGACGCCATCCGGGGTGTGCGAGCGGCCAACGCCGAAGAGACGGCCGTGCAGATGGCGGATGGAATAGAGTTCATCGTGCGGATGCCGCGCCCGAAGGTCGTCGAGCGCATTCTCGCTGCCCGATCCGCCCTGATCCTGCAACAAGCCCGCGGCGTGGCGTATCCTCGCTTCTGATCGCGTCAACCGGGCGCATCTTGGTTGGGCCAGACGTCGCGGACCAGCTCGCCGCCATCTGTCAGCCCTACATACGCAGGAGGAGACACTTCGCACTTCGCTTGACCCGACGTCGCATCGGACAGCAGTTCGAGGGACCGCGGCACCTCGGCTTCCCGCACGACGAGCTGAAACCGGACGACGTCGGCAAATTCACTCTCGTAGATTCGCAGGCCCGCGTTCTCGAGAAGATGTGTCAGCTTTCCGTAGTGCTCATACGCGCATGTGACTCGCACTTCGCACATCCGTGAGCATAGAAGCCTTGGCGCTTGCTCGAGCACCGCTGCCGCCGCTTCCGTATAAGCGCGGACAAGTCCGTTTGCACCGAGCAAAATCCCGCCGAAGTAGCGGGTCACCATGACGAGCACGTTCGTGAGGTTCTTTCGGCGGATGACCTCAAGCACCGGCCTGCCAGCCGTACCACTCGGTTCGCCGTCGTCCGAAAACCGCTCGTGCGGCACCTGGACGCCCATCCGATACGCGTACACGTGGTGCCGCGCGTCCGGGTGCTCCGCGCGAACACCGGCCAGGGCCGAGACGGCGTCCGCCTCAGTGCGAACAGGAATCGCCGTGGCGATGAAGCGGGATCTTTTCTCGACGATCTCGGCCGTCCACGCCCTGGCGAGCGTCTGAAAGGTATCCATACCAAAACCCCCGAATTTGCGATGCGGTCAGCGAACATCACTGTAACAGAAGGGGGACGCGGGTACAACGACTAGGGGCGAAATGAAGCTTTGAAAAATAAAGCTTCTCTCGGCTGGCACCCTCACAAACGTCCGAGGCCAGTCGAACTATGTAGGCGTAAGACGGAGAGGAATGCATCTGGAGGGCAATGCGACCTCTCTGCCGAGAATATGCCGAAAACTGCGCCACGCTTCCTTGCGAGGTCTTTACTTGCAAGGGAAGAAAGCGTATAATGCGGCAATGAGGCTGCTATATTTGGGATACATAGCTTGCTAGAGTGGCCTACATTGCTGAGAAAAGCCCTCGTGGTGTCGAATCCTGGCGGCAAAAGCCAGGGGAGGGATAGGTCGAGGTAGCCACTGAAGGGAGGGATGTCTTCCTGCAGTCCGGAAGCGGCGAGAGGTTCAAACCATCGCGGAAAGTACGTCAGCGCGATTCGGTGACTCGCTCAAGAAAATCTCCGGATCTGCGGGGGCAGTGACGAATGGCCAAACACGGGTGACCTTCGTCACCGAACTTCAGGCTAGTGATTCTACAGTAGTTGTAAGGAGGAGAAGGGGACTTGAAACGCACACTGAGTGGCATTGCTTCAGCTGCAATTGTCCTGGGTGCCATTAGCCCGATGGCGTTCGCGGCCACGTCCACAAGCGGCCTCACGCCGGCTGGCCAGCTCCCGATTGTGGTGAATGGCCAGGTCCTGTCGAACCCCTATGAGATGGTGGGGTATGACTCGGGCAACAAGACGGGATTCTTCCCGATCTACTACTTCAGCCAGGCGCTCGCCAAGATTGGTATCCAGTCGACTTGGAACGGTGCAACGCACACCTGGGCGCTGACCGATTCCAACGTGAACGCGGCGAACGTCCAGGTCGCGGGTGGCGTGGGCACCGGCAACACGACGGTGACCCTGAATGGCACTGCGATTAAGATGTTCAACACGCAGGCCGCGAAGGACCCGGCGGGTGGCCCGGTCACGACCTACATGCCGATCTACTACGTGAACAACATCCTGACGGCGCTCGGGATTAAGGGCACGTTCAGCGGGCAGACGGGTCTGAACATTACCACCGCGCAGAACACCTCCGGTTCGAGCCTGAGCGCAATCTCGGTGACCGGTGCTACGAGCGGTAGCGGCAGCGTGAGCTCGCCGGCTGTGGTGCTCAATGGCGGCAGCGTGACGCTGAGCACGACACTGACCGACGCGAATGGCAACCCGATTCCGAACACGGCGGTCACGTTCAACGTGTCCAACTATGGCAACTATCCCGGATACCTGCCGACCGTCAAGAACGCGAGTGGCGTAGTTGTGTCCGGTACGAAGCAGACCAATGCGGAGCAGTACACGGTGTACACGGACAGCAATGGTGTGGCGAAGGTTACGCTCAGCGGTCCGTCCGGCCAGACCTACGCGTACCAAGTGGTTGCTACCGCGCCGTACCAAGGTTCCAGCAGTTCTGCGGTGAGCACGCAGCCTGCCTATGTAGAGTTTGTCGTGAACAACCAGGCAGGCCTTGCACCATATGCTTCGGACAGCAGCAATCCATACCGTGCGGCAATGGGAACCCCAGTGCCGATTACGGTCGTATTGCCGCCTAACTCGTCTGGTCAGCCGCAGGCGAACGTGGCTGTGACATTGACGGTGACATCGGGCAGCACGGACAATCCTTGCCATGCGGAGTTTGTGAACTCGTCGGGTCAGGTTCTGGGACAACAGATCCAAGTTGTGACCAACAGCAACGGCGTGGCCCAGGCATATTTGTCTGACTCTTACGGTGAAGAAGTCAAGGTTTCCGTTTCGGATTTGCCGGTTGGTGTAAACGCACCAGATGCAACGTGGATCAGCTTTGCGCAGGCTGGCATCCCAGCAAAGATTGCCAACCTGAATGTCAGCAGCAACAACCCGAGCATCGGTGACCAAGTGACCGTTTCGGGTCAGTTGCAGGATGCGGCGGGCAATCCGGTGCCGAATGGCCAGATCCTTGTCACTTCGCCGAACGTGACGGCGAGCGGCGATAGCGGACACCTTGCCTACGTGAACGGCAGCACGACCACCACGTTCCCGCTGATCAGTAGCGTATCCGCGGGTGCGCCGGCGACTTCGGCGTATGGCGAAGTGGTGACGGCCGACAGCAACGGCAACTTCAGCTTTACTCTAACCGACCCGCGCGTGGAGACGGTGCAGTTCTTCATCTATCCCGTCGCCAACGGGCAGGTCCAGAGCAGCACACCGCTGAACAACGCGAGCGCCGACCAAAACACGCTGAGCTTCGCTCAGTCCACCACGTTGGCGTATCTGTCGATCGGTTCGTTTGACAGCTACGTCCAAGCGAACAGCGACACCTCGCTGAGCGGCTTGACGGCGGTGGCAAACAGTGGGCCTCCGTATACGTCGCAGTATGTGCATGACGAGAACATTGCGACTGTCTATGTGGAGCCGCAAAACTCTGCTGGGCACCACGCCGGCGGTGCGCTTAACAACACGGCGCTCACATACACGCTCAGCGTCGATAACGGCGGCGTGATTTATGAGATCAACGGCACGCAATTGGCGAGCCCGGCGGGTGCGGTGACACTGCAGTATGACGGTGCGGGTCACTTCACGGCAAATGGCCAAACCATTCCTGCGCTTAACACGACTGGAGACATCTGCGACTTCAGCGTGGGTGTGACCAACGCCAATCCGGGCACGACCACTTTGACGGTGCAGTCCGGTAATGTGAAGTCTACAGCGACCATCACGTTCAATGCGTATGCGCCTGCTCAAGTTGCCAACTTCTCGCCTGGTATCGCGACTGTGGTGGGCGGTCAGAAGCAGCAGATCAGCTTCCAGGTGCAAGATGTCAATGGGAACCCGGTACCTAATGCGGCGGCCACCATTGATACCGACGAAAGCCCGAATGATCCGTTCTGGATCACTCAGGTAAACGGGGTTGCCCTGCAAGAGTCCTTGAACATGGGTAGCTCCGAGAACCCCAGCTATGTGACCGAGCCTACGCCGATTCCGCTGGGTGCGGTACCGAAGGCGCTCAACTACGACGTGAGCATTCCGGGTGTCGTCAGCTGGCAGCATACCGGAAACGAGATTCAGGTCTACACCGACTCAAATGGCAACGTCCAGCTCACGGTGCAAGCAGGTGGCTTGAGCTATCCGACGCAGGTTGACGCTAACCATGATACGGCCAACCCGAACAACATCGTGCAGGTACCGACCACGTCGAGTACGAGCAGCAATATGGTCGAGTTCTTCACGAATCCGAACACGAGCGGTAACACGGTGCCGCTGTTCGTGGGTGTCGGTAATAGCCCGAGTGGCTTGCCGTCCGGCTTTATCGAAATTGGTGCGCTTGGCTGGACGGGTTCAGGTAGTGGCACTGGTACGACGACGCCAGTCTCAACTGGGTTGTACTATCATCAATCCGGTTCTCTGAACGGCAAGGCAGCTGTCGCTTCTAAGGCAGGCTATAGCATCGGATTCAGCACTGGGACAAGTGCCGCTGCATCTGCGGCAATTACGGTCTCGGTTGGTAATGACGATAAGCAGGTGAATGTCTTTGCTGGGGATAATGCTGCTTCTGTTGCGCAGTTGATTGCCCAGGCTTTCGCAAATGACTCGACCTACAATGTCACTACCAACGGCTCAGAGGTCATCTTCACTGAGAAGACCCCGAGCGGGAATCCGATTCCGGCCGTAACCGTGACGGATAATTATACTGCGCCAACCAATGTGACGGCCACGGAGGTGCCCGCTGACACGTCTACGGGTAATGTGGCTACGGCGGGGGCGGTTACGTTGACGTTCTCCGCGCCATCGGGGATTACGAGCAACGGAACCCTGGTAGTCTCGGTTGGCTCGGGTTCGGTCAGCGTCCCGTACACTGCGGGTGAGAGTGTGTCCACTGTCGTGGCTAACCTGTACGCGCAATTGGTTGGAAACCAGGCCATTACCGGCTCGTACTCGATAACTACGAGCGGCAACACGGTTACCATCACGCAGAAGAATGCTGGTCCGACCACGGATACCGTTACTGTCAGTGGTGCGACGAGCAACTGACCGTGCGTTGGCAGTGTAGAGTGAGGGAGACTCAGACATCGTCTGGGTCTCTCTCTTTTTAGTGCGCCCGGCATGGGCGGTAGCTAGGCGGTGAAAGTCCGCTGCGGGGGTTGGCTGTTACCAACCGCTAGCCAAAGGCAAGGGTGTCCATCGTGAGGTGGAATCTGAAGGAAGCCGGAGGCAAAGCCCCGACCTGAGGACCACGAACCCAAGGTGAGGCTGCTGCATTCGGGCGAGTCTGCTAGACAAGACAAAGCCCCATACAGCCAAGGGATGCAGCAGTAAATTGGGCAGGTACATGGGGTGAAAGCGACCGTTCTTACCCGGGGAGGCCTGCTCGGCACGCCGGTAGAGCCGGTAACCGCCGCCGAGAGGCGGCGCTGAACGAGCAGGAGTCAGCAGAGGTCATAGTACGCAGGTGAGCGCTCACCCGCGGAAGGACCGAACGTGAAACGAGGATGGACTGGATGCTGTCAACATCGGATGTAAAATCCCCAATAGCATCGGATGAGAATTCCCCAAGATCATCGGCCTACATTCCTCAAAATCATCGGGATGAATTCCCCACCCCCATGTCGAATCGTGGCACCTGTCATCCGTTCATGGGAGGCGCCCGTCATGAGGGAGGACGAGAGGATGGAGATCAAGCAGCTGTACGAGGCAGGCGCCAGTATCTCGGTGCTGACCCGAAGATTCGGCCATGACGGAAAGATCATTCGCAGCGCACTAATTCATCGCTGGAGGAGAAGCAGGGCGCAAGAGCGTCGCGTGGAGAGCGAAAGAGAGGTTCCGAGCTGGAGCCCTACATGGACTACGTGAAGCAACGCATGCAACTCGGTGTTCTGAACGCCGAACGAATTCTGCGAGAGATTCGGGAGCAGGGCTATACCGGCGGGATCACCGTCCTGCGTGAGTTCATGAAGCCACTTCGCCCGGTGGTCTCTGCCAAGGCCACGGAGCGCTTTGAGTCGGATCCTGGTGAACAAGCCCAGATCGACGTGGGGTTTCCTCTACTACACCGTCCCCTGGCCCATTTGGGCCACACGGTTCTGGGCCGGGAGCTCGAATCGGGCGGCCGCAGATCAAAGGCGGCGGACAGGTGATTCATGTACAAGTTGTAAAGTGGAGGTGATTTCGACGGTGAGCTCTCGACAACGTATAAGGTAGTTGGATATGGACGGTAGAGCAAGCGATCTCAATGAGCGCGGTAGCATAAACTAGTCCCGTTTCCGTTACGTATGTTCAGTTGACATGTTCTTCAGAGGCGAGGTATGCTAGAGCAGGTGTCACGATTGCTAAACAATTGGGCTGCGCAATAATTAAGCCCAGGCAACTCACTTCAAAGGCCGCACAAGAGGGGTGACAAGTCGAACGTATGAAGCCGGCTGTCAAACGTTCCATTCAGGTGGGTGTTGGAGTTGTTCTTCTGGCTGCATTGGTCGGAGGGGGGGTCTACTGGTATAACGCGAGTCAGTACTTGACCACTGATGACGCATATGTGGATGGCTTTCAATACGTGATCGAAGCGCCTGTCAGCGGAAAGGTCGTGAATTGGCAGGGATACGTCGGGGCGACCCTGTCCAAGGGAGCGGTGATTGGCGACATTCAAGAGCAGATGGGGAACGCGATGTCCGATGTACCGGTTGAAGCGCCGGGGAACGTCTCGATTGTGCAACGCGACGTGGCTGACGGTGAGGAAGTGGCGGCAGGCACGCCAATGGCGTATGCCTATGACCTCCACAACCTTTACGTGACGGCGAAGGTGAAAGAAACCCTCATTCGCCAGGTTCACGTGGGACAAAAGGTGAAGATCAACATCGATGCGTACCCAGGGCAAACGTTCGAAGGCGTTGTATCTCGGATTGGCCTTTCAACATCGAGTGCTCTGTCGTCTATTCCTTCTGCCAGTGACAATGCCAATTTCACGAAGGTGACGCAGGTCATCCCGGTGACCATCGACTTTACTACATATCCCGTTGTGCCGATTGTCCCTGGCATGGACGTCACGGTCCATATTGATAAAAAATCGTGATGGGAGATGAAGCCCTTGGATGCTGTGACTTCGGCGCAGGCACAACACCGGTCATCTCCTTATCTCCAACTGATCATCGTGCTGATGGGCACATTCATGGCCGTGTTGGACACGAGTGTCGTGAATGTTGCGATTCCCAAGATGGAGGTCGCGTTAAATACCAACACAAGCGATATTCAGTGGGTCCTCACGGGTTACATGCTCGTCACGGGCGTGATTGTACCGACCTCAGGATGGCTCATTGATACACTGGGGCCGAAGCGGTTATTCCTGTTCTCGATTGCCGTCTTTACGTTGGGCTCAGCACTCTGTGGTGTGGCGTGGAACCTCCCTTCCATGATTTTCTTCCGTATCATCCAAGGTGTGGGGGGCGGATTACTTCAGCCCGTTGCACAGACGGTCATTTATCGCACCTTTCCGCCGCAACGAATCGGCTCCATCATGGGTGTGTTCGGAATTACCATCATGGGTGCTCCTGCGTTCGGTCCGTTGCTGAGCGGATACTTTGTTGAATACTCCTCGTGGAGATGGATTTTCTTTGTCAACGTTCCGATTGGCATTCTCGCGCTGATTTTAGCAGTTCCATACATGGATGAGCTGCCTACCTCGTCAAGTTTCAAGCTTGACGTTTGGGGATTGACGTTCTCAACGATAGGCTTTTTCAGCTTGCTCTACGGATTTAACAATGTGCCGGATCACGGATGGGGTTCAACGCAAGTGCGTGTGGCCTTGGCGATTGGCACCATCGCGATACTTTTCTTTGTGATCACAGAGCTGAGAACAAAAAATCCACTTTTGCAGCTGCGATTGCTAACGACGTACACCTATTCAATGAGCCTGATCGTCGTTTCCATCCTGAGCGTGGCGCTCTTCGTCGGCATCTTTCTTATGCCGCTCTACCTGCAAAATATCCGCGGGTACAGTGCGCTTCGAACCGGACTGTTTGTGACGCCGGGGGCGTTGGCGAGTGCGCTTGTGATGCCCATCAGTGGGCGCCTGTTTGACAAGCTTGGTGCTCGGCCGCTTGGGCTTTTGGGAATTGGGGTTTTGGTGATTTCCACCTACGCATTCACATTCTTAACACCTGAATCTACAGGAGCGCACATTCAGTTTCTTTACATTGTCCGCAGTGTTGCGATGGGAATTGCCATGATGCCCATTATGACAGCAGGGACGACCGCGGTGGTCGCCAAAAATCCCATGTTTGCCGGACAGGCGGCAGCGCTTACGAATACCATTCGGAATGTCGCGTCGGGGCTCGGCACCGCCATCATGACCGTGTACATGACGAAGCGCGAAACGGTTCGCGAAGCGGAACTCGCGTCGCAATACGACCCTGGCAGTCCGCGGGCGATGGAATTATCTCAAGCCTCGGCGCACTATTTGGCGCAGGGGATGTCGCCAGCCGAGGCTCATGCCCACGCAGTGATGCAAGTTGCGCAAAACCTTCAAGCCAACGCCTTCGTACTTGGCATGAACGATACATTCATGGTTTCAACATTGCTCGCCATCGCCGCGTGGATTGCGGTGATGTTCATCTACCCATTTGGGAAGTCGGCGCAGCGGCGACCTTCCCATTCAGGGGTCTCCGCCGTGATGGATTGAAGTGAATCCTTGAATCGTAAAGGAGGTTTTCTTTCATGAGCACTCAGCCGCCAATTCATGAGGAAATCCCCAGTGGAAGGCGTCCAAATGGAAAAGTTGTGGCGGGTGTGGCAGCCGCAGTGGTCGTCGTTCTTGGCACGACCATTGGCATTCTCAGCACGCGTTCTTCCGAGGCAGCGACACTGCTGCCTGAGAATGATCTCTATACGTTGCGAACGGCGAGCGCTTCATCGACCCTCGTGACGCAGGGGACCATTGAGAGCAAAACGCAAGTTCAGGCGAGCTTTCAAGGTCCCGGCGGGCGTGTGTCCCAAGTCGACGTACAGGTGGGCCAGCATGTGAAGGCCGGGCAGGTCCTTGCGCAGCTGGACGACTCGAGTACGCGGCTCGCCATTGACCAGGCGAAGGCGACTTACGAGCAAGCGGTGGCTGCGGTGGCGGAAGCCAAGGCTGCGATCGTGGAGGCAGGCGGAAGCCTGCTCTCCGCCCAGGGGAATGTGGGTCAAGCCAAGGCAGGCGTAAATGCGGCGCAAGTCGGCATCAAGCAGGCCCAAGCGGGCGTCAACGAAGCAGAAGGGCAACTGAATCAAGCCAAGGCTGGGCTCACCAAAGTGACCGAAGGCCCCACGGCGGCGCAAAAGGCTGTGGCGGAGCAAAACGTCCAAGCGGCTGAGGTCGCGGTGGAAAGTGCCCAAAAGGCGTATGAGGACGCGCTCGCGGCTTACAATGACCGTACACAAGCCTATCAGCAGCTGGTCGCGGCTCAAAACGCGTACAATCAAGCCAAGGTTGCGTTGGAGACGGCACAGGCCAATCAACAGTCGAACATAGCCGCTGCTCAACAGGCTGTGCAAACCGCTGAGCAAAACCTGCAGATCGCTCAGACACAGCTCAACAACGCAGAACAGAAGGACGGCTCCATCACGGAGCAGCAGGTGCAGCAAGCCTATCAAAACTATCAAGACGCCTTGTCGCATTACAACTCGTATCAACAACAGTTCGGTACAGCAAACAACCCGTACGCACAAGAGGTTCAGAGCTATGAAGCCATTTATGAAGGATTGGAGCAGGGCTATCAGGAGTTGCAAAATGCAAAACAGGCCTACAACGCGGCGCAGGCTCAACTAGCTCAGGCGCAGTCACAGCTGAAAACGGCGCAAACGGCGGTTTCGAACGCTCAAGCTCAATACGATGCTGCGGAGAGCGCGCTACAGGCGGCCGAGCAGGCGTACAACGATAGGACGGCCCAACAAACGGCCGTGGACCAGGCGCTTGCACAATTGAACGCGGCCAAGGCCAACCTGGCGACGGCCAAAGCGCAATATCAAGAAGTGGTTCAACCACCGGACAAGGGATCGCTGCAGTCGGCCCAGGCAGGCATCCAGACGGCCAATGCAGGTGTCCAGAACGCCCAGGCAGGTGTTCAAGCGGCCAATTCAAAACTTCAAGCGCAGATTGCAGGGTTGCAGTCGGCTCAAGGTGGCCTGCAAGAAGCGCTCGGATCTCAAGACGCGGCGCAGGCCCAGTTGCAAGCCGCTACGGCGCAAGAACAAGCGGCTCAGGCTCAGTTGCAACAAGCCGAGCTCAATGAGAGCTACATGACGCTTCGTGCGCCGGTGAGTGGCGTGATCGCCGCGAAAAACATTGAAGTCGGGAACACCGTTCAACCTGGGCAAACCGCGTTCGTCATCGATACGCAGGTCTATGAAGTGGTCTTCCCGGTTTCTGTGGATCAGCTGAGCGAAGTCCACGCCGGTCAACAGGTCTCCATGACGGTTCCGGGGATTTCGTCTACCCTTCACGCGACCATCTTTCGGGTTGACCCAACGCCCATCCAAAATAATGGAGACAGTTACGAAGTGGAGGCCATTGTCAATCAGCCGCCGGCGAATCTCAAGAACGGCATGACAGGTCAGGTGACCGTGAATCTCGGAGAGCTGAAATCCCAATTTGTGATTCCTAGCATTGCGATTCAGTCGTGGAACGGCCAAGAGGGCGTCTTTGTGTATAATCCTCATGCCAAACGCTCATCGGCTCAAAGCAGCGGATTGCCGCCGTACGTGGAGTTTGTTCCGGTTTCGTATACGCCGGTGAACGGGTACCAGGATGTCGTGTCCGGAAATCTCGAGTCGGGTGACAAGATTGTTCTCGGCGAGGGTGCGTTCCTTGTTGGACGAAGTGGGCAAGAAGATGAAAACTGAGCTGATAGAGGGGGGCGCTGCGAAGCCGGGGGAGATGCGTGAAGAACCGCTGGCGCGTACGCTGGCGGTGACCACGTATCTGCTGGTGCATTCCGCGTTCCTTCAACCGGTTCGTTCGCTCACGCCGGGACAGTATGTGCTCATGGACTTGGTCCGAAGGAAGATCGCCACTCGGACGATGGATCTCGCGGATCATCTCGGTGTGTCGCCAAGCGCCGTGACGATTATGTTATCTCGGATGGAGAAGCGAGGATGGATTCAGAGGACCGAAGACCGGAATGATCGGCGAGTTGTGCATGTAGCGCTTACCGAACAAGGACAGATGGAGCTGACGCGGGTAGAGCAAGTGCTGTCGCTCATCATCCAGCGGTGCACACGAGACAACTCGGATTACAGGTCGTTGGAAAGGGCGTTAAGAGCTTTACAAGAAACACTTGTCGTTCATCTTCGCACATCTGGACCGGTATCGGGACAAATTGAATAGACCGCGATTTCGGCGGCCCTGCGGATGTTCGTGCGGGGCCGCATTTCGCATGTGCGTGATCCGATCCGACTCAAGTCATTTTTCATACCCATTTTGGGTCCTCGTAGCTCGATAAAATTTCAATTCTCATTCAATCCAGCCTCACTACATTATGTTTCGAGAGTCATCGCAATGGCTCTCTTGGATGTGTTAGCCGAAGAATGAGCAGAGATGGAGAATGGGGATTGTGCCGGAGCCCGGACGTTCAAACGGGGTGCGGAAGAGAACGAGAGGGCGCAGGTGGATCTGGGCGGGCGCGGCGGTCGTGATCGCGCTCGGTGTCGGCATACCCGTGGGGCTGACGGCCTTCCGAGGCGGGCAAACCGTCTACGCCAGTGCCGAGTACACCGTGGGTTATCGAAACATCACCTAGACCATCAGTACAACGGGGACTGTGGCGTCGCCTTCGACGTACAGTCTGAATTTCCTGCACTCGAATGCGCCTGTAAGCGCCATCTACGTCAAGGTGGGGGAGAAGGTTCGAGCAGGGCAAGTGCTTGCGAAACTGGATGACGCCACGCAGCAGGTCACATTGGAACAGGCGGAGGCAGGCGTGACCGAAGTGAAGGCTTCGCTGATGTCCGCAGAGGCGAAGTTACAACAGGACGAATCGGGTGCAACTCCGCAAACCATCGCGCTCGATAAGAACGCCATTGCCGACGATGAAACAGCCGTGGGGCAGGCAAAACAGGCGTACCAATTGGCGCTCCAGGCGTACAACGACGCTCATCGCAGGAGCAGGCCGTGCAGAGTGCCGAACTTAATCTCGTGGAGGCCAAACAACAGCTGAACTCTGCATCCGATGCGGTGCAATTGGACGAGCAGCAGATTGCGGCGGATCAAGCCGCCATCAAGAACGCCCAGGAACAGTTGCAAGGTGATGAGCAATCCGCCGCCGATTCTCAGACGCTCGCGCAGCAAGCGCTTCAGTCCGACGAGCAGACGCTGCGAGCGGATGAGCAACAACTCAGTGAAGACGAGCAGCAATTGCAAAGGGACGAAAACAATCTTCAGGTTGTCGAGCAGGAGAATCCCAACATCACTCAGCAGCAGGTTGAGCAGGCTTACGCGCAGTATCAGCAGGAGTTGAGCTTCTACAACAGCTGGGCACAGGCCGGGTACGCGGGAACGAATCCGTATACCACTCCGATGCAGAATGCCCAGCAATTATACAACACGCTGAACGACACCTATCAAGCAGTTCAGAGTGCGGAGAACACGGTGACGCAAGATCAAGAGAAAGTGAATCAGGACCAAAACGCCATTCAGCAGGTGGAGATGAACATTTCGAAAGATCAGGCCGAGGCAACACCATTATTCTGGTCACGCACGATGCCGAGGTCGGACGCCATGCGCAACGGATCGTTCACTTTCGCGACGGGCGAGTGGAGTCGGACACCGCGTGCGCGTATGAGGGGGACCGCTGATGTTCCTGGAGATTTTTCGCGTAGCATGGCGCAGCATCCGGGCCAACAAGATGCGATCGTTTCTCACCATGCTCGGCATCATCATCGGCGTGATCGCCGTCATTTTGAGCTCCGCCATTGGGCTGGGCGCAAAGGCGAGCGTGACAAAACAGGTGGAAAGTCTCGGCTCCAATATCCTGACCGTGATGCCTGGGGCCTTGACGGTCGGTGGCGTCAGTCGAGGCTTCGGGGCCGTGTCAACGCTGACGGTCGCGGATGCGAACGCGATTGCGCAACAGGATCCGGATGTGGAGTACGTTTCACCGATGGTGACGGCCAACGAGCAGGTGGTCTATGGCGGCAACAACCTGAACACATCGATTGAGGGTACGGGTGCCGATTATCCTGCGATTCGAAACGTGACCCTGGCAATGGGGCGGTACTTCCTTCCCTCCGAGGTACAGGACGCGGCCAACGTCGCAGTGCTCGGCAGCCAAGCGTATCAGACGCTCTTCAGCGGGGTCGCAGCGGATCCGATCGGTCAGACCATTGAGATTGGGGGTATCCCCTTCACCGTGGTCGGCGTGGCTGCAAGCCAAGGCGCCAGCGGCTTTGCGAACCAGGATGACGCCATCGCGATCCCGTACACGACGGCGATGAACCTGTTTAGCGGCGGGAACACGGTCAACGAGATTCTCGTTGCCGCAAAATCGCCCGACGTCATGGATCGCGCGCAGTTGGAGATCGAGTCGACCCTCCGAGCGATGCACGGCTTGGCGCCTTCTCAGTCGGACGACTTTCAGATTGTGAATCAGGCGACCATCCTGAACGCCCTCAGCGGCGTCTCCCGCATCCTGACGTTGCTTTTGGACGGCATCTCGGCTAT
The DNA here is from genome assembly GCF_017329605.1 of Alicyclobacillus fructus. GTDB lineage: Bacteria > Bacillota > Bacilli > Alicyclobacillales > Alicyclobacillaceae > Alicyclobacillus > Alicyclobacillus fructus. The sequence continues at coordinate 14,521 of NZ_JAFMTY010000017.1, forward strand.
CTCGCTGCTCGTCGGAGGGATCGGCATTATGAACATCATGCTGGTGTCGGTCACGGAGCGGACGCGGGAGATTGGCATTCGCAAGGCGATTGGCGCGACGCGCCGGGTGATTTCGGCGCAATTCATCACCGAGGCGACGCTGTTGAGCGTGGCGGGGGGCGTGGCGGGACTCATCCTCGCGGGCATCGGGACGGCCATCATGTCGAAGATCACGGGCGACGGCAATCTGTTCTCCCCGGCTGCGGCCGCCGCATCTCTCGGGTTTTCGATAGCGGTCGGTCTCATTTTCGGGGTGTACCCAGCGCGCAAGGCCGCTCGCCTCAAGCCCATTGATGCGCTGCGATTTGAATAGCGCAAGCGGACAGAAAAACCGGGACCGCAACGGACGGCGGCCCCGGTTTCCTATTACGACGCTGTGGAGTTGGATTGGGACGTTGCATTCGTGGTCGTGGACGTGGTGTTCGAGGTCGTCGACGTAGCTGTTGCGCTGGAAGCGCTGAGTTCGAGAATCGCCTGGCGCAATTTGGATTCCAGCGTGTTCTCGAGGTTCCACAGCTGTCGGAGCGTGGCGGCCGCTGGATTCGAAGCATTCTCCACTTGGTTGAGATCGTTGGTGAAGTTTGTGTAGTCCGTGGAGATCTGTTGCTCCAGCGCCGACAGCGAATTCTCGCTGCGCAATTGAGCCTCCGCGCTTCGAATGGCCTGTTCGATCTGCTGCAGGGTCTGCTGCGCCTGGCTTGTGCTCGTCGCGTTCTGCAACGCCGAGGTGTCCGCTTGCAGCTGAGAAATGAGGGTCGTGATGGCGCTCGGAAGCGTCGAACTTCCGCTGCTGCTCGGGAGCAGCGACTCGTACTTTTGGTAGAGCGTGTTCACAATCGTCGCGTTGGCTTCCACGGTCTGAAGCGTAATGGCGCGGACTGGCGTGTGTTTCAATTTCGCTCCTGCATGAGTCGACACCCCGCGGCCCGCCGCCAGTGCCGTGGGTCCAGCGACCGAAGCGACGAGACCGAACGCAAGCGCGCCCGCCAAACCCGTCATGATGCGCGTTTTCCGCACACAATCGCCCCCTCTTGTTGGTGAACCTGTCCAATGGTCGTGATCGCCTTGAACATAGAACAGATAGATTGAAATTTCATCAAAAGTCAGGGCAGGCTTGGCACTGCGTAGCGGCCGTCGCCATCTCGCGCCGCGGCACGGGAGCATCCCGGCGCCGACCGCATCGCCGTTTCGGATGCAGGACCTCGGTGCCCCATCCCGAGGCCGCGCAAATCCGCGTGGCCGATCTCATCCTGGGCGTCAAAGGACTTCCCGAATCGATGGCGAATAGATCATGTGTTCGCATGATCGTCGGCAACCACCGAGACGTACCCGCACACGTGCATCCCTTTGACTTCTCGAGAAAGAAGGGTTCCCCATGCGCATCCTGCACACGGCCGACTGGCACTTCGGCAAGACGCTCGAAGGGCGAGATCGCGCCCCCGAGCAGTGGGCGTTCATCGACGAGCTCGCCGCCATCTGCGATGCCGAATCGGTTGATCTCGTCCTCATGGCGGGGGACGTCTACCAAACCGTCAATCCGAGCGCCGAGGCGGAGGAGATGTTCTACCAGGCGCTGCACAGGCTGGCCGCGGGCGGGCGGCGCGGCGTCGTGATCATCGCCGGCAATCACGATCACGCCGACCGCATTCGCGCGCCACGCTGGCTGGCGGACGATCTCGGCATTGTCCTCGCCGGCCTGCCGAAGGACGAAATCCGGCCGACGGCGGCGCGGCGAGATCGCGTTTGGCGGCCATGGGGCGGCGTGGGCGCCGTGGAGCTCGCCGTCCCGTCGTGCCCGCACAGGGCGCGCATCGCCGCGGTGCCGTATCCTTCCGAGTCGCGGCTCGGCGAGGTCCTGTCCGCTTCGCTCGAGGACGACGAGATGCGGCGTAGCTACAGCCATCGCCTCTCGGCCTGGTTCGCCGATCTCGCCCGCCACTTTCGGCCCGACACCGTCAACCTGCTCGTGAGCCATGTCTACGTCGCGGGCGGCCTCGAAACGGACGCCGAGATTCAGATCCAAGTGGGCGGCGCATACGCGGTCGATCCGTCCGCGTTTCCCGCGAGCGCCCAGTACGTGGCCCTCGGCCACCTGCATCGCCCGCAGGAGATGGAGGGCCCTGGCGGCGTGCCTATCCGCTATGCCGGATCGCCCATCGCGTACAGCTTCTCGGAGGCCGGGCAGCAAAAGTCGGTGACGCTCGTGGAACTCGCGCCGGGCGAGCGGGCGCGCTGGCGGGAGATCCCGCTCTCGTGCGGGCGCCCGCTGGTGCGCTGGCGGGCGTCGAGCCTCGCGGAGGTCCACGCCTGGCTCGAGCAGGGCCGGGACGCCGACGCGTGGATCGATCTCGAGGTGCCCGTCGACACGGAGATGGCGCTGCGCGACATCCAGGAGCTGCGCGAGGCGCGCCCGCACCTCGTGCACATTCGGCCCGTCCTGCCCGCGGAGCAGGGCCTCCATCCGGCCGACGTGCAGATGGCGAGATCGATCTCGCCCGAAACGCTCTTTCGCCGCTTCTTTGAAGAAAAGGTCGGCGTGCCGCCGGACGACGCGATGGTACAACTGTTTCTCGAGCTCGTGCGGGACGTGGAGGCCGAGGACCAAGACCTCACGGCCGAATCCGCCGACGCAGGCGAGGGGGTGGGCGCATGAGGCCCGTGCGGCTCGTCATTCAGGGACTGCGGAGCTATCGGGAGCGGCAGGAGATCGACTTTCAGGCGCTGACCGAACATGGCCTCTTCGGCATCTTCGGGCCGACGGGCAGCGGCAAGTCGACCTTGCTCGACGCCATCACGCTCGCGCTGTTCGGGACCTCCCCGCGGGCCGATCACGGCAAGCAGGGGACCGTGCATCCGCTCGAAAAGCAGATGGAGATCGTGTTGGAGTTCGAGATTGGGGCGGGATCGCGGCGCAGGCGGTATCGCGTGGAGCGCGCCTTCAGGCGGGGGAAGACCGCGTTCTCGGTCACGGCGGGCCCGTGCCGGCTGCTCGAGATCGAAAATCCGGACGGCGATTCCCCCGGGCTCGTCATGGTGGCGGAGGGCGCGACGGAGGTGAACGCCGCCATCGAGGGGATTCTCGGGCTCAAGGACGACGACTTCACCCGCGCGGTGGTCCTGCCGCAGGGGCAGTTCGCCGAGTTTCTCAAGTTGTCAGGATCGGAGCGGGCCAAGATGCTCGAGCGCCTGTTTGGCCTCGAGCGCTACGGCCGGAAGCTGTACGAGAAGGTGTCGCAGCGATCCAACGAGGCGCAGCAGCAGGTGGCGCAGCTCGAGGCGGCGCTCGCCGAGGTGGGCGACGCGTCGGACGAGGCGCTGGAGCGGGCGCAATCGGAGCTGGCGGAGGCCGCGGCGGCGCTTCAGGCGGCGGAATCTGAGCGGCGCGAGGCGGAGGCGCACCTGCGCCAACTCGAGCGCGTGGCCGAACTGGATGCCGAGCGCAGGCGGGCGGAGGCTGAAGCGGATAGGCTCCGTGAGAGGGCGGAGGAGATGGCGCGCGTGGAGGAGCGGCTTGCGCGCCACCGCCGGTCGGAGGCCTTGATGCCGCTCGTCGCGAGCTGGGAAGAGGCAAAGGACTCCATCCGGCGGGCCGAGGCGCGCGCCGCGGCTGCGACATCGGCCCTCCGCGAGGCGGAGGCGCTGGCCGAAGAGGCGGCGCGCCGGGAGCGAGAGGCCGCGGCTCGGCGCGAAGCCGAGGAGCCTGCGCTGCTCGCGCAACAGGCACGCCTGCACGAGGCGGAAACGTTGGAGCGCGCGTGGCGCGAAAAGGCGCGGGCGCTTCAGGACGCCGCCGCGGAGCTTCAAACCATCGCGTCGCAGCTTGAAGTTGCCCGGGCCGAGTGTGCGAAGTTGGACGAACAGGCGCAGGCGCTGCGGCGCGGCCTGCAGGAGGCCGAGGACGCCTTTCAGGCGCACCGCGTGCCGCCCGAGACGCGATCCGCCCTGGACCGCCTCCGCCAAGCCCGCGACGCGTGGCGGACCGCGGAGCTCGCGCACCATCGGGAGGCCGAACTTCTCGAGGCCCGCCGGGCTGAGGTGGAGGCCGCCGAGCAAGCCCACCGCGGCGCGGCGTCGGCCATGTCGGGGCTTCAAGCTGAGGTACAGTCGCTGGAGCGGGCGAAGGCGGAGCACGACGGCGCCCTGCCCGCGGTGTCGCGCGAGTCGCTCGCGCGCCTGCAGGCTTGGCGGCTGCGCGCGGAGGAGCGCCTGCACGAACTTGAGAAGGCCGAGCAGGACACCGCGGAAGCGAAGCGGCGCAGGGATTCGGCGGAGCGCGCGCGGCTTGAGACGGAGCGGACGCGCCATGCGCGCGCCGCGGCGGAAGCGGAGGCCCGGGAGGCGTTTGAGCGGCTGCGGGCGGAGCGAGACAGGCGATGGGCGGCGCGGGAGCGCGCGCTGATCGCGGCGCTCGCCCGCGGGCTCGTGGAAGGCGAGCCGTGTCCGGTCTGCGGCTCCGCGCACCATCCTCGCCCTGCGTCGAGCGATGCGGACGCGGGCGAGCCGTGGACGGATGCGGACGATCTCGCCCTGGCCGACGCGGAGGCCGCGTGGCGCGAGGCGGAAGCCCTGCTGCGGGCCGCGGAGCAGGCGTACCAGGGGGCGCTGGCGAGGGCGGAAGCGGCTGCGCTTGAGGCGGGCCGCGCTGAAGACGAACGCGCCCGCCGATGGTCGGCCATCGCGGAGCTCTGGCTGGAGGCGCCCGGGGCGGCGGGCGAGGATGGGCCGCGCACCGCGGCGGACTGGCAGCCGTATGTGCGGCGGGCGGCGGACGAGATCGCGGCCGGCGAAACGGCTTGGGCGAGATGGGAAGCGCGCGCCAGGGAGCTCGCGGATCAGTCGGCGGCGCTCGCCGAACGGCTGCAGCGCGCGAGCGCGGCGTTCACGGCCGCAGAGGAGCGCCTGAAGGCGGCGAGGGCCGAGTGGGATCGGCAGCGCGCGAGCGCGAGTGCGGCCGAGGAAACGGCGCGGGAGGCGGCCGAGGCGCTGCGCCGGGCCGCCGCGGCGGTGTCGCTGGGCGAGGGGCTTGAGCTTCCGGCGCTCGCACAGGCGGTGCAGGATGCGCTCCGCCGCCTGGAGGAAGACGATCGGCTGGCGGCGGAGGCGGAGGATCGGCGCAGGCTGCTCGCGGCGGAGCTTGCCCAGGCGGACGCGCGCCTGCAGGAGGCGGAGCGCGCGAAACAGCAGGTGGAGCGGCAGATGCACGACGCGGAGATTCGGGTGGCGCAGCTTCGCGCGGAAGCGGACGCCGAGAAGGCGCGGCTCGACGAGATGACGGGCGGCAGGCCGGTGGCCGAGGCGCGCGCGGAGGTGGACGCGGCGCTCGAAGCTGTGCGCCGCGCGCTGGCGGAAGCGGTCGGCGTGCGCCAGGAGGCTGAGGCCCGGCGGGACCGGGCGAGGGCGGAAGCCGCGCAGGCGGATGCGGCGCTTCACGAGGCAAAGCGGACCGAAGGGCGCGCGCTCGCCGCGCTTCAGGCCGCGATGGCCGACTCGGACTTCGCGACGCCGGGCGACGTGCGGGACGCGCTGCTCGACGAGCGGGAGGCGGCCGCACACGAGGACGAGATCGCCCGCTACCGCGAAGCGGTGCAGGCGGTGGAGCGGCGCTTGGCCGATCTCGCCGCGCAGCTCTCGGGCAGGCGCTTGGATGAGGCGGAGCTTGAGGCCGCGCGCAGGCGGTGGCAGGCGGCGGAGGCGGCCCACGGCGAGGCGCAGCAGCGCGTCGGGGCGTGCACGCAGCAGTTGCAGGACCTCGAGGCGCGGCGCGCCCGGTTCGCCGAGGTGAGCGCCAAGCTCGATCACGCCCGCGAGGCGGCGCGCAGGCTGAAGGCGCTGAACGACGTCCTCCGGGGCAACGCCTTTGTCCAGTTCGTGGGCCGGGAGGAGATGGCCGAGGTGGCGCGGCAGGCGTCGGATCGGCTGGCGTCGCTCACGCACGGGCGCTACCGCCTGGTGCTGACGCCGACGGGCGACTTCCTGATCCGCGACGATCACCTGGGCGGCGTGGAGCGCCCGGTGGAGACGCTGTCGGGCGGCGAGACGTTTGTGACCTCCCTCTCGCTCGCGCTGGCGCTTTCGGCGCACATCCAGCTGCGCGGCCAGCATCCGCTCGAGTTCTTCTTCCTCGACGAGGGGTTTGGCACGCTCGATCCCGACCTGCTCGACGTGGTGATGTCTTCGCTCGAGCGGCTTCGCCACGAGCGCATGGCCATTGGGCTCATCAGCCACGTGCCGGAGCTTCGCGAGCGCGTGCACCGGCGGCTGATGGTCGAGCCGGCCGAGCCAGGAGGGCGAGGAACGCGCGTGCGTCTGGAGCGGGCGTGAAGGAGACGGGATCGGAAGAGGGGTGGGGCCTCAAGTCACTTGGAAAACGGCCGGTTTTCCCCCGCCGCCGGATGGGGCGCGCGCCTTGAGGACTCGCGAGCGCCTGAGCCTTGCCTCGCCAGCCGCGCATGTCCGGCAAAGGCTGCGGCGCCGGCGGCGCAGGAGCCTGTCGCCACCCAGAGGATGGGGGAGATGCCGGCGAGATCGAACAGATGGCCAAACAGCACCGGCCCCACCAGGCTGCCCACGTTGCCGATGGCTCCGACGAGCCCGAGGTAAAACGCGGCCTGCGGTCCTGTCATGCGGGTCACCATCTCCGGCACCGTCGGGGCGATGAGCATTTCCCCGAACGTCGCCACCACCATGCCCGCGACGAGCGCCGCATATTCGCGGTATGCCATGGACATGCCCGCAAACGCGACGGCGTACAGCATGCTGCTCGCGATGAGTTGGGCGGTGAGGGATTGCGCCACGCGGCGCTTGAGCCAGGCGGTGATGGGCTGGCCGACGAGAATCAGGATGCCGTTGATGGTCCAGAGCACGCTGTACGCGTCCGGCTTGTGGCCCGTCTGGTTGAGATAGGGGGCCACGCCCGAGTTCCAGGCGGCGAGCGCGACATTTACGGCCAGCGTGCCTGCACTGAGCAGCGCATAGACGCGATAGTTTCGCAAGAGCTGTCGTACGGACACGTTCACCTGAGGCATGGCGTCCACCGCTGGATCTTCCGCTTCCGGACCGAGCTTGCGCAGAAACCGCCACATGAACGCCGCAAAACACAGCGTGAGCAGCCCGTTCAGGAAAAAGGTGAGCAAAAACGAGACGGAGGCGATCACGCCGGCGAGCGCCGTGCCGATGGCGATGCCGATGTTGTTCATGACGTACATGGTGTTGAACAGCCGCAGGCTCACCGACTTCCACCGGTTGCCCACGAAGGCGTTGAGCGCGGGCTGCGTGGCCGAGATGAGAAAGCTGTTGGCCGCGATGGCCGCCGCGTAGGGCGGAAACGAGCGCGCGAACATGAGGCTCCACTGGGCCAGCGCGGTCAAAACGAGCGATCCGACGATGAGCCGCGTGGGCCCGAGCCGATGGTAGGCGGCGCCGCCGGCGAATTGCCCAACGGCTCCCGCAAGCGACTGGCCGAACAGCACCCAACCCGCCGTGGCGTAGTTGCCGTGGAGCACATTGTGCACGTAGATGGTGGTCAACGGCCAGATGAAAGCGCTCCCCATCGCGTTGAAGAGGCGCGCGACGAGAAACGCGTAGGTCTCTCTGGGCAACGATGCGGCGAAACGGTGCGAGCGCATGATTCGGATCTCCTGCGTGCGACGTGTCGGCCCGCGCAATGGGCCGATCCTAAAGTTAACGCTTGTTTATCAGCGGCGCAACCGCCCCGCCCGCACAAACGGCTTCGCGCAGCGCCCGAACCGGCGGGCGGGATCGCCCTTCGCCTTGACGATACATACCCCATAGGGGTATTCTAATGCCGAAAGGAAGGCTGTGGTTCGATACCGGACGGCAACAGGGCAGGGAGGTGAGGCGCATGGCGGAAACCCGTGAGGTGGATCTGCGCATCACCGGGATGACATGTGCCGCGTGCGCGGCGCGGATCGAGAAGGTGGTGGGGCGGCTCGACGCCGTCCGCGAGGTGACGGTGAACCTGGCGTCCGAAAGGGCGCGCGTCGTGTATGAGCCGGGCGTGATCGACGTGGGCGACATCGTCCGCCAGGTCGAGAAGGCGGGGTATGGCGCGGAGCCGGTGCGAGACGAGGTGGACGAGGAGGAAGAGATCCGCAAGCGGAGGGCGTACCGGCGCCATGTCGCCACGTTTCTCCTCTCCGCCCTCCTCACCGCGCCACTTGTCGCCCAGATGTTTGTCATGCTGGCGGGCGGGCGCCCGTTTCTTCCAGGTTGGGCCGCCTGGCTGTTCGCGACGCCCGTCCAGTTCTACGTCGGGTGGCGTTTCTACAAAGGGGCGTACCACGCGCTGCGCGGGGGCGCGGCCAACATGGACGTGCTCGTGGCGCTCGGCACGACGGTCGCATACGCGTACAGCGCCATCCTGACGCTCAAAGGCAGTCGCGAGGCGTACTTCGACACCTCGGCGACGGTCGTGACGCTGATCTACATGGGCAAGCTCTTGGAGGAGCGGGCGAAGGCGAGATCGAGCGCGGCCATCGCGTCGCTGGCGAAGCTCGGCGCCAAGGTGGCGCACGTGCTGCGGGACGGCGGCGAGGTGGACGTGCCGGTCGAGGCGCTCTCGGTGGGCGATCTCGTCCGCGTCCGGCCGGGTGAGCGGGTGCCAGCGGACGGCGTGGTGGTGGACGGATCGACCCACGTGGACGAGTCGTTTTTGACGGGCGAACCGCTGCCTGTGCCGAAGCACCCGGGCGACGAGGTGGTGGGCGCGTCCGTGAACCAGGCGCGTGCGTTCGTGATGCGGGTCACGAAGGTGGGGCGGGACACGGCCCTGGCGCAGGTCATCCGCCTGGTGGAGCGCGCGCAGGGATCGAAGGCGCCGGTGCAGCGGCTGGCGGATCGCATCTCCGGGGTGTTTGTCCCGGCCGTGCTCGCGGCGGCGCTGGTCACGTTCGTCGTCTGGAGCGCGCTCGGGCACGCGTCGCATGGGCTGTTTGCGGCCATTGCGGTGCTGGTGATTGCGTGTCCGTGTTCGCTCGGTCTCGCGACGCCGACGGCCATCATGGTGGGGACGGGGCTCGGCGCGGAGCGCGGCATCCTCGTGAAGGGCGGGGAGCACCTGGAGAGGGCGCACCGGGTGGACACCGTCGTGTTCGACAAGACGGGGACGCTGACGCTGGGCAGACCGGCTGTGACGAGCATCTGGGCGGCGGAGGGCGCGGATGAGGCGGACGTGCTGGCGCTGGCGGCGGCCATCGAGGTGCAGAGCGAGCACCCGATCGGCCGCGCCGTGATGGAGGCGGCAAAGGCGCGCGGTGTGGCGATCCCGGCTGCCGCGGACGTGATCGCCGTGCCTGGCCGCGGAATCGAGGGCGTCGTGGAAGGGGCGCGCGTGCGCGTGGGAAGCCCGAGCTTTGTGTCCTCTGCCGCGCCGGGCCTGCCGGAAGAGGTGCACCGGAAGCTCGCCGGTCCCGGCCACACGGTGGTGCTGGTGGCGCGGGAAGAAAAGCTGCTTGGTGCGATGGCCCTGGCCGACGAGGTGAAGCCGGATGCGCGCGCGGCGGTGGATGCGCTCCGGGCGATGGGCGTGGACGTGTGGATGCTGACGGGCGACGCGGAAGAGACGGCGCAGGCGGTGGCGGCGCGCCTCGGGATTGAACACGTGATGGCCGAGGTGTTGCCGGGGGACAAGGCGGCGAAGGTGGAAGCGCTGCGGAAGGCCGGGCGCGTGGTGGCGATGGTTGGCGACGGGATCAACGACGCGCCGGCGCTCGCCGCGGCGGGCGTGGGCATGGCGATGGGCACGGGCGCCGATGTGGCGCTGGAAGTGGCGGACATTGCGCTCATGCGCGGCGAGGTGCTGGCCGTGATCGAGGCCCTGCGCCTGGCCAGGGCGACGATGCGGAAGATCCGGCAGAACCTGTTCTGGGCACTCGTGTACAACGTGCTCGGGATTCCGCTCGCCGCGCTCGGGGTGTTGAGCCCCATCATCGCGGGGGCCGCGATGGCCCTGAGTTCGGTGAGCGTGGTGTCGAACAGCCTGCTTTTGCGGCGCGCGCGGGTAGGCGTGGGCGCGTCCGCCTGAACGAGTCACGGCTGGGGCGCCGGAGGGGCGCCCCTTTGTGCGCGGGACGCTTGAACAGGGATCGGCGGGCGATGGTGCGGTGAACCTTCCTCACGCCTGTGCGGCCATCTGCCTCAGTTCGCGGCGCAGCACCTTGCCGGTCGACGTTTTGGGGAAGGAATCCACAAAGTAGTATCGGCGCGGGCGCTTGTATGGGGCGAGTTCGGCGCGGCAACATGGTTTGCGGAAATCGGGAGGACCTGGTCCATGGTGTGGCAGGAGATTCCTCGGCTGCGGCGAATTCCAGCAACGAAAGTCGAATCGGGTAGAACGCGGTCGAACGCTTCCCGCTGCATCGTGATCCATCATCTGTGCCACACGCCCGCACTGGCGCGCTGGCCATGGGGAGGAAGGACTATGCTGCACCGCGCCCGCACCTGTTTGGTCGGCCTCGCTGTCACCTCACTCATTCTGCAACCAGGCCTCGCAAGGGCTGCTGCCGGTCCTCAGCCGGTGCCCGTGGGGTTCTACTACGGCTGGGTCACGCCCGAGACCGGCGCAGACATCCAAGGGTATCAAGCCATTGTTCTCGGATCGGATTCCGAATCTTCGGGCTATCCGAATCAACAGGCGGTCACGCAGCTCATCGCTTCCAGTCCCTCGATCGCCTTTTACGGGTACGTCAACCTGTCCGACGGATCGAACCCGATACCCGTGTCCACGCTTTCCCAGGAGTTTGCGGAGTGGAAGGCGCTTGGGGTCCGGGGCATCTTTCTGGACCTCGCAGGCAGCAACTACGGCGTCACCCGGGTGCTCCGCGCGTGGGCCGTCGCGCAGGTTCATGCTCTGGGCATGCGTGCGGCGGTGAACGCCTGGGATCCAGCGGACGCGCTTGGCGTGGGCTTGGGCCTCGGCGACGTGTACGTGGCGGAGGATTGGTACATGGCTTCGCGCCAGCCAGCCGTCGAATATCCCAACAATGCCCCTTCGCGCGATCTCGCCGTGCTGAACCAACTCGCGTCCCAAGGTGTGGGCGTCTGGGCGGTCACGCAGGAGAGCCAGCCGACGCCATCCATCACGGCTCAGGAGGTGGCGAGCGACGTTCAGGCGATGCGCAAGGTCATTCCCATGGCCACGGGGCTTGCGGTGGGGGGCTCCGACTATGGCGCGGAGACAAACGCCATCGTCCCGGCGAGCGCCATCGCATCGGCCCTCGCCATGGGAAGTGCTGCGGCGCCGCCCTCATCGCCTTCTCAGGTGCAGAACGGCGCTTCGTTCGGACCATCGGCGGACGCCATCCGTTCCAAACCGCGCGTGATGAGGCGTGTGCTCGTGCCCGCCGTTCGGATGGGATTTCGCTCATCCATTCAGGGGACATGAGTTCGGCGAGCGGAGATGCCCGCTGCCGGCGGCCGGACGTCAGACCTCCGCATGGTTCTCGTGGGCGAAAATGGCGCTCGCCAGCGGTGAGAACGGCTTGAATCGCTGAAGCAAAGCCGGTATGCTGGGGCTGATCGGTCCGAAAAGACTGCGCGCCGCGCGAGCCCGTAAACTTGGGGCAAATCGGGAACTTCTGCGTGCACGCGGGCGTCTTTCCGTACAAGCTGCCACGTGTGCGTTTCCGTTCTTTGCGCGATGGCGGCGTCGCTTTGCATACAATGTGTACTACATCAAGGGAGTGCCCAACGGTGAAATCCATGAGTGCCGCGAAGCCATGTGAGTGGCTTGCCCAGGAGTATCGGCAGCATCGTCAGGTGTTCCGAGCTGAGAAGATTCGCTTTCGCGGCGTCGACGGGCGCGACGTGTACAATATCGCGGCGCCACTGGTCGATGAGGGTCGGTCCATCATCCCGGCTCGCGTGGAGCCTCGCGACAGTGAGTTTTCCGAAGTGATGTTTTTCCATGAAGGGCCCGATGGCGTCTGGTCGCGGGTGGAAGGTCTCCGGACGTTCCGGGGGCTGCAGGATCCGTTCCACGCGCGGATCCACGGGGAGTTGGTGTTCGGGGGCGTCGAAATCTGGACGAACCCGTTCCACAACTACGAGATTGAGTATCGGACCGTGTTCTATCGCGGCAAGTCGGTCGGGGATCTCCGGCTGTTCGCCGTGGGGCCGCAGTGGATGAAGGACATCCGGCTGGTGGAGCTGCCGGACGGCCGGGTGGGCGTGTTCACGCGTCCGAACGGCAGCCGGTACGGCGGTCAGGCGCAGATCGGATGGACCATCCTATCCTCGCTCGACGACCTGTCGCCGGATTCGATTCTCAAAGCGGAGTTTCTGCCGGACAGGTTTCACCCGGGCGAATGGGGCGGCGTGAACGAAGCGCAGCGCCTGGATGACAGCACCATCGGCGTGTTGGGGCACATCGCGTACCGGTCAGAGGACGGATCGCTCCATTACAAAGCCATGTGTTTTTCTCTGCACTTGGACGAACAGCTCGTCACGCCGGTGCGGGTCATCGCCGAACGCAGCGACTTCCTCGGCGGAGAAGCGAAGCGGCCCGAGCTCACCGACGTCGTGTTCAGCGGCGGCTTGGTGCGCTACCCGGATGGAACGGCGCATCTGTACGCGGGTGTGTCGGACGCGGAGGCGCAGCGCATCCTGATTCCGGATCCGTTTTCCATTGCGGCGCCCTGTGCCCTCGAGATGGAGGCGTGACGCCCGGCGTCGCGCCTCGCGGGCGCCCGTGCCTCGCGCGAGGTGGAAAGCTGGACCAGCTGTCGGCGCGCTGGCTGGTATGGTACAATGGCCAGGAAGCCGAGGATTCTGGGAGGAGATGCAATGAATCGGAAACTTGTTGTATCTGCTGGGTGTGCCGCACTGGTGGCGGGCCTGGTTGTGGGGTGCGGCGCAGCCAACAATACGACAAATTCGGCGAACACGGCTGTGCAGAACTCAGCGACAAAGAGCTCGAAGGGCAAGACCACGGTGATCCAACATGGGAACCAACTCGTGGTGGCGCCGACGAATGTGGTCGGCAGCGCCAACATGAAGCACCTGATGGAGATTGCGGACAAGCAGCCGTCCAATTACCAGGCGCAGCTGAACGCTGCAGACAGCGCGTCGGCGAACGGCAACACGGCGCTCGCCATCCAGTACTTCAAACGCGCCGCGCAGGCGAATCCGAAATCTGGCCTTGCGTGGACGGCGCTCGGCAACATGTACCGCGAGCGCGAGAACCAGCCCAAGCAGGCCATTCCCTATTACCAGAAGTCGATTCAGGAAGATCCGTCTTACGGTTGGGCGTATTGGCAACTGGCGCAGGCGTACATCACCTTGAAGGAGACAAGCCTTGCCAAGCAGACGCTGGAAGAAGGCTTGAAAAACGTGAGCAAGTCGGATACCGCGTATAAGTCGCTTCAGACGGCGCTCGCCCAGGTGAATGGGTCGCAAACGTCGTCCAAGTCTTCCAAATAGAAAACGAGCTTCGCGCGGCTTTCACTTGCTTGACGCCGCGCGAACGCGTAACATGTCGGAGGAGGCGTTTCACGACTCCGCCGTGTTGCGGAAGCCCCGGGTGAATGGAGGGGTTTCGATGTATCGCACGCTGATGAAGTCGAAAATTCACCGCGCCACGGTGACGCAGACCAACCTGAACTACGTGGGCAGCATCACCATCGACGAAGACCTGATGGAGGCTGCCGATCTCGTCGAGAACGAGAAGGTCCAGGTGGTCAACATCCACACGGGCGCGCGGTTTGAGACGTATGTCATCCCCGGAGATCGCGGGTCGGGCGTGATCGGCCTGAACGGCGCAGCGGCGAGGCTGGCCGAGCCGGGGGATTTGGTCATCATCATTTCGTACGCGGCCTACAGCGAGGAGGAAGTTCGGCGCCATCGGCCGACGGTCGTCGTGGTGGATCAAGACAACCGGCCAGTGGAACATCTCGCCTCCGAGGCCGAGGAGAACAAGCGCATCGAGCGCGTGCAGGCGCGCGTGTAACGTTGCTTCGTTTTCAGGAAGGGCATCCGAAAGGATGCCCTTTTGACATATGGCGACATGTCTCCCCATCGCGGGGGGTGCGTTCCCCGGGCGATGGGGATGGCGGCGCCCTGTGACACCCTTCACAATGGAAAGGCGGCGAGAGATAGATTGAAGCGCGTTCGACTGGGTCTCATCGGTTGCGGTGTGGTGGGGAGCGGTGTGCTCCGCGTTTTGCGCGATCGCGGCGGTATCTTTGGCGGCATGGCGTTTGAGGCGACACGCATCGCCGTGAAGCATTTGTCCCGCCCGCGGCCCTCGTATGTGCCGCTTGACAAGCTCACGGACGACTGGCGATCCGTCTGCCTCGCGGACGACGTCGATATCGTGATCGAGGTCATGGGCGGCGTTGAGGTGGCGCACGACGTGGTGCGGACGGCGCTTGGCGCGGGCAAGCCTGTGGTGACGGCGAACAAGGCCCTCATGGCGGCGCACGGCCCGGAGTTAAGGGCTTTGGCGCGACATCGCGGCGTGCCGCTTCGCTACGAGGCGAGCGTGCTCGGCGGCGTTCCGGTGATTCACACGCTGCAGACCTATTTTCGCGTCAACCGGGTCACAGCCCTGCGCGGCATCGTGAACGGGACAAGTAACTACATCCTCACCCGCATGGCCGATCACGGCGCGAGCTTCGCGGACGCCCTGGCCGAAGCGCAGGCGCTCGGCTATGCCGAACCCGATCCCACGTCGGACGTGGAGGGCCACGACGCCTTCTTCAAACTCCAGGTGCTCTTGCAGGTCTTGGGCGTGGATACGGAGCCGCTCCGGCACGAGGTCCTCGCGTCCGAACTCGGTTGCCATCCCGCGGGCGCCCGCCCCAAGGCCTACCTCGCGGCTCCCCGGGAGGGGATCTCGCACTTGACCGCCGCGGACGTGGAACGGGCGCGATCGCGCGGGGAAAAGCTGAAACACATCGCCAGCGCTCGCTGGCGCGACGACGGGGCGGTGGAGGCGTTCGTCCGCGTCGAATCCATCCCGCCCTCCGACCCGCTCTACGGGATCGACGGCGTCGAAAACGCGCTGGCCATCACGGGCGACGTGGTCGGGACGCTCACGCTCACCGGTCCTGGCGCCGGAGCGCTGCCCACGGCGAGCGCGGTGCTCGAGGACGTGATGCAGCTGGTCGAGGAGCAACATGCAGGAAACGCAGGCATCCAGGACGAATTGAAATGGGGAGTGAATTCATCCAGAAGGTAGGCGGACTATGATCTCACGTCGTTCCTGGCTTGCAAGTCTCGCATCCATCGCGTTTGCATGGGCTCCGCTGACCGCGGCCCCACTGGCGCAGGCCGCCACGCGCGCGTCCTCGAGCGTGCCTCATGTGAAACTCGCCCCCGGCCACGTGCGCGTTTTGATCCACGGAAGGTCGTACGACGCCATCCGCGTCGGCAACGATACGTACGTCGAGGAGGCCGCGTTCAACGCGTTTGACACGCCGTATCTCGATCTCGGCAACGGCACCATCGCCCTCACGGGCCGCGACGTGCAGGGAGTGGTCTATGGCGGCAAGACGTATGTGCCGTGGTCTTCGCTGGCCCCGTCGGTCCGCGCCATTCCCCTCAAGGGCGGGGGCTTCGAATTTGTCAGCGTGCCGGTCAAGCACACCTATACGCTTTTGCTTCAGGCATCGCAGGTCGTTGCGGGCGGCGTGGCGGTGCTGACCGTCATGACGCTGGACGGCGACAACCCGGTCCCGGGTCAGGCGGTGACCGTGTCCAGCACGGGATTCAGTCAGCTTGAACCCTCGAACGGCGCGTCCTCCCTCAAGGTGACGACCGATGGCACCGGGACTTGGCAAGGCGGTCTTGCCGATTCCTCCGCGGAGACGGCGTACGTCAGCGTCTCCTGGAAGACGCCCGCGGGCGAGACAGTGCGCCAGACCCTGCCCGTCCCGTTCCAGCCGGCGAAGCCGAGTCAGACGGCCGTCCCCACGCTCGGCTCGGAACAGGTCCTCGTCAGCACGCCCTTGACGTTCTACCAGAATGGCGTCTTCCTCCAGGCGTCGAGCGGTGACACCCTCATCACCTTCCAGCTCGACACCGGGGCGTTTGAGACGCTCATCGGCCAGCAGCTCGCCTCTGCGCTCCATCTGCCGAACCTCGGCAGCGTCGAGGTGGGTGGCATCGGCGGCACGGATGAAGCGTACCTCAGCAAGGTCACGCTCAAAATCGGCGATCACGTCTTCGCCGACGTGCCTTGCATCGTGGATCCGAGTTGGACCGGCATCCCGCTTTTGGGCTACGAGTTCTTCCAGCAAAATGGCTATGATCTGTTGGTTTCGCAAAGTCAGAGCACCTTGTACATTCTGAAGTGAGCCCAGAGGGCCGCGGCGGACGGGCCGGAGCGGTGAGAGGTGACAGGCGTTGGCGCGCAAGCGAATGGGAGAATTGCTGGTTGAGTCGGGGATGCTCGCGCCGGAACAGCTTGAAATGGCGCTGGCCGAGCAGCGCGAGACGGGCGCGCGCCTCGGCGACATCCTGATCCAGAACGGCTACATCACCGAGCAGCAACTGGTCGAGGTGCTCGAGTTCCAGCTCGGCATCCCGCATGTCATTCTGGCGAACATGAAGATTGATCCGGAAGTCCTGAAACTCGTCCCCGAGCGCCTCGCAGAGACGTACGTTCTGATTCCATATCGGAAGAGCGGGAACCGACTCTACGTGGCGATGGCCGATCCGCTGGATTATTACGCCATTGACGACCTTCGCCGCTCGACCAATCTCGTCATCATGCCCGCCATTGCGACGCGCCAGGACATTCAGGCGGCCATTTCCCGCCACTACCGGGGCAACGAGGTGTTTGAGACGGCGGTCCGCTCCGTCGCGGAGTCGGCGCAGGTGCGGCAAGAGCCTGAGCAGGAGACGCGTGCGGCCGATTCTCCCGTGGTGCGCGCGCTCAACCAGATCCTGATTGAAGCGGCGGACGCCGGTGCGTCCGACGTCCACCTCGATCCTCAGGCGGACGGGGTCATCCTCCGCTTTCGCGTGGATGGCTTTCTCCGCACCGAACGAGTGATTCCGCGCAATTTGCAGAGCGGCCTCGTGGCGCGTGTCAAGATCTTGGCTCGCCTCAACATCGCGGAGCAGCGGCTGCCGCAGGACGGGCGATTTGAATTTGCGGAAGGCGGCCACAAGGTGGACGTGCGCGTGTCCACCATGCCCACGGCGCACGGAGAAAAAGTCGTGCTGCGGATTTTCGATCTCGCCAAGCGCGCATATGCGCTTGAGGAACTGGGCTTCTCGGAGGCCAATCTCGCCGCGTTCCAGCGGATGATCACGAAGCCTTACGGAGCGGTGCTCATCACTGGGCCGACGGGATCGGGCAAGACGTCGACCTTGTACGCGGCGTTGAAACGTTTGGCGACGCCCGAGGTAAACGTGATCACCATCGAGGATCCCATCGAGTACCAGCTCGAGGGCGTGAACCAGGTGCAGGTCAATCCCGCGGCCGGTCTCACGTTCGCCCGGGGCCTTCGCGCCATCCTGCGCCAGGATCCGGACATCATCATGGTGGGCGAGATCCGGGACAACGAGACGGCCGAGATCGCCATGCGGGCGGCGCTCACGGGTCACCGAGTGCTGTCGACGTTGCACACCAACGACGCGGCGAGCGCCATCAACCGGCTCATCGACATGGGGGTGCCGGCGTACATGATGGCGTCGGGCGTGACGGGCGTGGTGGCGCAGCGGTTGGTTCGACTCGTGTGTTCGCGCTGCAAGCACGAGCGGCCGGCGACGCCGCTTGAGGCGGAGTTGCTCGAGCAAAACGGGCTTAGGGCCGAGAAGCTCGTTGAGGGCAGGGGCTGCGCCGCGTGCGGGAACACGGGATACAAGGGCCGGATGGCTGTCCAGGAGGTACTGGAGGTCGACGACGAAATCGCGCGGCTGGTTTTGACGTCGCGATCGACGGAGGACTATTTGCAGGTCGCGAAGGAGCGGGGGATGCGCACGATGTTCCAGGACGGGCTCGCCAAGGCCGTGCAGGGCAAGACGACGGTCATGGAAGTGTTGCGCGTGACGGCGGCCACGTGAGGGAGGTGAGATGAGGTGAGCGTGTACCGGTACGAGGCCATTGCGCGTCCGAATCGCAGGGAACGGGGGCGCATTGAGGCGGAGTCGGAGTCGGAGGCCATTCGGGCGCTCGGCGAACGCGGGCTTTACGTGATCGGCCTCAAGCCGTTGAACGAGAAGTCGGACTTCTGGAACCGCGAGCTGAAGCTGAGCTTTTTGGAGCCGCGCGTCAAAGCGGATGACTTCGTGCCTTTCTGCCGCCAGTTCGCCACGCTTGTCCGGGCGGGTGTACCGCTGGTTCCGGCGCTGCAGGTGCTCGAGGAGCAACTGCCGAAGGGGCCGCTGAAGAAGGCGGTGGGCGAGGTGGCTGCGAAGGTGGAGGGCGGCACGGCGTTGTGGGAGAGTCTCGCCGACTACCCCAAGGTGTTCCCGCCGATGTTCGTGCAGATGGTGCGCGCTGGCGAGGCCAGCGGTTCGTTGGAAGAGGTGCTCGAGTCCACGGCGCGATTTGAAGAAGGACAGCGGGAGACGGTGTCGAAGATCAAATCCGCACTGATGTATCCCGCGCTCGTGTCGGGCATGTCGGTTCTCGTGGCGGGATTTTTGATGATCAATGTCATCCCGACGTTTGTCTCGGTCTTTGCCTCGATGCATGTGACGCTGCCGCTCCCGACGCGCATCGTGCTGTTTGCGGCGGATGCAGTCAAAAGGTTCTGGTACGTGGCGCTTCTCCTCGTGCTGCTTCTCATTGCGGGATGGATCTTCGTGAGCCGCCATGGAGAGAGCCGGTACTGGCGGGATCGCCTGTTGCTTCGCGTGCCGATCTTCGGCAGGCTGCTCAGGTATCGGGCGATGGCACAGGCTTCGCGGACGCTCGCCATGCTGTTTCACGCCGCCCTGCCCGCGCTCACCGCGATGTCGCTTGCTGCGGATGCTGTCACAAACCGTTTTGTTCGCGTCAGCCTGCGGCGGGTGCGCGATGCGCTCGGCGAGGGGGGCACGCTTTCGGAGGCCCTGCAAGCAACCGGCGCGTTCACACCGCTCATGGTGCAGATGGTGCGCGTCGGCGAGACCACGGGTCATCTGGATGACATGCTGGCGCGCGTCGCCACGTTCTACGAATCCGAGTTGGAGGTGATGGTGGAGAGGCTGAGACAACTGTTGGAGCCCATCTTGACCACGGTCCTGTCCGGCGTGGTCGGCATCATTGCTCTGTCCGTTCTGTTGCCGATGTTTTCGTTGTACAACAGCATGGGATCGTACGGCGTCTCCTGAGCATTGATAGAGTCTCTGCGAAAAATGTGGCCAATTTAACTAGAATGCATGTACAAGTGCATATCCTGCCAGTATAATAGGGTCGATAGCACCGCAGATTCGACACAGGATGTCGAATGAAGGGGAAGGGGAGTAGCAGATGCGTCAGATTCGAACGAAGATTTCGGATTTGAAAAAGAGAGCGCGGGATCAGCGAGGCGTGACGCTGATTGAAATGCTCGCGGTGGTCGTCATTTTGGCGATTCTCGCGGCCGTCGGCGTGCCGATTGTGCTGGCGCAGATTCAGAAGGCGCGCGTCAACACGGACAAGTCCAATGAGCAGCTCATCGCGGATGCGTTGCAGCGGGCGGAGTATGATTATCAGTCGAACTCGACGAATCAGGGGAGTCTGTACATTTCGACGCCTGGTGCCATCAATGGAAACACAGCCCAAATCAGCAACGGTACAAATACCACGGCGGTCTATTCGTACCTTTTGAATGGTAGCTTCAGCGGTAATGGTACGGGTTACATTACGAGTATACCCAACCCACAGTCTCAGACAGGAAACTTCTCTATTGTCGCGAATCTACCTTCGGGTTATAGCGGCCCATCTGTGACCTTTACGTATCCAAGCAACACGAACGGTACGATGCAAACTTGGTACGTTGATATTCAATAAACTCTCACCTCTATTAAACGAACAGTTGTAACTTGAGAACCGCAGGAGCTCCCGTCAAGGGGGCTTTCTGTGTAGATGTGGCCCCTGAAGATCAGGGGTGACGACCCCAGAGGCGAGGGGGATCATTGGAGGCGAGGGTGATGACACTTTGGCTCAGGAAGAAGCGGAATCGGCCTGAGTCGCAAAGCAGAGCTTTCACGCTCATTGAGGTTCTTGCGAGCGTCGTGATCGTTGTGATGGCGGGAACTGCTGCGCTGTTTGCGGTGGAATCGGTTCAGGCGGGGCAGTTGAAAGAAGCCGAGTATTCAAAGTCACTGGGGCTTGCGACGACGATCGCGGAGGAGATTCGGGATCGGGATCCGAATGCGCAGATCAACGTGTATGCTCCGATAGCCCAAACGTCATCGCTCTCCACCAGTGGCGGGAGTGTCATCGCGACCCTGTTCTCATCGCTGCAAATCTTCCAAAGTGCCGTCTCGATTGTCTTCGCAAGCCTTCTCAATACGATTTTGCAGACCGGTGCTTGGGGCAACCTGGATTTGCAAAATCTCGTCGAGAACCTGATCAACCAACCGACGTCGCAGTGGGGAACGCAGATTCAGCAGTGGATGCAGCAGGGGCAGATGACCACAATTCAGCAGAACATCCTTCAAAACCAGCAAGCGCTGTTGCCGTTCGAGATCGTGGTACCGGGCGATGCGCTGGGCGATAACCCGCCAGCACAGGACGCTGTTTTATACGTCCCCTCTCCGGTTAGCTTGTCCTCCGAATCGTCACCGGGGAGTATCAATGGCTCCATGACCTACACGGAATTCGTCTTGGCACTGGCACGGGGAGGTAAGACATGGAATCAACCGTACAAATTAATGGATGGCTACACATGCACAGTGAATGCTCAACGTGTGTCGTCAAGCAGCGGATCCTCGCCGAGTGTGTGGAATTATACGGTGACGGTTCAGAGTCCACATGGTGCCACGGCGGCCGTCACAGTTCCGGTGGTGGCATAACATGTGGCCATGGTTTCGGAGCCAAGAAGTTCATCGCGAGCGCGGTTTGACCTTGCTCGAAACGCTCGTGGCGATCCTCATTACCGCGATTGTAGGTACAGCATTGGTAGGAACGATATGGCAGATTGCCCTGCGTTCCCAGGGTATTACGCAGGCCAATCAGGCTGTAGAGAGCGTGTTGACGGTGAATCACGCGCTGACAGAAATGACGCAGTCGGCGTCCTACATGCAGGTCCAGTATACCAAGGGCAATATATCGATTTGGTTGTTTCGAGGTGGTACGACGGTCGGGAACGTCGTGAGTTCGAGCCAACCGTGGCTCGTCAACACGACGACCATTTCCTCTGGGAGCGTTTCCTCTGGCGTGGCCAATGCAACCTGTTTTTATGTTTTTGATTTCGTCCAACAACCTAACCAACTATGGAATATTTACGGTGGATCCGTCAAACAGCCGGGCGTAATGCCGAACTTCGGGGGTCAGCCCCTGGCCCAAAACGTCAACGTCCAGTGGTATTTGCCGAATTTAGCAACGGCTTCATCGAATAGTACCAATTCGTCGAACTCCACTTGGTCTCAAGTCTTCACAACGCTCTTCTACGGTAACTCGGCTTCACAGGGGGTCGCGACTGCAACGGTACCTAGCGGCGAAGTCATGCATGCTTTTATTTTAAAGTTATCCGCGTCCTACAAGGCACCAAACGGTCAAATCTCCACCTACGCTTTGACGGCCGGTTACCACGATATGAATCAAGGGTGATTGGTGCGAGGTTAGGGGTGAGAGCTGTTGCCGCCTCTCATGAGAGCTGTAAGATCCCAGCGCGGATTCTCGCTTCTGTGGTCCCTGGTCTACGTGGTGATTCTTGCGTCGCTCGTGAGTACCGCACTTGTGTGGAGTCGATACGCCCTCCGCATGGGCGGTCTGGGACAAATTCGGGACGAACGCAACGTGTTTCAATCACAGACTTCCTTTGATCAGGCAGCGCTCCAAGCCATGCAGTCCGCCGCGCAGCAGGCGACCGTTTCCTTATCAAACAATCCTATCTCTCAGTTGCTTTTCTGGCTGAACGTGTTGGGCGACGGTTTCCTTTCGTGGCTGACGGGCCAGTCCTTGCAACTCGTTACCATGAGCGATTTGCAGAACGCCTTGACTCAGAAGGTGTTTCCCGCGCTGCAAAAGCAGCAGATGCTGGCCACGGTCGTCTATACCTATCAAACGTCGTGGAGCCAACAGCTGCAAAACCAAATCACTCAGCTCCAGAATTTAGCGAATGCCAATCTCGTTCAACCATGGTCATCGGCGTGGGACACGCTTGAGCTTGCAAGCTTCATGCTCCAAGCTGTTTTGGATATATCCCCCAATTATATGCAGCCGCACGCTGTGATTCAGGTACAATCCGCTCAGGGTGGCTATTCGATGTACTACAATGTGACGTATGTCTTCAATCCACAGACGTTTCAGTGGGTGTTACAAATTACGCAGGATTGACGAGGTGAACAGTTCCAGGCTCGTCCCGCGAGATAGAGAACATCAAATTGAACCATGGAAGGGGTAAAGGCATGCCGCTTCGTCTACCCACTGCATCTCGCTCCGCTTCGGTTGGCGTGGAAATCTGCGACGCAGGGCTCCGCATCGCCGAGGTGGAGCCTGGAAGGCCTCTTCGCGTCTCCCGGCTCGAAACGGCGCCGTGGGACTTATCTCAGACCGTGCGAGATCCCTATCCGACGTTCGCTCTCGCCCCCCTGTTGTCGAGCGTGTTTGAGGCCAATCGGCGCAAGAAGCTGACCGCGCACGTCGCGTTGCCTTCGCGTTTTACGGTCATCCGTCAGCTGACCTTGCCCGCTGTGGGCGAGAAGGAACTCCAGAGCGCAATTGACATCCAGATTCAGCACAATATTCACCTTCCGTTCGATGAAGCCGCGTACGACTATGTCTTGTGCGATCCGCCGGCTGATGAAGAAGGGATGATCAGCATTCTTCTGGTTGCCGCGGACAAGTCTCGCGTGAACGATGTCATCCAAGGATTCCGATCCGTCGGCATGCGCCCAAAGACGATTGACATCCACGCGCTTGCGCTCTATCGACTGATTCGGCGATTTCGCCCGGATCTTCCACACAACTTCCTGCTACTCGAAACCAGCGAGGACACGGTGGATGTGCACGTATTCCACAACGGTCTTCTGTACCTGACCCGCCAGGTGCCCGTGGCACTTGCCCCATCCGCGGAGGTGCCTGCGTTTGATTATGTCAGCCAGTTCGACGTCGAGATCGAGCGCACCATGAACTTCTTTATGTACACACTCAATCAGCGGGATGCCGGGTTTGAACGCGTGTTCGTCACGCTGCCGCGAGATGTGGACGCCTCGTTGCATCTTCAGGCACTCGAAGAACGAATCGGCTTGCCCTGTGAGGTCCTGCCTCTCGCCGAAATGATTCGTCGCAACTGTGAAATTGGGCCCGAAGCGCACCGCATGCCCGATCTGGCCGACTACGCCGTGGCCATTGGTCTCGCTCTGCGGGGGGTGTGACGCTGTGGACATCAATCTCATGCCCAAACCGGTCAGCCGCTCTGTCCGTATGCGCACGCCGGTCCGCGGGAGCTGGCCGTGGATCGTCATGGGCGGCGGCGTCGCGGTCATTTGTGTGGCCGCCATCGTCGCGGCTCATCTCGCGGCGGCGAGGTCCGCATCTTCACTCCATCAGCTGCAGCAGCAGGTGCAACTCTTGGAGGCGCAGACCCAATCCGTCTCGACGAATCAATCTGCGCAGGAGGAGACGGCAGCGCAGCAAGTGGCGCAATCAGCCACGCATTACGATGTCATCCTGAGAGCCTTGGAGCACGATGTGTCTGAGATGACGACCGTAGATTCCATTCAGCAGACGGGATCGACACTCACCGTCGCCGGCCGAACGAATAGCGTCGCGAGCGTGGCTGACTTTGAGGCCGACCTTTTGCGCGAACCTTTCGTGCAGAGCGCGTCGTTCACCGCAGCAGCGCTGCAAACCAGTGGGACTCCTATGCCAGGGGCTGGGCAGGCCCCGTTGGGACACGCCATCGTCGAGGGATCGGGTGGAGCGAACTACCGTTATGATTACACGCTTTCCGTGGTCTTGAAGTCGGGGGGTGGCGCGCCGTGAAGTTGACCATGTCGAGATCGCTCACTCAGCGGGACAAGACCATCTTGCTGGTGCTTGGCGTGGTGATCATCCTGCTTCTGGTGTATCTCATCGGCGTGCTTCCCGCGTTGAGTCAGCTATCCAATCTCGCGCAGGAGCGTTCTTCTCTGGAGCAGACGCTGGCCTCGCTGGGTCAGGTCCGTGCGCGTCAGCAGCAGGCGGAAGAGCATGGGAAGTCGGTTCTGTCGCGCGTGCCCATTGGCGCGCACGAGGCCAATGCGCTCGAGTTACTGAATCAAATTGCGCAACGGAGCGATGTGACGCTTGTGTCGGTGGCCTACGGCAATGCGAGGAGCGGCACGCCGTCGACGGGGGCGTCCAGCGGAGCCGAAAGCTCCTCGACACCGGCCTCAAGCAGCCCTTCGCCGGGTAACGGGGCGTTGTCGAGCCTTCAATATAGCGTCGTGGCGACGGGAACCACGGCCAGCCTTGAGTCGTTCTTTGCCGATCTCGTCACAGCGCCGCGCCTGATGACGGTTCAGTTGCAGAGCGTCTCCGGGACCGCGAGCGGCGACACGGCCAACTTTACGCTCTCTGTGTATTATCGGACCGGCTGACGAGAAATCGCGTCTGAAAGCTCGTTGCCCAACTTGAGAGGAGAGGCGTCCTTGAAAACCGTCTATGTCGTTGCCATCTTGACGTTGGTTCTCCTGATGGCCTACCTCCTGCGTAACCCTCAGTTCATCGGCTACGCGGGGGAAAGGATCATTCGGAAGCGGCTCTCGTCCTTGCCCCGGGGTGAATATCGTGTGCTGCACAATCTGCTCGTGCCGCGTGAGGACGGAAAGCGGACACAGATCGATCACGTCGTCGTGTCGCCCTACGGGATCTTCGTGATAGAGACAAAAAACTACCAAGGCATCATCGTGGGAAAAGATGCGTGGAACGAATGGACGCAGGTGCTCAATCGGCGTACCAAGCATCGCTTTCTGAGCCCCGTGGTCCAAAACGAGGGACACATTCGAGCCTTGGCGTATGCGGTGCCCGAAGTGCCGCGAAGCGCGTTTCGCTCGATTGTTGCCTTCAACGACAAGGCGCGCCTTGACGTCGAATCGCAGAAGGCTGAAGTTGTCCGTTTTCGCGATGTGGCCAAGGCCATCCGCGCGCATCGCGACCTGCTCATCTCCGCAGAGACGGTGAATCTGGTCGTGGAACGATTGCAATCCGTCCACATCAAGGGCGACAAGGCTCGCCAGGAGCACATCAAGGGCATTCGCGAGATGAAACGGCAGTTGGCCGCCAACATCTGCCCGCGCTGCGGTGGCGAGTTGGTGATACGGAAAGGACAGCGCGGCGAATTTTACGGGTGCTCGAACTATCCCCGCTGCCGCTTCACGCGGCCGGTATGACCGCGGCCGCTCCGCGCGAAACCGCAAGTGCGAACCGCGTGGCTCGGCGTCTTTGACCTCTGCTCAGTCCCCGTCGCGCCCGGCCATACAAAATCCCCGCTGGTCGCGTCCAGCGGGAATTTTTGTATGGATGCGGCCCGCCTGGTCACGACGGCTGCGTGAGCTGCGCAGGCTGCCACTGGCGCAACACTGCGGGCGAGATCTTCCCCTGTTGCACCAATTCCCGAATGCTCATTTCCATGGTGATCATGCCGAACTGACGGCCGGTCTGCATCATGGCCGGAATTTGGTGGGTCTTGCCGCTGCGGATGAGGTTCGCGACGGCCGGCGTGTTGACGAGCACTTCAAACGATGCCACGCGCCCGCGGCCGTCGCGCGTGCGGTGCAGCCGCTGCGAGACCACGCCTGCGAGCACCCCCGCGAGCTGGATGCGGATCTGTCCCTGTTGCTCGGGCGGGAACACGTCGATGATACGCTCCACCGTCTGCACCGCGTCCGACGTGTGCAGCGTGGCGAACACCAGGTGGCCGGTTTCCGACGCCGTGATGGCCGTCGCAATCGTTTCGAGATCGCGCATCTCGCCGACGAGCAGGATGTCCGGATCCTGGCGGAGCGCGGCGCGAAGGGCCGGCGCGAAGCCCGAGGTGTCCTGGCCAATTTCGCGCTGATCGATGATCGACAGCTTGTGCGTATGCAGGTACTCAATCGGATCCTCGAGCGTGATGATGTGACGGCGCTGCGTCTGGTTGATGGCATCGAGCACCGCCGCGAGCGTGGTGCTCTTGCCGCTTCCGGTCGGGCCGGTCACCAGAACGAGTCCATACGGGCGATTCATCAGCGCCTTGAACACGGACGGCAAATTCAGCTCCTCCATCGTCGGGATGCGCTGCGGAATCAGCCGTGCCGCGATGCTGATGGAACCGCGCTGGCGATACGCGTTGACGCGGAAGCGCGCCACCCCAGGGATGCTGTATGAGAAGTCGATCTCGCCCGCCTCGATGAACCGCTGCCAGCGCTCGTCGGAGAGCATCTGGCGCGCGAACGCCTCCAGGTCCATGGGCATCAGCTTGCCGCCCATCGGCTCGAGATCGCCGTGAACGCGGTACGTCACGGGCGCTCCGGCTGACAGATGAACGTCTGAAGCTTCTTTCTCTTTCGCCAAAGCCAAGATTTCATCGATCTGCACGATTTGAACCCTCCCTCTGATGGCGTTCCGCGGTCGACGCGCAGGCACAGACGACGGTGTCAGCAAGTCCCGTGCCGCGGCGGATGCCCCTCTGGTACAACAATGCGGCGGCGGTGCCGGAAAAAGCGACCGCCAGACGCTCGCCTCTCGCTTGCGTCACGGTCCGAGGCCCGTCAGATGCGCGTACAGGTGCCACAGGTCCGGTCCCACAAACGCGCACGTGGCTGCGGCGAGCGCCAGAAACGGCGCAAACGGGATGGGCTGCCGGGGCTTGATGAGCCCCGCGAGCCGCAGGGGCCATGCGGCCAGCATGCCGTAGTCGGCGGCCAGCACGAAGGCCATCACCATGTAGCCCGGCCCGAGCATCGCGCCGATGGCCAGGTTCAGCTTCGCGTCGCCCATGCCCATCTTGCCACCCGTCACAAAGTGAATGACCGCCACGATGACATAACCCACCGCGGCACCGGCGATGGCCATGAGCCACGTGCGAATACCGGTTAGTCCGCTTGCGATCACGAAAATGGCGCCAGCGGGAAGCGTCAGCACGTTCGGCAGGATGAGGGACGTGAGGTCGCACGCGACGGCCGACGCGAGGTACAGCCAGAACGCCCACCAGACCGCGAGCTTTGCGTAGTTGCCGCTCGCGGTGGCCGCGGACAGTGCGAACGCCACACCCGTGGCGAGCTCGACGGCCGGGTATCGCCACGAGATGGGCGCTTTGCACGTCCGGCAGCGCCCGCGAAGTGCAACCCACGACAAGACCGGCACCAGTTCCCACGCCGCGAGCCTGCGGCCGCAGTTGGGACAGTGCGATCCCGGCCAGACCACGCTCTCCCCGCGCGGCAGCCGATAGCCCACGACGTTTGCGAACGATCCGAAGATAAGTCCGTAGATGAAGCCCAATGCAATCAAAACCTCGTGGGTTGCGGATCCCTGCGCCATTCCGAAACTCCCCTGTGGCACCTCTGGCTGACCTGTGCGCGTCTGGTGATACAAACCAATACGCTCTTCCTCGCCCAAATTCCTGCTGAGTCGACGCAATTGGACAAGCTTTTGTGCGAACTTACCATGACAACTTCGCCCAATTTGATATGTTGAAGAGGACGAGCGAGGCGGAGGGATGGACGTGGATCTTCAAGCCTTTTATGAGAAGCACGGGTTTGCGCGACTGCACGAGTGGACACTGCCGCCGCGAGAGGCTGGGTACGAGTCGGTCTCGTCCCTCGCGGCCCAATTGGCCCCGGAGGCGAGCCGGTATCTCGAGGCCACTTATCCTCGCGGGTTGTATCGGCATCAGGTGAAGGCCATCCGCGCGGCCTGCCAAGGGGAGAACGTGTGCCTAGCCACCGGCACCGCCTCCGGAAAGAGCGCCCTGTTTTTCGCGGCCGGGATCGACACCATGGCGAAACGGTACAAGGCGCGCGTGCTTGCGATGTATCCCACGCGCGCGCTGGGCGGGGCGTTTCGCATCGTGGCGGCCTCGGCCACCATCGCGAAGCCGGAAGAGCACGTCGCGAAATTGTTTGGGCGGAGGTTTTGCGTGGTTGGATCGGAAGACGACACGTCGCCGCGCCATCCGACGCATGTGGAATTTGTGGCCCTTCCTGCGGGCGGCGATTTGCTGCAGGCCGTGGCACTTCTCCTTCGCCACATCGCGGGCCAAGGACACCGCGCCATCGCGTTTCTCGACAGCCGCCAGCGGGTCGAGATCATCGGCTCCATTCTGCAGCGCCAGGACGAGGAAGAGGCCGACGATGATGAGGCGGTGGGCAGGCGCTTGCGGGAACTCGAGCAGGTCGGGATCCTGCCGTATCGGTCCGGGTATGAGGAGGCGGATCGCCAAGCCATCCAGCGCGGGCTGACATCGGGCACGCTACGGGGCGTCGTGAGCACGAGTGCGCTCGAGCTCGGCATGGACATCCCGAACCTTGATGTCGCCTTGCTCGTCGGTGTCCCTCAGTCGCAGACGAGCCTCCTGCAGCGCATCGGCCGCGTCGGGCGCCACGGGCCAGGGCACGTCGTCATCCTGCACGCTCAAACGGCGCTCGACGACGCGGTGCTCGCAAATCCGTCGTTTTTATGGCAGCGGCCGCTCACCGAGGCCGTCCTGTACCTCGATCACCGCCGGGCGCAGTACATCCACGCGATGTGCCTCGCCGGGATCGGCGGCGAGCACGATCTCGCCCTCAACCGCCGCCCGGGCGATTCGGACGCGTTTCAGCTCTCCCAAGCGGTGGAGTGGCCGCACGGCTTTGCTGAATTGTGCTTGGCCGAGCGATCCGGCCAGATCCCTCCCGAGTTTGAGACGATGCGCATTGAGGCAGGCGACAGCCCGCACCGCACGTATCTCCTGCGCGACATGGAGCGGCGCTTCACGGTCGAGCTGCAGACGGCAAACGAGTTGGACAAGCTCGGGGATCTGTCGGTGTCCCAATTGATGCGCGAGGCGTACCCCGGCGCCATCTACCGATACATGGGCCGCTGCTACCGCGTCACGCGCGTGTATCATCCGTCGGGCAAAATCGTCGTGCGGCCCGAGAAACAGTACCACACGAAGCCGAAAACCATGCCGCCGCGCATTTCACCTCAGATCGATCGCCCCGGCACGGCCGTGTATCAGGCGGGCGCCGGCTTCATCATCGCGAGCGATCTCTTGGTGCACGAGATGGTAACCGGCTTCTTCGAGTATCGTGGCAGGACACCCCGCCGTTTCGATTACCCCATCCACAATGACCCTGATCTGCGCGGCGTCCAGTTCGACATGCCGATGTTCCAGCGCCGGTATGTGACCCACGGCGTGTCCTTCTTCTACCCCGACCTGCCCGATCTCGACGCCCTGAGGCGCCTCCTTTTGGAGGCGTACGCCTTCGTCGTGCCCTTCGACACCCAGGACGTCGCCGTAGGCACTGCGCGCGTGAACGGCGTCCGAAACCATTCATTGCCGCAAGACAGCCGCCTCATCACGCTCTATGATCGCGTCTACGGAAGCCTGCACCTCGCGGCGCGCATCCTGGAGCCCGGTGTGTTGCCGCGGGTGGCCGAGCAGATGGAGGCATTCATGCACGCGCGCTTCTGGGACGAGATCGATCCCGACCTCAGGCCCATCGCCAAGGCATGGGTCGCCTCACTGCGCGAGACGCTCACGCCGGTGGGCGGCGAGGCTGAGGCCGCCGCGGCGAGTGAGGGCGATTCGCGGGTGCGGGTCATCCTTCCGGGCAGCTTCGGCTACGTGGAACTGGAGGGCCGCCGGTTTCTCGTAGACGCCGTGTTTTTCAAACCGTCGGGCCTTCACTATCGCGGCAGGTATCCGGACGACACGTCGCACCAGTCGTGCGAGATTCAACTGCCCGTGCATCTGGTGGCCGAGATGCCCGGAGAGTCGCGGTGGGGCTTCTACGACATCGAGCGAGGAGAGATTATAGAGGACTCGGCGAGCGGCACGAACTGATGCCTACGGTGCAAGGCTTCGCGCGGACGCCCGCCACCCCATCGATTCGGAGGTATGATAGACTAGCTTTCGAGGCTCGCCGACCGGACCGGCGGCCGGATGAGGAAATCCCAGACACAGGAGTTTTTCACCATGCGAATCGGACGGACATGGCTCGGCGCGCCTGTATGGCTGTGGTTGCTCGCCCTCGCGCCGCGCCTTGTGACCATCTTCGTGTACGGGCCGCATCTCACGATTCACAGCGACGACGAAGGCTACTACCGAAGCGCGCTTTGGCTCCTGCAGAAGGGCACGTTCTCGTATTACACGCCAAACGCGCCGACGGTGCACATGATGCCGGGCATCACGCTCTTGCTGGCCGGGATCATCTGGATGTTTGGGACGGGGACCGTCGGCCTCTACGCGGGGAAAATCGTGTTTACCCTCATCGCGACGCTCGGCATCGCGGGCATCTACCGCGCGCTGAGCCGGATCAGCCGGCCCTGGGTCGGCGCCGTGGTCGCCGCGGCCATCGCGCTGTATCCCCCGGAAGTGCTGGTGGACACGCTCTTTCTCACGGAGCCGCTTTTCATGGCGGTCTTCGCCTGGATGTTCGATTTCACGTTCAAAGTCGCGGAGTCCAGGCGGTTGCGGGACGTGCTTGGGCTTGCCGTGCTGTTCATGCTTGCGATTTACGTCCGGCCGAACGTCGCGCTCTGGATTGTCTTCGCACTGCTCTATTTCATCATGAAGGGCTATCCGAGAGCGCTTCTTTGGCGCCACCTTGGGGCGGCCGCGATCGTCGGGCTCCTGTTCATGGCGCCGTGGTGGATCCGGAACGAGATGGTGTTTCACCGCTTGATCCTCTTCACCGACGACAGCTGGAACCCGCTTCTGCTTGGCACCTTCGAGGGCTATGGGTATCCGCCGCCGACCAACGAGGGCGCCATCGAGCATCAGCTGCTGCGCGAGTACCCGAGCCTGCGGCCGCAGTCGATGCACGAACTGACGTGGTTTCGCCTGCAGAAGCAGATAGCCTTCAAACGCATGGGCGAATGGCTGAAGACGAACCCGTCGTCGTTCTGGACGACGTACCTTTGGCTGAAGCCGCAGATTCTCTGGCTGCGCGCGTACCTGCCCATTCCCATCTTCGGCATCACGGAGGCTTCGCTTCGCGGGCTGCAGACCTGGGTGGTGGACGCGTCCATCGTCGGCCACTTCGTCGCGATGGTGTTTGCCCGCGGGCGGCGGCGCGAGCTCTTGCTCATCTGGCTGACGCTTCTCTACTACACGGCCGTGTTCTCCTTCTTCTTCGCGTTCGAGCGGTACAACGTGCCCATCGATTGGCTGATGTTTTCCGGCGTGCCCGTTGCCGTCTGGGCGCTTTTGCGCGCCATCGTGGGCGAGGAGCGCAAGGGGCGCGGGGCGAAGTCGGGTCGAGGGCGATCGCGCCGGCGCGCCTCCCGCTGACGCGGCCAAGGCGCCAACTGTCGGACAGCCGGCCGCGGTTTCCGCTGACGCGATCGAAGGTGCCGGCGGCTCGCGCCGTGCGACATTCGCACTCGGGTGGTGGTTTGGCTTTGGCGGCCCGCGCCGCCTTCCGGCCGTTCATCGCGTTTGCACGGTTGTCACGTCGGCCGCGACGAGGTTTTCAACCCGAGGCGCCGCGCGTGGTACTGCATCCGCTGCCGGCTGATGCCGAGCGCCCGCGCCGCCTGTGTCAAATTGCCCGAAGCTGCTTCGAACGCCTCGCGAATCGCGTCGTCGGACGGGCGCGTGGGCCGCGAACCGGGCAGAGCCGGATGCGCCTCATTCTCCTGTGCGCTCCCCTCGAGGAGCGGGTGCGCGGCCCGCAGCATCCCGAACGTGATTTCGGGCGCTTCCGGCCAAAGGGCCAGGGCGGCTCGCATCGTCTGTTCCAGTTCGCGCACATTGCCCGGCCAGTCGTGACTCGTCAAAAAGGCCAGGGCGTCTGCCGAGAGGCGCACATCGCGTCCGCCTCCGTACCTGCGCAAAAATGCGTTCGCCAACAGGGGGATATCCTCGCGCCGTTCGCGAAGCGGGGGCAGGTGGATGGCCACGGCGCCGATGCGGTAGAGCAGGTCCGGCCGCATCAGGCCGCGGCTCAGTGCGACGCGCGGCGGCATGTTCATCGCGGCGATCACGCGCACATCGGTCGCGATGGACCGCTTGGCGCCAATCGGCCAGACTTCTCCGTCCTGAAGGGCGCGGAGCAGCTTCGCCTGCACACCCGGCGACATCGCGTGCACCTCGTCGAGCAAGAGCGTCCCTCCACAGGCCAGCTCGAACACGCCCGCGCGATCCACGGCGCCCGTGAACCCGCCCCGCCTGGTGCCAAACAGCACGCTTTCCGCAAGCCCTTCCGGCCACGCCGCGCAGTTTTGCGCCAAATACGGGCCGTGCTTGCGCGCGCTCGCGCCGTGAATGGCCTGCGCAAACAGTTCCTTGCCCGTGCCCGTCTCGCCCACGAGCAGCACCGGCAGATCGGTTCGCGCCGCGCGCTGGGCGAGATCGACCGCCCTCCTTATGGCCCGGCTTTCCCCCAGGATATCCGCAAACGCAAACCGGCGCCTTCCGCGCGCCCCCGCCGGCTCCTCTGCGCCTCCCGTTTCGCGCGGCACGGCAATCTCCATCGCGCCGATGATTTCGCCTGCGATCACGACCGGCTTGGTGCGGTTCTGCGTCACGACGCGGCGCCCGTTTCGCGCCACGTACACCTGCTCGTCAATCTGCACCGGGTGCCCCGTCTTCAGCGCCCGCCAGAGCGTGCTCGTCTCTTCGTCGAGCTCGTACAGCTCAAACACGTTTTTCTCCAGCACCTCGTCGGGCCGATACCCGTCGATCTCGCCCATCACGCGGTTGTAGACGCGCGTGCGCCCTTCGCGATCGACCGCGTGCACGCCCACCGGCGCGAATTCGAGGATCTCCTGATACAGCTTCCACACGTCCGCCGCCACGCTCGGCTCCATGGCCTCGCCCTCCTCGCGCAAGTGCTCCGGATTTTTGCGCTTTGCGCGCCGATTTTGCGGTGTCAGAATCATCATACACCGACAGCGCGCGGCCTGGCACCTGGCACGGCGCTTGCTCCATACCTTGAAGCAGATTCGCTCAAGGAGGCGGTGCACGATGGCGGACGTGAAGACGCTCCCGGGGGCGGCGAGCGCAGGGTACCTCAAGGACGCCGAAACGTACTTGGCGCGCGCGTACAGGCCCTTTCTCCCCGCGATGATCGTCAAAGCCGAGGGCAGCCTGCTGTACGATCTCGACGGCAACCGCTACATCGACTTCGTGGGCGGCGTCGGTTGCCTGAACGTCGGGCACAGCCACCCGAAGGTGGTGGCGGCCGTGATCGAGCAGGCCAAGCGGTTCACGCACACGGACTACACGATGTTCCCGTACACGCCGCTCATCGATCTGGCCAGGCGCCTGGCGCCGAAAACCCGCATTCCGGGCGCCAAGGGACTCTTTTTCAACTCCGGCGCCGAGGCGGTGGAGAATGCCATCAAGATTGCGCGAAGGGCCACCGGCAGGCCGGGCGTGATTGCGTTCGACGGGGCCTTTCACGGGCGGACCTACATGGCCATGAGCCTCACGAGCAAGCTGCATCCGTACAAGGCGCACTATGGTCCCTACGCGCCGGAGGTGTATCGGCTGCCGTTCCCAAGCGCGACGCACGGGCCGACGCTCGACGAGTTCCGCCGGTTTCTCGACCGCGCGGCGGTCACCTGGTTCGATCCGGCCCACATCGCGTGCGTCATCGCGGAGCCCATCCAGGGCGAGGGCGGCTACATCGTGCCGGTGGAAGGCTTCTTCGCGCTGTTGCGCGAGTTCTGCGACCAACACGGGATTCTGCTCATTGCGGACGAGATCCAGACGGGATACGGGCGCACGGGGCGGTTTTTCGCCATGGAGCACGAGGGCGTGGTGCCGGATCTCATGACGTGCGGCAAGTCCATCGCGGCGGGGCTGCCGCTTTCGGGCGTGTTCGGGAGGCCCGAAGTCATGGACGCGCCGGCGGAGAACACGCTCGGCGGCACGTACGTCGGCAATCCCGTGGCGGCGAGCGCGGGGCTCGCCGTGCTCGACGTGATGGAGGAGGAGGGGCTGGTTCAGCGGGCGGACGAGGTCGGCGTGCGCATCCGCGCGAAACTCACTGAGCTCATGCGCGACTGCCCGCAGATCGGCGACGTGCGCGGCCGCGGCGCCATGCTCGCCGTCGAGTTCGTGCGCCGCCGCGACACGATGGAACCGTACCCGGAGATGGTGGCGCAAATCCTGCGCCGCGCGATGGAGCGTGGGCTTCTGCTCATGAAATGCGGGGTGTACAACAACGCCATTCGCTTCCTGTGCCCGCTCAACATCCCGTGGGACGTGCTGGACGAAGGGCTCGAAATCTTCGCGGCCGTCATCCGCGATGTGACGGAGGGTGAGGCGCATGCATCGCTTTGAACCGTGTCTGAACTTCATCGCAGGCGAGTGGCGGGAACCGTCCACGGGGCAGTACGGGCAAAACGTGAACCCAGCCAATGGCGAGGTGCTGGGCCTCTGGGCGCGATCCGGCCCGGGCGATCTCGATCTCGCCGTGCGCGCCGCGCGCGAGGCGCAGGCGTCGTGGCGGCTTGTGCCCGCTCCCGAGCGGGCCAAGGTGCTCCGGCGCGTGGCGGATCTGTTGCGGGATCGCAAGGAAGAGCTTGCGCGAACCCTGACGATGGAGATGGGCAAGGTCATCGCGGAGGCGCGCGGCGAGGTGCAGGAGGCCATCGACATGGCGGAGTACATGGCGGGCGAGGGCAGGAGGCTCTTCGGACAGACGACGCCGTCCGAACTTCCCGACAAGTTCGCCATGAGCGTGCGCGCGCCGGTGGGCGTCGTGGGGATCATCACGCCGTGGAACTTCCCCATCGCCATCGCGTCGTGGAAGTCGCTCCCCGCCATCGTCGCGGGCAATGCCGTGGTGTGGAAGCCGGCCGAGGAGACGCCGCTCCTCGCGCGGGCGTTCGCGCAGATCTATCAGGAGGCCGGGTTGCCGCCCGGCGTGTTGAACGTCGTCTTCGGCGACGGCCCCGTCGTCGGCGAGGCCATGCTCGATCACCCCGGCATCGACGTGATTTCCTTCACCGGATCGACCGAAACGGGGCGCCACATCGCCAGCCGGGCCGGCGCGAATCTCAAGCGCGTGTCGCTCGAGATGGGCGGCAAGAACGCCATCACCGTGCTCGCCGACGCCGATCTCGATCTCGCCGTGGACGCCATCCTCTGGAGCGCCTACGGTACGAGCGGCCAGCGCTGCACCGCCGCCAGCCGGGTGATTGTGGAGCGTGCGGCGGAGGCGGAACTGCTCGCGCGCCTCGTGCCGCGGGTCGAGGCGCTCCGCGTCGGCGACGGACTGGATCCGTCCATCGACGTGGGACCGGTGATCCACGAGGAGGCGCTGAACAAGATCGATGGCTACGTCCGCATCGGCGTGGACGAGGGCGCTCGCCTCGTCACCGGCGGGCGCAGGCTGACGGAAGGACCTCTCGCCCGAGGCTTCTACTACGCGCCCACCGTGTTCGCGGGCGTCCAACCCGACATGCGCATCGCCCAGGAGGAGATCTTTGGCCCGGTGCTCAGCGTCATCGCCGTCGACTCGTTCGAAGAGGCCATCCAGGTCAACAACGGCGTGCGCTACGGGCTGTCCGCCAGTGTCTTCACCCGCGACGTGAATCGGGTCTTTCGGGCCATGCGCGATCTCGACACGGGCATCGTCTACGTCAACGCAGGCACCACGGGCGCCGAAATTCACCTGCCGTTCGGCGGCACCAAGGCCACCGGCAACGGACACCGCGACTCCGGTCAGGCCGCTCTCGACGTCTTCACCGAATGGAAAACCGTGTACGTCGATTACAGCGGCAGGCTGCAGCGCGCTCAGATCGACAACAACTGACGACAAGGGCGCACCGTCAGGCTTTGGCGGTGCGCCCTTCTTCTCCAGCCGTCACGACCAGTACGGCCGCATCGATCCCGCCATCTGCAGCGCGGAGGAGATGGGCGACTGCGCGCTGCTCGTCGTCTGCACCTCGTACACGTTTCCGTTCTGGCTCCAGATGACGGTCACCGTGACGTCCGATCCCGACGGGTCCTGGTTGTCCACAATCACCCGCCCGACGCCGTCCGTCGAGGGCAGAGACGCGTTCGAGAGTGCGTTCACGAGCTTGTCCACAATCGGGGTCGGCGGGACCGACGTGTTCTCGTTCACGACCTGGAAGTTCCAACCGGAATCCGACCAGTACACGACGGTGGAGTTGCCCACCGTCGCCATTTGGGCCGCGTGGTTGTTCGGCAGAACGATGCCCGTGCCGCCCGACGCGGTCAAACCGCCGTGCGCGGCGCGCGCAAAGGCAGACATGCTTGTAGCCGCCTGGCTCGACGAGGCGAAGTGGTCGACCTCGTACGAGGCGTACGGCTGTCCCCCCGTCAGCAAATCCACGTGATAGCCGGTCAAAAACTGCGGGCCATTGGACGTCGGCTGGGTGTTGTGCGCGTCGTATGACGTGGCTCCGTTCCCCGCAGGCTGGGGGACGAAGGTCGGCGCATCGGCGCCCTGGAACCCGTTTTCACCCAGGCTCGTCATGGCCTGCTGCACAATCGAAGGAAACGCGCTTGCGCCCGCAGGTTGCGAGCCGCCGCCCGAGGACGATCCCGTCGAGCCGTTGCTCGAGCTCGTGTTCGCCTGCGTGCCATTCTGCGCTGAGCTGTTCTGCGTCGGCGTGCTGTTGGTCTCGTTCTGCGACTCGTTGGACGTGGACGTGTTGGTGGTGTTGTTCAACGGCACCGTGCCGCCGCCACCGGACGACCCGCCGCCGCATCCGGTCACGACCCAGAGGCTGCCCGCCAGCGCGAAAAGGACGTATCCAACCTTTCGCATCCTCGACATGTAAGTTCCTCCCCGTGTTGGCCGCCAGGGGCCCATCGCCCGGCAGCGCGGACCATCCCGCCTTACGCCCATACACTTCGACATCAGGTGCCGATTTCCTGTCCGTGCTTCCGTTCGACACGCCCCGATATTTCTCGGGAAATCTCGATGGGATATGGCCGTGGAACGCAGGAATTTGTCGACCTGTGGCGTATTGTTCCAGCATGCAGTTGCTGGAGGTGCCGTTCGTGTCCTCATTCCGCCCCCTCTGTGCCGCGATCGCGCTTTCCGCCTGTGCCAGCGCAGGCAGCGTTCCCGCCACGGCCGAGGCGGCCGCGTCAGGCTCCATATCCGTCTCGGGCGCCGGCCGTGTGCCCGTCTCGTGGTGGAGGCAATCCGGCGCGGTGTACGCGCCGCTGACCGCCTGTGTGCAGGCGTTTCGCCTCATGCATATCCCGCAGTCCTTCACGCCGGACGGGTGGGTGGTGGGGGATCTGCCCGACGGATCCCAGACGCCGCCGACCGCGGGGCCGCTCGACATCTGGTTTTGGCAGCCGGCCCACGGCGACACCGTGACGTACGCGGGGCCCGTGGATGCGCATGCGGTCGAACGAAACGGGCAATTCTGGATTGCGATGGATGCGTTCCAGTCGCTGTTGACGGCGTTTCACGTGCAGACGTCATGGCAGGGATCCGCGTTTGTCGTGCGCGATCCGGTGCCGCAAGTCGCGCTGCCGCCGTCCGGTGTGATGTCGAGCGCTGTGCAGGTCGAGGGCGATAGCTGGCCCGAGCCCTGGTTTTACGGGGAAGCGGGGGTGACCTCGCTCGCGCTGTACAACCCGCTCAGCCCGGCACTTCCTATCCGCCTCGTGACGCAGGACGGGTTTTCGGGCGAGGTGCTCATCGAAGTCAAATCGCACGATGTGCCTGGGGAAGTGCACCAGTACAGCGCCCGCATGTACGACGGCCGACTTCAGGCCACCGTTCTGCTTCCGTTCTCCGGGCGCCTCGATGTCCAAGTCGACGAGGTCCAAAACGAAGCGTCACTCGCGCTCAAGCCCATTGCCTTCAGCCGCGCCATCGAATGTGCGGCGCAAAGCCTCCCGCAAACGCGCCTCGGCCTTCTTCAGAGTTGGCTCATCAACGACAACGAATCGGCGGGCATTCGCGACTTGGCGGTGTCGGTGGTGCGCGCCGCAGGTCTTCCGGATTCAGCCGCCCATCCATCGCCGAGCGCCGTCGATGCCGAGATCGAGGCCGTGTCCGACTGGGCATCTCGACATATCTGGTACAACTGGCCGGCGTACAAGTCGGGCCAGGTGCCCTGGCAGCAGATGACCACCACGCTCTCTCTCGGGCACGGCGTGTGCCAAGACATTTCCGGCGTAGCGGCCGGGCTGCTTCGCGCCCTGGGTATCCCTGCGCTCGTGGTGCAGGGACAGGCGCTGGGGCTTTTGGGTTGGGGAAGTCACCAGTGGGACGAGGCTTGGGACGGGCAGCGCTGGCTGGTGTTCGATCCGACGTTCGATGCCGTCTATACGTCGAGCACGGGCATCGGGCCGCCTGTCTCGGTCTCGCACAAGGATTTCGATCCGCCTCCGAGCGTGTTTGCGCAAAACCACCGCGGCGGCCAAATTGCGAATTGGTGAGGAGGAAGAGCTCATGGAGGTCCGGCGCTATTCCGAGAATCCGCTCATCACCCCGAAGGACGTGCCCCCATCTCATCCCGACATGAAGGTCATTGGTGCCTTCAACGCGGGCGTGGCCCGCGTGGGCGGCGAGACCGTGCTCGTCCTGCGCGTGGCTGAGCAGGCGAGCGCGGACGAGGACGCCGTCGGCGTGCCCGTGTACAATCCCGCGCACCGAACGGTCGAGGTCCACTGGTTCAAGCGCTCGGATCCGCACTACGATTTCTCCGATCCGCGCGCCGTGCGCCGCAAGGACACCGGCGAAACGGTGTGGCTCACGTCCATGTCCCATCTGCGCCTCGCGCGAAGCCGCGACGGCCGCCACTTCACCGTGGACGAGAAGCCGTTTCTCGCCCCGGAGACGCCGTACGAGGCCTTCGGCGTGGAGGATCCGCGGGTGGCCGAGATCGGCGGCGTCCACTACATCACGTACACGGCGGTGTCCGATCACGGCGTGGCGGTAGGACTGGCCGCGACGCGCGATTTTCACCACGTCTGGCGGCTCGGTCTGATTCTTCCGCCGGAGAATAAGGACGTGGTGCTGTTTCCCGAGCGCATCGGCTCACATTACTACCTTCTCCATCGCCCGGCGCCCCGCGGACTCGGGGAGCTTGACATCTGGATTGCGGAGTCGCCGAACCTGCGCGCCTGGGGGAATCACCGGTTTTTGCTCGCGCCGCGCAAGGACAGCTGGGACAGCCTGCGCGTGGGCGGAGGCGCCGTGCCCATCCGCACCGAGAAGGGATGGCTCATCCTGTACCACGGCGCCAACGCGAAGAACGAGTACGCCATGGGCGCCTGTCTGGTCGATCTCGCCGACCCGTCCCGCGTCCTGGCGCGATCCGCCGAGCCCATCCTGAAGCCCGAGGCGCCGTACGAGCTGGCGGGCTTTTTCCGCGGCGTCGTGTTCTCCTGCGGGGCGTGGGTTGAAGGCGACGTGATCCACATGTATTACGGCGTCGCCGACGAGTCGCTGGCGGGCGCAGACCTGTCCCTGCGCGACATCCTGGACAGCCTCGCCTGAGGCGCCGGCGGGCGCGCCCGGCTTTTCGCCCGACGACCCGCCTCGCGCAGCAACCGTTTGTTTAGAGAATTTTTGATGTTGTGGCCGTCTTTTTCTTGTATATTGATCTTTAACAAGCGATAGGTGGTGGAATGCAGTTTGGACCAAGAACTCTTGTATTTGACGCGATCCGGCAAGGACCTCGCGCGCAAAGCCCGCCGCTGGCTTCGCCAGCATCCCGAGGCGACGCTCGGCGAGGTGGCCGAACAGGTGCGCGAGCTCTTTCAACTTCGCGATCTCGGCGATCTCGCCGATCGCCCTCTGCGCGAACTGCCCGAGTGCCGCTGGATTGTCCTCGGCGAGAACGACCGCGGGCGGATCGAAGTGCAGAAGGATGTCGCCGGCTTGGGCGATGTGCGCTACGTGGAGACGAAGGGCTGAAGCTCGCGGCGAAACGAAACAGGGTGCCTCCCGAATGCGGAGGCACCCTGTGCTTTTACATCACGCGTTTGCCGAACAGCGATTCCAACAGTTCCACGGCCATGCGGCCCGTCTGATTCCGGTGATCCAAAATGGGGTTCACCTCGACGACGTCGACCGAGAGGAGCTTTCCGCTCGCCGCCAACAGCTCCATGGCGAGATGGCCCTCGCGGTAGGTGAAGCCGCCGTTGACCGGCGTGCCGACGCCCGGGGCGAACATGGGATCCAGCGCGTCGAGATCGAGGCTCAAATGGATGCCGCGCGTGCCGGCCGAAGCGATGCTTATGGCCTCCTGCATGACCGCGTCCATGCCGCGCCGATCGACGTCCTGCATGGTGAACACGTGAATGCCTGACTGGCGAATGAGTTCGCGCTCCTCCGGATCGATGGACCGCGCGCCGACCAGTACCACGTTTTCGGGCCGCACTTTCGGGCGAATCCCCCCGATGCCGGTGAGCGCGTCGTGGCCGAGCCCGAGGCTTGCCGCGAGCGGCATGCCGTGGATGTTGCCCGAAGGTGTGGTCTCATCCGTGTTCATGTCGCCGTGCGCGTCAAACCAAATCACGCCGAACGGCTGACCCGCGCGCGCAATGCCGGCAAGGCTCCCAATGGCAATCGAGTGATCGCCGCCCAGGATGACGGGCGTGTGGCCGCCCTTCAGCACGCCCTCGACCTTCTCGCAGAGCGCTTCGCAGACCGAGACGACCTCGCGCAGGTACTTCAGCTTCTGGTGCTCAATTCGCCTCGTCTCCGGCGTCGGCACCGGCACGTCGCCGAGATCGGCCACCTCGTAGCCGAGCCGCTCGAGCTTCTCCTTCAGCCCCGCGTAGCGGATGGCGCTCGGGCCCATGTCCACGCCGCGCCGGTTCTGGCCGTAGTCGGACGGGACGC
This sequence comes from Alicyclobacillus fructus, assembly GCF_017329605.1. Lineage (GTDB taxonomy): Bacteria > Bacillota > Bacilli > Alicyclobacillales > Alicyclobacillaceae > Alicyclobacillus > Alicyclobacillus fructus. The sequence continues at coordinate 55,627 of NZ_JAFMTY010000017.1, forward strand.
CGATGATGTGAATGTCCTTCATGCCGTTCCCTGCTTTCTAGCGAGCGCCTTCCGCGAAGACGCTCCGGATCTTGTCGAACGCCCACGCGAGCTCGTCTTCCGTGATGACGAGCGGGGGCGCGAAGCGAATGGTGTTCTCGTGCGTTTCCTTGCACAGAAGCCCGAGATCTTTCAGGCGCTCGCAGTACGGCCGCGCCTTCTCGTGGAGCTCCATGCCGATGAAGAGGCCTCTGCCGCGCACTTCCTTGATGGCCGGGTGCTTGAGTTCGCGCAGCCAGCCGATGAACTTCTCCCCGAGTTCGCGCGAACGCTCCGGCAGCTTCTCCTCGACAATGACGTCGAGCGCCGCGATGGCCACCGCCGCCCCGAGCGGGTTGCCGCCAAACGTCGAGCCGTGCGATCCGGGCTCGAACACGCCGAGAATGTCCCGGTTGGCCGCCACGGCGGACACGGGGAACACGCCGCCGCCGAGCGCCTTGCCGAGGATGTAGACGTCGGGCACGACGCCCTCCCAGTCGCAGGCGAACATCTGTCCCGTGCGGCCGAGTCCCGTCTGAATCTCGTCGGCCACAAACAGCACGCCGCGATCGCGGCACAACGCGTACGCCTCGCGCAGGTAGCCTTCCGGCGGCACGATGATGCCCGCCTCACCCTGGATGGGCTCGACGAGGAACGCCGCGGTGTTCTCCGTAATGGCCTGCCTCAGCGCCTCGATGTCCCCGTACGGAATGATGCGGAAGCCGGGCGTGAGCGGGCCGAAGCCGCGCCGGTACTCCGGATCGCTCGAAAACGAGATGATGGTGGTGGTGCGGCCGTGGAAGTTGTGCTCGGCCACGATGATCTCGGCCTGGTCGTTCGGCACGCCCTTCACGTCGTACGCGTAGCGCCTGACCGCCTTGATGGCCGTCTCCACCGCTTCGGCGCCCGTGTTCATCGGCAGCACCATGTCCTTATGGGTGAGCTTCGCGATCCGCTCGTACATCTGACCGAGCTTGTCGTTGTAAAACGCGCGCGACGTCAGCGTGATGGCGTCCGCCTGCTCCTTCAGCGCCTGGATGATGCGCGGGTGGCGGTGCCCCTGGTTGAGCGCCGAGTAGGCGCTCAGCATGTCGAGGTACCGGTTGCCCTCCGCGTCCCACACCCAGACGCCCTCGCCCTTCACGAGCACGACGGGCAGGGGGTGGTAGTTCTTGGCGCCATACTGTTCCTCAAGCTGAAGCGCCTCGCGGCTCGTCACCTGTGTCGTCATGGGATTCACCTCAACAGGCGGGCGATCTCGCCCGCCAAATTCCGTCACAACAGTTCCGACACGCTCTTCATCTGCGTGAAGAGGAGCAGGTAGTCCGGGCCGCCTGCCTTCGAATCCGTGCCGGACATGTTGAAGCCGCCGAACGGATGCACGCCGACGATGGCCCCTGTGCACTTGCGGTTGAAGTACAGGTTGCCGACGTGGAAGTGGTGGCGCGCATACGCCAGGTGCTCGCGGTTCGTCGACAGCACCGATCCGGTGAGGCCGAACTCCGTACTGTTGGCCACGTCGATGGCCTCCTCGAACGATCCCACCTTCGTGAACGCGACCACCGGGCCGAAGATCTCCTCCTGCATGATTCGCGCGTCCGGCTTCACATCCGCAAACACCGTCGGGTGGACGAAGAAGCCCGTCTCGTTCGACGCCGTGCCGCCCGCGACCAGACGGCCCTCGCCGCGGCCAATCTCGATGTAGGTCGTGATCTTTTCAAACGCCTTCTGGTCGATCACCGGCCCCGTGCCCACGCTCGCATCGCGCACGTCGCCCACCTTGAACGCCTTCGCGAGCACCGCGACGCGATCGACGAGCTGGTCGTAGAGCGATTCGTGCGCGATGACTCGCGAGCACGCCGAGCACTTCTGGCCGGAGAAGCCGAAGGCCGATTGAACGATAATCTTCGCGGCGCTTTCCACGTCGTAGCCCTCGTCCACGACGATGGCATCCTTGCCGCCCATCTCGGCGATGAACCGCTTGATCCAGCGCTGACCGGGGATGCGCTTCGCGGCGAGTTCGTTGAGGTGCAGGCCCACCTGCTTGGAACCCGTGAAGGAGATGAAGCGCACGTCCTTGTGGCCCACCATGAAGTCGCCCATTTCGGCCGGATCGCCTGGGACGAAGTTGACCACGCCTGCCGGCATGCCCGCCTCCTCGAGCGCTTCCATCAGCTTGTAGGCGATGACGGGCGTCTGGATGGCGGGCTTCAACAGCACCGTGTTGCCCGCGACGACGGCCGAAACGGTCATGCCCGTCACGATGGCGAGCGGGAAGTTCCAGGGCGGAATGATGGCTCCCACGCCGAGCGGGATGTACTCGATGTGGTTGTCCTCGCCAGAGATGGGCGTGAGGAGGTCGTCCGCGCGGCGAGCGAGATCGATCATCTGGCGCCCGTAGTACTCCAGAAAGTCGATGGCCTCAGCCGTGTCCGCGTCGGCCTCCGCGCGGCTCTTGCCGGCCTCGAGCAGCATCCAGGCCGAGAACTCGTGCTTTCTCCGTCGGATGATGGCCGCCGTCTTGAACAGCAGCGCGGCGCGCTCCAGGACGGGCATGTGCGACCACGTCCGATACGCCTCCCAGGCGGCTTCAAGCGCCTGCTCGATCTCGGCCTTTCCGGCCATGGCGACGCGGCCGATGACCTCCGTCTTCCTGGACGGATTGATGGACTCGATGTAGCGCCCGGTGTCGATGCGCTTGCCGCCGATGACAAGTGGATACGTGCGGCCGAGCTCTTGCTCCACCTTGGCGAGCGCGGCGGCGAACGCCTCCTGATTTGCAGGGTTGTTGAAGTCTGTCAAAGGTTCTGGGCGATACGGAATCATTGAATGGCCTCCTTCGAGAGGTGTGATGCGTAGGGCTAGTTGCCGCGCAGGCTCTACGAGTACGATCGAAGCAAACTTTGTGCCAAATGGCCAGTGCCCGCCGCACGCGCGGCGGGACCGTTCGCGCTCGCAGCCGATTCGCCTCTTGCGCTTTTCGGCGTTGGACTGCAAACTAGGCTTGCATGCCGAACACGCGAGACGCGCTGATGCTGATTGTATATTGATGCAGGCGCGGCTGGAACATGCGGAGAGGAGGCGAGGGATGCGCCCGCAGGACGTGGATTCGCGCCGGTTGTTGCTCGAGGCGGCACTCGATGCCCTGGACGAGGGCGTGCACGTGGTCGACGCCGAGGGGGTCACGGTGTTTTACAACCGGAAGATGGCGGATATCGAGGCCATGTCCCGGCAGGACGTGATGGGCCGAAGGATCGACGACGTGTTTTCGTTTCCGGATGCCGCGGGCAGCACGCTGCTCGACGCTGTGCGGCGCGGCGCGCGGCGGGATGACGTGCGTCAGACCTACTTCAATCGGCGCGGACAGGCCATCACGACGGTGAATCGGACGTTTCCCGTTTACGCGGACGGGCGGATCGTGGGGGCGGTCGAGATCGCCCGGGACGTGACGAGCGTCGAGCAACTGCGGAGCACGGCCTTCGGGCAGGCGGGCGTGCGCTACACGTTCGCGTCCATCATCGCGGAGAGCCCCGCGATGCGCGAGGTGCTGGAGCAGGCGCGGCGGGCGGCGCGGACGGATTCGTCCGTGCTCATCGTGGGCGAGACGGGCACGGGCAAGGAGCTTCTGGCGCAGGGCCTTCACGCGGCGAGCCCGCGGCGGGACGGGCCGTTCGTATCGCAGAACCTCGCCGCGATTCCGGACACGCTCGTCGAGGGCATCCTGTTCGGCACGGCGCGCGGCGCGTTCACGGGCGCGGTGGATCGGCCGGGACTCATCGAGCAGGCGAACGGGGGCACGCTCCTCCTCGACGAGCTGAACGCCATGCCGGCGCCGCTGCAGGCCAAGCTGCTCCGCGTCCTTCAGGAGCGCGTGGTGCGCCGGGTGGGCGATTTGAAGGATCGCCCCGTGGACGTGCGCATCCTCGCCACGATGAACGAAGACCCGGGCCGTGCCATCCGCGAGGGCCGGCTGCGGGCTGACCTGTTCTATCGCCTGAGCGTGGTGACGCTGACCGTACCTCCGTTGCGATCCCGCCCCGAAGACATCCCGCCGCTCGTGGCGCACTTCATCGCCCGCCTGAACCGCGCCTTCGGGCTGCGCGTGGACGGCTGCGAACCGAGGCTGATGGAGGCGTTCATAGCGTACGACTGGCCCGGCAACGTGCGCGAGCTCGAGCACGTGATCGAGGGCGCGATGAACCTGATGGAGGACGAGCAGACGATTGGCTTTCAGCACCTTCCTGGACACGTGCGGCGCAGACTGGAACAGGCGCTCGCGGACGAGGGGCGCGTGGAAGCCAGTGCGAGGGGAGCGGGCGCCGAGGTGCCGGACGACGCGCCGCGCCGCCAAGCGCCGACTGGGCGGCCGGAAGCGGGCCCGACGTTTCGCCATCTCATCCGCGACTACGCTCGCTCGCTCTTGCAGGACGCGCTTCGGGAGACGCGCGGCAACGTGTCCGAGGCAGCTCGGAGGCTCGGCATGTCCAGGCAGAACCTCCAGTACTGGCTCCGGGAGGTGGGTGTGGATCCAGCGGCATACCGCCGCTGATGCATGAGCATGCAGGAAGGGGTCGGCGATTTGCGATGAAACAAGCGCTTGTTCGGGGTGCAAACCCTATGGGCACTGCCCAGAGCGGTTGCAGGCCCGCCAGTGGTTCGACGAGCTCATCTCGCCGCCGGATGCGGGCGCGAGGGAATGAGGGCGGGATCGCGCGCTTGGCATGAGATTTGCTAAACTACGAGAGGTCAAACGAGCCGCGGCCGCACGTGTAAGCGTTGTCGCGAGCAAGACGAGGAGAGACGACGTCGCGCATGAAGCAATTGGACAACATTTTGGAGAAAGAGTCGAAATTGCGCCGCGGGATGCAGGCGCGCCACATGTTCATGATTTCCATCGGCGGGGTGATTGGCACCGGGCTGTTTCTCAGTTCGGGGTACACGGTGAATCAGGCTGGGCCGGGCGGCGCCGTGCTCGCGTATGTGCTCGGCGGCGTCATCGTGGCCATCGTCATGATGTGCCTCGGCGAGTTGGCCACGGCCATGCCGGTGGCGGGATCGTTCAAGACCTACGCGCAGGAGTTCATCAGCCCGTCGATTGGCTTTCTCAGCGCCTGGCTGTACTGGTTGAACGGCGCCTTTACCATCGGCGGCGAGTGGATTGCCGCGGACATCATCATCCATCAATACTTGCCGCACGTGCCGGACGTGGTCTGGTACGCCATCTTCGCGGCCATCTATTTGGCGCTGAACCTCACGCGCGTCGGCGTGTACGGAGAGAGCGAGTTCTGGTTTGCGAGCATCAAGGTCATTGGCATCATCGCCGCGTGTATCGCGGGCGTGCTGGCGCTGTTCGGCTTGACGGGGCATCCGGCAATTGGGCTTCGCAACTACACCGGGCAGGGCGGGTTGTTCCCGCACGGACTGGGCGCGGTGTTTCTCGCGCTCGTGCCCGTGAGCTTCGCGTACAGCGGCACGGAGCTCATCGGCATCGCGGCCGGGGAGAGCAAGGACCCGTCGAAGTCCGTGCCGCGCGCCGTGCGGACGACGAGCGTTCGCATCCTTCTGTTCTACGTCATCTCGATGATCGTCTTGGTCGGCATCATCCCGTGGCAGAAGGCCGGCGTGAACGACAGCCCGTTTGCGACCATCTTCCAGGTCGCCGGCATCCCCTACGCGCACCTGATCATGGACCTCATCGTGATCACGTCCGCGCTGTCGGCCGGATCGTCCTGGACCTACGCGTCGTCGCGGCTGCTCTGGTCCATGGCCCTGGACGGCATGGCGCCGAGGTTTCTGACGCATCTCTCGAAGCAGAAGGTGCCGGTGTGGTCGGTGGTCGTCACGCTGTTCATCGGCACGCTGTCCTTGTGGTTGTATGACGTGTCGCCGAATACGCTGTACTTGTGGATCGTCTCCGGCATCGGGCTGATTGCGGTGCTGTCGTGGGCCATCATCTGCGCCTCGCAGATCGGATTCCGCCGCAAGTACGTGCGCGAGGGCGGCGACTTGTCGAAGCTCGCGTACCGGACGCCCGGGTATCCGGTGGTGCCGATTCTCGGCGTCGTTTTGAACCTCGCCATCGCCGTCAGCCTTCTCTTCATTCCCGGCCAGCGCGTGGCCATCTACGCCGGTGTCCCCATCATCGTGCTCGTGCTTCTGGGTTACTATCTCTTGTACAAGCCGAGGATGGCGAAGTCGTGATGCAGTCGTTGGGACTCGAACTCTCCCTGAGGCAGGAGCTTCGGCTGACCGCCGAGATGCGGTTGTCCCTCCGCGTGCTGGCGATGCCTTCGGCCGATCTCGCCGCCGAGCTGGAGCGATTCGCGGAGGAGGAGCCGTGGTTTCGATTCGAGCGGCCGCGGCTTCGCTCCGTGGCGCGCGCCGAGGATGTGGATCCCTTGGCGCGCGTGGCGAGCGTGGTGCCGCTTGAACAACGGCTGAAAGAGGAGCTTCGCCTCATGGGGCTTTGCGATCCCGTCCTTCGCGTCGCGCTGTACCTGGCGGACGATCTGGACGAGCGCGGCTACCTCGCCGAACCGCTCGACGTGATCGCCCGCCGCTTGGGCGCGCCGCCGGACGTCGCGCGGGAAGCGCTGGTCGCGCTTCAGTCCTGCGATCCGCCGGGCATCGGCGCGGAAGACCTTGCGTCGTGCCTCTTGCTGCAGCTGCGCGACGAACGGGAGCCCATGAAGTCGATCGCGGCTGCCATCATCCAACACCACCTGCCGGATGTGGCGGAAGGCCGCCTGGACGCGATTGCGGCGAGCCTCTCGGTCTCGCTGGAACAGATTGAAGAGGCCGTGCGCCGCATCAAGCGCCTGACGCCCGCACCGGCGGCTGCTGCGGCGGCCGATCCCGTGAGGCCGCTCATCCCGGACGTCGTCGTCCGCCAGACGGAAGGCGAATGGACGGTCGAAGTGACCGACTGGGCCGCTCCGCGCCTGGAATTGCGTTCCGAGTATCGCCACCTGTTGCAGGCGGGAGGGGAAGAGGCGCGCCAGTTCCTGTCTGCGCGGCTGAAACGCGCGGCCTGGCTCACTCGCGCCATCGAGCGCAGGCGTCTCACGCTGCAGCTCGTGGCCGAAGCGCTGGTGAGGCGCCAGCGGACCTACCTCGAGCGCGGGCCCTTGGGCATCCGGCCCCTGCGCCTGGCCGACATCGCCGAGGAGGTCGGCGTGCACGAATCGACCGTCAGCCGCGCCGTCAAGGGGAAAATTCTGGCCTCGCCGCAGGGCCTCGTGGCGATGGAGCGCCTGTTCTCGGTGGAGGTGGCGCCAGGATGGTCGCAGGAGGCGGCGAAGGCCCGCCTGGCCGAGATCGTCCGGGGGGAGGACAAGGCGAGGCCCCTGTCGGATCAGGCCATTGCGAATCTTCTGGCCTCCGAGGGGTGCCGGCTCTCGCGGCGCGTCATCGCCAAGTACCGCGAGGACCTCGCCATCCCGAACTCCTTCTTGCGCAGGCGCTACGCGCCCGGATTCGCCTCTCCCCACTGCAGGCGGCACAGTTCGAAGTAGCGGCCCTGCCGGCGCAGCAGTTCCTCGTGGGTCCCTTCTTCGGCGATCCGGCCGGCGTCCATCACGTAGATGCGATCCGCCTTGCGCACCGTCGACAGCCTGTGCGCGATGACGAAGCTCGTGCGGCCTTCCATCAGGCGCCCCAAGGCTTCCTGCACCCGCATCTCCGTCCGGGTGTCGACGCTCGAGGTGGCTTCGTCCAGGACGAGTATCGCCGGATCGGCCAAAATGGTCCGCGCAATGGCGATGAGCTGGCGCTCGCCGTGGCTCAGGTTGGAGCCGTTCGGCTCCAGGCGCGTGTCGTAGCCCTGCGGCAGGCGGCGGATCACGTCGTCGACCCCCGCTCGCTTTGCGGCCTGTTCCACCTCCGCGTCCGTCGCCTCGGGTCGGCCAAAGCGGATGTTGTCCCGCACCGTTCCCGTGAACAACTGCGCGTCCTGCAACACCATGCCGATCTGGCGCCGCAGGCTTCGGCGCGTGAAGCGGCGAATGTCGGCGCCGTCGATCAAAATCTGCCCCTCGTCGGGATCGTAGAACCGCGTCAACAGGTTGACGAGCGTCGTCTTGCCGGATCCCGTGTGCCCCACAATGGCAATCATCTGGCCGGGCAGCGCGGTGAGCGACACTTCGTGAAGCACCCGCTCGCCGTTTGGGTAGCTGAATGACACTTTTCGAAATTCCACCCTCCCCTTGGGCTGTGCGAGCGCTTCAGCGCCGGCTTCGTCCCGTTCTTCTGGCTCGTCCAACACCTCCGAGACGCGTTCGACCCCCGCGAACGCCGCCTGCAGCAAATTGTACTGGTTCGCAATCTGATTGACCGGCTGGCTGAACTGGTTGGCATAGCTGAGAAAGCTGGCGATCACGCCCACCGTGATCAGGTGGTGCGAGGCGAACATACCGCCCGCGAGCGCGATGGCCATGTACGACAAGTTGCGCAACGTGTTCATGGTCGGCCCCATCGATCCGGCCACACTCTGGGCTCGCACGCCGGTCTTGCGGAGCGACTCGTTCAGCGCTTCAAATTCTCCGATCACGCGCGCCTCCTGGTGGAAGAGCTGGACGATCTCCTGTCCCGAGACCCTTTCTTCCACGAATCCGTTGACGCGGCCGAGATCGCGCTGCAAGGCCCGGAAGTGGCGGCGCGTCCACCGCCCCAAGGCTCGCGCGCACAGGGCGGTGGCGGGCACAACGGTCAAGGTGACGAAGGCCATGCGGGGGCTTTGCCAAAACATGATGGCCACGCAGCCGATGATCGCCATGGCGCTCGACAGGAACTGGGCCAAGGTCTGGTTCAGGCCATTCGACACGTTGGCGAGATCGTTCGTGCTGCGGCTCATGAGGTCGCCGTGGGCTCTGCTGTCGAAAAAGCGAATCGGCAACACGAGCAATTTGGCAAACAGGTCGCGCCGCATCGCGCGCACGCTCTCTTGGGACATGTCGGCGGCCAGCCACAGTTGGACGAACGTGGCCAGCACGTTGGCCAAGTACGCGGCGCCGAGCAGCGCGCACAAGCGAAGCAAGGAATTCGGACTGGCGGCGCGCACCGCGACGTCCACGGCGCGGCCGATCAGATAGGGTGCGATGAGCGACAGCGCCGTGGAGGCGGCCGTCGCAGCGAGGGTGATCGAAAGCTTGAGCCGATGGTCACCCAGATACCTCCACAAGCGCGTCCAGGCGCCCTTTGGATTCGCGGCGCGCACGCCGGGCACGTGATGCATGGGCGCGCCCGGCCCCGGCCCCGAGAAGGCGTGATGGGGCCCCTGTCGCTGGGGTTGGTTCATCGCAGCGTCGCCTCCTTGTGTCCCATGCCGGCTTGAGACGCCCAGATCTCGCGGTATAACGCGGACGAGACCCACAATTCCTCGTGGGTTCCAATCGCCTCCAATTTACCGGCATCCATCACGGCAATGCGATCACAGCGGCGAACCGTCGCCACGCGGCTCGAGACCATGACCACCGTCAGATCCCAGTCCACCGCTCGCAGCGCGGCAAACAAGGCGGCTTCTGTCGCGGCATCGAGCGCGCTCGTCGCGTCGTCCAGGATGAGAACCCGCGGGCGGATGGCGAGGGCGCGAGCGATGGCGATGCGCTGCCGTTGCCCTCCCGAAAGGCTCACGCCCCGCTGTGCGACCCGCGTCTCGAACCCATCCGGCAGGCGTTCGATGAATTCCAGCGCCTGGGCCATGTTCGTGCACGCCACGAGTTCGTCGTCGGTCAGCTGGGGTCTTCCGAACGCGATGTTCTCACGAATGGTGCCCGAGAACAGCGTCGGCCGCTGCGGGACGATGGCCACGCGGCCTCGCAGGGAACCCAGGCGGAGTTCGCGCAAATCCACACCATTCCAGGTGATCACGCCCTCCTGCGGATCGTACAGCCTCGGCAACAATTGAATGAGCGAGGTCTTGCCCGATCCGGTGGGCCCGATGATCCCGAGCGATTCTCCCGCTCGGATGTCGAGCGAGACCTCTTTGAGCGTTGGATGGAAAGCCCCCGGGTACGCCATGGTGACACCGCTCAAGCGAATGTGAGGATGCGGGCTCGCGTCTTTCGCGACGGCTGGTTCGCGAATAGAAGGCTCTTTCTGAAGAACTTCTTCAATGCGGACGGCGGAGGCCATGGCCTGCGAAGCCGACACGAGCATGGAACTGACCCACAGGAGCGAGGACAGCGCTTGCGTCGCGTAGTTGATGCCCGCCACCAGCCCGCCGACGGTCAACCGATGATGCCAGACGCGATGTCCCCCGAACCAGAGAATCGCCACGATGGCCGAGTCCAGCAGGAGGTTGAGCACCGGCGTGTTGGTCACCATGACGCGCATCGCACGGATGGAAGCGCGAGTGTAGGCATCGTTGGCGGCGGAGAAGCGGCGTAGGGCTTCTTCCTCTCGGGCAAAGGCCCGCACCACCCGCATGGCCACGAGATGTTCCTGCATTTCGCTGTTGACGAGATCGAGCGCCTGCTGGGCGGCGAGAAACCTGGAATACGCCAGGCGCATGGTGAATGCGAGCACGACCGCGAGCAGGACGGCGGAGCCGACGAGCACGACGCCGACGAGGTGATCCAGCCATACGGCCATGATCATGCTGCCGATGGCCAATCCGGGCCCGCGAACAAGGCCCTGTTGCAGCTGTTGCACGAGCGTCTGCACCTGGGTCACGTCGTCCGTGAGGCGGGTGGCGAGCGATCCCACGGAGAACTGGTGGATGCCGTCCCGCGACAGCCACATCACCCGGCGAAACAGGGCGGCCCGCACGTCGGCGCCCATGTTCTGCGAGACCCGGATTGCAAACACGTTGCACAGCACGCCAGCGACGAAGCCGATGAGCGCCGCCGCGGTCATCACGAGCGCGATGCGGAGAATGGTCTTCGGCTCGCCCGCCAGGACGCCGCGGTTCACCAGCCGGGAGACGAGCGCGGGCTGGGACAGATCCATCGCGATCTCGACGCCCATCATGAGGGGCGCAAGCAGGGCGGCAAGCCGGTACGGCTTGAGAAATGCCATCCACACCCGCAGGGATGGTCGAGTGGTGCTCACGCGCCATCCCCCTCAGACGGCGTGTCGCCTGTGGGGTGGTCCGCGCCCCGGGAGGGCGCGTCCGGGACATCCGCGCGAGACTCGCTTTCGCCCGCAGCGGGCCAAAGGTCGAACATCGCGATGAATTCGTCCCGAATGCTTTCCACAGCTTTGAGTTCGCCCGTCAGGACGGGCCGGATGTCCGCGAATTCGGGTTGCTCGAGTTGCCGGAGCAGCGTCGATCGCCGCACGTCGAGGAACTCGAGAAACTGAAGGGCCCGCCCGCGGCGGAAGGTCTGCGGTCCCCCGTGATGAAACGCGCCGGGGTGACCATGGCGGCCGCGGTGGCCCGGGTGGCCGTCGCGAGGATGGCCATGCGGAATACGCATGCGATCACGACCTTTCGTATGCAAAAGTATACGTTTGTCATCGATCGTACGCATCACCCGTGGGATTGTCAAGTGCGTCAAGTGCGCACAGGTCAAGTGCATACAAGAAAGCGGCCGGGATGAGTATACTCATCCCGGCCGCTTGTGCGCCGGCTATCGCCCCGTGGTTTGTGATGCGCGAAGACCTTCGCCGCGCCTTTCTTCTCCCCTGTACCCCCATACGGGCCACAACAGGCGACGCGCTGCGCTTGAGAAATAGCAAAGGCCACCCACGGCGATGCGCGGGTGGCCGGTTGCACAACTCGCTCCCTCAGGCCTTATGTGCCCACGTGACGACCTGAGATCTTCGCGTCCACCAGACGAACGATATCAGTTTGTCTCCGATTATAGGGGACGCGAGTCAAGGCGTCAACGGGTGGACGTCCAACTCAGCGGCCGAGTTGATGCGCGCCCAAGTGCCACTTGCGACGGCCGCAAGTCGCTTTGGGCAGCTCGCCTCTTCGCGAATTGTGAAAGGTTTCCGAGATGCCCTTAGAAAAATGGGTTGACCATCGAACGGTATCCATGTCGCTGGTTGTGGAAGTCGCTCGATACCATGAATACCAGAGGGAAGGTGTATCTCCATTGCATTTCTCACTCCGCGGTGCGCTCGCATGGTGCGCAAGCGCGGCGGTTTTTCTCGCGGCTTCCGGGCAGGTCCCGTTGCACGCCCAGGTGACGTCTGCGGGCGCTCCGCAGGATCTCACCTCGGCCGGACAGGTGTCGGTGGCCATTGACGGCGTGCCGGATCCCGTCTTTGAAGCCGAGGAAGCGAAATACCCCGGCGATGTCACGTCTTTCAGCGGGTGGCGCGGCTTCAGCCATCAGGGCAAGCGGGTCATCACCCTGACGCTGCCTCGGGCCGCGGACATTGTGTCCGTCTCTGTGCGAGCGCTGCAGGACTTTCCTCTCGGCATCTATTTCCCGCGCTACGTCGAGTTTCAGTTTGAGTCGAACGGAAAGTGGTACAGCGCGGGGCGCGAGGCATCCGCCTATCCGCTCAGCACGCGCAACGTGATGGCGCAGACGTTCTCGTGGTCGTCCAGCCAAGGCGTCGAGGCGTCCGCCGTGCGCATTCTGGTTCCTGTCGATGTGTGGGTGTTTTTGGACGGTTTTGACGTCAAGGGCTCGTTCCAGGCCAAAGGCGCTTCGGCGGCGGCTCTGACCCCGGTGGCGGCCAATCCAGACAAGCCCGTGGGGCCGCTGTTGCCCTCCGCGCCGAACGCGTACGGCATTCGCAACATGTTGCTCGTGGAAACGGGCGCCAACGGCGCACTGGGCACCTGGAGCGAGCAGGACTTCGTCCCCATGTTGGCGTACGTCGCCGAGAGTGGTCAGATCACGGCGCCTTTATTCGACACGATGCTCTTTCTTCCCTATGGTTCCGTGCCCACCACCCAAGCGGGCTTGAGCGCGTACCTTCAAGATCTGTTCGCGCCTGGAAAGCAATTGTCCGCGCTGAACCAGGCCGTGGGCTACGTCAACCAGGCCCTGCACAGACCGGGTTACAAGGAGCAGGTGGTGCTCTCGCTGCCGTACTTTCCATACGGTCAGGTGACGTTTGGAACCGTGAACGGACAGAATATCACGTTCGCGGGCTCCGCCAGCGATCCCGACGCCGTCGCGGCCCGCGAACAAGCGGAAACCTGGTATCTCAACCAGGTGCTGAACGATTGGAACCAGGCGCACTTCTCCAATCTGAAGCTTGTCGGTCTCTACTGGAACGAGGAACAATTCCGCGCAACCATGCCGGGAGAGTCGGCTTACGTCCAGTTCGCGTCGCAGCTCGCGGCGTCGCACGGCCTGCCGCTCTTCTGGATTCCGTTTTACGGCGCGTCCGGGATTCCGGACTGGAAAACGCTTGGGTTTTCCGCTGCCTGGATCCAACCGAATTACGTGGAACAGGGTGCGGCCGCCAACCTCGCCCGAATGCGCAATGCGGCACAGACCGCGGCACAGTACGGCTTAGGCGTTGAGGTGGAGTTGGTCGGCATCAGCCAGGCGGATCAGGCCCTCTACGACAGTTCCTTGGCGCAACTGTCCGCCTACGGCTTTGGCACGAATCAGGCCTCGCACGCCTACTACGACGGGTCCAAGCTGCTCCTGACATCCGCGCGATCGACCGGACAGGCCCGCGTCGCCTACGACACGACAGCGAGTTTCATTGCGGGGGTGGCCATCCATGGAGGTTCGTAAGATCTCGCTCGCGGCCGCGGCGCTCGCGGCAGCGCTCAGCGCGCCGTGCGCTGTCCTTGCTCAGGCCCGCTCCTCAGGTTCTCATCCGGCCTTCTCGTCGCTTCGCGTCTCGGTGGGCGACACCTCGCTCGGCGGTATTCCGACCGTGATCGAAGGCGGCCAGACGGACGTCGCGGTCTGGAACCTAATGCAGGTCTTGAATCAACTGGGCTTCTCCGCATCTTGGTCCAACGGGGTCTTGACCATCGCAGGGCCGGTTTCGGTGCCTGTGAACACGACTCCGGGACCTCAGGTGAAGGGCGGCGCCCAGGTGGTTCTCGACGGCACGCCGATTGAGCGCATTCCAAGCGCTGTGGCCACCCCGCCGGGCGCGAGCAGTCCCGAGGCGTTCATTCCTATCGCAAATGCCGTCGATCTGTTTGCACGGCTGGGCATCGCCGCGACGTTGAATGGCAACAGCCTGATCCTCGACACGTCGGCCTTGCCCGCGCCGCTCCCGGGTGACGAGATCGCCGTGTGGAATGTGGTTTCCGCACTTGCGACCGATCTCGACCTGTCCCCGGCGCCTTCAGGCGCGAGTCCTTACGCCGATCTCAGCGCGCGATCACCGGCTTGGGGCATCATGCAGGCCGCGATTCGCGCGGGGTGGTATCAGCCGCCGTCTTCCTCGATGTCCGGCGCGTTTCAGCCCATCACCTGGGCGGAAGCGGCGCAACTTTTGTGGAACGCGCTCGGCATCTCAGAGCAGGACGCCGCGTATCAGCCGGGCGGATCGCCCACGGCATGGGCCAGCGCCATCGGCCTGGTTCCAGATAACTGGAATCCATCTTCCGACATGACAGCGCAGGAATTGGGCGTCTTGGCGTCGAATTTGCACGATTGTCTGCAGGGTTATGTCGAAACGAGTCCCACGGCTTGGCGGATCTGGTATCCGCCTGCTGATGAATACGAAGCTACGCTCCAGGCAGGGAGCGGGCAGACGCTCTTCGCGTCCGCCTCAGACGCCCAGGCGGCCATTCTGGCCACATACCAGTTTTTCAACCAGCTTCAGGTGGTTCGGCGCAACAGCCAGTGGCTGCTTGTGATTCCGTCCGTTCCTCAGGGATTCGGGTTTGCCAATGTCACGTCGCCAGGCGGAGTCAAGTACCAGCTGGGCAACGGGAAAACATGGATCAGCGCGCCGTCTTTGGATACTCGGGACGTGCGGGCGTCTGCTTCCGAACCGATTGCGATTCAAATCCCGCCGGGCGGGATCGTCATCACCTGGAATCAAATGATGCCGGCACTGGGGGGGACGGTGGCGCTCGGCGCCCTGGATGTCCAGGCCGGATCGTCCGGGCTCGCGGTGGAACGGGTCAACGTCCTTACGCCCAATTTGCCTTCACCCATCACGTCGGTCAGCGGTTGAGTGTGCAGCCATTCGAGAATGGAGGTCATGGTTGTGAAGTCGCATCGCCTGCTCGCGGTCATGGCGCTGCCAGCCACCCTGTTGTTGTCGTCTCCGGCTTTGGCTTGGGCGCAGACCCCGAGCTCGCAGAGCGCCTCGGTGTCCTCGACGAGCGTTCCTGTGGTCGCGTTGACGCTCTCGGACGTTCAGTCGTATCCCATGTTGAGCTACGGTGCCACCGGATTCTATGTGGAAGTTTTGCAGAACGCGTTGAACGCGCTGGGCTACGATGTGGGACAGGCCTCCGGTGTGTTTGACAGCGCAACGCAGAAAGAAGTGAAGGCGTTCCAACAGGCAGAGGGACTGCAGACCGACGGCGTGGTCGGCCCGCTCACGTGGGGTGCCCTGGCCAAGGCGTTGGCTGACTACCGCCAGGTGATGACCGTGCTTGCGCGGGGCAGTTCGCTCGTGCAACACGTGGAAGCGAAGCGCATCGTGTGGAACGGGCAACTCATTTCGAAGCCCGTAGGTTTCACCTACGGCGGCACAGCCTACATGCCCATTTGGTACGTGATGGAGGCGCTTCGCAAGGCCGGGATCCAGAGCGCGTGGGCCGGCGGCGTCTGGACGCTCACGCCGCCGAGCGGCCAAGCGGTCGATTACACCAAGATCAGCTACGGACCCGGAAGCGCCGCGATTGCCATCGGCCAGACGGTGGTGGCGAACGTGCCCGCCGTCGTGTATCCCGATCCGGCCTCCGGCAAGCTGACGACCTTCATGCCCGTGTGGTACGTCATGAACGCGCTCCAGCGGATGGGGATCGCCTCCACGTGGCAGGGCACAGAGTGGGACCTGAAGCCGGCACCCGTCGTGATCGAGACGGGCGATCCGTCCTCGAACTCCACCGGTTCGAGCACAGGCAACAGCACGGGGGCCAACAGCACCGGCAATGGCACGGGCGCGGTGCCGGGGGGCAACACGGTGACGAATGTCACGAACGCGACCGGGCCTTCGACGGGCAACGGCACGAACGTGACGGGCAACACCACCAACGCGACCGGGGGCAACTCTTCCACCGGCAACTCGCTAGGGAATAGCACGTCCAACGCGACGGGCAACTCCACCTCCAATGGCACGGGGAACAGCACCGGCAATTCCACGGGGAACTCGACGGGCGGATCGAACACGCTGTCGTTCACCAACGTCGATCTGCGCTATCCGGCGCCGTCGAGCATCAACGCGCAGAGCATCAACCAATTCCTGCTTCAGAACAGCTCTCCGTTGAACGGGCTCGGCAATTCGTTCATGGATGCGCAGAACCTGTACAGCGTGGACGCGAACTACCTGGTCTCGCACGCGATCCTCGAGAGCGCGTGGGGGCAGAGCCAAATCGCCCTCCAGAAGAACAATCTGTTCGGCTACGGCGCGTACGACTCCAATCCGGGGCAGGACGCCGGTGTGTTTCCGAGCGACGATTACGCGATTCGCTTCGAGGCGTGGACGGTGCGGATGAACTATCTCACGCCGGGCGCGAGTCTGTACGTCTCCCCGACGCTCAGCGGCATGAATGTGAACTACGCGACGGCCAAGACGTGGGCGAGCGGCATCGCGGCCGTCATGAAGCAGTTCGCCACTTCGGTCGGATCGAGCGTGAGCGCGTACGTGCAGTATTCCCCGTCGAACAATCCGCCGGCGCCCAAGTCGACGACCGAGCCGGTGTACTACATGAACGGTGCGCAGGGCGTCACCCAGCCGGACAGCTATTATCCGAACAACGGCGTGCCGTATTACGCCAGCGTCGCGCAAGGTGAAGATCAGCAGTTCTTCGGGCAGCTGTCGGTCGGCAGCTTCGGGGAGCCGGTCACGGAGGTTCAACAATTCCTGAATAAGACCATCAACGCCGGGCTCACGGTGGACGGGCAGTTCGGTCCGCTGACGCAGGCGGCGGTCAAGAAGTTCCAGTCGCAGGTCATGCACATGTCGAACCCGACCGGAGTTTGGACCTTCAGCATGTGGGTCCAGTACATCCAGCCTTCTCAGTCGAATGCGAACCTCATTCCGGCGGGAACGACGGTGAAAATCGACGAGATCGCCGAGGGCATGGCGGGGCCGTACGTGGTGCCGTGGTATCACGTCGTCGGCTACGGCTGGGTGGACTCCCAATATATCAAGTTGACGAACGTGTACCGGGTCGTGGTGCAAAATCCGGCCGGTACGGCCACCACCATCCCCGTGTATCAGGTCGGCGATCTGTCCAAAGTCTTGCTGAATCTGCACAGCGGCGACTGGGTCGTGGCGAGTTCGTCCCAGCCCTCGGGGGGCGTGTACACCATCCAGATTGCCGCGCAGGATCCCACCGTCTCGAACGGATATGCGGCGGACACGCTGCTGACGGGCGTCATCCCCGCAAACGGCACCGTGTCGCTCGTCCCGCAAAGCTGAATACGCAAACCAGGCGCCGCCCTGTACGGGGGCGCCCTTCTTCATTTGCGTTGCCCGCCTGTTGACGATCTCGGCCTCTGTCACCCGTTGACGATCTCGCCGCCGTTCACGTGCAACACTTGCCCCGTCATGTACGAGGAATCCGCCGAGGCGAGGAACACGTACGCAGGCGCGAGTTCCGCCGGCTGGCCCGCGCGCCCCATGGGCGTATCGGCGCCAAATTGGGCCACCTCGTTCGCCGCAAAGCTCGCCGGAATCAGCGGCGTCCACACCGGTCCAGGGGCGACGGCGTTGACGCGAATGCCCTGCTTCGCCAAGGAAAGCGCGAGCGATCGCGTCAAGGACACGATGGCGCCCTTGGTCGCCGCGTAGTCGATCAGCGTCTCGTGACCGCGGTAGGCCGTGATCGACGCGGTGTTGATGATGCAGGCCCCGGGTTGCATATGGGGCAGCACCGCCTGAATCATGTAGAAGTAGCCGAAGACGTTCGTCGCGAACGTCTGGTGCAACTGCTCCGGCGTGATGTCGAGGACGCTCGTCTGTGGGTGCTGGCGCGCGGCGTTGTTGACGAGGATGTCCACTTTCCCGAATTGCTGGATGGCCTGCTGCACGACGCGATCGCACTCTTCCTTCCTGGACACGTCGAACGCCAGGTGCGCGGCGCGCCGGCCATACCGCCCGACATGCTGCACGGTCTCCTCGGCGTCCGCCTGTTCTTCCCGGTAGGCGATCACGACATCCGCGCCTTCCTTTGCGAACGCAATGGCGACGGCTCGTCCGATCCCGCTGTCGCCGCCCGTGATGAGCGCCACCTTGTTTTCCAGCTTGCGCGCACCCTGATACGCGGGGTTGTCGAAGAACGGGCGCGGGTTCATCTGCGACTCGACGCCTGGCTGGTGCGCCTGATGCTGCGGCGGAAAGGACGTGGGATACGACGGCGACTGTCCGGTCTCTGGAGGTGCCGTGATGGTGGGCATTCGTCATTCTCCCTTCGAATGGCATCACTCCTTAACCTGACTGCTCCTCGCTTCTCCTATGCATTGCTGCCGAAAGGTGCGCGGCGTAACGCCCACTGCGTGTCGAAATCGCCGAGCAAAGTGGCTCTGGTCGGTGAACTGGAGCATTGTCGCAATTTCCCCGATTGAAAGCTTGCTGTGAAGCAACAGGTCCTTGGCCACTTCGATGCGAAGGCCAAAGAGCGCCTGGCTCACGGTCTTTCCCACTTCGGACTTAAATCGCGCGGCTAGATAATGGGGATGCACACCGATGTGCTCGGCCACGTCCGCAATCCTCAGCGGCTTCGTCAAATGCTGGCGCATGTAGGCATAGGCTTCTCGCACGTGGCGGGAGTACCCGGCGAGTCGAGCGTTGCGGGCAGCTTGGGCGAACGACGCCAGTGCTCGGTCAAGGGTCGATTCGATCTCAACGATTCCTTGAGCGTCTTCCAATGCTTGTATCCATACGTCACTCATTCCATAGGCCGTTTCCACATCGACTCCGGCTTCGACTGCGGCGCGCGTAGCCAGGGTCACCGCACAAATTCCAAGGTTTTTTCGATTGCGCGCTTCGCGGGTGTGTCAAGAGAACTGTGTAAACTCCATGTAAGCAATTCTCGGACCTCGTCATCCGCCTCGGCCCAGGTCACTTTGTGAGGCTGTCAAGGTACGTTTCCCAGCCTTGACAGCCGGCGCGAGGCGGCCATCCTGGTGAGACGTGGCAGGCCACACACCGTGGGGCATGCCACCTAACGTCATCACGGGAGGTAAGGCGTCACTCGATCCCCGAAGTAAATGACCAGCTGTCCAAGGATCGTGCCCCAGTTGGCCACCCGCATCGTCCACTTCCGCGTCACCTCCATCGTCGCCAGATACAGCATCTTCAGCAGCGACTCATCGTTGGGGAACATGCTTTTGCCCTTTGTGGCCTTGCGTAATTGCCTGTGATAGCCCTCGATGAGATTTGTGGTATACATGA
>NZ_JAFMTY010000018.1 GCF_017329605.1 Alicyclobacillus fructus
CGCCCCCCCCCCCCCCCCCCCCCCCCCCCCCCCCCCCCCCCCCCCCCCCCCCCCCCCCCCCCCCCCCCCCCCCCCCCCCCCCCCCCCCCCCCCCCCCCCCCCCCCCCCCCCCCCACTGCCGTATTTGGCGGGATGAATCCATGCCCTGCTCTGCGAGCGGCGTGAAGACGTGTCTGTAGATGGACGTTCTACGAGGTTCCCTCACTTAAGAATTTTTTTAAGTACATGTCCTTGACCGAAACAAAACAGCTGTGACACCTTGATTTGACGGGCAAACGGGCTTATTTGCGAAGCGAAATCGTCGTTTTCGACAAACTTTACAGACAAGCTGTCGGCTCGTATGCTGAGACTCATAAAAGAAATCTGCGAATTCAAAGGGTTCGCGCGGGGAATTCGGAGTGGTTTCCTCGCGGCGGACGAAACAGAAGGGGGTTCACATGACGTGAAAAAACGAGTCAGGCAAGTAGGAGGCGTGACGGCCGCATCGGTGGTCCTGTCGGCTGGGCTCATTGCAGGATGTGGGACGAATACGGTTCAGTCATCCCAACCCGCACCCACCTCGACACCGTCTAAGGCATCCGTTCAGTCGGTGCAGAAGGGCGGTACCTTGGTTGTCGCTTTGGCGCCCTCGACGAACATCAACTGGTACCTGCCTCTTACGAACTCGTCCAACGCAAGCATTTACAACGCGGGACTTCAAATTCTACTCTATCCGGGCGTCATCTATATTGGCAGCGACTACGCGATTGATTGGAATGATAGCTTCGCGAGCAGTATTGACTACAACGCTTCGGGGACGGTCTACACCATTCACCTGAAGAAGAACTGGGTGTGGTCCGATGGCAAACCTGTAACCGCCCAGGATGTGGTGTGGGACTACAACCTCATCAAGGCAACCGACGAGTCCAATGTGCCGCCTTGGCCGAACTACAACAAGGGTTCGGGCGGCGTACCCAACAACGTCAAGAGCGTGGTCGCGCTCGACAAGTACACGGTGCAGATCACGCTCAAGAAGCCCGTGAACCAGCAGTGGTTCATCTATAATGGCATCGGTCAGCTCACGGCTTTGCCCGAGCACGCATGGAACAAGTATCCCAACAATATGGCGCAGGAGATCGCGTACCTTGGCAAGGAAGCCACCAACGCGAGCTTCTTCACCGTGGTGGATGGCCCCTTCAAGCTCGTGAGCGCTAAGCAAGGTCAGGCATGGGTTCTGGTGCCGAATCCGACCTTTGCGGGTCACAAGAGCACGCTGGATAAGCTCATCTTCCAATACGAGGGCTCGGCCGACTCAGAATTCGCCGCACTCCGGAGTGGCTCGGTCAATCTGGGCTATCTCGACCCGTCGCAGTGGAACGCCAGGAGCAGCCTGCTGCAAATGGGCTACAAAATCGTCCCGGCTTACAACTTCGCCTACGATTTTATCGAGTTGAATCTGCAGAAGGGCTCGCCGCTTTACAGCGCCTTCAACGATTTGAAAGTGCGCGAGGCGCTGGAGTACGCGATGAACCAGAACCAGATTGACCAGGATATCTATCACGGCTTTGCGCCGCCGCTCTACGGGCCGATTCCTGCGCAGCCCAAGACGGTGTTCTACGATCCGTCTCTTAACAACCTGTTCGCCTACAATCCGACGAAGGCGAAGCAGCTGCTCGAGTCGGACGGCTGGAAAATGGAAAATGGCGTCATGACGAAGAACGGCCAGAAGCTCCAGTTCACCATGCTCGTCGACTCCGGATCTGAGTCCACGCTGCAGGAGGCGGAGCTCGTCCAGCAAGACTGGAAGCAGATTGGCGTGGACGTGACGCTGCAGCAGATGCCGTTTAACCAGGAAATCGGCATCATGAGCGACACGAAGAATCCCGGCAAGTGGGCGGCGGCAGCCGGCACAGGTATCACGTACGGCGGCTCCTATCCGTCTGGTGAGTTACTCTTTGAGCCCGGCGGCCTCGATAACTTCGGTTACAACGACCCGACGGCCGACAAGCTGATTGCGAAGACCACCGAGCCGGTCTCCTCGCAGGCCGAGAACATGAAGAATTTCTTCGCGTACGAGGATTACATCGCGAAGCAGTTGCCCGTCCTGTGGCAGAACGTCCCGGCCGGTATCACGGTCATTGCGCCCAACGTGCACAACGCGACCACGCAGGTCCTCAACCCGACGACCGGCTATTCTCTCCTCAACTACATCTGGATGTCCTCCAACAAGTGACGGCTCTCATTCGGGCAAGCCGCTTCTGGCTTGCCCGTTCGCATGGACTGGGTCGTTTCGACTCAGATCCCGAGGGATTTCGGCGCGTCCCTCGAATGTCCGGCCACGAACCGAGTGGTACCGGATGCGGATTTCCTGGGGCATCACGTCAGCCGCCTTCTCTGTCTTCTGCAGCGGCGTCTCCAGAACGCAAACGCGCCTGGCTTCGTTCGGCGCGAGGTGGAGTGCCGTCATTCGCCGCCCATCGACCATCGGCTCAATGGGCACAGCATCTCGCCCCCACATTCCCCACATCTTCACATCAAGCGCCGGCCCCGTTCCGCAGTTTCGGACTCGCGCCACCAGTTCCCCGTCGCACCACGCGAAGTCATCGATCACGACCACCGGCACATAGCCGACCCGCGCATCGCGCCGGATCTGGCACCAGGACGTGACGGCAATCGCGAGCGTACCCAAGGAAGACAGTACGCTGCACGCCTCCATGATGTCGAGTTCGATCACGCCTCGCACACACTTCGCCTCCCCCTTGGAGTATGTCCCGCTCTTTTTGGAAGAAACTGTGGAAAGATGTAGGGAGGAGGTCCAACATGCACGGATCGTTCGTATCTGTCGTGCCGTTCATCGTCCTCATTGCCGTGGCGCTCCTGACGAAACAGGTGATTGTGGGACTTGCGCTGGGGCTGTTCGTGGGCTGTTACCTTGAACATCCTCGCCCCATGGCCGGGCTGGAGGCGGCCATCGCGTACATCGGGCGCGAGGCAGGGATCTCGGGCAACGTGAATCTCATGCTGTTCCTCTACCTGTTCGGCTCGTTCGTCGGGCTGCTGCGCATCTCGGGCGGCGTGAAGGGATTCAGCCGGTGGATGGAGGGGCACATTCGCTCGCCGCGCGGTGCGTTTCTCTTTACCTGGTTGTCCAGCCTGTTCACCTTCATGGCGCCCGACTTCCGCATTCTCACCGTGGCCCCAATCGTGAGCCGGGTGTTCGATCGCTTTCATATCCGCAAGGAGCAAGTCGCGTTCACCATCGATGTGACGGCGACCCCGCTTTGCGCCATCGTCCCCGTCGGTACGGCGTTTGTCGCGTACATGGTGGGCCTCATGCACACGGCGGCGCACCACGCGGGATCCGCCTCGCCCTACGCCTTGTTTCTGGCTACACTTCCATACAATTTCTTTGCTTGGGCCATGCTTCTGACGGGCGCGTTCCTCACGTTCTTCCGCTTCTCCGGACGCGCACGCGCCGCAATCCCATCCGGCCATGTCGTCCCGCACCCCGAGGAGCGACGACATCGGCACCTGGTGCCTCGCTTGGCCTATGAGCGTCACGGCGCGTTCGCAGTGGAGACCGGCGCCGTCAGTTTTCCGCAGGACGCGGCCGTCCAGCGCGGCATCAGGCGGGAAGAAGGGGCCGAGGAGGATGTGCCCGATCCCGTCGAAGCGCTCGCGAAGCGGGCCCATCCCAATGCCTTGAACCTCATGGTGCCACTCGGTCTGCTGTTGGGGACCACGCTCTCCTTCACGGTCATCTCCGGCTACGCGCCGGGGCGCACACTCACGCAAGCGTTTGTCCAGGCCAACGAGGCGCAGGCCATGCTTGAGTCGCTTGTCCTCACCATCGTGGGGATGGCGGTGCTCTATGCGGTGCGAGGGACGCCGCTCAACCGGATCATGGTGGGCTTTCTCCAGGGAGGAAACGAGATGATGCCGGTCATCGTCCTCCTGGTGCTCATCTGGGCTGTCTCCGCGGTGGCGTCCGACCTAGGCTTCGCCCAGTTCTGCCAGCGCGAGATCGTACAGTACGTGCCAAAATCCCTAATCATTCCGGCGCTCTTTCTGTTCGGATGCCTGATCTCCTATGCGCTCGGCAGCTCGTTCGGCACGTGGGCCATCCTCATGCCGCTCGCCTTTTCGCTGGCCCAAGGCGGTTCAGGCGGCCTGGCGATCGCGGCGGGCGCCGTGTTTGCCAGCGGCACGTTCGGCGGCTTTGTTTCCCCGTTGAGCGATAACACCGTCGCCATGGCGACCGTCATGAAGGTGCCGGTCATGGCGTACGCCAATTACAAACTGAAGACCGCGCTCATTCCTGTGGCGGCGTGTACCCTGGGCTATTTCCTCTTAGGCGAGATCGCGCGTTGAAATGGCGAAGCGCTGATATGGCGAAGCGCCATGGTCTTTTTCGCGCACGCAATCGGCCGTCCATCCCTCTTGCTGGGGGCAGGTGGCTGCGGTATCGTAATAGGGCTTGAGACCGGAGTGGAGGAAGGTGATGTCCTATGCGCCCGCAATCCCTGCTGAAGTCCTACATCTGGGAGCATCGCTTCGGGTATCTCGGATCGACGCTTTCCATTCTCATCTCCGAGTGGATTTTTGTCCAATTTCCCAATGTGCTCGGCCGCTTTACCGACGCTTTGAGCCAGCATCGGTTGAGCGGCCGAGGCATTTTCACGTATGCGCTCCTTCTCATGGCCGTTGGAACGCTCTACGTGTTCTTCTATGGAATCGGTCAGTCGCAGAACGGGCGCGCAGCGCGCGGGTTCGAATACTTGCTGCGTACGAAGCTGTTCGCTCATTGGGAGAAAATGGATGTTGACTATTTTCGCCGGCGCAGCATCGGCGACCTGTTGAGCCACGCCATGAACGACGTTCAGCAGGTCCGCGAGGCGCTGTCCGGCGGGCTGAACATCCTCACCAACGCCGTGTTCCTGCTCATCGCCACGCTGGTCATGACGTTCACCACCGTGAGCTGGAAGCTCACCCTTCTCAGCCTGATCCCGCTTTTGTCGATCCCGTTCTTCGTGGTGTGGATAGGACCCAAGGTCCGCGCGTCCTCGCGCCAGGTCCAGGAGGCCCTCTCGTCCATGTCGGAACTGGCGGAAGAGAGCTTCACCGCCATCCGGCTCGTGAAGGCGACCGCCAACGAGCGCATCGAGGTCGCGCGCTTTGCCGATCGCGTCGAGCGGATCGCGGCCGAACAGATGTCGCTCGTCCGCAAGCAGGCGGCGTTCCAATCCATCATTCCCACCGCGAGTTCGGTCGCGTTCGGGGTCGCGCTGCTCTACGGCGGCTGGCTCACGATTCGGCACGACATTCCCATTGGCTCGTTCGTCGCATTCACGCTGTATCTCGGCCAGCTGGTCGTGCCGCTCCAACAGATTGGCCAGGTCATCAACTCGTATCAGCGCGCATCGGCCTCGATGGCGCGCCTGGACGCGCTGCTTCAGGAGAAGCCGGCCGTGGCGGATCCCCCGCATCCCGTGCGCCTCGACAGGATGGAGGGCGCCATCGACATTCATCTCGATGCGTTCACGTACCCGGACGGCAGGCGTCCCGTGTTGCGTGACATTCACCTCTGCGTCCGCCCAGGCCAGACCATCGGCATCGTGGGCCGGACAGGATCCGGAAAAACGACGCTCGTCAGCCTGCTGCCCCGCATTTACGATCCGCCGCCGGGGACCATTCGGATCGACGGTTGCGACGTGCGCGACCTGTCGCTGGAGCAGCTGCGCAAGGCCATTGCGTTTGTGCCGCAGGACGGGTTTTTGTTTTCCACCACCCTGCGGGAGAATATCGCCTTCGGTCGGCCCGACGCGACCGAGGAGGACATTGTGGCAGCGGCCCGTGCGGCGTGTCTTGAAGACGACGTCGCGAGGTTTCCGGACGGCTACGACACGCTTGTCGGCGAGCGCGGCGTGACGCTCTCGGGCGGGCAGCGCCAACGCACGGCCATCGCCCGGGCGTGGCTGAAGGACGCGCCCATTCTCATTCTGGACGACTGCCTGTCCGCGGTCGACATGGAGACGGAAAAGCGAATTCTCGCCTCTTTTCGCGCGGTGCGCCGGCGCCGAACCGTGTTGGTCATCGCGCACAGGCTGTCCGCGGTGCGCGACGCGGACTGGATTCTCGTCATGGACGAAGGCCGGATCGCCGAGCAGGGGACGCACGACGATCTGGTCCGCAAAGGAGGCATCTATGCGGAGATGTACCGGTTGCAGGCGAGAGAGGAGGAGGTCTCGTGAGGCAGGAGAATCGGACTGCGTCGCCCGGCCTCAAATCGCTCGCGCGGCTTCTGCCTTTCGCCAGGCCGTACGCCTGGCAGTTTGCCGCCGTGATCGCGCTCGTCATCGTGTTCAACGCCTCAAGCGTGATGCAGCCTTACCTCGTGAAAATCGCCATCGATCAGGACCTTGCGACGCGCCATCCGGACCCAAGAGGGCTTTGGGACATCGCCTTGCTCTACATCGGCGTCGTAATCGCGGGCGTCGCGGCCAACTACCTGCAGATCACGCTGTTGCAGAAGGCCGGACAGAGCGTCATCCGCAGCATCCGGGTCGGGCTGTTTGAACACATCGAGCGCCAGTCCATGCGGTTCTTCGACAGTCGGGCCGTCGGCGCGCTCGTCGCGAACGTGTCCAACGACACTGAGACGGTCAGCCAGTTCTTTACCAATTTCTTCTTGAGCATGATTCGCGACGGGCTGTCCATCATCATGATCCTCATCGCGATGTTTCGCCTCGACGTGCGCATGGGTCTGTTTTCGCTCGTGCTCGTGCCCCTCATTTTCGCGGTGGCGGCCGCCTTCCGCGGGGCGCTTCGGCGCCGCTACCAGCGAACCCGGACGCTGCTCGCCAGCATGGTGGCCTTTCTCGCCGAAAATTTGGCCGGCATGCGGATCACCCAACTGTTTCACCAAGAGGCGCGGCAGGCAGGGAAGTTTCGCGATCTCGCCGGACAACACCGCGACGCCAACATCCGCGAGTACTTCACGTCCGTCTGGTTCAATCGGACGTTCGAGATGCTCGGCAATCTGTCTGTCGCGGCCGTGGTGTATCTCGGCGGGACCGCTGTCCTTGGCGGCGCCATTCCGTTCGGCACGCTGTACGCGTTCATCCGCTACATCCAGCAGTTCTTCCAGCCCATCAACGCGATGACGCAGCAGTGGAACACGCTCCAGTCCGCGATGGTGGCGGCCGAGCGGATTGGCCAGATCCTGGAGGTCGAACCCGAGGTGGTCGATCCGGAGCGGCCCGTGCCCCTGCCCTCCGCCGCGCGCGGCCGGGTGGAGTTCCGCCACGTCACGTTCGGATACGACGCGCGCCACCCCGTCCTGCGAGACATCTCGTTCACCGCGGAGCCCGGGTCGTTCGTCGGGATCGTCGGGCCGACCGGCGCGGGCAAGAGCTCGCTGATGAGCCTGTTGCTTCGCTTTTACGATCCCGACGAAGGCGACGTGTTGCTCGACGGCATTCCCGTGCGGTCGCTCGCGCAGGACGCCTTGCACCGGTTCGTCGGCATTGTGCAGCAGGATGTGCATCTGTTCACCGGCACCATTCGCGACAACATCCGACTGTTTCGACCGGACGTCTCGGACGAGCGCGTGGAGGAGGCGGCGCGTGCGGTGGGGGCGGATCGCGTGATTGCGAAGCTCCCGGACGGCTACGAGACGTTCATCTACGGCCGCGGAGCCAATCTGTCGATGGGGGAGCGGCAACTGATTGCGTTCGCCCGCATCGTGGCGCTCGATCCGCGCGTCCTCATCCTGGATGAGGCGACGGCAAACCTGGACAGCCAGACCGAGCAGTGGGTGCAGCAGGGGCTGCGGGCGGCGAGCGAGGGGAGGACCACGCTGGTCATCGCGCATCGCCTCGCCACCATTCGCCATGCGGATCAGATCCTCGTGCTCGATCGCGGCCGGATCGTCGAACGAGGCCGCCACGAGGATTTGGTCCGACTCGGTGGGCTGTACGCGCGCCTGCACGCGGAAAGCGGCGTCGAATCGCGCCTGTTGTCCTGATGCAGCTGTGTGGGGTGCCATTTCGAAAGACGCACGCCCACCTCTGTGCTATGATGGTAAGGACGTTCTTGGCAAGGAGCGTGCAACCTTCCGGCGGGAGGAATCGCGGTGACGCCCAGATCGCAGTTCACGCTAGGAGACATCTTTCGCATCTCGTTGGCCGCCTATCGCCAGCGATTTCGATCGCTGATGGGAATCTCGCTCGTCTTTCTGCTTCCGTTCGACATCATCAACGCGTACGTGCAGTCGAGATTCCTCGATGCGGGGCGGTTGCCCGCGAACTGGATGACGAAGGTTCAGGAGGCGCACTCCCTGAGTGAAGCTCTCTCGGCCATCCCGCAGGCGTACACCACGTGGATGCCGTTTGTGCTAACGTTGTATTCGCTCGTCGTCTTGCCGCTCATGGCCGTCGCGACGAGCCGTGTCACCGTCGGCATGGTCGTGCACGGGTTTGACGTGCCGGTTCAGGAGGCGGGCAACGACGCCTTTCGCAAGTGGCCCATGTCGTTTGCCACGCTGCTCATGGTGGATTTGCTTTACTTCATTGCCGCGCTTGTGGCTTCGTGGGTGATCGGGCTTTGCGCCGGTATTGCGGCGAGTGCCTCGCAGGCGTTGGCCGCGATCATCGCCGTGGTCGGTCTGTTGGCCGCCTTCGCGGGCTCCGTGTGGTACTGGGTCAGGGCGGCGTTTGTGCCGTACGTCATCGCGGAAGAGAAGCGCGGCTATGCGACAGCCCTGCGCCGCTCGTTTGAGTTGACCAAGGGCGAGGTGTGGAGGCTCATCGGCTTCTTTCTCGTGCTTTCATTCCTTTTGTCGGCGGCGGACGGGTTCCTGCTGCTTGTGGGCAGCGTGTTTGCGTGGATCCCCGGCCTCGGCATCGTGGTGGCCGTGGTTGCGTCGCTCATCGTGGTGCCGTTTGGCTTCGTGGCGGTCGCCGTCATGTATGTCGATCTCCGTATGCGGAAGGCGTGAGGACGTTTGGCTCGTGTTCTAACCTGGTTTCGGCTCGACGCGGTCCTATTGTTGGGCTGGCTGCTCTACTTTGCCTACTCGGCTTCGGCTCCTCTGAGCGATCCCGACACGCCTTGGCACTTGGCCACGGGCTCTTGGATTCTCGCGCATCATCACGTGCCGACGCACGATCCGTTTTCGTGGTCCATGCGCGGCCAGCCCTGGGTGACCCAGGAGTGGCTGTTTGAAGTCGTACTCGCGTGGTGCGCCCATCACTTCGGCTTTCCAGGTGTGTACGCCATCCTGGTGGGGCTCGAGACGTTGACCGTTTGGTTTGTCTATCGCCTGGGGCTTGTGTTGTCCCGAGGAAACGCGGTGTTTGCCGCCATCGGCGCGGCCCTCGCGGTGGCCGCCGGCATGCCTTTTTGGGTCGTGCGCCCTCAGCTCGTCTCCTACACCATGTTTGCCCT
This sequence comes from Alicyclobacillus fructus, assembly GCF_017329605.1. Lineage (GTDB taxonomy): Bacteria > Bacillota > Bacilli > Alicyclobacillales > Alicyclobacillaceae > Alicyclobacillus > Alicyclobacillus fructus. Next base: position 9,427 of record NZ_JAFMTY010000018.1, read on the forward strand.
CTTTTTGCTTTTGCTCGAGCGCGTGCGGAGGGGAAGCGTCGCGTACGCCTTTTTGTTGATCCCGCTCACTTGGATCTGGGCCAACGCGCACGCCTCCGTGTCCATCGGCATCGCGATGATCCTGTTCGAAGTGTTCGTGTCCTTCCTACCGACGGTCGGACGCTTCCAAGGACAAGCTCTGCCCATGCGAACGCGAATCCTGTTGCTGGTCGTCGCGGCTCTGTGCCTGGGGACAGGGCTCCTCAATCCCAATGGCATCCATGAGTTCACCTACGCGCTGCTCTCGAACAACGCGCTCATGGTGAACTCCATCAACGAGTGGCATTCTCCGAACTTTCACAGCCAGTATTACAAGTACGGCGTGATCCCGTTCCTCTTCCTGATTGTGCTCGTCGCGATCGCGCGGACCCGCAATTTGCCCTGGAAATACGTGCTGTACTTCTTTGCCTGCTTTGCGCTCACGCTTGTCTATCAGCGGTTCATGCCCTATCTCGCCATCGCGGGCGCGCCGCTCATTGCGCTGTTGAGCTTTGACTGGCTCCGCGTCCTGCTGCGCCCCAGGCGCCTGCTGCGCATGGTCTGGCTGGTGGCGATGCTCGGCGAAATCGCGGACTTCGCGCTTCGGATGCCGAACATTGAAGGACCGGTTTCGGCACATATGAATCCCAACGCGTACCCCGTGGCGGCGGTGGACTACCTGAAGTCCCATCACATCCCGGGGCCGCTCCTGAATGCGTATGACTTCGGCGGCTACCTCATCTATCGCGGTGTTCCCACGTTCGTGGATGGACGCACGGACATCTATCTGCGATCCGGCGTGTTCGCCAATTATATGGATCTGCAAAATCTGGCGCCCGATGCGCCGGCACTGTTGCAGCAGTATCACTTTCAATCCGCGATCCTGCCGCCGGGCTATAGCCTGACGACCTATCTGGAGAACAATTCGAACTGGACCCTCGTCTATTCGGACAACGTGGCGGACATCTTCGTACGCAACGCGTCCACGACAGGCTGAGGAGGGATGCGAATGGCATCGTCGGCTTGTCCCGAATGCGGGCGGCCCGCAAGGCGAGTCGCTCTTCGCACCGTGAAGGCGATGCTCACCGGACTGGCGCTTCGGCGCCTTCGCCCGCACGACGATTTTCGCTTTTGCGGGTCCGCGGAATGCGACGTCGTCTACTTTTCCTCCGAGCAGACGTTTCGCGTGACCGACGTGAGGGAACGCGTGTTTCAAAAGGATCCTTCGGGCGATGCCCCTGTGTGCTATTGTTTCGACTGGACACAGGCGTCGCTCGTCGCCGCCGCAGGCCGCGGAATCCGGCCCGACGAGGAGATTGAGGGACATGTGCGCGAGGGACGATGTGCCTGCGATCTGCGCAATCCACAAGGCGCCTGCTGTCTCGGCAATGTGAAGGCGGTTCTCGCGCAGGTTCGTGAAGGCTCCTCAGATCCTCGCGGCCCGGCTCGACGCGAATTCGGGCGAATATGATGTGGTGCGTTGGCGGCGAATTTGTCGAATGGAGGCAACGATTTCTCGTTGCGTCGAGCGCAGATTCGCTATAGCATGTTCACATGGCGATGCTTTATCTCAGTGAAGTTCTAGTGTGAGAAAGGGGTCAATGTCTTGGGACTTGATCGCGCATTGCGAGAAGAAAAACCGCGTCCCGCCTTCATCGTGTCTTCGCGGGAGGTGGGCTTGCGCCGCGATCTGCGATCGCGCCATTTGTCCATGATCGCCATCGGGGGCGCGATCGGCACGGGCGTGTTTGTCGCGAGTGGATCGTCCATCTCCACGGCCGGGCCGGGCGGCGCGCTGCTCGCCTATATCATCGTGGGCATCATGGTGTACTTCGTGATGACCAGTCTCGGCGAGATGGCGACCTTCATGCCGATTGCCGGATCGTTCGAGCAGTATGCCACGCGCTTCGTCGATCCGGCCCTTGGCTTCGCGCTGGGATGGAACTATTGGTACACGTGGACCGTGACGCTGCCGGCCGAACTCGCGGCGGGCGCCATGGTGATGAGGTACTGGTTTCCGCATGTGCCTGCGATCGTATGGAGCGCCGCGTTTCTCGCCCTTCTATTTTTGCTGAACGTGGTGAGCGTGAAAGGCTATGGCGAAGGCGAATACTGGTTTGCCGGGATCAAGGTCATTACCATCATCGCGTTCATTCTCGTGGGCCTTGCCATGATCTTTGGGATTCTGGGCGGGCATCCTGTCGGATGGCATGTGTTCATGACGGGGGGCACGCCTTTTCACGGGGGATGGATTGGCTTCCTGAGCACCGTCATGGTCGCGGGCTTCGCGTTTCAGGGGACGGAACTCGTGGGCCTCGCGGCGGGCGAGAGCGATCACCCCGAGCGCAACGTGCCGCGCGCTATTCGAACGGTGTTTTGGCGCATCCTGCTGTTTTACGTGCTCGCCATCTTCGTCATTGGCATGCTCATCCCGTACACGGATCCGAACCTGCTGAACGCGAGCGTGAACAACGTCGCCATCAGTCCGTTCACACTCGTCTTTCGCCGGGCGGGCTTCGCGTTTGCGGCGGGCGTGATGAACGCAGTCATTCTGACCGCGGTGCTTTCCGCAGGCAACTCCTCTCTGTACGCGTCGAGTCGCATGCTTTGGGCCCTCGCGTGCGAAGGGAAGGCCCCAAAGGTCTTTGCCAAGGTCAACCGCCACGGCGTTCCGATGAACGCCCTCTATGTGAATACGGTGATTGGCTTCGTGGCCTTCCTGTCCTCCGTCGTAGGAAATGGCGCCATTTACACGTGGATGCTCAACGCGGCCAGTCTGACGGGCTTTCTCGCCTGGTTCGGCATCGCCGTGAGCCACTACCGCTTTCGCAAGGCCTATTTGGCGCAGGGGCGCTCGCTCAGCGATCTCGCGTACCGCGCGAAGTGGTATCCGTTCGGTCCGCTGTTCGCCGCGGTTCTGTGCGCGGTGGTCATCATTGGGCAGGACACCAGCGTCTTTACGGGCGGCAAGATCGACTGGATGGGCGTCGTGGCGACTTATATCGGGATTCCACTGTTCGTCGTCCTTTGGCTTGGTTACAAATGGGTGAAGAAGACCAAGGTCATTCCGCTGCAAGAGGTTCAGTTCGAAGAATGAGTCGCGATCACAAGAAAGGCGGCCCTCGTCGGCCGCCTTTCTTTAGGCGCGGTTTGACTGAATTTTTTCTTCGATTCGCTCCGTCTGCTTCTTCATGTACCGGTTGAAAGCTATGATACCGACGCCGAAAAGAAGGATGAACGCGACTTTGGTGAGCATCTTCTTCGCACCTCGAATGACAGAATCCAGGATGAAGGTGTTGCTGTTCTCAGTCTAACCCAATTGTCTTGAATTAAACTTGGGCGAGGGACGGATTGCGCCGGTGTCCCCGGTTCACACAGAAGAGACATGCCACCTTCGGTGAGGGTTCATCGGAGGATTGCCGCACAAGACTAGGCACCTCCCGCATAGGCTTGAGTGATAAGCCGCGAGGAGGTTTGCTTCATGCTCATTCACCGCGTGGAGCCCGGCGAAACGCTCGAGGACATCACGTCCAGGTACGGCGTCTCGCTCCGGGATGTGTTGCGATACAACGAACTGGCCTCCAAAGACGTGATCGTGCCTGGCATTGCGCTTCTCCTCCCAAAGGGCCCGCCGCTCAACGTCATTCGCCACGAGGTGAGACCCGGAGATACGCTCACCCGCTTGGCCCAGCGCTACGGCGTTTCAATCGACGCGATCGCCAACTGGAACCCGGGTCTGTCCGCACAAGGGGCCTTGCCGCCAGGCACCACGGTCAACATCCCCGGCACGCGAACCGACAGGTTTCCCATCGTCGTGAACGCGTACCTTGTGCCCTCGGGCAACGAGAATGACACAAACATTCTCCAGGACGTGTCGGACCTCACCTACGTCTGCGCGTTCAGCTATCGCGTGCAACCCACGGGCGATCTCGACCCTCCCAAGGACAGGACCATGCTGACAGCGGCTAAGAAATTCCAGATCGCTCCGCTTGCCACGCTCACCAACTTCAACGGCAATCAGTTTCGCCCGGATGTGGCACACGCGATCCTCCACTCTCCGAGTCTGATGCGCCGCGTGATCGACCAAGCTGTGCGCATTTGCGAAGAGAAGGGGTACCAGGGCATCAACGTCGATTTCGAGCACATGCATCCGGGCGATCGCGAGGCATACACCGCGTTTGTCCGCGCGCTCGCAGCGGCGCTTCGCCCGCGCGGTTACAGTGTGTCCCTTGCGCTCGGTCCGAAGTCGTCAGATGAGCCGGACGCGCCCTGGATGGGGGCGTTCGACTACGCCGCATTGGGCGACGCGGTGGATTTCGTCATGCTCATGACCTACGAATGGGGGTGGGTTGGTGGCCCGCCGATGCCCGTGGCGCCGGCCGATCGCGTGAAGGAGGTCCTCGAGTACGCGACGGGCGTGATCGACCCGAAAAAGATCCTCATGGGGATGTCGCTCTACGGCTACGATTGGCCCTTGCCCTATGTCAAGGGCAGGACGCGGGCGAGCAGCATTGCGAACAACGACGCACAGAATCTCGCCATCGCGGAGCGGGTGCCTGTCGACTGGGACCAGACCGCGGCGTCGCCCCACTTCCAGTACGAAACCGCCGGCACGAAACACGTGGTTTGGTTCGACGATGCGCTGAGCGCAGCCGTCAAGCTTGCGCTGGTCGACGCGTTCGGCCTGCGCGGCGTGTCGCTCTGGGTCTTGGGGAACGAGTTTCCGCAGCTCTGGTATTTGCTGAAGGATGGGTATAAGCTGGAGAAGGTATGAGTATTCGCAAATCGGGACGGGAGAGACCGACGTGTCGCCTTCACTGCTGTACCTAGGGTGCGAAGCCCTGTGGCGTGATACCAAGTATGCGGTCATGACGCGAAACTATGCGCGGGTGGGCGAGTTGTCGTCTTCGCTTCGCGAAGCGCGTGGCGACGAGCGCGCGCTTCGCGCATGGCTGTACCGGTTGAAGTGTGTGGAACAAGAACCGATGACCCTTCCTGCGCTTCGCAATACGGCCTATCACCTGCTCGGGTATTGGAAGCGCCGCCTGCCGCCCGAAGACCGGCAACGGCTTGCGCAAAAGGTGCTGGACGATCCGGCGGGCGTGATCGCCGAACTTGGCGATCGCGTCCGCCGCGACGGACCGCTGTATCTGGCGACGTCCTACGTGTTTCGGGCCCAACCGTGGAATGAGGCCGCGTTTCGCCACCAAGGGACGTTGTACCAAATCGCGGTCGATGCGGAGGAAGCGCTTGCGGCGAGCGATCCAGAGAAGCTGAGGATTCGTATTCATCCTGTGGGGCAAACGTCGGAAAAGGGATGATGGGACAAGCCCGAGCGTTTGTTGCATGGAGGTGAAGGCGTGAATCTGACGTTGTTCACGGATTACGCGCTGCGCGTGTTGATCTACACGGCGAATCAACCGCAAGGAAGGCTGGTGCAGGTGGACGAGATCGCGCGAGTCTATGGGATCTCGCGCAATCATCTGACCAAGGCGGTGCACCGCCTTGGTCAGATGGGCTATCTGGAAACCGTGCGCGGGCGGGGCGGAGGCATGCGCCTCGCGGTTCCGGCTGAAACGATCCGCGTCGGCGACGTCGTCCGTGTTCCAGGCTCCTTAGGGTCAGCAGGATCGAAAGCGCGTGCGCAGAAATGAAATGTGGAGAGACTTGCGGACAGCATGCTTGTATCCGCGTTCGAGCCGTGGTACAGTATACTTAGTAATCCGATATTCGAAGTTGGAGAATGGAGAGATGCGCATGTCCGAAGTGCACACGCTGCCGCGCCTCAACGAGCCGGCCCCGGACTTCGAGGCGAATACCACGCACGGGAAGCTCAAGCTGAGCGACTTGCGTGGGAAGTGGGTGGTGTTGTTCTCTCACCCGGCCGACTTCACGCCGGTCTGCTCGACGGAATTTGGCGCTTTCGCACGCCGGTACGAGGAGTTTGAGAAGCGCAATGTTCAACTCATCGGCCTCTCCATCGACAGCGTGCAATCTCACTTGGCTTGGGTTCACGACCTTGAGAAGGCATTTGGCGTCAAAATTCCGTTCCCGGTCATCGCCGATCTCGACATGAAGGTCGCGAACCTGTACGGCATGATCCACCCGGCGGCCAACAACACGTCGACGGTGCGCACCGTCTTCTTCATCGACGACAAGGGCATTCTCCGCGCGATGATCTACTATCCGATGAATGTGGGACGCAACATCTCGGAGATCCTGCGCGTGATCGACGCGCTCCAGACGGCGGATCGCAACGGTGTTTCCTGCCCGGCCGACTGGCAGCCTGGCGATCCGGTGGTGGTGCCTGCGCCGGCGACGCTGGACGCCATCGAGAGCGAGGAAGAGGCTGCGGCCAAAGGGCTGGAGTACAAGACCTGGTATCTGCGCCTGAAGAAAGTCTGAATGGTAAGGGGCGAACGCGGGGCCGTCCGCAGCGTCGGATCGGCCCCGCCTTCATTGTCGCCGAATCGGGCGTCACGTCCCGCGATACAATCCCCTCGCGCCGATGAGGCGAGCGATTGCGACGCCGACTGCGAGCGCGATCGCAATCCCCGACGCAATCGGCAGCATGCTCGGCACGCCGCCCGCCGTGAACTGGACCCAGATGTACACGGGCAAGCTGTACGGATGGTACGCCATGAGCATGGTCGCGCCAAATTCGCCCAGGGCGCGTGCGAACGTCAAGGCCACGCCCGCCAGAATGGCCCCGGACGAAAGCGGTACGTACAGCCGCCAGAAGGTCGTCCATCCGTCCGCTCCCTCGAGTCGAAACGCCTCGTGCAACTCCTTCGGAACCTCTGCAAATCCCGCGCGCGACGTGAAGACCAGAAATGGGCTCGTCACGTACCACTGCGCCAGCACGATCCCGGCCGTAGACTGCGTGAGCGGCATGTGGTGTGCCGCTGCGAAACTGCCGATGGGCGTGTAGGGCCCAAAGACGTCCATGAGCGCCACGCCGCCGACGATGGGCGGGAGAACGAGCGGCAAAAGGAGCAGCGTTTCAAGCAGCCACTTGCCAGGAAACCGAAAGCGGACAAGGAGAAACGCCGCCGGTACGCCAAGCGCCACAGAAAGCGCGGTCGAGATGGCCGCGCTGACGACAGACGTCGCCGCCGCCTGCAGCAGTTCGGGATTTCGCCACGCCTCCGCCACGGCTCCAGGCGGTGCGGATGCGGTGAGGCGAATCATTGGCCACAGCGCATACGCCACGGACACGGCGCCCGCGGCGTACAGCGCTGACGTTCTCAGGCCGCGCCACATCGGTTCACGAACGCTCCGACAGGGATCGCAGGCTGGCGGGGACGGCCTGGAGATCGCCGTAGAACCGGATGGGCGTCGGCGTGAACCCGTCCTGCATCAGGATTTGATGGCCTTCGCCCACGGTCATGTAGCGGACAAACGCCGCCGCCTGCTGAGGATGCGGCGCGTGACTGAGGACGGTGATGGTGAACAGGATGGGTGCGCCCTTCACCGTTTTTCCGCCGCCCACGGGCGTCCACGACACTTTGGCGTACGCCTTGGCCAAGGCCGGATCGCCCAAGTTGATGGCGCTGGGCAACGTGATGTAGGGCACGTGCCACTCGATGGCTTCGTGTTTGTACGCGATCACGGCATCCATCTGTCCGCTCGTGAGTTGCGCGATCAGGTCCTCCTCCGGAAAGACCTGAGCCGGGTTTTCGTCGCTGCCGAGAATCGCCTTTTCGAGGTTTGGCTGATGATAGTACGCTTCGGCCAACTTCATCATGAGAATCGTGTTGACGCCCTTCGGATCCAGCTTGGGATCGGTCCTGCCGAAGCGGACGCCGGGCATCTCGAGCACCTTGTACCAAGGCATTTTGCCTTCTGCGGCGAGCTTGAACTCGCTCGCCACTTTGCTCTTCGGCGAATAGGCGATCACCAGTTCGTCCGTCGCGAGTGTGGCGTACCAGCGCGCCGCGTAGCCGTTGGATGGGCCCATGAGATCGTTCACATCGACGGACGGCGAGGCGCTGATGAACACGTCGGGATTGGCGAGCTTCGACGTGATCATATGTGCGAGCTCCGCCGAGCCAGCTCCTTCGCCTTGAAAGTCGACATGCAGAGCCTGATCCACGCGCGGCCGGATGACCTGCTCCATCACGTGCGTCATGGACCCTGCATACAGCACGGACAGCGGTACGGCCTTGGAGGCGGTCGAAGCCGCGCCCGTGTTTGTGGCCTGTTGGGCCTGCGGCACCGTTCCGCATCCTGTGGCCGTTGCAATCAGGGCGGCGAGCAAGCCGCCCACTGTGGAACGCGTCGGAAATCGCATCTCCATCCCCCTAGGTCAATCGATTCGGTTCCGCGCTCACCGGTGCGCCTGTCAAGGCGACGTCGTAGGGGCCATAGGCGGCGAGATCGCGCCGGAACCGGTCGGACTGCAATAGAAGAAGCACTTGCTGCACGCCGGGGTGATTTTCGTTGGCGCGCGGAATGACGAGCCAGGTCGTCTCTTCGCGGATGGGCAGGAAGGCGACTTCTTCCGTCGCGGCAGCTTCGTGGGCGATGCCGACATCCGCGCCGCCGAACGCCACGGCCCGGACCACCTCGTGGTGCGTCTTCGCCTCGATGTCGTAGCCGTCGACCTCCTCCGGTGACACACCCTCGCGGCGAAGCGCTTCGTCCACGAGCGCGCGGGCCCCAGCGCCGCTCGGCCGGTTGACGAGGCGCGGGTGCGCATCGCGAAAGCCTGCCTCCACCTGCCACCGCTTCGGATTGTGACGCGAAACGACCCAGCCCATGCGCGATCGCGCCAAGGACACAATGTCCCATTCCTTTCCCTTCGCGAGCGCGCGGACCTCGTCGAGCGTCCCGTGGACGCTTGCGATGTGGGTCGTCCCGGACTCCAATTCCGCAATGGCGTCCCGGTTGGTCGCGAGAAAGTGGACCGCTTCGCACGCGCGGCTCAGGCGATTCACCCAGGCGGCCAGCAGCGAGAGCGCTGGATCGCACCCCGACAGGAAGACGCGCGCCATCTTGCCGTCAAAGGGGGTCATCCAGTCCGTGCGTCCGCTCTCGTCGCGCAAGCCGTCTGAAGGAACAGGTTGAGCCGAGTCCACGAGCGATCTCGCCACGCGGACGCCCGCGATCTCCGCGAGCGCCAAGCGTTCCCTGCGCAAACGATCCGCGCCAAGGTCGAGCGGCGCTCCTTGTTCCGGATCAAAGAGCGACTCCACCGTGGTGCAAAGCGCTTTGGCAAGGCGCAAGGCGATATGCGTCGACGGACTGACTTTCCCCTGTTCAATGAGGCCCAATGCTTGTGGCGTGATCCCCACCCGGCGGGCGAGTTCAGATCGGCTCATGCCCGCGAGTTCGCGAAGGGGCTTCACGGCATTTGGGAATTTCATGAGGATCGCCTGCCTTGAAAGGATACTTTCAAGATAGCTCATTTGGCGTGAGGATGAAAGAATTTTTTGTCCTGCAGTCCCGTCGGCTTCACCTCGGCGGCGAGGTCAGCGGCGCGGGGGAGGGGGAAGGCGCATAAGAGGGAATTCAAATGAAAATCATTCATGTCAACAATGAAAGCGTTGACATCGCGAGAGAGTTCTCGTATGATGTCGGTGTTCAAGTTTGTGTAACCGTTTTATGAAACTGTTGCACAAGGAGGTGAGCGAGCTTGCGAGCGACCATCCGCGACGTCGCGAAGGCGGCGGGGGTGTCGGCTGCGACCGTTTCCCGCGCGCTCAATCGACCGGACTTGGTCGATCCCGAAACGCTGGAGCGGGTTCGAAAGGCGATGGAGGAGATGTCCTACCAGCCGAGCGCCATCGCCCGGGGGCTGTCGGCGCGGAGAAGCGATACGCTGGGTCTCATCGTGCCTGGCATCACCGATTTCTTTTTCAATGAGCTCTACAAAGGGATCGATCGCGCCAGCCAACAGCACGGCATGAAGGTGCTCCTGTACGACTCCGAGCATTCGCGCGAACGGGCGTTTGAGGGATTCTCCATCCTCAGCGGGTATCAGGTGTCGGGCATCATCTTCACCAGCAAACTGGTGACCGAGGATTACGATCCCATCCTTCAGCGCCTGAACGTTCCGGTGGTATTGACCCTCACTCAGAGCGTGGCCAAGACGCCTTTAACCGCGTTCCGCATCGATGAAGTGCGCGCGATGTTCGACGTCGTGGCGTACCTGGTGTCGAGAGGACACCGGCAGATTGCGATGATCGCTGGCAAGCTGTGGGACGACAGGACTGGCGAACTCCGTCTGGAAGGCTACCGGGAAGGCTTGCGCCATTTCGGGATCGAGTATTGCGATGCGCGCGTGGAGTTTGGCCAATACCGTTTCGACGATGGCTATCAGGCCATGCAGCGCTTGCTTGAGCGGATTCACGACGTGCCGTTCACGGCGGTGTGCACCGCGTCGGATGAAATGGCACTCGGAGCCATTCGCTGTTTGAATGACCACGGCTATCGGGTGCCCGACGATATCTCCGTGATGGGCTTTGACGATCTGCCCATCGCGCGGATGGTCACGCCGAGGCTGACCACCGTCGCTCAACCGTTTCTCGAAATCGGTGAAGAAGCTGTCAAGTGGTTGATCCGCGCGGCTTCACAGCCTCCGTCTCCTTCCGAGATCGGGGATTACCTGTTGCCTCATCGCCTGGTGGAGCGCGAATCGGTGCGTTCCATCTGTTGAAGTGTTCGCCTGCACGAACTGAAGACATTGTGGGGGGATGTGCAGATGAAGAACAAGGTCAAGCGTTGGACGAGCCTGGCCGTGGCGAGTTCCGCGACTGCGGCGCTCGTGGTGGGTTGCGGGCAACCGACCAACTCGGGATCGACGGCCAACACGAACGGTAGCGCATCGACCGTGGAAACATCGAACACAATGGTGAGCGTCGCTGGGGTGCGGATTGCAAAACCGACGCATCTCGTGAACTACAAGAACGCCTCCGGAACCATTGTTTGGGCCGAGTCGTTCACGACGGGGCCGACGGCGAGTGAGTTGGTCTCCGCGTTTGAGAAGAAATACCCAAAGATCAAAATCAAGCTGCAGGTGCAACCTTCGAATACGGATACGAACCGCGCCGACCTGACGGCGTCCATCAGCGGCGGATCGTCCACGCCTGACGTGTACATGGGCGACGTGATCTGGCCGGCGCAGTTTGCGCACAGCCAGCTGGCGGCTCCGCTTTCGGACTACCTGCCCACGTCTTTCTGGGCGCGGTTTTCGAACGGACTCGTGCAAGGCGCGACCTACAACGGCAAGGTCTACGCCGCGCCGCTGTTCGCCGACACGGCATTCCTGTATTACCGCAAGGACCTGTTGGCGAAATATCACCTGCCTGTGCCGAAGACTTGGGAGCAGCTGGAGTCGGAAGCCTCTTACATCGTGAAACATGGCGGAGCGAAGTACGGGTTCGTCTGGCAGGGCGCCGATTACGAAGGTCTCACGTGCGACTTTGACGAGTATCTCGCAGACGCGGGTGGCAGCGTGCTGACGAACGGCAAGGCCAGTCTGAACACGGCCGCCGCCAAGCAGGCTTTGTCCTTCATGCGCGGGCTGATCACGTCTGGCGTGACACCGCAATCGGTCGACACCTTCCAGGAGCCGCAATCGGAGAACGTGTTCACGCAAGGGAATGCGGTGTTCCTGAGGAACTGGTCGTACGCCTGGTCGGATTCTCAGAATCCAGCGAGCTCCAGGGTTGTGGGCAAGGTGGGCGTTGCGCCACTGCCGACGTTTGCCGGGCACGGCACCAGCGGGTACAGCACCGTCGGTGGATGGGATCTCTATTTGAATCCGCACACCAAGAACCTGGCGGCCGCGCTTCAGTTCATCGACTGGATGACGAGCCCTCAGGCACAGGAAATTCTGGCGGCGAACTCGGAGATGCCGACCATCAAGGCCGTGGCGGACAGCCCGTCGCTCGCCAAGTACAGCCCCGTGTTTGCGCTGTTGCCGCAGGTGAAGTTCGTCTCGCGTCCGGCACAGACGCCGAACTATCCATCGGTGTCCAAGGCCATTTACGACAACGTGAATGCGGCTTTGGCAGGAAGCGTGTCTGTGACGAAGGCGCTTCAAAACGCGAACCAGCAGATCCAGCAGGCTCTGAGCGGCAGCGGCTCGGGCGGTCTCTGATCCGAGCTATGGGCGGGCGCATGGCCGCCCGCCCATAGCCTATTCCCATGCTCAAACGGGTCGGAACGAGGATGCGCAAATGGAAGGGAGGCGAGTGCGCATGTCAACGGCGATGGAAGAGCGTGACTGGACCAGGTCGGCAGGCGGTCGGTCGAGCGTGGTGCGACACGATGTCCGTGCGGGTCTCGGGATGCTGATTCCGGCTGGTATCGTCATTCTGGCGGTTACGATTTTTCCTATCTTGTATTCGATTTGGATGAGTTTTAACGACATCCAACTGACTCAAAACGGATTTCAGTTTACGTTCAATGGCATTCAGAACTACGTCGACGTGTACTCGGCCCCGCTGTTTTGGCACAGCGTCTGGTTCACGGTGTATTACTCGATTGTCACAGTCGCGATCGAGCTGTTTTTGGGTTTGCTCATCGCCCTTGCCATTCAGAATGTCGAGAAGCTGAAGAGCGTCTCGGTCGTGGTGATGTTGATTCCGTGGTCGCTCATCACGGTCATTTCTGCGGAGATGTGGAGTTACATCTATAACGGCGTATACGGCGTGCTGAACGCCATCCTGCAGGGGCTCGGGCTCATTCACAATCCAATCAACTGGACGGGCGAACCAGTGACGGCCGTGATCGCGCTCATGGCCGCAGATATTTGGAAAACGACGCCGTTCGTGGTCATCATTCTGCTGAGCGGTTTGCAGATGATTCCCAAGGATTATTATGAGGCGGCTCGTATCGACGGCGCGAATGGGTGGCAGGTGTTTTGGAACGTCACGTTTCCTCAGTTGCGGGGAAGCATCGCCATTGCAGGGCTGTTTCGCATCCTCCAAGCGTTCGGCGTCTTTGACCTGCCGTTCGTGCTGACGCAGGGCGGACCCGGATCGACGACGACGTCCCTCGCGATGCTTGGTGAAGAGACGCTGTTCACCAATCTCCACTTCGGGTTGGGTGCCGCCGTGGCTGTCAGCACGGTGATTCTGATTCTCGGGGCTTGTCTCATATTCCTGTCCGCCTTTCGCGGGATGGTCGGGGAGGAAGCGCAATGAGGAAACCGCTCTATCAACGCGTCATTGGCTATGTCGTGCTCATCTTCTTTCTCGTCGTGATCTTGCTTCCATTTTACTGGATGTTTGTCACGTCGTTCGAGCCCAATTCCGACATCAGCGCTTATCCGCCCGCCTACTTCCCGCATCATTGGACGCTTTCGCACTATGAAGAGGCCTTCGGCCAGTTTCACTTTGGACGGTATGTCCTGAACAGCGTGATTGTGTCCATCGCGTCGACCTTTTTCGTGCTCGTGTTCGGTTCCATGGCTGGGTTTGCCATCGCGCGCCTTCCGCTCAAGGGAAAGCAGCCGATGCTGATCTTCTTGCTCATCATCTCGGTGTTTCCACCGCTTGTCGTGATCACGCCGCTCTACATGCTGCTTCGCGACGTGGGTTGGCTCGACTCGTATCAAGCGCTCATCATTCCGTATACGGCGTTCAATCTGCCTTTCGCCATTTGGATCCTGCGCAATTACTTTTTGCAGGTGCCGGGAGCTCTCTTCGAAGCGGCGAAAATCGACGGGGCGTCCGTCTTCATGTCCTACTGGCGGATTTTCCTTCCGCTCACCACGCCGGGGCTCTTCACCGCTGCCGTGTTCACGTTCGTGGCGTGCTGGACGGAGTTCTTCATGGCCCTCGTCTTCAATCCCGATAACACCATGCGCACCATTCCCGTCGGGATCGCGCTGTTCAGCGGCCAGTACACGGTGCCGTACGGTACCATTTTCGCCGGATCGGTCGTCTCCATTGTTCCTATCATCGTTCTCGTCATCATCTTCCGCCGCTGGATCGTGTCCGGCTTGACGCAGGGCGCGGTTAAAGGCTAACTTGGCCGTATCCAGCGCCGGCGATGAGGGGGCTTGCGATGTTGGACGTGTTGGGCATTGGAGAAGTGTTGATCGATTTTAGCGTGGTCAGCGCGGGCGGCGTGCCCCAAATGTTCGGTTCTGCAGGCGGCGCGCCGGCGAATGTGCTCGCCGCCGTGGCCCGGCTGGGTGGTCGGTCCAGGATGGTCGCGGGCGTGGGAGACGACGCCTTCGGCGACTTTGTGTGCAGCGCGCTTCGGGCGGTGGGCGTGGACGACAGCGGTGTGGTTCGCGTCCCTGCGCGCACGACGCTGGCGTTTGTCCGAATCGGGGCGGACGGCGAGCGCTCGTTCTCGTTCGATCGCCATCCTGGCGCCGACACTCAGCTCGCGCCGGGCCATTTGCAGCCATCGTGGTTCGAAGAGGCGAAGGTCGTGCACATCGGCTCGCTCGCCCTGTCTCACGAACCCGCCCGGTCTGCGGTCTTCCGCGCGCTCGATCTCGCCCGCGAGCACGGGCGGGTGGTGACGTTCGACGTGAACTATCGCCCCGCGCTGTGGGAGCGGGCGAGCGACGCGGTGGAGCAGGCGCTGCGGATCATCGCTCGTGCGGACGTGGTGAAAAGCTCGGACGAAGAGCTTCGCCTTCTGACCGGGACGCACAACCCGGACGAGGCCCTGCTCCAGTTGGCCAAAGAATTCCCGCAAACGCGCTTCCTCGGGACGCTCGGCCGCGACGGCTCGCTCGTCGTGATCGACGGCGCATGCCGCCACATCCCCTCCATCCAGGTGGACGCTGTGGACACGACCGCTGCGGGCGACGCGTTTTTCGGCGCCCTCCTGTACCAGTTGACGCGGGACGCGGATCCCCCGGTGGTCCGGCACCGCGTTCACGAAGACGATTTTTGGACCTCCGCCCTCCGGTTTGCCAACGTCGCCGGCGCCATCACGGCCACGCGCCGCGGCGCGATCGACGCCCTGCCGACGCTTTCCGACATTTTGGAACATATGCCTGCTTGACACGCCGGTGAGAGAGAAGGTATAAAGGAGCAAAATGTCCAGAAACGTCAGGCGAGGCTCCTCTGGGGCACCGGCGACAGAGTCAGGGAGGATGCTTGGCAGATGCAGATACCCATTGGCCTCTTGGGGTGTGGCACCGTAGGCGCAGGCGTGGTATCGCTGGTGCGCAGAAGGGCGGATCGCGTGGCCGACATGACCGGCCTGCGCCCTGTGATTCGCAAGATCCTCGTGCGTGACCTGCACAAGGACCGCGGCGTCCAGTTCGTGCATGAAGAGCTGACCACTTCCGCCGAAGACATTCTGGGCGATCCGGACATTCAGATCGTCGTGGAGACCATCGGCGGGATCGAACCCGCGCGGACGTATATCTTGGAAGCCTTGGCGCGCAAGAAGCATGTCGTCACGGCCAACAAGGACCTCATTGCGCTTCATGGCCCCGAGATCCTGCAGACGGCCGCGGCCAACGGCGTGAGCATCCTGTTTGAGGCGTCTGTGGGCGGCGCCATCCCTTTGCTGGGGCCGCTGCAAGAGAACCTCACGGCAAATGAGGTCACGGATCTGAAGGGTATCATCAACGGAACCACGAATTTCATCCTCTCGAAGATGACCGAGGAAGGTTTGGACTTCGACGAGGCGCTTGCGCTTGCCCAGGAGTTGGGCTATGCGGAGGCCGATCCGTCGAGTGACGTGGACGGCCTGGACGCGGCGCGCAAGCTCGTCATTTTAGCTTCGATTGCGTTTCACACGGAAGTCCATCTGTCGGACGTGCGCGTCGAAGGCATTCGGCACGTGACCGCAAGCGACGTCCGCTACGCGGATGAGGCCGGATACGTCATCAAACTCTTGGCGGATGGTCGGGATCGCAACGGGCGGCTGTCCCTTTCGGTGCGCCCCACGCTGATTCCCAAGAGTCATCCGTTGGCGCACGTGTCCGACGCGTTCAACGCGCTGTTTGTCCGCGGCGACGCGGCGGGGGATCTCATGTTCTTCGGGCGCGGGGCCGGTCGAATGCCGACGGCGAGCGCCGTGGTCGGCGACATCATTGCGCTCGTCCGCAATTTGAAGCTTGGCGTGATCACGAGCTGGCCGTACGCGCTCGCGGGCAGCCGCAAGCCCGTGGTGGACTTCGAGGATGATCTCTACAAGTTCTACTTTCGCCTCATGGCCGCCGACCAGCCCGGCGTGTTTGCGCAAGTCGCGCATTTGTTCGGTGAACTGCGCGTGAGCATGGAGACGGTTTTGCAGAAACGCGTTGCGGGCGGGCAGGCCGAGATCGTCATCGTTTCGCATGAAATTCCAGGGAAACTGGCGCACGAAGTCGCCACGAGGCTTCGGTCGATGCCGAATATCGCAGTGGAAGCCGTGATGCCGGTCGAGCCGGTGAGCGAGTGAACGAGTGAGCGGGTGCCTGGGCACCCGCCTCATGTTTCCCGATGGTTCCGCATCGAAGGCCTCTTCAAAATGATATTGCAACCGTTTTCATGTTTTGGGTGGGGCGTTCGGCAATTGACAGTTTGGGCCGGGCGTACTACAATGACGAGCAAGTCATCCAATTCGCGTGACAATTCGAGTGCTTCAGGCACTTGAGTTGGCGGTCTCATTTTGACGGAATATTTCGTCAATCGATCTTTGCCAACCCATGAGGACACGCGAGAGAGAAACTCGCCGGCTGGGCGAGAGAGGGGCGTTGGACGTGGCATCACAGGTGTTTCTTGACGGCGAATTCGTCTCGAGCGACGCAGCGAGCGTGTCGGTGTTTGATCACGGCCTGCTGTACGGCGACGGCGTCTTTGAAGGCATTCGCGCATACGACGGGAATGTCTTTCGCCTCAAGCCGCACATCGAGCGGCTTTACCGTTCGGCAAAGTCGATTCTCCTCGACATCCCCTACACCCAGGAAGAGATGATCGGCCTGGTATGCGAGACCGTACGGCGAAATGGTCTATCCTCGGCGTACATCCGCCTCGTGGTCACGCGCGGCAGCGGCGACCTGGGGCTGAATCCATACAACTGCACAAAGGCGCGCGTATTCATCATCGCGCAGCAACTGTCGCTGTTCCCGAAGGAACTGTATGAAGAAGGAATTCAGGCCATCACGGCCGCGACCCGGCGGATGCGCGGCGACGTGCTGAATCCGAAGATCAAGTCTCTCAATTATCTCAACAATATTCTGATTAAGATGGAAGCCATTCACGCAGGCGCGAACGAAGCCATCGTGCTGAACCACGAGGGATATGTCGTCGAAGGATCCGGTGAGAACATCTTCCTCGTGCGCGACGGTGTGCTGATCACGCCGCCAGCTTATCTCGGCGCGCTTGAGGGCATCACGCGCCAGGCGGTCATCGACTTGGCGCCGTCGCTCGGCCTTGAGGTCAGGCAGGAACCCTTCACGCAACACGACGTGTACGTGGCGGATGAGGTCTTTTTGACGGGCACCGCCGCCGAAATCGTGCCCGTCGTGGGCGTCGACAGGCGCGTCATCGGCCAGGGCGTTCCCGGGCGCGTGACGCAGCGGGTTCATGCCGCATTTCAGGAAATCGTGCGGGCGGACGGCGTGCGGATCGAGAAGGCTCGCGTCTGACGCCGCACGCGCAGGATGGCGGCCACGCCTTGAGTGGCCCGGTCCTGGGCATCTTCGGATGGAGAAGCCCTCGGCCAACGCGGGTCAAAGGCCATGCGAGATGGGCGGAACAGAAAAGACAGAAAGAGATAGCGAAGGTTTTGCGAGGAGTGGCGAAGATGAGAAGCGACATGATCAAGAAGGGCGTGGACCGAGCGCCTCACAGGGCTCTGCTCTATGCCACGGGTGTCAAACCCCGGGATCTGAGCAAGCCGTTTATCGGCGTGTGTAACTCGTACGTCGATATCGTCCCGGGTCACGTGCATCTCCGCGAATTTGCGGAAGTTGTGAAAGATGCCATTCGCCAGGCCGGCGGCGTTCCGTTCGAGTTCAACACCATCGGGGTGGACGACGGCATCGCCATGGGCCACATCGGCATGCGGTATTCGCTGGCGAGCCGCGAACTCATCGCGGATTCCGCAGAGACGATGATCAACGCTCACTGGTTCGACGGCGTCTTTTTCATCCCGAACTGCGACAAGATCACCCCAGGCATGCTCATGGCGGCCGTTCGGTGCAATGTGCCTGCGGTGTTTGTGTCTGGTGGCCCCATGGAGGCAGGGCGGTCGCGCACCGGGCGTCCGCTCTCCCTGAGCTCGGTGTTTGAAGGCGTGGGCCAGTACATGAGCGGGCAGATCTCCGAAGAGGATTTGCTCGATCTCGAGCGCAACGCATGTCCCACATGCGGATCGTGTTCCGGCATGTTCACCGCGAATTCGATGAACTGCATCATGGAGATGCTTGGCATTGCGCTTCCCGGCAATGGCACGCTCGTGGCCACGTCGAAAGAGCGGCACGAGCTCATCTACGAGGCCGCGAAACATCTCATCCGCATGGTGGAACAGGATATTCGTCCGCGCGACATCATCACCCGCGAAGCGATTGACGACGCATTCGCCTTGGACATGGCCATGGGCGGATCGACCAATACGGTCCTGCATTTGATGGCCATCGCGCACGAGGCGGGCATCGACTATTCCCTCAGCGATATTAACGAAATCGCCAAACGAGTTCCGTATCTCGCAAAAATCAGCCCTGCCTCCGAGTACAGCATCCAGGACGTGCACCGCGCGGGCGGCGTGTCGGCCATCATTCGCGAGCTGTGTGAACATACCGACGCGGTCCATCCCGATCGGATCACCGTGACGGGCAAGACGCTCTACGAGCAGGTGAAAGACGCGAAGATTCTCGATGAGCGCGTCATTCGCCCGGCGTCCAATCCATACAGCCGGGAGGGCGGCCTGTCCATCTTGTTTGGCAACCTCGCACCGGACGGGGCGGTTCTGAAAGTCGGCGCGGTCGATCCCGACATTCAGCGCTTTGTCGGGCGCGCCATCTGCTTCAATTCGCAGGATGAGGCCATGGAAGGCATCAACAGCGGCAAGGTGCAGCCGGGGCACGTCGTCGTCATCCGCTACGAAGGGCCAAAAGGCGGCCCCGGCATGCCGGAGATGCTCGCCCCCACGTCATCCATCGTCGGAAGAGGCCTGGGCCGCGAAGTCGCCCTGATCACCGACGGGCGATTCTCGGGAGCCACGCGCGGGATCTGCGTGGGCCACATCTCACCCGAGGCTGGCGTGGGCGGACCGATTGCACTGATTGAAGATGGGGACGAGATCGAGATCGACATCCCGAACCGCTCCATCACCCTGAAGGTGTCTGACGAGGAACTGGCCGCGCGGCGCGCGAGATACCAACCGCCCGCCAAGGAGAAACTCACGGGCTACCTCGCGCGATATCAGAAACTGGTCACGTCGGCGAACACCGGCGCCGTGTTGACGGTGGACGCATGAGAACCCTTGTGGAGAGGAGGAAACGCGATGCCTGGCATTTCAAAACCCGCGGATGACGAGATGCTGTCGCGCACAGGAGAAACAGGCGCCCTCTGGATGAAAGGTGCCGACATGGTCGTAGAGGCCTTGCGCCGGGAGCAGGTCGAAGTCATCTTCGGTTACCCCGGCGGGGCGGTGCTGCCGCTCTATGATGCGCTGTACCAGTGTGGCATTCGCCACGTTTTGACGCGGCATGAACAGGGCGCGATTCACGCGGCGGAGGGCTACGCGCGCGTAACGGGAAAACCGGGCGTCGTCATTGCCACAAGCGGTCCGGGCGCCACCAACCTGGTCACGGGCTTGGCCGACGCGATGATGGACAGCATTCCGCTGGTGGCCATCACGGGACAGGTGGCCAAGACGGTCATCGGGACCGACGCGTTCCAGGAGACGTCTATCATCGGGATTTCGACGCCCATCACCAAGCACAACTACCAAATCCGGCACGCCTCGGAGATCCCCAAGGTGTTCAAAGAGGCGTTCCATATCGCCAATTCCGGACGCAAGGGGCCCGTGCTGATCGACATTCCGAAGGACGTGTCGGGCGAAGAAGCGTGGTTCACCTACGACGATCCGCCGCAGCTGCCGGGGTATCAGCCGACGGTGGTGCCGCACCACATGCAGATCCGCAAGCTGATGCACGGCCTCCAGCACGCCAAACGCCCGGTGATTCTGGCGGGAGCCGGCGTGTTGCACGCGCGTGCGACCGACAAGCTCCTTGCGTTCGTGGAGAAGTACCAGCTGCCGGTTGTGCAGACACTGCTCGGACTCGGGGGTTTTCCCGCTTCCCATCCGCTCTGCCTCGGCATGGGGGGGATGCATGGGAGCGCCGCCGCGAATAAGGCGTTGTACGAGACGGACTTCTTGATCAATCTCGGCGCGCGCTTTGACGATCGCCTGACGGGCAAATTGGAACACTTTGCGCCCAACGCGATGGTGGCGCACATCGACATCGATCCGGCCGAGATCGGCAAAAACGTGCCGACGGACATTCCGGTCGTGGGGGACGTCGGCGAGGCGCTGGAGATGATGCTCGGCATCGACGTGCCTCCTCCGGACGCGGCGGCTTGGCGTGAGGAACTATTGCGGGTGAAACGCGAGTTGCCGTTCTGGTGGGTGCAGGATGGGCCAGCCATCAAGCCGCAGCGCCTGATTGCCGAGATCGCGCGGATCACCAAGGGCGATGTCATCGTCACGACGGACGTCGGGCAGCACCAGATGTGGGCGGCTCAGTTCTTTCCGCTCAACCAGCCGGATCGCTGGGTGACATCAGGCGGGCTCGGCACCATGGGCTTCGGTCTGCCTGCGGCCATCGGGGCGCACTTTGGCCACCCGGATAAGCAGGTTGTGGCCATCCTCGGCGACGCAGGGTTCCAGATGACGCTGCAGGAACTCGCGGTCATCGGCGAGCACCAGTTGCCCATCAAGGTCGTGATTGTGAACAACAGCGCGCTGGGCATGGTTCGGCAGTGGCAGGAGTTGTTCCACGGCGAGCGATATTCGGAGTCGCTGCTCCCGTGGCAACCGGACTTCGTGAAGCTCGGCGAGGCGTACCGCATTCCGTCGATGCGGGTCGAGCGGGATGACGAGTTGACGTCGGCGCTCGAGGCGTTTTTGGGGCAGCCCGGTCCCGGGTTGTTGGAGTGCGTGGTCGATCCGAACGAAAACGTGTATCCCATGGTCGCGCCGGGCACGGGCATCCACCAGATGGTGGGGGTGAAACCATGACGCCGGTGTTGTCGGTCCTCGTGCACAACAAGCCTGGGGTGCTCAATCGCATTACTGCGCTGTTCATGCGCAAGGGATTCAACATCCAGAGCCTGACGGTCTGCATCACGGAAAATCCCGAAATCTCGCGCATGACCATCGTGATGAGTGACATGGATGAGGCGGCGCTGGAACAGGTCATCAAGCAGTTGCACAAGCAGATCGACGTGCTCAAGGTGACTGATCTCACGGATCAGGCCATGGTGGCGCGGGAACTCGCGCTCATCCGAGTGAATAGCCCGATCGCGGAGCGCGCCGTCATTCACTCCCTGATTGAGCCCTTCCGGGCGAACATCGTGGATGTCGGCCGGGAGACGGTGACGGTGCAGGTCACGGGCGACGCGGAAAAGATCGATGCTCTGATTGCCCTTCTGCGGCCGTACGGCATTCGCGAATTGGCGCGCACGGGCCTCACCGCCTTGCCGCGTGAGGCGGCGGCCGGCGCGGATGCCAAGCGCGCGGGAGAAGCGCAGGTGCTTCACATTTAGGGCGTTTGAGCTGGCGGGGCGAAAGGCCCCGCCGGGATGGCGAAGGCAACGAGCCTCGGAACACAAGTTCTACATATGCGAGGAGTGAATGAAATGGAAAAGATCTATTATGACGCTGATATCTCGATTCAGCCGCTGGCGGACAAGCGGATCGCGGTCGTGGGGTACGGTTCGCAGGGACATGCGCACGCGCAAAACCTCCGCGACAGCGGTTTTGACGTCGTGATCGGACTGCGACCCGGCGCGTCCTGGGCCAAGGCGGAGGCGGATGGGTTCCGCGTGATGGCGGTCGGCGAGGCGGTTGAGGAGTCGGACGTGATCATGATTCTCTTGCCCGACGAGCGCCAGCCGGCTGTGTATGAGCGCGAGATTCGCCCCTACCTCACGGCGGGCAAAGCGCTGGCATTCGCACACGGGTTCAACATTCACTTCTCGCAGATCCAGCCCCCGAAAGACGTGGATGTGTTCATGGTGGCTCCGAAGGGCCCGGGGCATTTGGTTCGGCGGGTCTACGAGGCGGGCGGCGGAGTGCCTGCGCTGATCGCCGTCCACCAGGACGCGAGCGGCCAAGCGAAGGATCTCGCCCTCGCCTACGCGAGAGGCATCGGCGCAGGCCGGGCCGGGATCCTGACCACGACCTTCCGCGAGGAGACCGAGACGGATTTGTTCGGCGAGCAGGCGGTCTTGTGCGGGGGTCTGTCGGCGCTGATCAAGGCCGGTTTCGAGACCTTGGTGGAGGCCGGCTATCAGCCGGAGATTGCGTACTTCGAGTGTCTGCACGAGATGAAGCTGATTGTCGATCTGATTTACGAGGGCGGGCTGGAGTACATGCGGTACTCCATCTCTGACACGGCGCAGTGGGGCGACTTCACGTCTGGGCCGCGGATCATCACGGAAGAGACGAAGAAGGAAATGCGGCGGATCCTCGCCGACATCCAGAGCGGCGCCTTCGCCAAGGGCTGGATCTTGGAGAACCAGGCGAACCGGCCCATGTTCAACGCCATCAACCGGCGCGAACTCGAACATCCCATCGAGGTGGTCGGGCGCAAGCTGCGCAGCATGATGCCGTTCATCAAGGCCAAGCGGCCAGGGGACGATCGCGTCCCGGCCGCCGCGGAGCGGGCGTGATCGCACGGGCGATGCGGGGCGGCGGGCGCATCGCGTTCGCCTGAGCCGTCGCACATACGGACGGAAAGGGTCGGATGCCATGACGAAGAACATTGCCATCTTGCCGGGGGACGGCATCGGCCGAGAGGTCACGGCGGAGGCGGTGAAGCTGATCCAAATCGTCGCCGCGAGCCGGGGAGAGACGTGGAATCTCGAAGAGGGACTCATCGGCGGGAGCGCCATCGATGCGACGGGATCGCCGTTGCCTGAAGAGACCGTGAAGCTGTGTCGAGCGGCAGACGCTGTGTTGCTCGGGGCTGTCGGGGGGCCCAAGTGGGACCACCTGCCTGGCGACGCGCGGCCAGAGGCCGGGCTGCTCGGGATCCGCAAGGCACTTGAGGTGTACGCGAACCTTCGCCCCATTCGCACTTGGCCAGGTCTCTTGCTGGCCTCGCCGCTCAAACCCGAATTGGTCGAAGGCGTGGACTTCATCATCGTTCGAGAGTTGACCGGCGGGCTTTACTTCGGCGAACCGAAAGCGCGACTTGATGGCGGCGAGGCCGTTGTGGACACGCTCCACTACACTCGGGCGGAGATCCGGCGCGTGGTCCGAGTGGCCTTCGATCTTGCGCGAGGGCGGCGCCGCCACCTCACCTCCGTCGACAAGGCGAATGTGCTCGAGTCGAGCCGCGTGTGGCGGGAAGTCGTACAGGAGGTCGCCACCGAATATCCGGACGTGTCGGTGGAGCATTTGCTGGTCGACAATGCGGCGATGCAGATTATCACGCGTCCGAAGACGTTCGATGTGATCGTCACGGAGAACATGTTCGGCGACATTTTGAGCGACGAGGCCGCGGTCATCACGGGCTCCATCGGCATGCTCCCGTCGGCGAGCCTGGGTGAGGCAGGTCCGGGGTTGTACGAGCCCGTCCATGGATCGGCGCCGGACATCGCGGGGCAGGGTCTTGCCAATCCGCTTGCGACCTTCCTGTCCGTCGCGCTGATGATGAGGCACTCCCTGCACCTCCCGGAGGCTGCGGAGGCCATTGAGCAGGCGGTGCATGGCGTGATCGAACGAGGGGTTCGTACGCGCGATCTCGCCCGCACGAACGAGGCGTTTGTGAAGACCGCGGAAGTGAGCGCCATGGTTTGCGAAGACGTGAAAAGGAGGCTCGGTTGATGGGGAGAACGCTGTTCGAAAAAGTCTGGGATGCGCACGTCGTCAAGGAGTTGCCTGACGGACAGACGCTTCTCTACATTGATCTGCACCTCGTCCATGAGGTCACGTCGCCTCAGGCGTTCGCGGGACTTCGTTTCGCGGGGCGCAAGGTTCGCCGGCCCGAACTCACGTTTGCGACGATGGATCACAACGTTCCGACGGTGAATCCGAAGGATGTGCGGGACGCCATCGCGCGCAAACAGATTGAAACGCTGGAACAGAATTGCCGCGAGTTCGGCGTGCAACTGGCTGGGCTCGACAGCCCATTCCAGGGAATTGTCCACGTCATCGGTCCTGAACTCGGGCTGACCATGCCCGGAAAGACCATCGTCTGCGGCGACAGCCACACCTCGACGCACGGCGCATTCGGAGCACTCGCGTTTGGCATTGGCACGAGCGAGGTGGAGCACGTGCTTGCGACGCAGTGCCTGTGGCAGAGCCGCCCGAAAACCATGCGGATTCAGTTGAACGGATCGCTGCAGCCGGGCGTCACGGCAAAAGATGTCATCCTCGGCCTCATCGCGAAGTACGGCGTGAACTTCGGCACGGGCCATGTGGTGGAGTACGCCGGGACCCTGATTCCGCAACTCAGCATGGAGCAACGCATGACCATCTGCAACATGTCCATCGAGTTCGGCGCGCGAGCCGGCATGATGGCACCGGATGAAACGACCCTCGCGTACGTGCAGGGCCGCCGCTATGCCCCAAAGGGGGCGGACTGGGACGCGTGCGTGGCGGAGTGGCGTGAACTGAGGTCCGATCCGGATGCCGTCTTCGACGTGGATGTCGTCTTCGACGTGAGTGACCTAGAACCGCAGGTCACGTGGGGCACCAATCCGGGGCAGGGCGTGGGCATCAGCGGCGTGGTGCCGGACCCCAAGGATGCGAAGTCCGAGGAGGAGGCTCTCGCCATCCGCCAGGCGCTCGAATACATGGACCTGAAGCCGGGAACCAAGATCTCGGAGATCCCGATTCAGCACGTGTTTATCGGTTCGTGCACCAACGCTCGCATCGAGGACCTGCGGCTGGCGGCGAGCATCGTCAAAGGGCGGCGCGTCGCGGACGGGGTTCGCGCCGTGGTGGTGCCGGGATCGAAACAGGTCAAACAGCAGGCGGAGGCCGAGGGACTGCACGAGATCTTCCTTGAGGCGGGCTTCGAGTGGCGCGAGCCCGGGTGCAGCGCGTGCCTTGGGATGAATCCCGATATCATTCCGGCTGGCGAGCGGTGTGCGTCGACCTCCAATCGCAACTTCGAAGGCCGGCAGGGGAAGGGAGCCCGCACACACCTCGTCAGCCCGGCCATGGCCGCCGCGGCAGCCATCGCGGGCCACTTTGTCGACGTGCGCGAGCTGACCTCGGAAGGAGTGACGGCGTGATGGAGCCCATCGTCAAGCACGAAGGCCTCGTGGTCTGCATGAACCGCGTGAACGTGGATACGGATCAGATCATCCCGAAGCAGTTTCTCAAGCGGATCGAGCGCGACGGGTTCGGCGAGTTCCTGTTCTTCGACTGGCGGTACCTTCCGGACGGATCGCCCAATCCCGAGTTCGAGCTGAACCGTCCGGAGGCCCGGGGCGCGACCATCCTATTGGTCGACGACAACTTCGGATGCGGATCGTCCCGCGAGCACGCAGTGTGGGCACTTCGCGACTACGGTTTCCGGGTGATCCTCGCTCCGTCGTTCGCCGATATTTTCTATAACAATTGTTTCAAGAACGGCCTGCTGCCCATTCGCATTCCGCGCGAGCTGTACAAGCAACTGTCCGAGTCGCACGCGCGCGGCGAGTGGCGGCGCATGACGGTGGATCTCGAGCGGCAGACGGTCGAGACCGATCACGGCATCAGCTTTTCTTTCGAGATCGATCCGCACAAGCGCCACATGCTCTTGCACGGCCTCGACGACATCGGCATCACGCTCCAGTACGAGGCGGACATCGCCGCGTACGAGGCGTCTCGCCGCCCGTACCAATTCGTCTACGCGTGAAACGAAGCATTCCGCGGCCGCTGGGTGTCATCGCCCGGCGGCCGTCTGTTTGCGCGCGCCTCGCCCTGTGATACACTAGCCGCGGAGAGCGAGGGACGTTCGTTGACGACGCCAATCTCGGAACAAGTGACGGAAATCATTCGCTGGATTTTCTCTTCGTATAGCCGCGTGCCGCGGGAGCGGAGACAGGGGTTTGATCGCGACGTGCGGCATCCGGAGTGGACGAGGCGCCTGCTCGATGCGCTGGGGCGGCCGGACGAGCGGGTGTACAACGTCGCCGTGACGGGGAGCAAGGGGAAGGGTTCGCACGCCATCCTGACGGCGGCCATCTTGCAGCAGATGGGTGTGCGCGTCGGCCTGTTCACGAGCCCCCACTTGATTGATTTCCTGGAGCGCATCCGCCTGCAGGGCCTGCCGATTCCCGAAGAGGATTTTGTGCGCCTCGGGGAGCAGGTTCGAAGCGCGGCGTCCGCTCTGCCCGTGCCGGAAGACCAGTACATGGGCCCCGTCGGGCTCGTGGCGGCCATCGCGGCCCTGTGGTACCAGGAGCAGGGCGTGGAAGCCGCGGTGTACGAACTCGGCCGCGGCGCGCGACATGACGACGTGAATCAGGTTGCACACCGCGGCGCCATCGTCGCCCCCATCTTCGGCGAACACCTGGACAAGCTGGGACCGACGTGGGAAGACGTCGTGATCGCGAAAATGGGCATCCTGACGGAGACCACCGCTTGGGCGGCCCTGAGCGCCCAGCCGCCGTTGTCGCGCAAGGTGATGGCGCCCTTCCTAACGGCGTTTCGCGCGTCGGGCGGCGAGGTGCTCGAAGTGGGAAGCGACATCGAATGGACCCTCGACGATCGCGGCGGGGCTGCTGCGGCGGTGACGGTGCGCGGACCGGGGTTCACGGCGGAAGTTCGCGTGGACGAGCGCCTCATCCCGTATGCGGACAACCTCGCGGCGTCCGCTGCCGCCGCCCGCCAAGTCCTGCGCGATCTCGGCCGCGACACACGCGAACTCGTGGCCGACCTGCGCGGGCTCACGCTGATCGGGCGGCTTCAGCGGGTACACCGGCACCCGGATGTCGTGATCGACGGAGCCATTCACGCGCTGAGCGCCGCCTATGTCCGCCGGTTCGCGGAGCGCTGGTGCGACGCGCAAGCGGGGGATGGGCGAGTGCACCTCGTTTTGTCCCTGCCGGACGACAAGGACGCCGAGGGCGTGGTGCGAGAACTCGCGCCCTTGGCTCACCGCATCGTGTTCACCGAGACGACGAATCCCACCCTTCACTTCACGCGGGACTTGGTGGCGCTCGCGGCGCGGATGGGTTACAGCGCCGCTCATGAGCCGAATCCGGACGATGCCATCCGCGGGGTCCTCTCCGCGGCTTCATCGCGCGATCTCGTCCTGCTCATCGGGACGCAGTCCTTTGTAGGCGATGCGCTGCGATTCTTCGGTGTATCCACGGGGCCCATCTGGGCCGGAACCGGAGAGGGTGGGGCGCCGTGTTGACGCAATTGCTGCTCATTGGGCTTGGCATCGGCCTCGACAACGGCCTGGCCGCCGTCGGGCTCGGCGCGTCCGGGCTCAGCCGGCGCGCGCAGTGGCGCGTCGCGTTTCTTTTCGCCTTGTTCGAGGCGTGGATGCCTGTCCTTGGCATCTGGGCCGGGCGCGAGGTGGCGAGCGTGCTCGGCAGGAGCGCGCACGTGGTCGGGATTGCCATCCTGGCTTTGCTCGGCCTGTACAGCCTGTTCAAGCGGCGCGAGGAAGAGGACGAGGTCGAGGCCGTCGAGCGGGCTCATGGCCTGCAGATCATCCTTCTCGCCATCGCCCTGTCCATCGACAATCTGACCGTCGGCTTCAGCCTTGGCATGATGCGCGCGCCGCTCGCTGTCGCCGGCGTCGTCTTTGGCAGCGTGAGTTTTCTGCTGACCATCGCGGGTCTGGAGGCCGGGCGGTTCCTGGCGTCCCGCGTGGAACATCTGCCGGCAGAGCGCTTGACGGGACTCGTGCTGCTCGCCGTCGCGGGCTGGATGGCCGCCATGGCATGACAGCCCGCGTATCCTTGTCTTGCCGAAAGTTGACGGTTTTTGAGCGCACCGACGGATGTAGTATAATGACCGAGTACAAAATACGGCATTGGGCGATCTCGCTTGACCCAGGGGATACGCGGCGAGATCGCGAGGGATGAGGAGGTTCTGCTGATGGCAGCGGAAACGACATTCAAAGCCGGGCTGGAAGACGTGGTGTCCAACACGTCGGAAATCTGCTTCCTGGATGGGAAACAGGGTCGCCTTCTGTACTACGGATATGATATCCACGATCTCGTCGATGGCGGCGCCTCATTTGAGGAGGTCGTGTACCTTCTGTGGCACGGCGAGCTGCCGAATCAGTCGCAGCTGAAAGCGTTCACCGATGAGCTCGCCAGCGAGCGCGCGCTTTCCGAGCCCGTGCTGGACCTGTTGAAACGCCTGCCGAAGGACGCAAACGCCATGGCCGTACTGCGCACGGCGGTTTCCTTCCTCGGCCTGTACGACCCAGATGACGGCGACGAGAGCCTCGAGGCCAATTATCGGAAAGCGGCGCGGCTTGTCGCCAAGATCCCGACCATCGTCACCTCCTATGAGCGCATCCGGCAAGGACTCGAGCCTGTTCAACCGGATCCTTCACTGAGCGCGGCCGCAAACTTCTTCTATCTCCTCCGTGGGACCAAGCCTTCCGAATTCGAGGAGAAGGCGTTCAACACCGCACTCATTCTGCACGCTGATCACGAACTCAACGCTTCGACGTTCTCGGCGCGTGTGACGGCGGGCACGTTGTCCGACATGTATTCCGCCATCACGTCGGCGATTGGCACGCTCAAAGGGCCGTTGCACGGCGGTGCCAACGAGCAGGTGATGCGCATGTTGCTCGAGATCGGCGAGCCCAGCAAGGCCATCGCCTGGATTGACGAGGCGCTTGCGCAAAAGAAGAAGATCATGGGCTTCGGCCACCGCGTGTACCGCACGGAGGACCCGCGTGCGACGCATCTTCG
Source organism: Alicyclobacillus fructus (assembly GCF_017329605.1). GTDB lineage: Bacteria > Bacillota > Bacilli > Alicyclobacillales > Alicyclobacillaceae > Alicyclobacillus > Alicyclobacillus fructus. The sequence continues at coordinate 38,469 of NZ_JAFMTY010000018.1, forward strand.
CCGGCTCAGCAAGCAGGCCGGCGAGCTGACCGGCGAAACGAAGTGGTTTGAGATGTCTCAGGCCATCGAAAAACACATGCTCGAGGTCAAGGGTCTGCACGCGAACGTGGACTTCTATTCGGCGTCCCTTTACTATTCTCTCGGCATTCCCACCCATCTCTACACGCCCATCTTCGCCTGCAGCCGGATTTCGGGATGGACCGCGCACGTGCTCGAGCAGTACAAGAACAACCGTCTCATCCGTCCGCGGGCCGAGTACGTCGGACCTACGGATCGCAAGTTTGTCCCGCTCAGCGAGCGGTGAGGATGTTTTTCATCTCTGTGAAGCGGCGCACCTCCGTCAGGCGCGCCGCGTTTGCGCATTTCCACCGCCTTCGGTGGCAGTGCCTTCGCCCTTTGGGGCGAATTCGCAGCACGTCCCTCGCCGTCCCGGGGCATGCTATCCCCAGGGAGGGATGACGGATGGCAAAGAGCAATCGCCTGTTGCTCGGGCAGGCTTCCCGCGCGCTTCAGGACATGAAGTACGAGATCGCAGGAGAGCTCGGCATTACACCGCCTGCGGACGGATACTGGGGATTCGTCTCGTCGTATGAGAACGGTTCCATCGGTGGAAGTATTACCAAAAGGCTCGTTCAATATGCGCAGGAGCGGCTGGCGCAAGGAGACGTCGAGTCCCGGTAAAGTTGGGTTCAAAGCGAAGGCTGGGGTTTTGCCCCAGCCTTTCGTATGACTTCAAGCCAACACGAAACGACACCCCGCTGGGCGGGGTGCCGGCGAACCGATGAAGCGGTCAGTGGACGACGTTGTTCTTCATTTTGAATGTGACGTTTTTGAGCGTGCGCGCCAGGCGAACCGATGAAGCGGTCAGTGGACGACGTTGTTCTGCGCCTCGGTGGGCGCGGAGATTTTGCTGAGCGCCGCGCCGGCCTCGTTGACGTGAATGTCGACCGTGGCGAGATCGCCAATCGACAGGATGCCGCACAAATCGCCGCGTTCGTCCACGATGGGCAGGCGGCGAATCTGGTGTTGCGCCATGAGATCGGCCGCTTCGTGCGCGTCCATATCGGGCCGCCCCGTAACGACCGACTTCGTCATGCAGGCTTCAACGCGGGCGTCACACTTGCCCTGCGCCACGGCCTTCAGCACGATGTCACGGTCCGTGATGATACCGACCACGCGGCGGTTTTCGCACACGGGAATGGACCCGCAGTTTTCGCGTTTCATCGCTTGGGCCGCCTTTTGAATGGAGTCCGTGGCGGAGCAGCACGCGACGTCGGTGGTCATGATCTGCTGGACCTTCATGCCCCAATCCCTCCTCGGTGTCATCGGTTCACACGCCGTAGTATGTCCCATCGGCGTGAGCGGTGAGGGCTCAGGCTGTGGTGGATCGATGGGAGGCGCGCCAGTCCATCACGGCCTTGACAGCCGTTCCGACGCCCCAGATGGCGACGAGCCCGCGGAGGACGAGATCGAGCGGTTGCTGTGCGCCAATGGTTTGAGCGGCGGCCGGAGGGAGTCCGAGCCACGGCGAGGCCGCCCACGCAAACGAGAGCAGTCCAATCGAAAGAAGCGCGAGCACACTGGTGCGCGTGCGCCGGCGAGCGGCCCAAATGGCCCAGACGCCCAAGGCGAGGTAGATGTAGGCTTCCACGGGCGTGAAGCGGAAATAGGCGCCTAACTCCCGGCTCAAAGTGCCTGCCACGCCCAATGCGGCATAGAGCCATCCGATCAATCGACAAACCCATCTCGGCTGCACGAATGGGCACCCCTCTTCACCCGTTTGTCCCATATGTATGCGGTTCACAAACAGGCCATGTCCTTCGATGCGGGTTCGAGCGCCCATGTGGTATCTTAGTACGTGACATGTCGGGAGGGGTTGTCCTTGGCCGTCTCGTCGGAACATCGGAGAGGCTGGCGCATGGGCGTCATCATGGGCCTCGTCTGTGCGGTGATGGCGCTCTTGGTCATCGCGCTGGTATCGTGGAAATCTCGAAGGGCTTTGCCCGTGGTGCAGACGGCTCCTGTCTCCGTCCAGCGGATTGAACGCGTGACCCTGGCGACTGGCACGGTGCGCCCTGCGGCGCGCCAAATCATCAACTTGGACAACCTGCAGGCCCCGATTCAGCGCGTGTTGGTGCACGTGGGAGAGCACGTGCAGGCCGGGCAGCCCCTGGTGCAACTCAGCACGGCTTCCGCGGAGGCGAGCGTGCAGGCCGCCGCATCCGCGCTCGCGGACGCGAAGTCGGCGTACCAGCGCGTGCTGGCCCAATACAACCAGGCGCCGACGGCGCTCAAGGCGCTGTTTCTCCCGCAGCTGAACGCTGCCTTGGCGTCGGTGGCATCGGCGAGAAGTCAGCTGGCCCAGGCTCAGGCGAGCTTGGCTCAGTTGACCATCACGGCGACGCTGTCGGGCGTTGTGCTCATCGCGAATCCCAACGGCGTGGACGCAAACGGCAATCCGACGCCTGTGGTTGAGGTGGCGAGCCCAAAGAAGGACGTGATCGTCGATTTGTCAGAGGTGGACGCCGCCCAGATCCAAGTGGGCATGACCGCCACCATGCAAACCGACGCATATCCGAATCAGACGTTCACCGGCGTCGTGGCGTCGATTGCACCGTATGCCGAAGTGTCTTCGAGCGGCGCTCCCGTGGTCGAAGTCACCGTGGAGCCGCGCGGATCGTTTCCCGTGCCGTACGGGTATCAGCTCACGTGTCGCATCCTGAGCCGGTCGCAGACTCCGGTCGCCGCGATTCCCTACAGCGCCGTTGTCCAAAATGGAACCGGCTATGCGGTCTACGAGTGGCGCAGCGGGCACGTGTACCTGGTACCGGTGAAGCTCGGCATGACAAGCGACACCGCGGTGCAGGTGTTGTCCGGCGTCCACCCGGGCGATCGCGTCGTCGTCAATCCGCCAGACAATCTCGCGAATGGAGAGGCCGTGCGCACGTCATGATCCGCCTCGTGGGTGTGACCAAGTCGTATCGCGTGGGGGACCAGGTGATCCCCGTGCTCAAGGGCATCGATCTCGAGGTGGGCAGGGGCGAGTTTGTGACGATCATGGGCCCCTCGGGCAGCGGCAAATCGACGCTGATGCACATCGTCGGGCTGCTGGATCGCCCGACGTCCGGCGACTACGAGTTGAACGGGCAACCCGTGTTGCACTTGCCTTCGAATCATCTCGCCCGCCTCCGAAATCAGAACATCGGATTCGTCTTTCAGAATTTTCACCTGATCCCGCGCATGTCTGCGCTTCGGAACGTGGAACTGCCTATGGTCTACGCCGGTGTGCCCAGGGCCAGGCGGCGCGATCGCGCCATGGAATTGTTGGAGAAGGTCGGCATGGCAAATCGGGCGCATCACCTGCCAAACGAACTCTCCGGCGGGCAGCGTCAGCGCGTCGCCATTGCGCGGGCGCTGGCCAACGATCCCGCCGTCCTCCTCGCCGACGAGCCCACCGGTGCGCTGGATCAGCAAACGGGGGCCGAGATTCTGCGGCTCTTGCAGGACCTGAACGCATCCGGGCGCACCGTGATGGTCATCACGCACGATCCGCACGTCGCGCGGGCCGGTCGGCGCATCCTGCACATGGTCGATGGCGAGATCGTCCGAGAGGAGGTGCGCGATGAGTCTCGATGAGATGATTCGCATGGCCTTCGCATCGCTCGCTGCCAACAAGACCCGGGCATTTCTCACGATGGTCGGAATCTGGATTGGTGTGGCGTCCATTCTTGCCATCGTCGCCATCGGCAACGGAGGCAAGGCGATGGTCATCGGGGCCATCTCGAGCGGAAGCGAGCGAAACGTCATTCAGATTGTGCCGCGGGAACTCGTCGCGCCGGGGCTTCCTCAGCCGGGCCAGGTGTTGTCCATCGACGATTCCGATCTCGCCATCGCCGCCTCGTTCTCCGGGGTGGAGGCCGTGAATGAGACGTTTTACGGAACCGCCGTGGTGGAAAGCGGGGACAAGTCGGACAATGTCACGCTGTTCGCGGGACCATCGGACTTGAACGATCTCGCCCGCTTTCTCGTCGTCCGCGGCCGCATGTTCACGGCGGAGGACGTCCTGTCTCACCGCAACGTCGCGGTCATCAGCCAGTCGCTCGCGAATAAGCTGTTTGGGAGCGGGAATCCTCTCGGGGCGGTCATCACCTTGTCGGGGGTTCCGCTCGAGGTGGTCGGTGTCGCGCAGCCGGAACAGGCGAGCCTGTACTCGTTCGTCATGGGGAGCGACAATTTGTACATACCCGACACCACGTGCGAGGATATCTTCCCCAATTGGACAGCGTCCGAGATGGATGTGGTCGTCAAACCGGGAGTCGACGTTTCAAGCCTTGCGAACCGAATCGTGCTCGCGCTCAATATTCATGCGGGCGATCCGTCGGCGTTCGTGGATTCTTCCGGGCTTCTCGCGAGCGTGTCCGCTCTGGTGGGAAAGGTGACGACCATTTTGACGGCGGTGATCGGCGCGGTTGCAGGAATTGCGCTCGTCGTGGGAGGCGTCGGCGTGATGAACATCATGCTGGTGTCGGTCACGGAGCGCACGCAGGAGATAGGCATCCGCGTGTCACTGGGTGCTAAGAAACGTGACATTATAACCCAATTTTTAGTAGAGTCCATGACCATCACCTCCCTCGGGGGACTCGCGGGCATCGCCACCGGGATCGCGGTGAGCGTCGGACTGCGGGCGTTGACCGGTATTCCGGCGTCGGTGCCTTGGCCTGTCGGAGCGCTGTCCTTTGTCTTCTCGGCCGTGATCGGCGTCATTTGCGGTCTGTATCCGGCGGTGAAAGCCGCGAACCTGAATCCCATCGACGCGCTGCGGTACGAATAAGTTGCGCGCCGTTTGTACCTATGTAGGCTGTCCAGTATACTGTGTGCAGAGAGTGTAAAGATAGGCGACATCGAGGTTGTGCCTGATAAGGATGGTTGCGGATGCGCTTGGGGTTGAACATCGAGTATGACGGAAAAAATTATGATGTTCTGGAATTGCCGAATGAAGCGTTTGTCTGCTTGCTGCCGTGCATGACGCCCGAGCAGTACAATCGGATCAATCGCCGCTTCGAAGATGTGTGGCCGGATGTGACGGTTCGCAGAAATCATATCCTGGCGTTCACGGCGGAGCGCGTGCACACTCCGGTAGACTACGTGTTCCTGTATCGCGGGCCCTTCTGGTTCGACGACGAGGATTTGGATCGCTATATTCAGGCGCACACCATGCAGGGTTATCGGCCCTGCTGATAGAGTTGGAGGAAATCGGTTGGCTGCGGAGCGCACCGTGGTTGTATTTTTCGCGGGAAACGAAGTGGGCGGCGCCGCGACGCATCTCGCGACCTGGGCGGAGGCGTTGAAGGGCGCGCGGGTCGATTTCCGTTACCGCTTCATCAGCCTGGGCGAGGGCCCGCTTGCGGACAAGTTGCGGCAGGCGGGAATGCTGCACGGCCAGGTCGCAGGGACGGTCGGCGCCGTACGCGGCCTGATCAACCTCATCCGCCGCGAGCGCGCGTGGATCCTGCATTCCCACGGCCCGCGCATGAATCTCCTCGCATCGTTTGCCGCTTCAAGGACCGATGTCATTTGGACCGCCACCATTCACAGTCACCCGCGTTACGACTTCGAGGGACACCGCCTGAAAGCCGCCCTGTTTCCCGGTCTTCACCTGTGGCGTCTCGCGCGCGCCCGTGGCCTGTTCGTGGTGCAGCCGGCGCTTGGCGACGTCCTTCCATGCAGGACCATCCTGGAAGTTCCCAATGCCTTTCTCCCTCGCCCGGCCAAGGCGCCCCGCGACGCGTGTGCGTCGGCATGGCGGAACCGGCTGGGCTTGTCCTCCAACGCCAAACTGGTCGGGATTGCGGCTCGGCTCGATCCCGTCAAGCAGATCGACGTCGCCATCGCCGCTGTCGCGCGCCTCGCCGATCTCGACGTGCACCTGTTGATCGCGGGCGACGGGCGTGATCGCCCGAGGTTGGAAGAGGCGGTCGACACCCACGGCGTGCGCGACCGCGTTCATTTCCTGGGACATCTGGAGGACGTCGCGGAGTTGTACGGTGCCATCGATCTCCACATCCTCCCATCGAAAAGCGAAGGGGCACCGAGCTCGATGTTGGAGGCGGGCTTTTATGGCGCCGCGAACATTGGGTCGGACGTGCCGGGCATTCGGCGCATGTTGCTCGACGGACAGGCCGGCATCCTGGTGCCGTCGGGCGATCCGCAAGCTCTTGCCGAAGCCATGCGGCGGCTATTGACGGAGCCGGCTGAGCGGGAGTTCTATGTGGAGCGGTTTCGCGAGCTGGTGCTGCCCCAGTATGCGCCGGAACGCATGGTTGTGGCGTACGAACGCGGCTACACCGTTCTCGAGGAAGACGCGGTTCGAAACGGATGGAAGCTTCCGGTGAATTCTAAGCAGGTGAGGTGAGGAGATCATGATGCGGCGCAGACGGCGCGTGTGGCGCGTTCGATTTTTGCCGCCTGGTCCATATGGAAGCGATCCGGCGCCAGCGGGCTGGACCTTCTTGTTGGTGACAGTGTTTTGGTATCTCGTGGTGGAGACCGTCTTCGGCAAAGAGACGTTTGGACTGCTTCGCGCGGGCGCGCTTTACCCGCCTCTTGTTGAGCACGGGCAATGGTTCCGGATTCTCAGCACGATGTTTGTCCACGTGAGCCTCTGGCACATCCTCGTGAATATGATCTCGCTGTGGACCCTGTTTGTGGTCGAGCAAGCTTTGTCCACGCCCGTGTTCATTGCTATCTACATCATCTCTGGCGCCGTCGGGAGCTTGCTCACCCTGCCGATCTCGCCCGATCAAGTCTCGGCAGGAGCGTCGGGCGCCATTTTCGGGCTGTTCGGTGCGATGTTGGCGCTTGCACTGTTGGGCCTCTTTCCACCAGCGGTCCGGAACCAGTTGTTGATGGTCCTTGGAATCAATGTCGTGATCGACCTCATGAACTTGGGGACGATTGGGTGGATGGCACATCTCGGCGGTCTCGCGACCGGCATGGCGCTCACCTATGCGTTTGTCAAGTGGCTTCGGAATGCCCGGTTCTGGACGGTGCTGGCCTGGATCTGCAGCTTGGCTTGCGGCCTGAGCCTGGTGTGGGATCTCGCGACGCCGCTGCCACTCTCCTGGTGAGGCATTCAATTCCTGATTGCAAATTGTCTAGGGAGGCCGTATACTACTCATCGTAGTGTTGACCTGTCGGACGGCGCATGATGTCCACGTGCGCCATGGCGAGTGCAGTCAACTGCAAATGGAAGAGGACTTACACTTAAAGGGTTAGGACCTCTGAGGACTAACTTTCCCCCGTGGTGTAAGTGCGATTCCACATGCCTTTTTCCCAAGAACGGCATGGCCGATTTGTTTGTAAAGGGGGACTTTTTTCATGGACACGATGGGGCGTCACGTCATTGCAGAGCTTTGGGAGTGTGATCCCGAGCGTCTGAACGACGTTCACGGGATCGAGCGCGCCATGGTGACCGCGGCCTTGGAGGCGGGCGCGGAGGTTCGCGAAGTCGCGTTCCACAAGTTCGCGCCGCAGGGCGTCAGCGGCGTCGTCATCATCTCGGAGTCGCATCTCACCATTCACAGTTTTCCTGAGCACGGCTACGCGAGCATCGATGTGTACACCTGCGGGGATCGCATCGATCCAAACGTGGCATGCGACTACATCACGAAGTACCTGGGCGCAAAGCGCCTTGAAGCAATAGAGCTTCCTCGCGGCGTAGGCCAGATACAGGTGCACGATGTGAAAGTACGCGCGTTCTAAACGGCCCAAGGTTGTTCCGGTCGGCGAGAGGGGTGCCGGATTGGCCGGCACCCCTGTGCGTTGGACGTTTTTTTATGCGCGCGGATTGGGTCTCATCCATCATTTCTCAATCATTTCGGCTGGGGACCGGCGATCCGGCAAAGACGCGCTCGTGATGTGTCGGAATGCGTCGATCCAGGAGGATGTTGCCGTTTCCGGCGTCCACGATGACGAGATACTTGTCTTCGTCATCCCGGGCGATGGCCATATACACCAGGTTGGTACGGATATTGCGAAGTTGGATATCCTCGATTTTGCAACCTGGGTGTTCGGACAGCACGGCTTTGCGCGCCTGTGCCTCGGTGCATTTCGCGTATTTTTGGAGTTTTTTTGTATAGGCATCGTGGCTCGCCTGATAGGCTTCGCGCAGGGTTTCACGCGATACCTGCACGCTTGAGTGGATTTCGAATTGATGAGAAGGTCCATTGACGGGCGCATTCGGTTCGGCCGACTCAGCCGCAGTTGCGGCGAGGGCGTGCACAGGGGCTTGCCACCAACCTGCCGAAACCAGACAAGCCGTTGCACTGACGGCGAGTAACCAACGTTTCATGGAAACCACTCCTCCACGTGGGGTTGTCAGCCATAGAATGCCCAATGAAGGAGCGGTCATACATAGTATGGATTTCTTTTCCTTGACTGCGGTGCTTCGGGCGCGATCGCTCGGAGTAGAGGTTGAAAATTGACACTTGCCAAATCGGCAGTTGCCCTGTATAATCAATATCGTTCGTTGCGGGGCCGTAGCTCAAAGGGAGAGCACTACGCTGGCAGCGTAGGGGTTGTGGGTTCGAGTCCCATCGGCTCCACCATATGGTTGTCCGTTGGCTCGGTAGCTCAGTCGGTAGAGCAGAGGACTGAAAATCCTCGTGTCGGCGGTTCGATTCCGTCCCGAGCCACCATCCGTGCGGAAGTAGCTCAGGGGTAGAGCATCGCCTTGCCAAGGCGAGGGCCGCGGGTTCGAATCCCGTCTTCCGCTCCAGGGCATGTGCTGTGATACCCGGGCGGGGCGAGCCTCTGTCCGGGTTGTGCAGCCTCATGGCGCCGTAGCCAAGTGGTAAGGCAGAGGTCTGCAAAACCTTCACCGCCGGTTCGAATCCGGCCGGCGCCTCCAGTTGAAAAGCCTGTTGTGACGCGGCTTGCGAGGTTTTCGCGGCCGCGTTTTTTGTTGCGCCTGCTGGGCTCTCGGTTGAAGTTGGAAAGGAAAGCTGGATCAGCGCGATGACTTATCATCAGCGGGTTGTCCAGCTTGAACGGCTTTCGCGTCCTTGTGGATCTTGCTGGCCCATGGTCGGCGGAAGTCTGTCTTGACATCGAGCTTGTCGGGTGGCTTCGAGAAGTGGATGCGGTGCGTGAACCTCCATCGTCGCCCCCATCGTCACGAGCCACGTTCTGAAGAATCGATAGGAGTGTGCTATACTCCAGTTAGGTATTTTCAAATCATTGCGACGCTGTGTTTCTGCGAAAGGGGCCGCACACTTGCAGAGGCATCTGTGGACGATTCTTTCGGAACGCGTGGCATATCAAAATCCGTGGATCCGGGTGGTCGAATATGATGTGCTCCGGCCAGACGGCCAGCCCGGCCTCTACGGCGTGATCGACGCAGGGCATAATGCTGGCGTCGTGGCTGTGGACGGCGAGGGACGCGTGGCGCTTCTCAGGGAATTCGTGTTTCCCGTCAACGGTTTTCTGTGGCAGATCCCGAGCGGGCAGTTTCGGGAGGAAGACCCGCAGACGGCGGCTGCGCGCGAGCTTCGCGAAGAAGCGGGGATAAGCGCTCATTCGTGGACGTATCTGGGTTCTGCCCATCTGAGCGCGGGCATCTCGACCCAGGAGACGCACCTGTTTCTTGCGCGCGAACTGTCGTTGGGAGAAGCGGATCGCGAACCCACGGAGACGATGACCGTATCCTGGGTGCCTTTGCGAGACGCCGTCGATATGTGCCTGCGCGGTGAGATCACCGATGCGGTGAGCGTGATCGGCTTGTTGAAAGCGTTCATTTGGATAGGAGATCACGCGTCTGAACCGTCCGGGAGGTGAGCGCATGAAACTGTCGGATGACGAGATCGCACAGAGATTGGCTGGGTTGCCCGGGTGGCAACGAGAGGATCACTTCATCCGGAAGCGGTTCGGTTTCGCGTCGTTCCCTGACGCGATCGCCTTTGTGAATGAAGTCGCGGAGATTGCCGAGCGAAGAAACCATCATCCGTTCATTTCCATCGACTACAAGTATGTCACGTTGCGCTTCACCACGTGGCATGCCGGCGGTCTGACGGATGAAGATTTTGATGAAGCCCAGGAGATCGAAAGCCTTTACGCTTCGAAGACGGCGACGTGAGAGCGCCAAGCGCCGTCACGTCGTCGATCTCATTTCAGCCGTAGAATCTTTGCACCTTGGTTCTGCGGCGCCGGTGGTTTGGGACCGAGCGCTTCGGCCATGTCGTCCGTGACCTGCTTGAGCGCCTCATAGCAATGTTCCATCGGGACGGAGGAGTCCCACATGACGTCGCAATGGCCGTCTTCGTACACGATCACGCTAATCACATACTGAATCTCGCTCATGGTGAGAGGCTCCTTTCGACTGTCGCGGGATCGCCTGAGTTCATTGTACCCCGTGGAGGAACCAAAGTGAAACCGGCGCAAGCCGAGAGGCATCAAGGTTGTCAGCAAGCGCTTTCCAAGGAGGGGATTTGGCTTGTTCCTAGGATGTTGCGTGGGACCTCGAGAGTTGCGGTTTGTCCGTGCGGCAGGATTTGATTACGCGGAGCTCAACGCAAAGGTGACCAATCCCGCCATGCCTGATGAGGAATGGCGCGCTGTACGCGACGAGCTGCTGCGGAATGAGGTCCCGCTGCTCGCCTTCAACCGCCTGTTCCCCCCGGACATGCCCATCGTGGGTCCCGACGTGGATATGGACGCCATTGAGCGCTACCTGTCCATTGCCTTCGCGAGAATGGCCGATCTCGGCGGTCAACATGTCGGCTTCGGCGCAGGCAAAAATCGCCGCGTGCCGGAGGGGTTTCCCTTCGCTGAGGCCCGCGCGCAATTGGCACGCGTGGTCAGGCTTGCGGGCGATCTCGCCGCCTATCACGGCATGTGGGTCCACTTCGAGTTTTTCAATCGAGCCGAAACGAACCTCATCAACACGGTAGAGGAAGCGGTTGCATTTGTGCAGGAGCTCCAGCACCATCGCGTCGACCTTCTGATCGACTTCTACCATCTTGTGCAAAACGGCGAACCTGTCAGTGAACTCGAAAAAGCCAGCGGCCGGATCGGCTATGTCCACGTCGCGGACGAACAGCGCAGGTGGCCAGGCAGTGGTTCTCTGCCGGTCCGGGAGTGGTTTGCGGCGCTGCGCGATGCAGGCTACCGCGGGCCTGTGTCGATTGAGTGTAACTTCCAAGATCCGATTCCCGAACTGAGGCAGGCAGGCGAGGCGCTGCGCAGGCTCAGCTATTCGGGGGGATTGGCCCGGTAACATGGGCCGGGCGTTGGCGGCGTCGTGGGGACGCCGCCCGGGATGGATGGACTCGAGCGCGCAAAGAGCCATGGAGGAGGATCCTGAATGCGTACGATGAAACTCGGCTGCACACACATGGAGGTCCCGGTGGTCGGCATTGGCTGCATGCGGATCAACCGTCTCACCCAGGCGGAAGCCGAGCGGTATGTCCAGACCGCGCTTGAACTCGGCGCCAACTTTTTCGATCACGCCGACATTTACGGCGGCGGCGAGTGCGAATCGAGATTTGCCGACGCTCTTCACATGAACGACGACGTGCGCGAACGCGTGATTTTGCAGTCGAAATGCGGGATTCGCAAAGGCATGTACGACTTCTCGAAGGAACACATTCTCGAAGCTGTCGACGGGAGTCTCCGTCGCCTGCGAACCGACTACCTGGACGTGCTCCTGTTGCATCGCCCGGACGCCTTGGTCGAGCCGGAGGAAGTGGCGGAAGCGTTCGAAATCCTTCAGACCCAGGGCAAGGTTCGCTACTTCGGCGTCTCCAACCACAAACCTTTGCAAATCGAGTTGCTCAAAAAGTTTGTTTGCCAACCCATCGTGGCCAATCAATTGCAACTGAGCATTACGAACGCGACGATGATCGCTCAGGGCATGAACCTGAACATGGGAAACGAATGGGCGGTCGATCGCGACGAGAGTGTCCTGGACTATTGCAGGCTTCACGACATCACCATTCAGCCGTGGTCGCCATTCCTGTATGGATTTTTTGAGGGTGTGTTCTTGGACAACCCGAAGTTCCCGGAGTTGAACCGCAAGCTGGACGAGATCGCCGCCAGATACGGGGTCACAAACGTCACCATCGCCATTGCATGGCTCTTGCGCCACCCGGCGAAGATGCAGCCTATCATCGGATCCATGAACCTCGATCGCCTGAAGGCGTCTTGTCGGGCGGCGGACATCCAGCTCACGCGACAAGAATGGTACGAGATCTACCTCGCCGCGGGTTACACCTTGCCCTGACGAATCCATGGCACACACTGAGGATCGGTTGACCAACCGATCCTCTTTTGTTTGGGCAGCCATCCATCTTCGTTGGCAACATCCGCCACAAATCCGGGGGTTCCGCCTGTCACGCCTTTTCATTTTCGGTCAACTCTTCGTCGAAGCTTGTCTTTCTTTGTCCAAATTGCTATATTCGGAGGCGGTCACACGACGGCGACGGCGTTGTTCACGCTCATGCCGCTGGCGATGGATGCCGCACATGGCTCCGTTCCTTGGGGGCATACTGAAAGCGGGGTATGCCGCAGGAATGTGGTCACGAGTCCATGGGGCGATGATGAAATCGCTATCGGCTCAATTTCCCATTTATAGGAGGTGCATCGGGTGCACGCGTTGTTTCATGCGAACGCCGTGGACTACATCATCATCTTGGTCTACTTCGCATTCGTCCTCGGCGTCGGATTTGTTCTTCGTAACCGCGTTCGCACTGGAGAGGATTTCTTTCTGTCCGGCCGGTCCATTCCGGCTTGGATCACGGGGTTAGCGTTCCTGTCCGCCAACCTCGGAGCGCTCGAGATTCTTGGCATGACCGCGAGCGGTGCCGAATACGGCATGCTCACGACGCACTTCTACTGGATTGGCGCGATCCCGGCCATGCTGTTTCTCGGCCTGTACATGATGCCGTTTTACTACGTCTCGAAGGTTCGCTCGGTGCCGGAGTTCCTCAAGCTCAGGTACAACGAGGCGACCCGCGCCCTGAACGCCATTTCGTTTGCCGTCATGACCGTGTTGACCTCGGGCATCAGCCTGTATTCCATGGCGCTCATTTTCCAAATCTTGATTGGGTGGTCCTTTGACACCAGCATCCTTGTGTCCGCCCTGGTCGTCTTGATTTACGTGGCGCTTGGAGGTCTGACCTCGTCGATCTTTAACGAGGTGGTGCAGTTCTTCCTGATTTGGGCCGGCTTGCTGCCCATCCCGCTCATCGGCTTGCACAACTTGGGCGGATGGCAGGGCATGATGTCCCGGCTGCCCGCGGGATTCGGCCACCTTTGGGCGAATCTGGGCTCCCCTTCGCACAACCCGATGGGGATTGGTTGGCTTGGCGTGGTGCTCGGACTTGGCTTCGTGCTTTCGTTCGGGTACTGGACGACAGACTTCTTGGTCGTTCAGCGGACGCTCGCCGCGAAGGATCTGCGCGCGGCTCAGTTGACGCCCATCTATGCGGCGTTCTTTAAGATGATCGTCCCTATCCTGGTGATCATTCCAGGCTTGATTGCGCTTGCGATCTTTCCGAAAATCGGCCACTCGCCGAATATGAGCTATAACCTGGCCTTGCCGCTGCTCATCGCCAAGTACTATCCGCCGGGCATGCTCGGTCTCGGCTTGACGGCGATGCTCGCGAGCTTCATGAGCGGCATGGCGGGCAATGTCACCGCGTTCACAACGGTGTGGACGTACGACATCTATCAGGCGTATATCAAGAAGGACGCGCCGGACAAGCACTACGTGAACATGGGGCGCTGGGCGGTCGTCGTCGGCGTCATCATCAGCATCGGCACGGCATATTTCGCGGCGGGGTTCCCCAGCGTCATGGACTATATGCAGACGCTGTTCTCCTTCTTTAACGCGCCGCTGTTCGCCACGTTCCTGTTGGGTATGTTCTGGAAGAAGGCCACGCCTTGGGGCGGCTTCTGGGGACTTCTGGCGGGTATCGCCAGCGCTTTTGCAATGTACTTCTTCCTGCCCGCCCATATGTTCTCCAGCCCGGATGCCGGGAACTTCTGGCGCGCATGGTGGGCATGGGTGGTCACGGTCGTCGTGACGGTACTGGTGAGCCTTGTCACCAAGGGCAAGAAGCCCGAAGAGCTCGAAGGCCTCGTGTACGGGCTCAGCAAGCGGCCTGACTACAGCGGTTATCCGTGGTATAAACGCCCCGGATATCTGGCAGCCATCGTGTTGGTCATCCTGGTCGGCCTGAACGTCGCGTTCTGGTGATGCATCCGGGGAGAGGGTGATGAGATGAATCGGTTCTTGGACCTTCGGTTCATGATCGGCGTCCTGTTTGTCGTGTACGGCGTGGTGCTTGGGGTGTACGGCGCTGCGGCAGATCCGCATACCCCGAGTTTGCACTCCAACATCGACCTCTGGTGGGGTATCGTCTGTCTGGTGTTTGGCATCGTGTTTTTGATCGCGGCGTTGACGCGGCGAAGCGAGTGATCCACGCTCGTTTCAGGGCAGTCGGACTTCGGTCCGGCTGCCCTCGCGTCATTTCGGGCGTCTGTCGGATCGCTGGAACTTCGTGTGTTTGTCCTGCCGCGGTGGTTTCGATATCATGGGGGAGGACTGTTCAAGGGAGGGCTATCGTTGACCGGGATTCGAGTGACCATCTGGAACGAATTTCGACACGAGCAACGCGACGAAGCGGTTCGCGCGGTCTACCCCGACGGGATTCACGCGGCCCTTGCGAAACCGCTATCCGAAGCCGGCATGCAGGTTCGGAGCGCGACGTTGGACGAACCCGATCACGGCTTGAACGAAGCCGTGTTGAATGACACGGATGTGCTCGTGTGGTGGGGGCATGTGGCACACGACGAGGTGCAGGATGCCGTGGTTGATCGCGTCATTCGCCGCGTGCATGAAGGCATGGGGCTCGTCGTTCTGCACTCCGGGCATTTTTCCAAGGTGTTTCAGCGTCTCATGGGCACGTCCTGCAATCTCCGCTGGCGGGAAGAGGACGAGAAGGAGAGGCTGTTTGTCGTCGATCCCAGCCATCCGATTGCCGAGGGGCTTCCGCCGTATTTCGAACTTCCGAACGAAGAGACTTACGGAGAACACTTTGACATTCCAGTGCCGGACGAGATCGTCTTGTTGTCATGGTTCTCCGGCGGCGACGTGTTCCGCTCGGGTGTGACCTTTCGGCGAGGGAGGGGTAAGATCTTCTATTTCCGCCCAGGCCACGAGACGTATCCGACGTATCACGATGCCAACGTGCAGCGGGTCCTGGTGAACGCATGCCGGTGGGCGGCGCCGACGAACGGGCCCGTACCTGTGTACGGTCATGCGCCGAGCCTTGAAGCTCGCGGGTGAGGAGATGAATGGCAAACATGGCGTTTGCGGCGCTGGCCATCTTTCTCGTCACGCTGGTGCTCGTCGTCTGGCGCCCACGCGGGCTGCCGGTGGGATGGAGCGCGCTGTTCGGCGCGCTCGTCGCCCTGGCCGCGGGCGTCGTGCGGTTGTACGACGTGTGGACGGTCTGGAACATCGTCTGGGACGCGACGTTGACCTTCGTCGGCATCCTCATCGTGTCGAGTGTGCTGGACGCTTCCGGGTTCTTCGAGTGGGCAGCGCTGACCATTGCGCACCGCGCTCGGGGTCGCGGACGGCTCGCGTTTGTCCTGATTCTGGCGCTAGGTTTCATGGTTTCCGCGTTTTTTTCAAACGACGGCGCTGCGTTAATTCTGACGCCCATCGTGCTCGAGCAGATGAAGCGATTGCGATTTTCCACGCGTCACATGATCCCGTTTCTGCTCGCGGGAGGCTTCATCGCAGATTCGACCTCGATCCCGCTTGTGATCAGCAACTTGGTCAATATCATCTCGGCCGATTCCTACCATCTCGGTTTCCTCCGGTACGCCCTCCGCATGGTGATTCCGGATCTGGTCTCCTTCGGCATGAGCCTCGCAGTCACGTACCTCTATTTCCGCCGAGATATTCCGGTTGCCTACGATGTGGAGTCGTTGCCTGCACCCGCGACGGCCATCCGCGATCGCGCCATGTTCATCTTTTCTTGGTGCATGCTCGCCGTGATGACCGCGGGCTATGTGGTGAGCGAAATCGCACACGTCCCGGTGTCCGCTGTCGAGGGGGCCATCGCCGTGGCTTTTCTGATCGCCGGATGGCGCACGCGAACGGCCGAACCACGGCGCGTTTTGCGCCAAGCGCCGTGGTCCATCGTCGTGTTTTCCGTCGGCATGTATCTCGTCGTCTATGGGCTTGAGCGCGCGCACCTCACCGACTGGCTGACACGCTTGCTCCAGGCGACGGCGCATGTCAGCCTGTTTGGGTCGGTCATGGCGATGGGCGTGCTTGCGGCTTGTCTGTCCTGTGTGATGAACAACCTGCCCAGTGTCATGATCGGCCTTTTGGCGATTCAACACACCGGGCTCCCGACATCGGATCAGGTGGCGCTCGCGCTCGCAAACGTCATAGGTTGCGATCTCGGCCCCAAGATGACGCCCATCGGCTCGCTTGCGACGCTTCTCTGGTTGCACGTGTTGGAGTCGCGCGGCGTGCGCATCACTGCTTCCGCCTTCATGCGCGCGGGCCTCGCCTTCACGTGGCCGACGCTTCTCTCGGTCCTCGCGGCCATGTACGGTTGGCTTTGGGCTGTTCGGCACTTAGCGTAGGCTCGGCGATGGTCCATCGATCTGCGCGAGCACGCGGCGACTCACGTTGTCCAGTTCGCGGAGATCTTCTTGGCTTAGCGCGAGGTCCACGGCGCGCACGTTTTCCTCCAGGTGTGCGATATTCTGCGTCCCGACAATCGCGCTCGTGATTCCCGGCTGATGCAGGATCCACGCCAGCGCGATTTCGGCGGGATGAACACCATGCCGATCCGCAATCCCCTTCAGGCAGTGGATGAGCGGCGTCTCGGCCTCCAGATGTTCGGGTTTGAACAGCCGGCGTCCCTGACGGAAGTCGTTTGGTGCAAGTTTCATTCCGCCGAGATGATACGCGCCGGTCAGGATGCCCTTGGCCACGGACGAGTAAGTGAGCACGCCGATGCCATGCTCGCGGCAGTAGGGGAGGACATCGGCTTCAATGCGGCGCTCCAACAGACTGTATTCTGGTTGAATGCAGTCCACGCGCGTATAGCGCATGGCTTCTTCCAGAAGGTCCCGGGGGAAATTGGACACTGCCACGCTGCGGATGACGCCCTGGTCTCGCAGCTCAGCCATGGTGTTCATGGTTTCTGACAGGGGGATGTCTCGGTTCGGCCAGTGGACATAATAGATGTCGATGAAATCGGTCCGCAGGCGCTTCAGGCTCTGTTCGATAGAGCGAAGAATGTCATCCCGACGCAGGTGGTTGGGCGAAACTTTGGTCGCGATCACGCACTGTTTTCGTACGCCTTCGAGCGCCAAACCCACGATCTCCTCCGAATGGCCTTGTCCGTATCCTTCCGCCGTATCGAACGACTGGATGCCGAGCTCAAATGCGCGCTGAAGGACCTGAATGTTCACGTGATCATCCTTCTTCTCCCACTGACCGCCGCCCAGTTCCCAACATCCAAATGTGATTTCAGAGACACGTATGCCGTTCGCCAGCTGGCGATACTTCATGAGGTTCACTCCCCACCCGAAGGATTCTTGCATCAAACGTTTTCAACAAAAACCCTACAGATCCTTCTATTCGAGGTGATAACGTTCGCTTGTTGCTCATCCGTCTCATCGCACGTGCACTTCTAGCAATTTTCAAGGAAGATGATTTAGATTGAAGGTGAGAAATGTGACGAGATCGACGGAGAGGGAGATGTGAACGTCATGGGGGCAAAACAGCGAGCAGTTCGGCGGCCGCGCCCCGGGCGCTGGATCGCGGCCCTCGTGTTGTTGGGGGGCGCTGGCGCGGCCTGGGCACATGCGCGTAATGCCGCGTTTACGCAGGCAGGCGTTCGCCTCGCCACTGAGGTCAGCATGCCGACGGGCACGCAGACATCGGAAAACTGGGGCGGATACATTGATACACCGGCCGGATCGCAGGGATATACGAGCATCACGGGAAGTTGGACCGTACCGAGCATCACGGGTCAGAATGGTGCCATGGCGGCACAGTGGATCGGTCTTGGTGGTGTGGAAACCGAAGATCTGTTGCAAATTGGGACTCTTGAACAAGTGGTGAACGGTCAAACGCAGGTACAGGTCTTCTGGGAGAAGCTTCCTGCCGCGGCCAACACCATTTTGACGGTTCCTGTGGGCTCGAAGGTCTCGGCGGCCATTCATCAGGCGAGTGGTTCCACCTGGGTGTTGAGCCTGCAGGCCGTGACGCCATCCGGTCAAACCTTGTCCAAGAGTGTCTCGGTGAACCTGTCAAGCGCCTACGCGGCCCATATTGGAACGTCTGCCGAGTGGATCAGCGAGGATCCGTCGACCATCCGCGGTGGCTTGTACCCGCTCGCCAATTCCGGCACGGTCCAATTCACCGATGCGACGGTCAACGGGCAGCCGCTTGACGCATCCGGAAATCAGGTGCAGCCGGTTGCGATGGTGGACTCGTTCGGCAACGTGCGGATCGCACCGTCGTCCATCGGCTCGGATGGGGAGTCGTTCTCCACCACCACATACTCGGCCGATTCAGCTCCATCCTGGACGGGATCGAACGGAGGGTGGACGAATTCCACGGGGCCGTCAGACGGGTGGCCGGGCATCTCCTCCATGCCTTTTCCCACTGGGCAAGGCTGGAGTGTAGGCACGAACGGCGGTTGGACGGATCAGTCGGGATGGTCCATTTCGATTCCTGGCTCAGGCTCTTCGGGGTCGACGCCATTTGTTTGGACCAGAGGTCATCATCACTGGGCCATCGAGATTCCCATGGGGAATGGAGAGAGCATCGCATTCCAGATATCCTGGGCATGGTGAAACAAAACGGGCGGCCGTACAGCCGCCCGTTTTGCGCGAGGTTTGACCTGTTTGGGTTTCACGAGGCCTGTTCGCGCATGTCGAAAAAGACCGCGATGGTCGCCGCGATGAAGAACACGATACCCGGAGGGATATACGACCACTTGGCGAACACAAAGCCAATCACGCCGCACACGTACAGGAGCAAGCCGACAATCCTTGGATGCCTGCGCGCGAACAGAGACATCACGAGGCCAAGCGCGGATATCGCGATGGCTCCGTAAGCGTGCCAATCGGCTTGCGGCGTGTAGCCTTGCTGGGATACCATGTCGAGCAAGGTCTCCAAAATGCCGATCATACCGGCGACAATGCCCAAGAGCATCGTGATCATCGCCTCATGCTCCCAACCTGCTAGCCCCCGTGGGGACCTTTTCTTGTGCAATGCCTACATGATGACACAAAAAAAGCCCATGTCGCAACATGGGCTTTTCGTGGTCGATTAATATTTCACGACATTCGCTGCTTGCGGCCCCTTCGGCCCTTCAACGATGTCGAACGTCACGCGTTGACCTTCGTCCAGCGTCTTAAAGCCATGGCCTTGAATGGCGCTGTAGTGAACGAACACGTCGTCACCGTTCTCCACCTGAATGAAACCGTAGCCCTTTTCCGAATTGAACCACTTGACCGTACCTTCGTACATCCGAAATTCCTCCATGGTGCTTACCAGAAGCACTTGCTTTAGATTCCGAACTCCCGTGCGCTGACGCTGAACGAAAAAGCCAGCCGCCCGACCCGTTGAGGCCGAACGACCGGCTTCAAAGATCCAGACTTACATCGTATGGAGTTCGGTGTTGAGGCTATTATACACCCTGCGCTCCCGATGTCAAGCATGCGCGTGCGTCGATCATGTGTTTTTCGAACGGCAGGGTCAACGAAACAAAGTACATCCATGGATCGCGTGTCAATCACTTTGTGGATGATTCCGCATGGATCCGCACCACACTAAGACGGAATCGCACGCTGCAAAGGAGGGCGCAACTGATGAAGGTCGATGTCAAGTGTACGGTTGCCAATTGTCTGTTTTGGCACGAAGGAAACGAGTGCGCGGCTCCATCCATCATGGTTTCGGTGGGGCGCAGTCGTCGAGAGACGTCGTTCCGGGAAGAGTTCGGCCGCGATTTTGCGGTGGCGGAGCGATTGGATCACGCGCGTTCGTCGCTCGAGACGTGCTGTGAGACGTTCCAGCCAAGACAGAGTCGAAAGCAATGACAGGGCGACAGGCGGACCAATGCCTTGTATAATGGAATGCGGATACTGGATGAACCTCCCTCGCGGTTGCGCGAGGGAGGGTGGAGGATGACTGGGTGACGCGTCTGTATGAGTTGAGCGAACGGTTGATCGCGGAGTTGCGTGCGTGGCAAATTGGTTATGCGCTGATTTTTGCCGCCTTCGCCACGTTCGCCAACCTGTTTGACGGCGGGCAGGTGCTATGGATCGCTGAAACCTACCTGGCTCTCAGCGTCCTGAGCTTGTTCGTGTTGTTCCCTTCGCTTCGGCGCGCCTTGTTTCAAACGTGGGACCCGCTTCGGTCTCGCGTCCTCATCCGACGTCCTCTTGCACGTGCGGCCGTGCGATGCTATTTGTACGTTCTCACTCCCGTGGCGTTCATGGGCTGTTTAGAGTTGACCGCGGACGCCGCGAGCACAGCGCTGAGGTTTAACCAAAGCAACGTGACATCCCATGTGACATGGGTGGACTATGCGGTCAGCGTGGCGGCCGGCCTGGAAGAGATGTGGCGGTGGAGCTGCGTGATCGCCGTCCTCGCCATTCTGCGCTCCGCCATGCGGCGGCGATGGGATACACCGGGTGTCCGCATCGTCGCATTTGCTGTGGCCGTCATGTTGAGCGCGTTGGCATTTGGGAGTGGACACATCCTGGAATTCACTCATGAACGGCTGCAAGCATGGTACATGTTCAGCAGTTTGGGTTTGATCCTTGCCATCATGGCCGTCGTGACGGGCCGAATTCTCCTGGTGATGACGGTACACACGCTGTACGATGCCTGGGTCACCTGGCTAGCTACCCAGCAATCCTCGGTTGCCGTCGTGATGAACCTCGCTGCGTGGGCCGCATTTCTGTTGTGGATAGGTATTGTCATGGTGCGACGGCAATTCGGCTTTCGCGCTCCCGGAGCTGCACGGGTGCCGGTCATGCTTACGGAATCCACGACCCGCCATCTTCTGGCGTTTGAGCGCGCGAGAGAGCAACTCGCACGTGTGTTTCATCGGCGCGTCTACTGTTCCATCCGGCACATCGGCAGCACGACCATCGAGGGCGCCGTCACAAGCGACGCGATCGACGTCCTGGTTTTATTGCGCCGCGCGGTATTGCATCACGAGGAATGGGATGCGCTCGAACACTGTGGCTACCGGTTCTGTGGCAATGCGGGCGTCAAAGGGCGGTTGGTGTGGGTGCGCGAAGCGCAGGATACGTGGCCCGCGGTTCACCTGCAGATTGCGAAGTCGGGGAACCGGTACAGCCGGGTGGCCATCGCTTGGACTAGGTGGTTGCAAACGGAACCGGAGGAATTGCACAATTGGGAAGGTCACAAACAGCGATGGGTTGAGCAATTTCACCGCTTGACCTTGGATCGGTACATGGAGGGCAAACGCACCTATTATGCGCGCCGGATGAAACGAATGAAGAGAGCTCAACGATGGAGGTGAGGGGGATGGCCAAGCGTTATTACTACGTGTATTCGGAGCACGAGGACGACGATAACACCAATCTGGAAGGCTTCGATATTCCTATTAATGAAGGTGACGCCAAGCGGATCGCCCGGCTGGTCAATCTGTATGAGGAAAATATTCTGTCCATGCTTGACGAGGAATATCAGCGCAAAACAAAGTGGTCAGACAAACTGGCAGACCGCATTGCGGCGCTTGGCGGAAGCTGGACGTTCATTATCATTTTTTCGGCCATGCTGGTCGCCTGGATGATTTGGAATGCCGCGCCCGAAACGCGAAGGTTTCATTTCGATCCGCCGCCGTTCATTCTCTTGAATTTATGTTTGTCGTTCCTGGCGGCATTCCAGGCGCCCATTATTATGATGAGTCAGAACCGGCAAGCTGCGCGGGACAAGCACGAGGCCATTATCGACTTTGCCATTAACTACAAGGCTGAGCAAGAGATCGACGATATGCAGAGCCACCTTCACCGGATTGAAGGGAAGCTCATGCAACTCGAGCGACTTATCAAACGGTTGGATGCAGCGGTGTCTCAGCAACAAGGTCCGTTTTCGAATGAAACGCTCACCAAGGAGTTGCGGGAAGGCAACAAACAAGGAGAAGGAACTGCTCCAGATGTGAAGAATTCAGATTCAGAAGGTACATGAGCCCAGAGGGCGGGATGGGTATGGAGCCGTCCGTGTATCGCCGTGATCTCGAAAAGGCCGTCTGGAATCTGGTCATGGCGCTGGAACCTGTGCTGGAGCGCCGCCGTATGGCCGAGGTCTTGTTTCAAGAACTTTGGACGGTTTGGGAGGGGCTCTCACCCCTCTCGTCTGTCATCCGAGAGAATAGCCAGGCGGTTTCCAGTGCGTCCAAGGTGTTGAGGAAGATGGCTGTTACGCTCAGCGTGGAGATCAGTCGGCATCAACTGGAAGACGATGCATTGCGGCACGTAGCGTCGGAATTGTGGAACTGGTCAGACCGGATGACTGCGTCTTCACGATCTGTGTCCTCGATTCTGTCCAAGATGCAACAGGCCGTGGTTCAGCTTGAGGAGGTGCTTCGGGCGCTACGGGAGCAAGGTGAACACGAGCTTGAGGCCATCGACGAGCTATTGCTGCATGCGGAACGTGTACAGGCTTTGCTCGAAAGGAAGCGGGATGCGTCGAACGCGCTTGAAGCGCCTGATCTTCCCTCTCAGGGGTGAAATACGCCTTTCTCCGGACGGCGGGCTGGTGCCGGAGGGGATGGATTCCGTTCCTTGAGCATCGAGTCTTCCATGCTTGGCGGGGGTGCGGACCACAACAGATTGCACAACATCTTGACTCCATTTTGAAGCGCGGCGATAATCAAAATACCGCTTGACGGTGCGGTTTCTGGGTCGGGATGGCGGAACAGGCAGACGCAGCAGACTTAAAATCTGCTGGGGGTATCCCCGTGCGGGTTCGAGTCCCGCTCCCGGCATAACGGCGCGGGTTTCCGCGCCTTTTGTGTTTCTTCCCCTCACGTTAACCACAGAAGACTTCACCCATTTGTTTGCCTCCATTTTGGTTCATTCCCCTGGAAGAAGTCAAGCACCTTTCGGAATTCCGATATGGTTGACGTACCAATTTGTGTCCCCTATCATGTGCCCAAAGGGAGGGAATGGGATATGCCATCGACGGCAGGGAGACGGTACGTCACGACCAGTGTAGAGGCGTGGAGGCATCGGGTGAAGCTCTTCTATGCTCTAGAGGAATTGGAGGCGCAAGATGAGACGTTTCGGCCACTTCACGACTTGAGGGATAATGCATTGCCTCTTGTTAAGAGCCTGAGTTATCCGCTTGCGAGTTTGATTTGTCAGGACTATGCATATTCAGGGCATAGGTACGACAGCCATCCTGTAACTCAAGCTATGTATCAATGGGAAAAGAAATGGAATTTTCCCGATTGGGCTCGGGTGCAGGTTGTGTCGACTGTATCCCATTGGGTTTCGTCTTCAGCGATGGCCTATAAGGAACCTGTACGGTGGGATGGGATGGTTATTCCGTGGATGAACCAACTCGATACGTTGGTTAATGTTCTGCCTGACCTTGGAGCACAGCAATTTGAGCGACTTGATAAAGCTATCCGGCCGAGGGAGTGTGAAGTAACGCTATTTTGGAACCCTCTTCTTGAGTCATGGAAACATGCTGAATCGCGAATGTTACTTGAGTTCAAAGAGACTCTCGAAGCGTATCGACATCAAATCGAATCAGAATGCCAAGCCCTCGGCCTGGAGCCTGAGTCGCAAAAGTACCAAAAAAGCGAAGAGCAGCACTATCGCTGGTTCATCCGTCACGTATTTCAGGGATGGACCTACGAGCGCATTGCGGACGAGGAGGGTGTACCGGATTCCTCTACAGTGCGCAAAGCGGTCAAGGACTTGGGCAGGCGTATGAAGACGCCCGTTGAGCGTAACACGTATTTCGACGCCGTGCCTTCTGTCACCTGACACGGTCACACCGGAATTTTTGCATGCGTGCTGAAATTCCTTCAAAGCCACGTTTTGCACCCTTACCATTGGGCGTGAAGCGTGGCTCAAGTTTTTGTCTGGAGGTGTTTCGCGATGAACGCACTCGAACTCGTCCGTCGTTCGCGAGGACTCAAGGCGAAGGAGGTGGCGGAGGCCATCGGGGTGTCTGTGTCCGTGCTATCGCATGTGGAACGCGGGGGACGCAAACCGTATCCGCGCCTCAGGCGTGAGCTGGCCCGTGTGCTGGGTGTGAAGGAAGACGTCTTGTTCGATTCAAGCGGCTGGCCTCGGGAGGTCGGAGAGGAGGCGCTACAGTGCCTGAAAAGGTGAGGTGGCGGGGGCGCGTCATTGGCGAGATTGATGGGAATGTGTTCCTAACGAAGCGAAAGCGCGCCACTCACTACGTGCGCGCTCTTCATGGGTATGCCATTCAAACAGAGGTGTTCGAAGACCTACTAACACGCGGTGTCCGTCTTATTCGCGTGGAAGAGACCGACACCAACACAGTGTGGGAGACGAGCATCGACACGTTCAACGAACACGCTGTGCGCTTCGACTATGGCCATGGCCCACAACTCGCGCTTCATGAGCGCTTCTGGACTATACGCCCCGAAGGGCAACTGACACTCTTGTGAACACCACAAACACGTTGTCGCGAAGGCGGCACCCTTCGCGGCGGCGTATCCGGTGACAAACGGGGTGATTGTGTGACTGACAATACCATAACGTGGCTTCTGTCGCAATACCGAACACATGGTCTGTCTGTGATTCCTCTCGAACCACGTGGCAAACGCCCGCTCATCGCATGGGAGCAGTGGCAGAGGGAGCGTCCAACGTCGGCTCAGATTCGGCAATGGATTCAGCGGTGGCCTGACTGCAACTGGGGCATCGTCACAGGCGCGGTGAGCGGCTTGGTGGTACTTGACCTGGACAATCGCGAGGCTGCGCAGGAGGCACTTAAACGCGGCCTCCCCCGCGCTCCCGTGGTGTCTACAGGGCGGGGGGCACACGTCTACTTCCGACACCCTGGATGGCCTGTCTCGAATCGCGTGAAGGTGTTCGAGGGAGCAGACATTCGGGGCGACGGTGGCTACGTGTGTGCTCCCCCAAGCGTGCACCCGTCAGGGCGCCCGTATGTGTGGCAGCCTGGACGGGCGCTGTGGGACGTCGCTCCCCCGCCACTGCCTAAGTGGCTGTCGGACCTCCTGCGTCCGTCGGACAAGCTCATTGTTGCGGGGGAATCGCGCCATGACGATGACCTTGAGCGCATCGCGCTCGGCGTGTGCGCGGGGGAACGCAACAACGCGGCAGCGCGGCTCGCGGGGTATCTGCTTCGGTATCTCCCGAACCCACACATCGCGTTGGCGCTCATCGAGGCATGGAACCTCACCAACACGCCCCCACTGCCCGTCGAGGAGCTGCACCAGGTCGTGAACAGCATCGCGAAGCGTGAAGCCAGAAGGCGGTGGACGGCATGAACGAGCTGAGCGGCATCAGGGAACTCCAACAGGCTCGACAGTTGCGCATGTCGACAGTTGCGGAAGAAGCAATTCGAATCCCCTTCATCACGGAGCAGGTACTGCCATTCCCTGATGACGTGCTTCCGAAACCCCTGTGGAACTTCGCTGTCGAAGTCGCGGAGCACGTCGTATGCCCAAATGATTACGTGGGAATGGGGATATTGACGGTGGCGGGGGCGCTCCTCGGCAACAGCGTGACCATATCGACAGACAAAGGTTGGCGTGAAAGAGCGCGCATCTGGACGCTCATCGTCGGTGACTCCGGCTCTGGCAAGTCCCCCGCCATTGGCCACGTGATGAAGCCTGTTGAGGCAATCCAGTCTCAACTCGCAGCGGAATATCGCAGGGCGCATGAACAATACAAACTCGAGGCGGAGACGTGGACACGCGAGAGCGGCAAACCAAGGCCAGTCCCCCCGCCATTCCGGCAAGTCTATGTCACGGACACCACAGTGGAGGCTCTCATGGACGTGTTCGTGGCGAATCCGCGAGGTGTCCTCGTGCATTGGGACGAGGCGGCTGGATTCGTGAATTCGTTCGGCCAGTATAAGGGCGGCACGGGCTCAGACAAGCAGCAAATCCTGTCACTGTGGAATGACGGTCAGTGGTCCGTGAACCGAAAGGGCAGAGCTCCTCTCGTGGTGGAACACCCCTTTATGGGGTTCCTGGGCGGAATTCAACCTGAGACGCTCGCAAAGCTGCGAGGGTTCTCGGAAAGTGACGGATTCGCGTATCGTTTTCTCGTCGTGTATCCAGACGGCATTCCCCGCAGGAGGAGTCAAACCGCCATCTCCGAGGAGTCCAGGCAACTGTGGGACCACGTATGTCGGTGGCTGTGGGGGATTGTGTACGACGGTGGCCAGTGCGAGGTAACGTTCGCGCCTGACGGAATCAAAGCATGGAACACTTGGCTCGACGAGCATTACGAAGAGATGAACGACCCGGACTTTCCTCCGCATCTCAACGGCGCGTGGTCCAAACTCGACACTCATGCGCTTCGGTTGACGCTGGTTGTACATCTGCTGCGTGCTGCGTGTGGTGAAATCGACTTCGGCGACAGCGTGGATGAGGAGACCATGGCACGTGTGGCGGCGCTCATGCAGTATCTGAAATCTCATGCGCGACGTGTGTACCAGGAAATCCGGGAGACGGAGGAGGACAGGCGTGTGAGGCTGGCTGTGAGGTGGATTCAGCGGCATCAGGGGCGGACCACATTGCGAGACCTCGTGCGCTCAAAAGTGGCGAACTGCAAGACGGTTTCAGATGCGATTGCTCTACTGCGGTTGCTGGAGCATCGTGGACACGCTGTCGTTCGACAAGAGGGTAAAAAGGCAATCGTAGAACTGGTAGGAGAAATGGAAACGTGAATGAGGAAATATATGCTCTTCATGTTCCAAAAAGTCATTCGTAGACCGTCTACGAACCAAACTGTCGACTAGTGTCGAGTCGACTGTCGAGTAGCCTGTATACCCTTCGAAACCGCTCCACGACTGAGAAAACCGCCAAGTGTCGAGTGTGTCGAGTGGACCTCGAGAGATAGGGGACAGAGCATGCTTCGTCTGGAAATTTCACTGGGAGGAGGACTCGGGATGACAGGTTTCCCGCCCCCGCCATGGACGCAGTGGAATATGGAGAGGCCCAAGCAGTATCGACTCCTCATGAACGATGAGATGGTCGATGAGTTCACCACTCGATACGAGGGTTTTGTGGCCATGGCTGAGTTGGTCCGCTCGTTGGCTCCTGCTCAGACAGCGGACACGGTGTTCAAGCTCGTCAGCATGCAAGGGGACTTCATCGGCGCGTGTATTGTGCCTAAGGTGACGACGTGGTGCTCTCTACAGGAGATGGCCATATGAGATGTTGCCTTGGCGCGGTTGCCTCCGTAGCATGCGGACAGGAGGTGCAGGGGCGTGACCGTGGACGAGGTGCGCAGGCGGTTACGGGACTGGAGTTTCCTTGAACGGCGGAAGGCCACTTTGGAGGCGAGGATGAAGCGGCTGGAGGAGCGGATTCAGGAGCTGCGGGGCAAGCTCTCGGACGACGGCATCATGAGCAGCATCACGCAGCGGTATGAGCGGATGCTGCTCGGCCTGCCTGCTTCCACACGAGTGCAGGACAAGATGGCGGAGCGCGTGGTCTCGATGATGGACGCCCTTGTGGACGCGGTGGACCACTTGGACGAGGTGATGGCGGCTTACCACAGGTGCTGTTGTGACCTCGACGACATCGAAGACATGGTGGCTTGCCTTGAACCACGCTATCAGGAGCTCGTGACCCTGTACTATCGCGACAAAGCCAAGTGGCGGGATATCTGCGATTTGATGTACATCTCCAAGTCACGTCTCTACGAGATGCTGCATGAAGCTGAGCGGATGATGGCTTTGGAAGGAGCGATGGTCTCATGACGAATTCCGTCAAAACCAGACCGTTGAGCATTGAGCAGGAGAATGCCATTGAGCTGCTCCTTTGTGGTAAGAGTGACCGCGAGGTGGCGGAGGCGGTCGGCGTCACGCGCCAGACCGTGTGGGAGTGGCGTAACCGGAATCCTGAGTTCATCGCGGCGCTCAACGCCCGGCGTCAGGAGATGTGGGGCACGCACATGGAGCGCTTGCGGCAGTTGGTCGCGAAAGCCATCGATGTGCTCGAAGAGAACCTCGACGGCAAGGCGGGGGCGAAGCTCCAACAGGAGGCGGCAGTGCACATTCTGCGCGCTGTTGGCCTCTACGGAGCGGATTTGACGCCCAAGGGTGAGACGTCAGCGGAAAACGTGGAGAAGCAGATGACGATGGACGAGCTGTACCACGAACTCATGACGAAGTTTAGGTGAGATGACGTCCCCAGGTGTGGGGGCGTTTCGACTGATGATGTAACCACTCGTTACGCCATCGCTGCGGTAACGCCCTCAAATGTGAGGGAGTCGAATCGTAACGAGTCCAAGGCTGGGCTCGTTGATTGAATCCAAGCTTGGATGGAGTGTCATCCCACCACAAGACAGTGGTGAACTCTCCTTCCCGAAGAAGGTCGGTTGAAACGACGGCCTTGACCACACAAGAAGGGAGCAAAGGAATCAATCGAATCAATCAATCACGCGAAAAAAAGGGATTCCCGTCATGGGAAGACCCGTCGGGCGACGACCTAAGTCGAAGTGAGACCGTGAAGGGAGTAAATTGAACTTACCCCCTTGTCACGGATGACAGGGTGGCAAGTTACTCTCTATTTCTAAAACCCACTCGACACACTCGACAGTTGCCCGGAAAAGCCCGATACGACAAGGGATTTCGGGTGTGAGTATCACTCGACACTTCCCGGTGGAGGCAGCGTGACGACCAACGTCAAGGCGCACACAAAGGCTACTGACCGTGGCAGTACCCTTGCGGCGAAACGCGGCATGCTGTGGTGAAAAGCGGCAATGTGCGCTATTTGGCGGCGTTTGGCGTGCATATCGTCTCCGTGGGTATCAGAAAGTAGACCCTCATGTCGATTTTCGACGCCACGGGATCATGAAAATGGCGATGTTGCGCGCTACGATGGTGATAAGCAACCACCAGAGCTCGATCCCTCCATGGTGCTCTGAGCTCGTCGAGTAGACGGAGCCGGCGACCTCGAGAACCACGGTTTGTCGCTCCCGCGAGGGAAAGCACGCACGGTAGAATTCTTGACCATCGGTCGCCATGTGGTTGCGAATGTTCTTTTGGAGGTGCCCGTGGGATGGAGGTCGTGCATGAACGTTGCTGCGGGCTTGATGTGCATAAAAAGACGGTCGTCGCGTGTGTCATCACCCCAGAGGTCAAAGAGATTCGTACGTTCAGCACGATGACGGAAGATCTCCAAGCGATGTGCCAATGGATTCTCCAACACGGCTGTACGCATGTGGCGATGGAGAGCACAGGGGTGTACTGGAAGCCCATCTACAATCTTTTGGAGGACCATGGACTCGAGATCCTCGTCGTGAATGCACACCACATCAAACAGGTTCCTGGGCGCAAAACCGATGTCAAAGATGCAGAGTGGATCGCGCAGCTTCTGCAACATGGACTCCTAAAGGGCAGCTATATTCCCTCTCGTGAGCAACGAGAGCTGCGAGAATTGCTTCGTTACCGGAAGTCGCTGATTCGGGAACGAGCCAACGAGGTGAACCGCCTGCAGAAGGTCCTCGAAGGTGCGAACATCAAGCTGGCGTCGGTCGCCTCGGATATTCTCGGCGTGAGTGGCCGTGCGATCCTCGAGGAGTTGATCGCAGGTCACACGGACGAGCAGGCTCTGGCT
>NZ_JAFMTY010000019.1 GCF_017329605.1 Alicyclobacillus fructus
GATATGTGCTCTCGCATACAAGAACCCTCCCGATGCTTGATGAGCCCATTTTCAAGCAGCAGGAGGGCAAACACCATGTGGGTTTGGTTTGACGCTTACGCGCGAATGACCTCGATATGCCATATCAGCACCAAAAGGCGACCCGTGCGCTTGGGCAGGGTCGCCATCCGTGTATCGTGTACGAAGAGGTTGCGAGACAAGAGTTTGCGAGACGGAATTTAGCGAGACGGCGATGGTGGCGGCACGGCGCGGGTCAAACCGCACCGCAGTTCAGGCCGCCTGCGCTTGGGCCTCGCGCTTCAGCAACGTGACCATCGCGGCTCCAACAGCCGCGCCCACCAGAATGGCGACGGCAAACAGAGCCCAGTGCCCGATTAGCGGGAACACGAAGATGCCTCCATGGGGCGCAGGGTTTGTGACGTGAAACAGCATGCACAGGGCGCCCGTGACCGCCGAACCCACCATGATGGACGGGATCACGCGCAGGGGATCTCGCGTCGCAAACGGAATCGCGCCTTCCGTGATGAAGCACGCCCCCAGAATGACGGCAGCCTTGGCCGCGTCTCGTTCCTCGGGCGAGTACTTGCGAGGAGCAAAAAACGCCGAGAGCGCCATGGCGATGGGCGGCACCATGCCCGCGCCCATGACCGCTGCCATGATGGTCTCCGCCTCCGGCGTTTTTGTCGCCAACAGGCCCACGGCGAAGAAATAGGCGACCTTGTTGAAGGGGCCTCCCATGTCAAAGGCCATCATCAGGCCAAGCAGGGCGCCAAGGCCCAACGAAGCGCTGGCCCCGATGTGCATGAGTCCGTTGGACAATGCGCTCATCAGCGCCGCCACCGGATGGCCGAGCACGTAAATCATCAACAGACCGACGATGCCGACAGAAAGAACCGGAAGAATGAGGACGGTCTTGATGCCTTCCAGAGATCGGGGCACCCGAATCCACTTGCGCAGCGCGAGCGTGATATACCCGGCGAGAAAACCTGCAATGATGCCTCCCAAGTAACCGGCGCTCGCGTTCGGTCCCGCGTGATACATCGGGCCTTGTGTACCAATCCAGCCGCCGACAAGTCCCGCGGCAAACGCCGCTCGGTCGGCGATGGACTGCGCGATGAACGCCGAAAGGATGGGCACAAACAGTTTGAACGCCGATCCGCCGCCGATATTGTCGAACGCTTCAGCGAGCGACGCTTTGCCATTGATATCGATGGCGGTGGAGAGCGCGATGAAGATGCCTCCAGCGATGACCAACGGCAACATGTGCGACACGCCGTTCATCAAGTGGCGATAGACCGCGGGCATGCCCTGATTGCGATTTTGTTTGACCGTTTGAATTTCGTCGTAGGCGCCGTTGGCTTTTGCCGGCTGGAACACCGGTGCCTGCAAGGCCTCCTGCATGAGCTTCTCCGGCTCCTTGATGGCTGCGCTTACGGACGTTTGCAACAAACGCTTTCCTTGAAACCTGTCGAGATCGACTTGCTTGTCCGCCGCGATGATCACAGCGTCTGCCGCCCGAATCTCTTCGTCGGTCAACGTATCCTCGGCGCCCGTCGCGCCCTGCGTCTCGACTCGCACGTCATGCCCCAGTTTCTTGCCCGCTTGCAACAGGGCCTCCTGTGCCATGAACGTGTGCGCGATGCCCGTCGGGCATGCTGTCACGGCTACGAATTTGGCCATGCTTCATCCCTCCATGGTTTCAATCTGAACCTGCGCCACGAACGACAGGACTTGTTCGAGCGTCGGAAACTCCCCCGGTGCCATGCACACCTTGCGGGCCGACATCGCGGCCGCAAACACAAGGCCGTCTTCCAGCGACATGCCGCGCGTCAGCGCGTACACGAGGCCAGCCACCATGCTGTCTCCTGCGCCCACGGGACAAACGGCATCGACGTTCGGCACCCGAATGCGCCAAGCTTTTTCTCCCGTGACGGCCAAAGCGCCGTCGCTGCCGAGCGACACCACGACGAGCGATGCCCAGTCCGCCATGCGGCGCGCACAAGCCAGGGCTTCCCTCACTGAGGAAATTGGCTCGCCCGCCCATTCGGCCAACTCCCTCAAATTGGGCTTGACGAACCACGGCCGTGCCTGAAGCGCCACATGAAATGCCTCGCCGCTTGAGTCCAGCGCCACACGCGCCCCTCGTTCGGCAGCCAACCGGATCCATTGCCGATATCCGTCAGCCGGACAGCCCGCGGGCAACTGACCTCCGACGATGAGCCACGCGCCCGACGTCAGCGCATGCGACAGGCGATCTGTGAGCACCCGCCACATCTCCTCGCCGATGTCCGGCGCAGATCCGTTCAGTTCGGTCAATCGCCCGGCTGGTTCCAGGAGTTTGACGTTCACGCGCGTCTCTCCCGGAATCGGAATCCATTCCGCGCGGAAGCCCTCCTGTTGGGCGGCGAGCCATCGGCCGCGCTGACCTCCGGCAAACCCCAGGGCCACGCTCGGCTGCCCCAGTCGCGCGAGCGCCCTCGACACATTCAGCCCCTTCCCGCCGGGGACCATCACCTGTTCGTCCGCGCGATGCAGTTCGCCGGGGATCAGCGCCTGCACGCGCATATACAGGTCAACGGACGGATTGACGGTCACGGTGACAATGTCCGGATGGTCGTCGCGCTGATCTCGCATTTGTGTCATGACTCATGGACCTCCCGCCGGCTTCTCCCAGATGTACTCCACGCCGTGCCTTTCCCGCCAGGCTTGCCAGTCGCCGTCCGGCAGAGGGCCGTCGCTCACCCAGGCGTCGATCTCGTCCCACGTCGCCACACGCACAAAGCTGGTGCGATTCACCTTGCTTGTGTCCGCCAGAAGCACCACGCGGTCCGCAGAGGACGCCATGGCGCGTTTCACCGCGGCCTCTTGCGGATTGGGTGTGGTGATGCCGCGAAGATCGACGCCGTTTGCGCCGAGAAACGCGAGATCGACATGAAGGTCGGCGAGCATCCGCTCCGTGAAGGGCCCCACAAACGCGCCCGTCTTGGGCCGCAATTCGCCGCCCAGCATGACCAGGTCCACTCCACGATGGGTGGCAAGTTCCGCGGCGATATCGAGGCTGTTGGTGACCACCGTCACGCCTTCATGCCGCCATTGCCGAGCCATTTCGTAGGTCGTGGTTCCGGCGTCGAGCAGCACGACGTGCCCGGGCCGGACGAGATCGAGCGCGAGGGCAGCGATGTGCATCTTGGCTTCCTGATTTTGAACCCGCTTCTCGCTCCACGTGGGCTCAAACGCGGCCACCTCTTTCGCCACCGCGCCCCCGTGCGTGCGATGCAAAACGCCCTGTTCCTCGAGTTCCTGAAGATCCCTTCGAATGGTCGATTCCGAGGTCTGGAACAGTTGGGCAAGCTCGCTGACCGTGGCCCTTTTGTGCGCCAGCACGTGTTGTGCGATGCGCGCCTTCCGCTCGTCCGCAAACACGCTCCCCCACCTCCTTCCCTGGACCACCGCTTTCGATCATAAACGAGCGATTGAATATGCTCATTTGTGATTGATGTTGAACATTGTATGGTGTAGGATAAAGGCTGTCAACGGGGAGGTTTTTCGCGGCGTGAAAACGCTTGTTGCCGCGCTGCGGATGCCAGATGGCAAGTGCGGACATGCGACGAAGGAGGATGTTCAAAGGTGACGGTTCTGATTCGCGAGCATGTGTGTTGGCTGGACGCGTCGGTTGCGAGCCGCGGGGAGGTCATACGGAGGCTGGTGGAGACGGCTCACGCGACGGGCCACGTGGACCTTGTCGATGAAGTGATCCATGCCGTCGAACAGCGCGAAGCGGAAGGCACGACCGGCTTTGGCAAGGGAATCGCCATCCCGCACGGAAAATCGAGCGCAGTGCGCAAACCAGCGCTTCTCTTTGCAAAACTGGCGCAACCGGTGGACTGGAACAGCCTGGACGGCAAACCGGTGAATATGGTGTTCATGATCCTCGTGCCTGAAGGCGCAAATGACGACCACTTGCGGCTGTTGTCGGCGCTTGCTCGGAAGCTGATGCATGACGATTTCGTCGAAGGCCTTCGGGCCGCGCAGGATGAAGAACAACTCGCGTCGTTCGTCAACGGCGCGCTGTCCTGAGCGCGACGGAAAACGCGCAAAGTCCGCCAAAAAGGGCCAGGCGCCGAGCGGCGACTGGCCCTTGGGTTTGCCGTTTGCTCCTTATTGCATCGCGCCGTAGTAGCCCAGATCCTGTTGGATGTGCTGGCGGACCAACTGGGGATCGGTGCCGTACTGCGCAAATGCGCCGCGCGAGGCATGCGACTGCGGACCATAGCCGTACGAGGCTTGCATGGGCTGCTGCATGTGCACCATCTGCTGATACGGCGTGTGGGCTTGAGACGCCGTCATGCCGGACATGGGGCCATAGCCATACCCCATGGGGGACATGCCGTAACCGCCGCCTTGAAGCTGACCGGCCGATTGTTGATACGCCTGACGCCCTTGCATCGAAACAGCGTGTGCCTGCTGTTCCACGCCGTAGCCGGCGTGTCCAGCGCCCTGATACATCCCGATGGGCGCCTGTCCTATCGGCTGCCCGCCGTAGGTCTGCAGATCCTGTTGGATGTGTTGCCGCACCATCTGAGGATTCGATCCAAACTGGCTCAGCATGCTCTGCCCCATGCCCGGCGCGCCCAGCGGAGCGTACCCGTAGGATGGCTGTGCATATTGAGCGTCCTGTTGCATGTGCTGATGAACCGTTTCGGCCGGAGTGGCGAACTGGCGCATCTGCTGGTACACCTGCGCGTTGTAGCCCATCCCCTGGCTCTGCCCTTGGGCACCATACGTCGGTTGCATCGGCTGCATCTAGGCGTCACTCCCTCTGTCAAATGGGTGTTTCGCCTGAAGTATGCGCCAGCGTCATCCCCGACATGCAGACCGCACCGAAGCCACAAACGCCGCCCAGTCCGTCAAGCGTTGAGGGAGACCGACCAGTCGTGCGCCGCCTGTCCCTCCAAAAATTTCTCCGCGTCCATCGCAGCTTTGCATCCCGATCCGGCCGCCGTGATGGCCTGGCGATACCGGGAGTCCATCACGTCCCCACAGGCGAACACGCCCTCCACGCTCGTCTCGGACGTGTTGCCCTTGGTCACGATGTACCCGATGTCGTCGAGTTCGATCTGGCCGCGCAAGAAGTCCGTGTTCGGCTTGTGTCCGATGGCGACGAACACGCCGTCGGCTTCCAGCACCTTTGTCTCTCCCGTCCGGTTGTCCACGACTTCGAGCCCCGTCACCTTGTTCCCGTCCGAGAGCACGCGCTTCGACTGGACGTTCATGACGAATCGAATCTTGGGATTCGCCTTGGCCCGCTCCTGCATGATCTTCGACGCGCGGAACTCTTCGCGGCGATGGACAATGGTCACCTCCGACGCAAACTTGGTCAGGAAGGTCGCCTCTTCCATCGCGGAGTCGCCGCCGCCGACGACAATGACGCGCTTGTTCCGGAAGAAAAATCCGTCGCACGTCGCGCACGTCGAGACGCCCCGGCCAATCATTTCGCTCTCGCCTTCAATGCCGAGCAGCTTGGCCGAGGCGCCCGTCGCCACAATGAGCGCATCCGCCGTGTACTCGGTCTCCTTGTCGATCACGACCTTGAACGGCCGCTGCGACAGATCCACGCCCGTCGCGATGCCTGATTTGAATTCCGCGCCGAACTTTTCCGCCTGCTTCTTCATGGCCTCCATCAGTTCCGGGCCCATGACGCCATCCGGAAAACCAGGAAAGTTTTCAACTTCCGTGGTCATCGTCAACTGACCGCCCGCTTGATCGCCCTCGAAGACGAGCGGCTGCAGATTGGCTCGGGCCGCGTAGATGGCGGCCGTATAACCGGCCGGACCTGTCCCTAGGATGATGAGCCTCCTGTGTTCCATGGCAAGGCCTCCCCTCTTGCATGCTATGTTACCCGTTGCGACGCGCGACTTCCACTCGCCCCGCGACACACACGGCGCGATCGCCCGCGATGACGAAATACAGGTCGGCCTCCGCAATCTCGGGGACATCCTCGACCCACTGCGACATCCGGATCATCGCGTCCATCACGATGTCTTCATGCGGCTTCATCCGCGAAGAGGCGCTGTTGACCAAAGCGTCGCTCCAAAGTTCCCGCGCGTCGGCGTCCGTGAGCGGCAACAGCCGAACTGCGGGCAGCGTCTTGGCGGAACGTCGAAGCGCCGCGGCGCCGCGCTCCTCCGACGAAAGGTACAGGCGCAAAAGCGGGCCAAACAGCGGATCGGTCTCGACCACGATGTTGAAGGTCGCCTGTTCCTCGGCCTGCTCGTTCGGCGCATCTGCCGCGTCGAGGCCGATGGCGGCGAGAACCTCGCGAACGGCCGGCCAATCCAGCGTCACGAGCCCTTGCACATCTTCCTCGCCGCGGTACGATGTCGCTGAAATCTCCTGAAACATGCGGGCTCTCGCCAAATCGGTGTCGATCCCGTCGACAAAGGGAATCACACCCGGATCCTTCTCGCGGTACTCGTGGTAAGCGACCACCTTCGCGAGCGCCCGAACCGCCTGTTCCGGAAACGGATAGATGGGAATCTGACGCTCCGAATCCACCTCGAGCGTCCGCACGCGGTAATCGCCCGTGGTCAGAAAGTTGGCCACGACCGGTTTCTCGTAAGGATGGCGGACGCCGGGGACGGGCGGATCGTTCGCCACTTCGCACAGCGCCGCCGAAATGGCCACGCGCACGGCTTCCTCATTGGAAGGGCCCACGGGGGTGAACAGCACAATGACGGAATCGACGCTTGGGTCTCGCAAGACCTGCGGCAACACCTCGCGGTAGCTCTCGGCCAGCGTCTCGAACCCGACATTGATGACAGGCCCCACGAATTCGAGCCCCTCCCGGACAATGCGGTCGACGGTCATCACGGCGCCTCCGGCCGTATTGGTGACCACCGCCACGCGGCGGCCGCCGCGCGTGGGGCCCGCCTTCAGCAGGATGGCGACGTCAAACAACTCCTGCAGCGTATCCACGCGGATGACGCCCGCCTGCTGAAACATCGCTTCCACGGTGGCGTCCTCCGCCGCCACGGACACCGTGCGCGAATTGGCGACATCATGGCCCACGGGCGTGCGCGCGCTCTTGACGGCCAGAATGGGCTTTTGTCGGGTGATGCGCCGGGCAAGCCTGGAGAAGTTCCGCGGATTGCCAAACGACTCAAGGTACAAAAGGATCATTTCGATGGCCGGATCGTCGCCCCAATACTGAAGCAAATCGTTGCCAGAGACGTCGGCGCGGTTCCCGAGGCTGACGAAGCTCGCGACGCCGAGGCCGATGTACGCGGCGTAGTCCAGAATGGTGATGCCGAGCGCGCCAGAATGGGATGCGATGGCGACGTGCCCGTATTCAGGCACCTTGGGCGCGAAACTTGCATTCAGCCGCGTCTCGCTGTCCATCTGGATGAGGCCGAGGCTGTTGGGGCCGATGAGCCGGCAGCCCGCCGCGCGAAGTTTCTCCGAAATCTCGCGCTCCAGTTCTTCCCCAGGCTTATCCATATCCGAAAACCCAGACGACAGGATCATCACGTGCTTGATGCCCGCGGCGATCACGTCGTCAATCACGGACAACACCTGGGTGGCGGGCACGACGAGCACCGCGAGATCGACCGGTTCCGGAACGTCGCGCAGGCTGGGGTAGGCGCGCACGGCGGCCACGGATTGCGCGGCCGGATTGACAGGATACACCGTCCCGCGAAAATCGCTGTTCAAAATGTGACGAAACAGGACGTGGCCGAGTCGGTCCTTGTTCCTCGACGCGCCCACGACGGCGACCACTTTGGGATGAAAGAAGTGGTGCAACGACGTCATACCGCTCTCTGCCCCTCTCCTGACGCGAACGGCCGCAGGGACGGTGTGCCCGCGGCCGTCATGGCACAAATCAGGCATACGCTTGGTCCAGGAAGGTCTCCACCTGCTCCTTGGACTTGGCATCGCGACTGAACAGCCGCTTCACCTCGCGGCCCTGGTCATAAACGAGGAAGGTCGGAATTCCGAGAATCTGCAACTCTTCAGCCAGGTCCGGTACTTCATCCCGGTTCACCCGAACCATGGCGAACTGGTCACGGTACTTTTCCTCCCATTCCCCGAGATATGGCTCAATGCGACGGCAATCGGGGCACCACGTCGCATAGAATTCCACGACCACGCGGCCAGATTGCACGGCTTGCCGGTACGCTTCACTCGTGCGGATCTCCTGCACGGCTCTCACCCTTTCCGCCTTCATTATACTGCGGAACGGCGCCAAAACCACTCGCGCGCGGAGTTCTGGTTGAGGGCACAAAAAAGAAGACGGATCCATCGATCCGTCCAAGAGAAGGAGTGGCGTGGACAGCCTGAAGCGACCGGCGCGTGGGCCGGGGGCGGCTCCCGCCCGTCTCAGGACGAGAGCCGGCGAAAGGTGACGATCAACTGATCCCGATACCGCCGAATGTCGACGACGCGGATTTGGCTCCGTTCCACCGCTTCCTTGAGCTCCCGCATCATCAACTCGTTGCGCGCCTCATCGGCCTGCGTGAAGATGACCGTTTCGAATGGCGGTTCCATCGAGATCGACCCTCCGCGAGAGAATGCGGACCAGGGCGTGCCCTGTTGTCTGTAGCGTAGCTCATCGGCCGGGGTCGATCAACGCTTTTTGTAAGGATACCTAACAAAATGTGCGGCTTTTTTATCTTCACGTCATGTTTTTTAACGAGAAGGGTGAACCCGCTTGGGCAGGAAGTCTCGCCATTTCCCCGCGGACCAGCGCTCCCCGCACGGATCACACAGGACGATCTCGGCGTCCTCCGCCCCAGCGTGCGCCGTGATGAAATAGCGATCCGCGGCCGCCATCGCGCAGAGCAACGGGCGCGCAAGCCCTAGGGCGCGCTTGCCGCTCACGCCCGGACGCATTGCGTTCAGCGGGTGCCACCGTTCGACCGTCAGCTCAAACATGTGCTCGTTCACCCACGCGCCCACGGCCACGGCGCCTCCGAGCCGTCCGCGCGCTCGGCGAGCCCACGCGGCGACGTCTTCCCCGCATCCAATCCACACCTGATATCTGCCGCCGCGCGGCAGGCGAATGGCGGCGAGTGTCCGCCCGCGCATCGGGCCGTCCGGAAACGCCCCTGGAAGAAAGATGGTTCGCACGCGCCGCAGATGGTTCCGATGGACCGTCGTCATCCTGCATCCTCCACCCCATTCAGCCATTCGCCCATCTGTATGCGGGCAACGGCGCGCGGGTGCCAGAACGCACGCAGGCCCGGCGCACGCCGGGCCCCGCCAACCTATGCATCACTTCGGCGCCTGGGCGAGATCGGCCTGAATTCGCCGCAACAGCGCCTCACACCCGAGCCGGACAAGCCGGTACACCTCTTCGAAACGGCCGTCGTAATACGGATCGGGAACCTCGTCCGGCTCTTCCGGGACGAGATCGAGCAGCCGGAAGACGCGCTCGGACCGCTTGGCGCCGAGGCGCTCCAGGGCGCGCATATTGGACTCGTCCATCGCCACGATGTAATCAAACTGCTCGAGATCCTCTCGGCGGATTTGCCGGCTGACAATCCCCGCGTAGTCGATGCCCTTTTGCTCCAGAACGCGCCGCGTCCCGTGGTGCGGAGGTTCCCCGGCGTGCCAGTCGCCGATCCCGGCGGAATCGATCTCGATCTGGTCCTCGAGCCCCGCCTTGCGCACCATGTCGCGAAATACGGCCTCCGCCATCGGCGAACGGCATATATTCCCAAGACACACAAACAGCACGCGGATCATGCCATACCTCCTCAATCGTCCAACCGGTAGATCCAGTACCGTTCCGTGGCCAGGAGGCGCATCACCTCTTCCCGCGCCTCGCCGCCAGCCGCGAGCGCTTCTTCCACGCGCGCGAAGATGCCCGAAAACTGCGATCGGTGCGCCTTCATCGCCGCGAGCTTCTGCTCCAGGACGCTCGACACGTCGATCACGAAGTCGGGATCGCCGAGGATCTTCTCCGGCTCGTGGACCACCGCCGATCCCCAGATGACCGGCCGTTCCTCCTTGGGCAACCGCTTCACCGCGATCACGGCCGCATTCGACATCGCGTCGTGATCAGGATGAACCCCGAGCTTCGGATAATAGGTCATCAGAATCGAAGGCTTGACCTCGCGGATGACCGCCTCGATCCGATCCGCGATGCGCTCGGGATCCTCGAATTCGATCGTCTTGTCGCGCAGGCCGAGCAGACGGAGATCGCGAATGCCGAGGATCTCGCACGCCTGCTCGAGCTCCTTGCGCCGAATCTTGGGCAGCGTCTCGCGGTTGGCG
The DNA here is from genome assembly GCF_017329605.1 of Alicyclobacillus fructus. Classification (GTDB taxonomy): domain Bacteria; phylum Bacillota; class Bacilli; order Alicyclobacillales; family Alicyclobacillaceae; genus Alicyclobacillus; species Alicyclobacillus fructus. The sequence goes on from NZ_JAFMTY010000019.1 coordinate 10,276, forward strand.
ATAGGCGGGTTCCCCATATTTCGCCCGAGCTCCCCGAGCGTGCCGCAGATGAGGGTGGCCGGCGTGCCTGCGCGAGTGAACAGGATCACGGTCCCCGCCTTGCCGAACGACTCGTCGTCCGGATGGGGATACACGAGCAACAGGTGGCGAGTCTTTTCCACTTGTGCCATCGATCACGCCTCCTCCTCAATCGCGCTCATGGGCCAGGGCGTGCGCGAGAGCTGCAACGCGACCGCGAGCCGCCCTTCATCATCGTGTCCCGCGAGCAGCAACCTGCCCTTCTCGTCCACCTCGTAATCGGTGAGCCCCTCGGCGTAGACCCACCCCTGATCCATTTTCAGCCCGACGCGATAGGGCCGATTCCCTGCAATGGCCGCCCGCTCAAACCGGATCCGACCATTTCGGATGTATGCACAAACCGCCATGGGCTGGCCGAACCGGTGTGCGGCATACGCGCCGTTGGTGGTCTCCAGGTGCAAATACACGTCGTCTCCGACGAAACGGTTCAACGCCGCCTGTACGGCCTGCACGTCGATAGGTTTCACAGCGCAGCACCTGACCTTCTCTCGAGTTTGGCACTTGTGCGATAATCGTTGCGAAACAAACGCCGTCCTCTATCGTGCCAAAACATCGGACGCGATTCAAATCGGCGACACCCGTCATCCCGTGTCGCGACAGGACAAGGAGGTCTCCCGTGCATCCCTCTATCGAGGCTCGCTCCTGGATCGAGCGCCTGCAGCTCGCACCGCACCCGGAAGGCGGCTATTACCGAGAAATCTACCATTCTCCGCGCTATCTCCGCGATCCCGACATCCTCGCGACGCACGGCGGCCCTCGCCGCAGCGCGACCAGCATCTACTTTCTGCTGCCCGAAGGCGATGTCTCCCGCCTGCACCAATTGTTATCCGACGAGATCTGGTATCACCACTTCGGGCGGGCCGTGAGAGTGCACCTGTTTCACCCGGATGGGCGGTATGAAGCTCGCGAACTGGGCCTCCCGGACATCGCCGACAGAGAACCGCAGCTTCTCGTCCCGGCTGGAACAGTGTTTGGCGCGGAACTTGTCCCGGGGGAAGGCGTCGATTTCGCCTTGGTGGGCTGCATGGTGACTCCGGGCTTTGACTTCCGGGACTTTGCGCTCGTCTCTCGCGACGAACTCGTTCCCCGGTTTCCGAATCAACAGGACGTGATCGAGCGCCTCACGTGAGCAGCTTGTGCATGCGCACGTGCGGGATGCCCGCATCGTCGAACACGTCGTCGGACGCGCGCCTGTACCCGAGCCTTTCGTAAAACGGCTCGGCGTGCAGCTGCGCGTCGAGCACAATCTCCCGAAATCCTGCCTCGCGAACGAGCGCCTCCACAGCCTCCATGATGCGCCGACCCAACCCAAGCCCGCGAAGGTGCGCGAGAACCGCCACGCGCTGTACCTTGGCCGTGCGCGCGTCTCCGGGATCGTACGGCCGGAACCGGGCTGTGGCAACGGCCGCGCCGTCGTCGTCGTACAGGACGACGTGCACCGCCCGATCCGGATGGTCGAACTCGTCCACCTCAAGTTCTTCGGGAACGCCCTGCTCCTCGATGAAGACCTTTCGCCGGATGGACAAGCAATCGTGCAACTGATCCGCATCCGTAACCCTCACCGCGCGCATCCTAACACCTCCAACGATTTGGACGATATCTTTCGAGAAGCGTATAATTCATCCGGAGCAAGCAAGGAGGAAGAGGCATGTCCACACCATCGCTGTCGAGCGGAGAGCCGCGCGGGGGGCGGCGCGCCCTCTTCTTGATGACCATCGCGCTCGGGGTGTTGCTCAATCCGCTCAACTCGTCCATGATCTCCGTCGCCATGGCGAAGTTCGAACACGTGTTTCGCATCCATTTTACCACGGCGTCTTGGCTCATCTCCTCCTATTACCTCGCCAGTGCCGTGGCCCAGCCGATCATGGGCAAGGTGGCCGATCTCGTCGGGCGAAAGCCGCTGTTTCTCATCGGCCTCGCGCTCGTCACGCTTTCCTGCGCACTGGCGCCGTTTGCGCCGTCGTTCACGTGGCTGGTGGTCTTTCGACTGATCCAGTCGCTTGGAAGTGGGGCCATTTATCCTGCCGGCATGGGGATCGTGCGGAACGTCATCACGAATCGCCAGGCGCAGGCCCTCGCGTTCCTGTCCATCTTTACGTCCGGCGCGGCTGCATTTGGCCCGTCCATCGGCGGCGTGATCATGCGGTACCTGGATTGGCAGGGCATTTTTCTGGTGAATTTCCCGTTTGTGATCGCGAGCTTTCTCCTCGCCGTCTTCGTCCTGCCCAATCCCCGGCGCGGCGAGCGCCAGAGCGCCCGCGACGTGCTGCGCGAGATCGACCTGCCGGGCATCGGGCTGTTCATCCTCGCCATCGTCACGTCGCTCGTGTTCCTGCTATCCCTCGCCAGCCGGCCCGCTTGGTGGGCGGCAGTTCTCGGGCTCTTGAGCTTTGCGGCGTTCGGTTGGCGAGAACACGCGGCGCGGAGCCCGTTCTTGAGCCTTCGCTTTTTCAAGCGTTACACGTCGCTCACCTGGGTGTTGGTGCAGTTCACCACGGTGAATATCATCTTTTATTCCATCTTCTTCGGCATGCCGACGTATCTGCAGGAAGTCCGAGGCTTCAACTCGCAGGAGACGGGGCTCATCATGCTCGCCGTCGCCGGGTTCAGCCTGATCACGGCTCCCATCACCGGACGCTGGGTGGCGCGTAGCGGCTCCCGGCCGCCCCTCGTGCTCGCCGCCGTGTTCATGACGGCGGGGAGCCTGCTCATGTTGACTCTTCACACGGCGTCTCCCGTGTGGTGGCTCTGCGTGGTCCTGTCAGTCCTCGGCCTCTCCAATGGATTCAACAACGTCGGACTGCAGACAGCGCTGTTTGCGGCGAGCCCTCGGGAGGTCATCAGCACCGCCTCCGGGCTCTTTCAGATGTCGCGCTATATGGGTACCATTCTGTCCACGGTCGTGCTCGGTCTGTTGTTCGGCGCGCGCCTCACGACCTCGGAGCTTCACGTGCTCGCCATCGTGCTCGCCTGCCTCGGCGCGTTGGTTCTCGTCATGAGCCTCCGCCTTCCCCGCCAGGCCTGATCCGTACACAGAAACGGCCACCCGATGAGCCAGTTGCCTGGCGGCTCGGGCGGCCGATGACACTTCGGAATTACGATGGACGCGAGTCCTCTTGCTTGAATCCGCGAGCCTGGCGTATGGCCCTGTCGCGGAACGCCTTCGGCGTCAATCCCACCTGCCGCTTGAACAGTTTGTTGAAATAGGTCGGATCCGGATAGCCCACGTGCGCGCCGACCTCGTACGCTTTCAGGTGAAAATCGCGCAGCAACAGATCCTTGGCCTTGTTCAGCCGGGTTTGCACGATGAACTCGCGGATGGTCATGCCCGTCTCGCTCTTGAACCGTTTGGAGAGGTAGCTGGGGCTCAGAAACACCTGGCTGGCGAGCGTCGCGACATCCAGGTCGGAATCGTAATGGCGCTCGATAATCTCGATGACCTGGCCAATCTGCGCGCTGTGCGCGGTGCGCGCCGCCTCTTCACGACCGAGCACCACCATCAACGCTTGCTTCAACTTATCTCGCCAATCCCACCATTTTGGACATTCTTCTGCCACAAACCGAAGCCATTGACGTGTGGAGATGGGCACCTGAAGCATTCGATCCCGTCCGTCCGCCTGGCGCTGACCCATGGCCGCCATGATGAACTGGGCGCAGAGCTCCGCGACGTCCTCGAGCTTCGTCGGGCGCTCGGCCAACTGCGCGAAGAGATCCTCCACAACCGACGCGATGCCTTCATATCCCCGGTCTCCAAGTTGCATCACGGCCCGCGCGACAAAGCGGATTCTGTCCTCTTCATGAAGCGGCGCCAATTCACGCCTGCCCTGTGAATACGCTGTCGATTCAAACACGTTCCAATGCGAGGCGGCGGTCGCCTCCATCAGCGCCTGCCACCACCGGACGCCGTCCCGCTCATCACACGCCGAACTGACGCCGACCAGCGCCCGATCCGCCCCCAGCCTGGAGAGCGCCGTCTCGAAGCCATCCATCGCCCGCTCGGGATGGTGCGCCGCGAGCGTGATCACGTAAGCGGATGCGTCACAGGACACCAAGTGCACGCAGTCGAAGCCGGACGACTGGATCTGCGTCAAAAACGGATAAATGGGCACCACGCGCGAACTGCGCACGACGACCACCAGCCACGCCTGGCGATCTCGCACGCCTTCGAGCGATCTCTTCAATTCCCGAAAATCCAGTTCCACAGGATGCTGCTGCAACACGTCCCAGGTGACAGCCGGCCAACTGGTTCGCACTTCGCGGATGGCGTGCAGCGAGGATGAAGCATTCGTCTTTTTCGGCATGCGGACGCTCACGTTAGCCCTCCCCTCGCGCCCCACGAGGAATGAAAACGGTTTCTCTCGAAACATTATAAAAGAATCCCTGCGCGCGGGGGAGTCGTAAATCGCAACGTTCTTGTCTTTCTTGGCACTTGTTTGCGAAATCAAGGCGCCGAAACCTCCTGTTTCGGCGCCAAAAGACAAGAATTTAATCGTCCACCGCCCACCGTATGCAGGGCGACGGGCGATCGCAGTAGAACAGCCTCAGCCGATGTAACGCGCGGGTGCAACCCACGTATAACAGTTTGGCATCCCGCTCTTCCAGGCGATAATGCGCTTCGTCCACATCCACGAGGATGACGCTGTCGAACTCGAGCCCCTTCGCGAGATAGACAGGCACAATGCTGACGCCGCCTTCGTAATGCGTCTGCGCCGCCGTGAGCAGATGCGCGTCCAGCCCCGATTCAAGACACATCTGATGATACACATGGGCGTCCTCTTCGGTTCGCGTCAGCACAGCGACCGTGGTCGCGCGCCGGCTCTCTTCCGACAGCCGCTCGATGAGCGCATCGAACCGGCTTTCCCACGCCACCGGCTCGACGACGACGGGATCGCCGCTGCGAAACACCGGTCTGGCCACGACCTTCGGGCGAAAAGGTTCCAGGATCCGGTTGGCGAAGGACACAATCTCATACGTCGACCGGTAAGAGACGGACATCTCGACATACCGGCTTCCATTGGGGAACAGCGCCCGAACCTCATCCCAGTCCCGAAATCCGGCTTCGCTGTGGATGCTCTGCGACAGGTCGCCGAGAATGGTAAAGGACAAACTCGGGCAATAGGCCTGGAGCACACGGAGATGGACAGGCGAAAAGTCCTGCGCTTCGTCGATCACGACATGGTGGAACACGTCCCGCGCATCCACGCCGTACAGCCATTGGTGGATGGCGAGGAGGAGCGGCAGATCCTCGGGTTCGACGAGCGGCCGGGCCCCGTATTTCGCCGGCCGTTGAATGGAGCGAAGCGAGAGCTCGGGATGGTGCCGAAGAAACCCCTCGTAGATGGGAAGTGGCTCAAGCTCCGGCCACTCGCGCTCCAACTCGCGCGCCGCCGATGCAATCTGGCGTTTGACGGCCTTATCCGCCTTGCCGGCGTCCTTCGCCTGCATTTCCCACTGACGCTTGACGCGGGCGATCACGCGATCCCTCCGCTGGCGCACCGGGTAGCGGGCGTACTCCACGTGAAACCACCGCGCGAGGGTCTCCGCCGAAATCGGCGGTCCGACGGGAGACGGGACATCCCGACGCGGCACCATGCTGTTCTCCATGTTGCGCAGGTAGTCCTGAAGCGCCTCCAAGGTCTCGATTCGCCCCTTCACCTCGATCTCGCGCCGCATCGCCTCGTACTCAGACGACGGACGGAGCGCGAACCGCTCCCGCAGCCGCTTGGCGGGATCAGGCAGGAGCACTACGTGATCCAACACCCGGAGGGCGAACGACGCAAACGTGGTCTGTTGCACGTCGCCGACGCCGAGTTCTGGCAAAACCTCCGAAATGTAATCCACGAACATGGCGGAGGGCGCAAAAATCACCATCTTGTCCGCCCGCAGCTTTTCGGGATGTTGATACAGCAGATAGGCGAGCCGATGGAGTGCCACGGTCGTCTTTCCGCTTCCCGCCACGCCCTGAATCAGGATCGGAACGTTTTTGTCCGCCCGGATGACCTCGTTCTGTTCCGCCTGGATGGTGGCTACGATGTCGTGCAGGCGGCTGTCCTTGGAGTCCGCGAGCCGATACAGCAGGAACTCGTCCACGCTGCCCGCCTGCGTCTTTCCTTTCACGTAGCTGTCGACCACGCGGACGAGATCGCCATCGCGCACCACGATGTTCCGCTTGAGCGACACGGTGCCGCGAACCTCGCCGCCAGGCGCCTCGTAGCGCGCCTCGTCGCCCTGGCCCGTAAATGAGTAGAACACGCTCGCCGCCGGGGCGCGCCAGTCGAGGACCACCCGCTCGCCGGTCGACGGATGATCGATCCCCTGCTTGCCGATGTACAGCTTCTGCGGCGCTTCGCCCTCGGGCTGAAAGTCAATGCGGCCAAAATACGGATCGCGCAAAGCGCGGCGGAGCTGGTGGCGGCGCTCCTCCGCCATCTCGGCGACGGCCACATCCGCGACCACGTCGGCCGTCAGCGCCTCGTCGGCATCTTCGTCGTCCTCGTCGCGCACCGGCATCCTGGGCCCAGACGCGAGCGCGCCGCGAATGATCTGAAGCACGTGTTGCAGGTGTTCCCGCTCTTCCTCGTACGGATCGAGCGCCGGGCGAGGCGGTGTCCCCGTCTCGCTCATGAAACCACCTCCCTCTCGGTTCGAACCAGGATCAGCGACCACAGCGCATACCACACCAACGCGCCCACATCGGCGACGGCGATCACGACCCCCATGGGCAGGCTGTCATGCGATCCGCCGAGGCCGACCAACGGCGTGGTCGCTGCGCCGAGCAAAAGCTGGAACACGCCGATGAGACCGGCCGCGCTGCCCGCCTGCTTCGCGTGATGCTGCATGGCGAGCGACGACCCCAACGTGCTCACGACGCCGACGCAGGACACCAGCACGAAGAGCGATGGCAGTATTCCCGCGAGCCCCAGGCCCAAGAGCACGCTCGCCAGAAGCCCCAGTCCGCCGAGCGCTGCCAGGATGACGCCGACGCGAAAGATCCGCCGCCCTTCCACGCGCCGGGCCAAGTGCCCCGAGATCTGCGACGCGATGACAATCCCGATGCCGTTGACCGCGAAACAAGCGCTGAACGCCTGTGGCGAGAGCCCATAGATGTCCTGCAACACGAAGGGCGATCCGGAGATGTACGCAAACATGCCCGCCGACACCAGGCCCTGCGAAATGGCGTAGGCGAGGAAGACGGGATCGCGAAACAGAATGCCGAAGGCGCGAAGGGCTCCGCCGAGCCCCGACCGGTTGCGGCGCTCAGGCTCAAGCGTCTCCCGCAAGCCGCAAAGCGACCAGATCCAGAGCGCGGCGCCGACGCACCCCAGAATGATGAACACCCCGCGCCAGTTGGTGAAGCGAAGCAGCTGGCCGCCGATGACCGGCGCGAGAATGGGCGCCACGCCGTTGACCAGCATGAGCATCGAAAAGAAACGGGTGAGCTCGGCGCCGCTGTATAGATCGCGCGCGATGGCGCGCGCGATGACAATGGCCGCCGAACCGCACAGGCCCTGCACGACGCGGATGGCGACGAGCCCCCAAGCGCTCGGCATCAGGCCACACGCGAAAGACGCCAAGAGGTACAGGCCCAGCCCCACGAGAAGCGGCCGCTTGCGGCCGAGCGCGTCGCTCAGCGGGCCGGCAAACAGTTGGCCGACCGCCAGACCCAGCAGGCACGCCGTGAGGCTCAGCTGCGCCACCGACGCCGCGGCATGCAGATCGCGCGCCATCGAGGGAAGCGCGGGCAAATACATGTCGATGGACAGCGGCGCGATGGCGGTCAGGCTGCCCAACAGCGCGGCCAAGCGAAAGCGGGCGCCGAACGACACGGGCGCATCCGCGAGGGTGTGAGTTCTCATCTCCACATCCGGGTTCACAGAATCCCCCTCCTCTGTTCTCTCTGTGATCGCTCGAATCGGGCGGCTCGCCGGCCCATCAGGGCCGTCTTTGGCCGGAGGCCGTCACCAGGAGCCGCTTGCGAGCACATCGCCGAGCCACTGAAGGATGGCGTTTTGCCCCTGCGGCGTAGCCGCCGCTTGGGCCATCGGCGCCATGTCGAGCGCCTGTTCCCCGGCTTGTGCCAACAGGCGCTGCCCGAGCGCCGTCGGGTGCACGTCGTGCGGAAGAATGTCCACCGAAGGCTGCGTCAGGGTGTCGTACGCGTCCGCCACGGGATCCCCGGCGGCCAGCGCATCGGCCGCGATCGCCGCGTTCGCGCTCACAATCGCAGCTTCCGCCGTCTGATGCAGCCACCGGTCCGTGATGGGAAACGGATTGTACAGGTCGTAGACGATCACGGTCGCGCGCGGATTCAGCTGATGAACGCAGTGGAGAATGGAGGCGAGGTTGCGCTGGATATGTTGGATACCCTGCGCCAGTTCCTCGGACAGCGTCGTCATCTGCGATGTCGTCGGCGTGACCTTCGCCCAGTCGGCGCCCTTCGGCAACATCTCGAGCGCGGGCAGCAGGAGATCGTTGCTGCCGATGTCGATCGTGACGACGTGCGCCGCGGCGACATCGGCCCGCATCGCGGCATCGGTGTTGAGGGCATGCCACAGATCCCCGGATGTCCAGCCCGGCACCCCGAGATCGAGCGCGCGCCACCCTTGCTGCTTGGCCAGCAGATAGGGGAAGGCGAGAGGCGACGGCTGTCGGTCGTCGCCGAGATGATAGCCAAACGTGATGGAATCTCCGAGCGCCACGAGCAGATCGGTTCGCTCGGCGGACAGAGTCGCATGCGCGACGTTCGCAGCCCGCATGGGCGCCGCCTCCCCTGACGGGATGGAAAAGAGCGGTATCCCAATCGACGGGGCGACACACCCAATGGCGCCTAGCGCCGTCAACCATGGTCCAAGTGCTGGCATCGCAGTGCTTCCTCTCCACGTCAATCTTCCAGGTTGCGCTGGCTTGAGTTCCGGCTGCAAAGCGCCTATTGTTCATGATAGATCACATTCGGCCGAGATGCTCGGCGACGCCGGTTCCGCGGCCAAAGGAGGACAAACATGCGCCTCTCTGCGCTCGTGCGTTTGGGACTGGCGGCTGTGGTGATGTCGCTCTCAGGGTGCGACGTCTCCACGCCCTCCCACCCGGATCCGCAAACGGTCCAACCGAACGCGACCGACGGCCACGCGTCCATCGCCCCGGATGCGCGGCTTGCTTCGCGTGCCACCGCGCAAGTTTCCACCCTGTTCTCGAGCCTCCACGCCGTCGACGTGCATATGCGCATGCTCACCGCTCGCAGCGGCCTGTTGTGGGGATACCAGGGATCTCGCTTCGTCATGTATGAGACGGCGGACGGCGGGCACACGTGGAAACCCGTCCATCTGCCAACCCTGCCACCGGATGACATCGCTTCGTATGGCCCGGGCGGTTCCCACGCGATCACGGCCGTGATCGACTCCTCGACCATGTGGTCGCTCGTCTGCGTCAGCGGCGGAGAGGCGCGCGTATGGATCACCAAGGACGCGGGCCAATCGTGGCGCGAGCGCGATCTGCCGCTGCCCAAAGGAACGGTTCAAGTCGCGGCGGGCCAATGGATGGCGGGCCGGTTGGGTTGGCTGCTCTTCGAGAGCGGCGGTTACGGCGGCGTGGCGGCCAAGTACCTGTATCGCACAGAGAACGGTGGCAACTCGTGGCAACTTGTCGCGACATCCTTGGGCGATCTCCCGCACAACGGAACGCGAACGGTCATGGCCTTCGCCCCCAATGGCAAGACGGGAGTGATGGCGGTTGTGGACGACGTGGAAGAAAAGCTGGACGTCGTGGAGACGAACGACGGCGGCGCCCACTGGCAGGCCACGAGCGTCGATTTGCCAAGCGGCATTTCGCAGCCGCCGGTGGTCGAGCTGGCGGATGCCGGGCCTGGCGAATCCCTCGAGCTCGCGGTCCTGGTGCAGATCGGCGCCACATCGCAACTGGCGGTGATGAACGCCACATTCGGCTCGAGTTGGGACGTGTCGGTGATGGGCGTCGACCACCTCGTGGCGATGTGCGCCTCGCCCTCAGGCGATCTCGCCGCGCTGGAAAACAAGTCGGGACAGATGACGTGGATGCTGAGCCCGGATGGAGGTCAGACCTGGTACTCGCGCGCGGCCGCGGGCCTGCCTTCCAGCGTCGCGAGCGCCGTTTCGGTGAGCCTGACGTCTCCCTCACCCAGTGCGTTTTTCCTGGTGGCGCTCGACGCGCACCTCGCTCCCACCCTTTACGCATCCCTGGATGCGGGCGATGCGTGGCAGCCCCTCAGCTGATGACCTCACACGATCTCGGCATGAAACAGCCGCCGCATGTGCTCCAGGAAGATATCGCCGAGATCGGTGAAGGTGGCGCAGCCCTGGCGATGCACACTCGCGTGAAATCCCTCGTCGTAGGCGCCGGCGACCGTCAGGAAGTCGCAGATGTCCGTGCATACGCCGCAGACGTGGACCCGCTCGACCCCCGCATTCCGGAGGCGATCCCCGAGCCCGGTGTGATAAAAGGCGTTGTAGCTTTGCTTCGGGACGTACCACACGTCGGGATGCTGCGCGTGCCGCTCATACCAGCTGGCGAGATCGCCATAAAGCTGTTGCCCCCAGGTGCCTCGCACGTTGTGCGGGGGCCAGTCGCGGAAGTGGCGATCGTCCGGGTCGTGCTCGTCCATGCAGATGGCCACGACGCCTCCCTCGGCGAGCACGCGATCGGCCAGGGAGACGATATAAGGGACAATGGCCTGTCCGGGCTTGCCGACGGTGAGCGTCCCTTCGTCATGGACAAAATCGTTCGACATATCGACAATCAGGAGCGCTTCGCGCATGCGGATTGCCCCCTTTCGCCCTCATTGTACCAGTTCGCGAATTTCGGCGTAAGCTCGCTTGCATTTGGCGTTCCGTCTTTGTACCATCGAGCGAGAAATGAGGGAGATATCATGCGCTTTCGCACTGGACATCGCCTCGAAAAGTGGCTTGAGGGCGGGAAGGAACATCTGTTCGACGGCTATCAGGGCGATCCGGCTGCATGGTACCAGTCCTTGGCCGAGCCCGTGGCGCTGGAAATCGGCTGCGGCCGAGGCGGATTCATTCGCCAGATGGCGCGGCTGCACCCCGAGACCCAGTTTGTCGGCGTCGACAAGGTGCTGGCCGTCGCTGCCAAGGCGGCGTACGGCGCTCACCTCGACGGACTTCGGAACCTCTCGTTTTTCGTCGGAGACGTCGACCAATTTGGACCCCTTTGGACCGAACCGAAGGTGAAATGGCTGTATCTCAACTTCTCGGATCCCTGGCCGAAGAAGCGCCACCACAAACGGCGATTGACCGCGCCGGCCAAGCTGGCCTGGTACGCCCAGTGGATGCTGCCCGAAGCCTGGCTCGAGCAAAAAACCGACAACCCGGAGTTCTTCGAGTGGTCGCTCGAATCGTTTCGGGCAAGCGGCTGGGAAGTCGCAGAAGTCGAGCGGGGATTTCCGCCGGGCGATCCGGCCGATACGCTATCGGGCAAATTCGTGCAGACCGAATACGAGGCGAGATTCCGGCAACAGGGACAGCCCATTTACTATCTCCGCGCGCGCCCGGTTCGGTGACGGCCGCGGGCATCTCCCGCGCGTTTGCGAGGCTGATAGCGTCCCATCGCGAAGTGCGTCCGAGAACGCCAAGCGACGCAGGGCCCGCACGGCATGTACCCGTGCGGGCCCCTTCGCTCCTCAAAAGCTCGTGCGAATGGCGGCGAGCTTCCGCTCCATCATGTCGTACATCGCGTACAGCACGCCTTCCCGCCCGACACCGCTCTCCTTCACGCCGCCATACGGCATGTGATCCACGCGGTACGTCGGAACTTGGTTGATGAGCACGGCGCCAGCCTGAATGACCTCAATCGCCAACATCGCGTGGTCCATGCGCTTCGTAAACACGCCCGCGTTCAGGCCGAATTTGCTGCGATTCGCGAGCTCCAGGCCCTTTTCGAAGCTCGACACGCGCTCCACGATGAGAATTGGCCCGAACGCCTCCTCGGTGCACAGTTTTGCATCGAGCGGCACGCCCGTCACCACCGTCGGCTCCATCCGGTTGCCCTCAATCCGCCCGCCCACGAGCACCTCGGCGCCGCGCTCGACGGCCTCCTCCAGCCAGGCCTTGAGGCGCGCGCCCGCCTGCTCGTTGATGAGCGCCGAGACATCGGTCGCCTCGTCAAGCGGATCGCCCACTTTGAGCGCCTTCGCGCCGGCTGTGATGCGCGCCACCAACTCGTCGTACACCGCATCGTGGATGTACACGCGCTGAATGGAGATGCACACCTGTCCGTTGTACGAAAATCCACCCTGGACGATCTCGGCCGCCAGCTTGTCGAGCTCATGCGCGGTGAAGCCCTCGTCCACCACGAGCGGAGAATTGGAGCCGAGCTCCAGCGTCACGCGCCGCAGCCCCGCCTGTTGGCGGATGATTTTGCCGACCGCCGGGCTCCCCGTGAACGTCACGAACGCCACATCCGGATGCGTGGTCAACACTTCGCTCAGTTCCCTGCCATCGCCAGGAATGATGTTGAGCACCCCCGCGGGGAGACCCGCGTCCTGGAAGATGTGCCCAAGCACCAGAGCCGAGAGGGGCGTCTGCTCCGCGGGCTTCAGCACGATGGCGTTCCCCGCCGCGATGGCCGGCCCGACCTTGTGCGCCACGAGATTCATCGGGAAGTTGAACGGCGTGATGGCCGTCACGACGCCGAGCGGTTCCCAGAGCGTGAACGCCACGTGATGCTCGCCCCGCGGCGCCGCGTCCATGGGTACGGTCTCCCCCCGAATCGACTTGGCCGCCTCCGCCGAAAAGCGATACGTCTCAATGGTCCGATCGATCTCCTGCCGCGCGGCCCGAATGGGTTTGGCCGCCTCGCGCGCGATGGTCTCAGCGAGCTCTTCCTTCCGATCCGCGATGATGTCCGCGGCCTTCCGCAGGATCTGAGCGCGCTGCCAGGCCGGGAGCTTGCGAAACGACTTCTGCGCCCGCGCCGCCACCTCGATGGCCCGCGCCGCCTGCTCCGGCGAAGCGTAGCCGATCTTCGCCAGCAATTCTCCGCTGTACGGGTTCCGCAGTTCGACGTGACGCGCCGCCTCTTCCCAATCGCCGTCGATGAACAGGTGGGTCTTCCCCACTTCGCTCGCTTTGCTCACGGTTTCAGCCTCCCGCATGACATTCTCTGCACAGCGTTTCCAGCCCTACGATCCGGCATTCGCCTTGAGCTGCGCCGTGTACGCCTCGCGCCACACCACGGCGACGCGCGGCACACGGCCCAGATCGAACGCGCGCACCGCCTCGGCCGGGCGCACAGGCTCCGGGCGATCCATCTGGCCGGCGAGCCATAGGAGCATGCCGACGAGCCGTTCGCTCGGCACGCCGAGCTGGCGAAGCGAGCGAAGGGCGAGATCGCCATGGCGTTTCGCCAGTCTGCGCCCGTCCTCATCCACCACCAGAGGCACGTGCGCATAGCGCGGCGTGGCGTACCCAAGGCGTTCGGCGAGATACGCCTGGCGGAACGCGGACGGAAACAAATCGGCACCGCGGATCACGTCCGTGACGCCCATGGCGTGATCGTCGACGACCACGGCCAGGTGATAGGCGATCACGCCGTCAGCCCTCCGGACGACGAAGTCGCCCCCTTCCGACGGCCGCGCTGTCGTGGACCCAAGCAGGCGATCGTCCACGGTCACGAGCGCGTCATCGGCGACGTGGAGCCGAAGCGACGGGGCTTTGGCCGCCGCCAGCGCGGCCCGCTCGGCATCGGAGAGCCGCAGACAGCGGCGGTCGTAGCGAGGTTCGTCGGCAAACAGACCATGCGGTGCAGACGCGATGGACAGCAGCCGGGAACGTGCACAGAAACAAGGATACAGCTCGCGCTTTGCCATCAGGCGCGCGAGCACCTGTTCGTATAGGCCACGCCGCCGTCGCTGTTCATAGGGCGCAGAAGGGCCCCCCACGTCCGGGCCCTCGTCCCAGTCGATGCCTAGCCACCGCAAATCCTCGAGAATGGCTTGGCGATAGGCTGGACGGGATCGCGCCTCGTCCAAATCTTCGATGCGAAGGATGAACGAACCTCCGGCGCGCCGCGCATCGAGCCACGCGAGAAGCGCGACCCAGGCGTTGCCCACGTGGAGGAAGCCCGTGGGACTCGGCGCAAATCGCCCTTTGTAGGAAGGTGTCAAACAGGCGCACCTCGCTTCGCCTTCATGTTAGCAAAACTTGCTGGTCATGTCCTGTGGATGAACGAGCACGATAGCGCAGGAAGGAGGCGCGGACCATGCGAGGGGAATGGTGGGTCGAACAGACATGGCGGAATTTGGTCATGGCACACTGGCGGGCCGACGAACGGATCCTATCTCAGCACATTCCGCGACAGCTCGAGCTGGATCGGTTCGACGGCAGCCCATACGTCAGCGTCGTGGCGTTCTCGGTGGACCCGTTCCGATTGCGCGGCCTGCCGCAAATCCGGGGGATGCGGAGGTTCTGGCAAGTGAACGTCCGCACGTACGTTCGCTTTGGTTCAAGGCGCGGCGTCTTCTTCTTGCGCCTCGAGACAAACCGACCCTGGGCCGCGCGGCTCGGGAAGCTCGCCTACGCCCTTCCGTTCGAACCCGCGTTCATGGCGGTCGTGGAAGAGGGAGAACGGCTCGCTTTGGGGCTCTTGAGCCACGACGACGGCAGGCCGACACTTGCGCTCGGCTTTCGTCGCGCAGGAAGCCGGATGCCGTGGTACGAGCCGGCCGCGGGATCGCTCGAGCACTGGCTTCTGAATCGATACGCGCTGTTCGCGCCCTTGTTCGGCGTGGTGATGGAAACGCGCCTGCGTCACCGACCGTGGATCATCCAACCGGCGGAAGCTCACATCGGCGCGGCCCGGCTCCTCGAACCGTACGGGTGTGAAGACGAGCCTGCGTTTGCCTGTTCGGCGGAGGCGCGCACCGCGCGCATCGGCCTGCCGCGGCCGGCCTCCATCTCACCCTATTCGCCGGACAACTGCTCGTTGGCACGGTGAATGCGCTCGAGCAGCTCTCGCACCTGCAGTCTCAGGCCGACGATTTCGTCGTCGTTTAAACCGTCGATCTGATGTTTGACGCAGTCCGGCACAGCGCCCAATTCTTCGCGCAGCGCTCTCCCTTTGTCCGTCAGAGACACGCACATCTTGCGCTCGTCGTCCGTATCCCGCCGCCGATCGACGAGACCGTTCTCCTGCATTCGCTTCAACAGCGGAGTCAACGTGCCCGAATCGAGATACAGCCGCTCCCCGAGCGCCTTCACTGTGCAAGCGCCGAGTTCGTACAGCGCGACCAGCACCATGTATTGAGGGAATGTGAGGCCGTGCGGTTCCAGAAACGATCGGTAAAGCCGCATCGTCTCGCGCGCGCAGGCGTACACGGCGAAGCACAGGTGTTCGTCCAGACTGAGGAGCGGTCGTTCCGTCATCACGACAAGCCTCCAAGCTCACTTGACTCGGCCCTGGCGAGCCTACCGTCTAGTTTAAGCCTGTTTCGAGTAATACTCCATCAGAACTTCGACGACCTCCGGCCGGCTGAATTCGGGCGGCGGCGCAATCCCTTCCCGCAACATCTGGCGCACCTTGGTGCCGGAGAGCGTGACGTGATCGTCGTCGCCGTGCGGACAGGTCTTGGCGGTCGCCATGCCCTGGCACTTGCGGCAGTAAAACGCGTTGTCGAAGAACAGGGGCGTGATGCCGAGCTCTTGGAGATCAAACTGGTCGAAGATGCGCTGGGCGTCGAACGCGCCGTAGTAATTGCCGACGCCGGCGTGATCGCGCCCGACGATGAAGTGCGTGCAGCCGAAGTTCCGCCGCACGAGCGCGTGCATGACGGCCTCGCGAGGGCCTGCGTAGCGCATGGCGGCCTTGTACACGCCGAAGAACACGCGATCCCGCGGATAATAGTGCTCAAGAATGGCGTGATACGCGCGCAGGCGCACGTCCGCCGGGACGTCGTCCGCCTTGGTGGGCCCGACCAGCGGATTGAGGAACAGGCCATCGACGATCTCGAGCGCCACCTTCTGAATGTACTCGTGCGCCCGGTGGACCGGATTCCGCGTCTGGAACCCGACGACCGTGCGCCACCCTCGCTCGCGGAACGCTGCCCGCGTCTGCCGCGGCGTGTAGGCGTACGGCGTGAACTCGTCCACGCGCTCGTCCGGCAGCACCTCGACCGGCCCGCCCAGGTAGACGCCCCCGCGCTCGTACAGGCGCCTCACGCCGGGATGCTCCACGTCGCGGGTGCGATAGACCTGTTCCGCTTCGTGATGGAGGTTGGGACGGTACATGTGGCGAATGGTCATGCGCCCGCAGATGACCCCGTCCGGGCGAACCAAGGCCACCGTCTCATCGAGGCGCAGGGTGCGCGCCGTTTCTTCCGGCACCGGCAACGTCACCGGAATCGACCAGATGTGGCCGGACGTGAGGCGCATCGTCTCCACAATGGCGTGGTAGTCCTCCTCGGATACGAATCCATCGAGCGGAGAAAAAGCGCCAATCCCCAATTGATACAGGTCTGACACGGCGATCTCGTCCAACTGCACGGCCTTCAAACCCGACCATGACCGCCGCGCATCCTCCGCCTCGTCCGAAGCCACCAGATGTTCCAACACCATGTCTCGTTCCCGTTCTGTCACCGACACGCCAACTCCTCCTGACACGCGATCGCGCGGGATCGCCATGATAGAGTAAACCGATAAACATTATGTACATTGTATCATCGCCACGCCGAAATGGCGAGGGCGGACCTCCATTCGCCGTCAGGCGCGGTACACGAGCCGGCCACCGACCAGCGTGTGCGTCACCTGGCCGTCGTCCGAGAGCACCGCCAGATCCGCGCGGAAGCCGGGCGCGATTCGCCCGCGCCGCTCGCCCAAAAGGCGCGCCGCGTTTCGGGCCGCGAGCAAGGGCACGTCGGGGAGGGCAAACACGCCATGCTCCAGGCCGGTGCGCACGGCGCGCGCCATAGTCAGGGCGCTGCCCGCAAGCGTTCCGTCAAGCCGCCGCACGGCGCCGCCCTGATAGACCACCTCATCCCCGGCGAACGCGTACCGCCCCTCTGGCATGTCCACCACGGGTATGGCGTCCGTCACGAGCATGACGCGATCGCGCCCCTTGACACGGACGGCGAGGCGCGCCATCTCGGGATGGACGTGGATCCCGTCGAGGATGAGCTCCACCATGGCACCGCTGTGCGCGAGCGCCGCGGCCGCCAACCCGGGTTGTCGGTGATGAAGCCCCGTCATGGCGTTGAACAGATGCGTCACGCTCTGGGCGCCGAGATCGAACGCGCGCATCGACTCAGCCCAAGTCGCCGCGGAGTGGCCCAGCGAGACGACGACGCCCATCGCACGGGCGGCCGCCAGCGTCTCTTCGGCGCCCGGCAACTCCGGCGCGAGCGTGAGGATGCGCACGGGCCCTGCCGCTGCGTATTTCCGCAGGCGCTCCGGCGCCGGCATGCAGAGACATTCGGCCGGATGGGCCCCGCGCCTGTCGGGGTGGATGAACGGCCCCTCCAAGTGGAACCCCAGCACATCGGCGCCGCGCCAACTCGCGGGCATCCGCCACGCCGAAAGGACCCTCAGGATGGCCTCGTCGGGCGCGGAGACGGTGGTCAAGACGAGCGCGGTGGTCCCGTGCCGGGCGTGCGTCCACGCAATTTGTTCAAACGCGTCCATCGATCCGTCCATCACGTCCGCACCGCCGCCGCCGTGCACGTGCACGTCGATGAACCCAGGAAACAGGTGCCCGCCCGCCTCGATCAGCCGGGCGCCCGTCACATCGCCGGCACCCGCCTGGGCGACGGCCGTAATCCAGCCGTCCTCCGCGATCACGTCCTTGACTTCGCCGTCGAGGAGTCCTCGGACAATCACGCGCACCGATGCCACCTCCAGCGTGTCCAACAGGTTCGATGCGAAGTCCCGCCCTTCGCAGGCGACCCCGCCCACATGCCGTTCATCGCTGTGGCTCCTGCTGTGCTCGCTCGGCCTTGCGGCGCAAGTGCTCAAGTCCCCATGCATGCATGAGATCGAGAATGGGGCGCAAGGATTGCCCATACGGCGTGATGGCGTACTCCACCCGCGGCGGGACCTCCGGATACACCGTCCGCTGAACGATGCCCTCGTCTTCCAGCTCGCGCAGCTGTTTGGTGAGCACGCGCTGTGTAATGCCGGGGATCATGCGCATCAATTCGGAGAACCGAAGCGACGGATGTTGAAACAGGTGGTACAGAATGAGCCATTTCCACTTGCCGCTCAGGACTTGCAGCGTGGAAACAGCCGAACACGGCGAGTCTGTGCGATGGCCGGACGACATCGGCACGAACGCCTGCCTTTCGCGTTGCCTAAGTTACCTCAAGTATACCAAACCACTTCGATGTGCCTACTTATCATTTTTTCATCGCTGATAAATAATAAGAACGTGAATCCCGCGCTCGGCAGCGGGCGCACACTGACGACCGGGAGGTTGAGGTATGGCAAAGGTAACTTGGAATGTGGATCCGAGCCACAGCACCATTGGCTTCAGCGTCAAACATATGATGTTCACCACGGTTCGCGGCCATTTCAAGTCGTTTTCCGCGAAGGTCATTGCGGATCCGGAAGACTTGACCACGGCCGAGATCGATTTCACGGTGGACGTCGCCAGCATCGATACGCGCGACGAAAACCGGGACAACCATCTGCGCGGCGCCGATTTCTTCGACGTGGAAAAGTACCCCCATATGACGTTCAAAGCCACGAAAACGGTCAAGACCGGCCCCAACACCTACGACATGACGGGCGATCTCACCATCCGCGACGTCACCAAGCCCGTGACGTTCCATGTGACGTACGAAGGGATGGGCAAGAACCCGTGGGGTCAAGAGGTGGCAGGCTTTACGGCGCAAACGAAGATCAACCGAAAGGACTTCGGCCTGACCTGGAACGCGGCGCTCGAGACGGGCGGCGTGCTCGTGAGCGACGAGGTAAAAATCGAGCTCGAAATCCAGGCCAGCAAGGCTGCGGAGTGAAGACGAGGCGGAGAGAATCAGCGGAACCGGTCGCAGGATGTCCCTGCGACCGATTTTGTGCTAGGATAGGAAGACAGCAAGGAGGCGGAAGACGTGGCGATTCTCTCCGTTTCAAACGTGACGTGGATTCGAAATGGACGAACGATTCTGGATGATGTGTCGTTTGAGGTCCGCGAAGGTGAACACTGGGGCCTCATTGGTCTGAACGGTTCGGGCAAGACCTCGCTTCTGCAGATCATCACGGGATATCAGTGGCCGACGCGGGGGCAGGTCACGGTCCTCGGAAATCGGTACGGCCGGGTGGACCTCCGAGAAGTGCGGCGGAACATCGGCTGGGTCAGCTACGCCCTGCTTCAGCGCGTCGAACAGGACGCAGGAAGCGACGCCGCGCTGGACGTGATCGTGAGCGGAGCCTTCTCGTCCATTGGCCTTTGGGAGAAGCCGAATTCCGACCACTGGGACCGCGCTCGCGGGCTCGCACGCGATCTCGGCGTGGGACACGTCGCCGACAGCCCGTTTCAATCGCTGTCCCAAGGCGAAAAACAGCGCGTGCTCATCGCGCGTGCGCTCATGGCGAACCCTTCGCTTCTCATCCTCGACGAACCCTGCACGGCGCTCGACGTGCGCGCACGCGAGGAACTGCTGACAGCCTTGGACGCCATGGTCACGGCGCCCGACGCGCCCGCGCTGCTGTACGTCACGCATCACATCGAGGAAATGATTCCGGCCATCACGCACGTGCTTGCGCTCGACGCAGGGCGGGTGGCAGCATGCGGCGAAAAAAAGGCCGTGCTCACGGATGACGTGCTGTCCCGAACGTTTCACGTCCCCGTGCACACGGTCTGGCAGGGCGAGCGCGCCTTTCTGACGGTTCTCTCTACCGGAGTCACGCCCGAGGCGCCTCGGGCTCATGCCCCCAGTGGGTGGCAATGAACGCGTCCCGCCCGGACGCCCGCCGATAGCGTTCATAATGCGCCGGCTGTTTGCGATAAAAATCCTGATGGTACTCCTCCGCCGGATAAAACGGACCCGCAGGCAAAATCTCCGTCACAATGGGCTTCTGGAAGCGGCCCGAAGCTTCCAGCTCGGCCTTCGACGCCTCCGCCAAGCAGCGCTGCTCCTCGGAGTGGTAGAAAATCGCCGTCTTGTAGGACGGACCTCGATCATAAAACTGACCGCCAGGATCCGTCGGGTCGATCTGCCGCCAAAAGATGTCCAGGAGCTGCGCGTACGTGATCTGGCTGGGATCATACGTGATCTGCACGGCTTCGACGTGTCCCGTGGTGCCGGAACACACCTGTTCGTACGTCGGGTTGGGAACGTGGCCTCCGGTGTAGCCGGAGACCACGGACACGACCCCCGGCCACGTGTCAAAGGGCTTGACCATGCACCAGAAACAGCCGCCGGCAAAGGTGGCGCGTTCCAGCCTGGGCTGCGGTTCGGCAGCGGATGTCATGGCATCCGCCCCTCCCTCATTGCAAAACGTCCGCGAGCTGAGCTTCGAGCTGTTCCTTCGGCTGATACCCGATGAGCTGTTTCACCGGGCGCCCGCCCTTGAACAGGATGAGCGTCGGAATGCTCATGATGCCGAACTGGCTGGTGATCTCCGGGTTTTCATCGACGTTCAACTTGGCGACGGTCACCTTGTCGGCGTGCGCCTCGGCAAATTCCTCAAGGACCGGCGCCATCATGCGGCAAGGACCGCACCACGCCGCCCAGAAATCCACCAGCACGGGTTTATCGCCTTGAATCGCCTGTTGGAAGTTGGCGTCTGTCAACGTCATCGTGGCCATTCGGAATACCCCCCAAGGTACTTACTTGCATTTTTATAGTACCATTTTCGTGGGCCGCTGGTCAAACGCTGCCTTGGACGGCGCGCCCTGCCGCGGCATGGATCATGGCGCGGAGTTCCTCAAGGATTCAGCGATGGCGCGAAGCGGTTCATAACGGAAGCACGTGGTCACATGATCCAGGACCAAACCGACGGCCTGCAGATACGAATACACCATCACCGGCCCCACAAACCGAAAGCCAAGCGAGCGCATCTCCCGGCTGATGCGCTCGGCGAGCGGGGATGTGGCTGGCACGTCCTCCTCGCGGCAAAACGCGTGCACCTCGGGCCGCCCGTCGACAAATCCCCACAGCCAGCGCGCAAACGATCCGTGTTTGGCCTGCACCTCGAGAAAGACCCTCGCGTTGTGAACGGCAGCTTCGACTTTGGCCCTGTTGCGAATGATGCCCGACTCCGGCGCCATCAGGCGCGACACCTCCGCCTCCCCATAACGTGCCACAATCTCCGGCTGAAAATCCGCGAACGCCTTCCGATAAGCGTCCCTGCGCGTCAGAATGAGATACCACTGCAGCCCCGCCTGTGCCGCCTCGAGCGTCAGAAA
The DNA here is from genome assembly GCF_017329605.1 of Alicyclobacillus fructus. Taxonomy (GTDB): domain Bacteria; phylum Bacillota; class Bacilli; order Alicyclobacillales; family Alicyclobacillaceae; genus Alicyclobacillus; species Alicyclobacillus fructus. The sequence continues at coordinate 31,738 of NZ_JAFMTY010000019.1, forward strand.
TTCAAACAGGACGCGATCGTCAAATTGGGGCACACCCCACTCCTCGTCGTGATAGCGAACGTATCGTTCTCGCGATCCCGCCCATGCGCAGCGGCGCATCCCAAGCCCCCCTCGCCTCCTGGTGCTCCCACACCCATTTTGCCGCACGGAGGCGCCATCGTCCATGGCGCGTGCGATCAGGAGGACGTACGAAAGGAGAACGAAACGATGTCCCCTCCCGCGGCAGCCGAAGCGGTATAATCCGTCATGGGAGGCGATCGCGTGAGCGAACAACAGCGCTGGGATCTCGAATCCCTGTACGCGGGCGGAAGCGAATCTCCCGCGTTCCGCCACTTTCTCGACGACCTCGAAACCAACGTCACGGCCTTCTCCATGGTGATGCAAAACACGCCGGGCGCCATGCAGAGTCCCGACATGGGACTCAAGGCCGTGATCCTCACGATGCAGGATCTGAGCAAGCGCCTGAGGGAAGCGGGCGCCTTCGTATCGTGCCTCACGGCGCAGAACGTCCACGATGCCGGCGCGAAAGCGCTGCAGGCTCGCGTCAACCGCATTCGTTCCACGTTCACGAGCGCGCTCGCGCTCTTGGATGAGCGCATGCGACAAGCTGGGGAACCCAGTATGGAGGAGATTCTCGCCGATCCGGAGCTGGCTCCTGTCGCGTTCGCGGTGCGGGAACGAGTGGAGCGCTCGAAGCGGCGCTTGCCCGCGGAACAGGAGCGGCTCATCGCGAAGCTGTCGGCGGACGGCTACGTGGCCTGGGGAGAACTGTACGACGCCATCGTCGGACGCATGGCGGCCGAGATCGAGATGGAGGGGCGCAAAGAGAAAGTCTCGATGGGACAGCTGGCCAACCGCATGACGCAGGCGTCCCAGCGCGATCGCGACCGGCTGTTCGACGTCTGGGAAGCGGCGTGGGCTGGCGAGGCGGATCTCTTGGCGGATGCGCTCAACCATCTGGCCGGGTTCCGACTGCAGACGTACGAGGCGCGGGGCTGGCACTCCGTGCTGGAGGAACCTCTCGAGATGAACCGGATGTCTCGGGAGACGCTTGAGGCCATGTGGGACGCGGTGGTTCGCAACCAGGAACGGCTGATCGTGTACTTTACCGCGAAGGCGCGGCTCTTGGGCGTCGACCAACTCTCATTCCAGGACGTCGAAGCGCCGCTCGCCCTCGGCGCAAAGCGCCGCGCCATCTCGTTCGATGAGGCGCGCCGCTTCATCGTGGATCAGTTCGCCGCGTTCAGTCCCGACATGGCCGCATTTGCAAATGCATGTTTCGAACGGCGGTGGATCGAGGCCGAAGATCGCCCCGGTAAGCGGCCCGGCGGGTTTTGCACGAGTTTTCCGGTACATGGGGAATCGCGCATTTTTGTCACGTTTTCCGGCACCCCGGGGAACGTCGCGACGCTCGCGCACGAGATCGGCCACGCGTATCATCAGCACGTCATGCGCGATCTCCCGTACCTCGCAACACAGTACGCGATGAACGTCGCGGAGACCGCGTCGACGTTCGCGGAAGCACTCGTCTCCGACGCCGCGATTCGCTCGGCTGCGGACGATCGCGAACGGCTGGAGTTGCTGAACGACAAACTGCAGCGCGCCGCGGCCATGTTGATGAACATACACGCCCGGTTCCTGTTCGAGACGAGATTTTACGAGGAACGAAAACGCGGCTACGTGGGCGTGGAGCGGTTGAACGAACTGATGATCGAGGCGCAGCGAGAAGCCTATCGCGGGTCCCTGCGACGGTATCACCCGCACTTCTGGGCGTCCAAGCTCCACTTTTACATCACCGGCACGCCCTTTTACAACTTTCCGTACACGTTCGGGTTCCTGTTTTCCACTGGCATCCAGGCCGCGGCGTCCGCGGAGCCCGGTGATTTCGCGCGCCGCTACGTCGAACTCCTTCGGGACACCGGACGCATGCGCGTGGAGGACCTCGCGCGCCAACACCTTGGCGCCGATCTCACGAAGCCCGATTTCTGGCAGGCCGCGATCGACTTCTCCCTGCGCGATCTCGACGCGTTCGTGGAGCTGGCGAATCGGCTCGCCTGACGCGCGCCAGCCGCGGCCTTAGCTCCGCGGCTGGCGCATCATCTGCAGACGCCCTGCCTCGATCCAATACCAATCCACTTCGTTGGACAGGACGACGCAAACCCCTTGCGCCCTGGGGTAGCTGTGCAGGCCCGCGTAGAACGCCCGCGCTTGGCGCGGCGGATCGCCGGACTGCGGCAGAGGCCCCACGAGAACGTACCACCTCGAGTTAGGTTGAAAGGCCACCAGCGCGAGAGGTGATCCGGCCCGTGCCTTGGCCGGTCCAGAAAACACGGTGGCCGCCACCTTGCAGGCGCTGTCCAAACAAATCTCGCCCTGCGAAGGGTTATCCATCTCCGCGAGCTGCCGGTCAAGAAGCCAGTTGTACAGATCCGCCGTGCTTCTCACGCCGCGCGGCAGAGGGTAAACCAGGATATGGTGATTTTGTACAGACGACCCCGCAGGCGCCGGTGCGTGACCGTGGACCGGTGTCGACGTGTGGTTTGCGCCCTGATTCCCGGCGCTCCCACATCCCGCGGCGAGGCAGAGCGATGCGGCCAAGGCGATACCCCACGCGCCGAAGCGCTTCGCTTTCACGCTCATCACGCCCCTTTCGGCTCAAGATGTGCCGAGCGCCCCGTATCCATACATGACCGGGGGATGAAAGAAGAGCGGTCGGTCGTCGGCATCGACCGCGCGGGACACCTCGTCTTTTTGACGATTCACAAGGCCAATGTGTGGCAGGAAGCCTCCATCGCGAAGGCGCTGGGACTTTGGGACGCCATGAACCTCGACGGCGGATCGTCGACAGGGCTGTGGTACGCGGGGCGATACCTCACGCCGCCCAAGCGGGCGCTTGCCACAGCCATCGTCGTCGTCGAGCACTGACGTCTGCGTCGGGCGATCACGCCACGGGCTGTCCCTCGATCAAGCCGAGATCGACGAGCGCGGCGAAAATGCCGCCTTCGTCGACCGGCGCCGTCACCTGGCGCGCCGCGCGCTTGGCTGCCTCCGACGCGTTGCCCATCGCGACCCCGATGCCGACATAGGCCAACATCTCGACGTCGTTCTCGCTGTCCCCAAACGCCAGCGCCTCCTCGCGGCTGCAACCGGCGCGGTTCAGCATGGCCTCGACACCCTTCGCCTTGGAAACGCCAGCGGGAAACACGTCCAAGTAGAAGCGGTGAGGGCGGATGAAGCGCAGGGAATCGCGGTAGCCTTCCACGAACGGTTTTTCTTCTCCCGGTTTGCAGAAGAGATAGAGTTGGTACACGTCCTCTCGGGTCCAGGCGGCGGGATCGTAGACCGGTTCAGTGGACAATCCGAGAAACCGGTACGCCTCGCGGATTTCGGGACGATGAGGCTGATTGGCGTAGCAAGCGTCGGCGCCCGCCACGACGACCGGGTAACCGTAGAATTCGGCGCGCTCGATGAATGATGCAATGACGTCGCGCGGCACCGCCGTCGTCAGGACCTTCTCACCGCGATAAACCGCCAGGGAGCCATTGCAACACACGTAAGATTCGAAACCGAGCCGCTCAGCGATGGGCCGGAGTTGATCGGGTGCGCGGCCGGTGGCGATGGCGGTCTCGATTTCTCGCTGTCTGAGCGCCGCGATGGCCTCCTCGACGCGCGGAGAAAGCTCTCGCCGCTCGTCGATGAGCGTGCCGTCGATGTCAAAAAACGCGAAACGAATGGCCATGCCTCTCCCTCCTAGCTCTCTCTGTTTTCATGGTAACATACGGAGCGAGTTCGGGCGTGATCGCAAAAGAGGGCATCAAAAAGCACCCACGCGTTGCGTGAGTGCTCGCTTCGCAGATTCGAAAGCGCGTGAGAACCTTAGTCGGACAGCGCATGCGCCCCGCGGGCAGCCTCCCGGCGCGGACGCCACACGCGGACGTACTGCGCGCCAAAGTAGGAACCAAGCACGATGACGGCCGCGATGGCCTGTGCGACGACGCTCTGGAGGTTGTTGAACAAGGAGAACCAGAGTCCCGCCCAGTCCGGCAATCCGAGGTTGAGCGGCGTGGACGGCAGCCAGCCCGCCTGCTGCATCTCCTGAACCTGCTCGCCCACCATCACGAGCAGCACCACGCCCAGCATCACGCCCGTCAGCACCAGCATGCGCTTGTAGGGCAGCTTTCTGTGCGCAAAGAACGTGAGCACGGCCACCATCAGGGTGAGAGCCAAGCCGATGCTCGCGCCGACGACCACCACGCCGGACCCGAGTTGCATGCGCGTGTTCTGCAGGAACAAGACCACTTCGAAGCCTTCCCGGTACACCGAGGTGAATCCCAAGATGACAAGCCCGCGATAGGCCAGCGACTTGGCCTGCGACCCGCGTTCGGCCTGATCGATGATTTCCTTCTTTTTGCGGTTGTGAAAGCTGATCCAGCCGGTCCAGTAGATGCGATGGAAAAACCAGTTCATGACGATGAGCAGCACGATGATGGCCAACAGCCCTGTTGCCGCCTGAATGGACAATTCCGGCGCCGTCTGTCCGACGAGCGCGATGATGCCCACCACGACAAACCAAGTCAAAAGCGTCGCGGCGAAAGCGAGACCTGCGCCGGCCGAGATGGGCCGCCAGTAGCCCTGGCCCGTGCGCATCAGGCTGGCCGTAATGGCGCTCAATACGAGAATCGTCTCGAGCCCCTCGCGGAAGACGAGGATCCCGGTATCGACGATGGCCGCGCCCCGCCCGATGTTATGACTCGTCGGGTCCGGGTTGCCGCCAGCGGTCACACCTTGCCAGACCAACGCGGCGATCACGGCCGCAGCGCAGGCCCACACGACGGCTCTCTTCCAACCAATCTTCTGAAACGCGATGGACATTTCCAACATCCTCCTAGATGTGCGGCGCCGCATACTTGACTATCGGAGTCAACATTCTAGGAGGTATTCTACAAGTTAGACGACCCTAATCGCAAGAGTTTAGCTCAAAAAATTTGTTTCGTGTTGCGGCACAAATCCACCGTCCTCGCGGGGAGCCGCGAGTGAAGCATCAGTTCCTGTGTCCGTTCCTCGTCCACCTCTTCGCGTACGCGTCGATGGCCGCGATAAGCTCCCGCCCAATCACGTCGTACGCGTCGTCGGGCAGATTCGCGAGCGACACCCGCACGGACCAAGCGGGCGCACGAAATCCACCTCCGTTCAACAACACGATACCCGATGACTCAGCGAGGCGAAAGAGCACGTCGACCGGTTCGTACTCGGACTGGAGGTGCGCCGCAAACGCCTCCCCGTGCCGCCGCCGCGCCAATGCGACGAGATCGATCTCGGTGTAATACTCGGCCCAAAGCGGAATGTTGGGCATGTCCATCCCTAGCGCCCGATACAGCCTCGCCATCCGCCTTTGGCAGATAGCCCGCACCTGATGCTTGTAGCGCTGTCCGCGCGGAGTCATGGCATAGAGCGCGAAAAGCGCCATCTGCACCTGTTGCGGCGTGGACAAGCCCGCGGTGTGGTTGAGCGCGACCTGCCGGCTGTCCGCCACCAACCGGTCGATGAAACGCAGCCGATCCGGCTGACGAGAGAGAATCCGATAACGGTCGCCGATACGGTCGCGCGCCTCGCGGTTCATCGATTGCAGGCGCCTGTCAAACACGTTCTCGCGATGAAGAGCGATGACGCCGAGCCGCCAGCCCGTGACGCCGAAGTGCTTCGACAGCGAGTACACGAGCAGCGTGTTTTTCGGCAACACAGCCGCCAGCGAGCGAAACCCTTCCACGAAGGTCCCATACACGTCGTCGGTGATGATCATCAGATCGGGATGATGGCGACGGACGAGATCGGCCAACGTTTGAAGCGTCTGCTCGGTCATCGCGACGGACGGCGGATTCGACGGATGGACGAGAAACAGCGCCTGCACGGACGGATCGGCGAGCTTGCGCAATTCCTCGGCAGGATACTGCCACGCGGACTCCGGCGATTCGCCGCCCGCAGACGCCCGGATTTCCACGACGTCAAACCGATACCGATCGAGCGCCGGGATCTCCACGTAAGGAGGAAAGATGGGCACCATGACCGCAATCTTCGCGCCCGGGGAAAGGAGTTCATTCGCCGCAAGCGAATCGAAGACGTAACACATGGCGGCCGTTGCGCCCTCGGTCGCAAACAGCTGCCAGTGGGCCGGATCGACGCGGGACCCGCAGATTTCCTCGCTGAGATAGTGGGCCATGACCCGCTCCACAAAGGGCAGGATTCGGTCGGGCGTCGGATAGTTGTCGCCGATGGCACCGTCGACGAATTCGTACAGGATCCCTTCGCGATTTATGCCCCGCGCGACAGCCTCCTCAAGGCATTCGAGGAGCGCGCGACAACCGGCTTCGTCGGGGTGATCGCGGACAAAGGATTCGAAGCGGGTGGCGATCCCGTCTGGGTGCGGCATGCCGGCGAGATCGCCATCCCGCCAAACGCGGCGTGCCTCTTCCAAGGCGAACCGACTCAGAAATAAAAAGGCGTCCCGCGGTGCGGCCGCAATCCAGTTGGGATTGCCGCGCCCGGCATCCAGCATCACCCGGGCGCGCTTGCGATCGTGCCGCGATGCGAGCGCCAATAGCTCGTTGCGCAGCTCAAAGGGGCTTTCTTGCTCGTACGATTGCTCGAGTTGCCGGCGCGACTCCGCATCGAGCGGCAGTCGAAGAGACTCGGGACGGTCGTTCGTTCGGCCCATCGGTAACCTCCCTCAAGCGACGTTCCCCCGTTGAGACATCCCCATTCATTTCCTCTTCCAGACTGCCCGAAAGGGCATACCCCTATGCGCCTGAATGCGCCTCGTCGCCGTCTCGCCACTCCGGCACCCGCCAGCGAACCCACACAAAATTTGCGAGATAGAGGAAGATGACCGCAGACAGCATGACGCGAATGCCGAACCCTGCGGACACGGCGCCTCCAATCAGCGGCCCGGCGAAGCTGCCGAGGAACGTCGAACTCGCCGTGAGCCCGTACACGCGCCCTCGCATTTCCTTGGGCGTCATGCGGCCGACGAGCGCATTCGCCGTGGGCAGGATGCCCCCGATGAACGCACCGAGCAGGAATCTGCCGAGCATGAATACCCACACGTTTGGCGCCAGCGCCTGCGGAATGTAGCAGAGTGCGGCGCCGATGAGAGCAATGGACAGCACCTTGCGGTAACCGATGCGATCGCTTCGTTTGCCGAGAAACGGGGAGAAGATGAGGTCCGCAATCCCGGTCACGGCGAAGCAGGCGCCTGAGAGCGTGCCGAGTGCGCCGAGAAGCTGCGAATCCCGTCCGACGAGCTCGCGGATGTAGAGCGGCAGCACCGGCTGGACGCTCATGACCGAGAACTGGGCCGCGAAAAGGACGAAAAACATCACTTGTACGGTTCGGAGTTCGCGCAACGCCTTGAACTGTCCGATGAGCCCCATGCGGCGATGCCCGCCATTCGATTCGCGGAGCGATGTTTTCGGTTCTCGAATCATCAGCCACGTCAATACGAAAGCGGTCGTGGCGAACGCTGCCGTGAGATAAAACACGATGCGATAGTTGTGGTGAAACGCGTCGACCAACACCCCGCCGAGCAAGGGACCGACGAGACTCCCGACCATCGCAAAGGTCGAAAGCCATCCGAGCGCGAAGCCGAGCCTCTCTTCCGGGATGGTGCTGGCCACGAGCGCGTTCGCCGAGGCCGAAAATCCACTGAATGCCCCTTGCAGCATGCGAATGAACAGGAGTTCGTACACGTTGCGCGACAACCCCATGAGACTGGTGGCGATGGCGATGGCCAAGGTGGTCCGCATCACCATCAGCTTTTTGCCGCGCCTGTCCGCGACCGATCCCCATATCGGCGACATGATGGCCGACATCAGAAAATTGGCGCTCGCAACGACACCCGCCCAGAGGTCGACGGCATGCGGATTGCGGACGCCGAGTTGTCCGATGAAAAGCGCCAAAAACGGGTTCATGCTCGAAAATGCCATCATCATGATGGCTTGCACAGCGCACATCGTCCAGAGCGTCCTTCTCCACGAGACCGGGCGTCCCAGGCGGTCCAGCGCGAGCTCAGCCTGTGATCTTTCCACTGGCAACACCCTCGTTCATGGCGGAGCGCCGGGGGCTTAGGCCCGGCGCTCCGCACATATGTCGCTCATCGCCTTCCATTCTCGCTCTGATCCGCATGTGTTTCAAGCTTCGACGAGCGTGCGGCTCGGCACCACGAGCGCCAGATAGTACTGGATGCTGTCCACGAGCGCTTCCCAGCTCGCCGCGATCACATTTTCCGACACGCCCACCGTGCGCCAGACGTGATCGCCGTCCGTCGATTCGATCAACACGCGTACCCGCGCCGCCGTGGCGTCTTTTTCGTCCAGGACGCGCACCTTGTAGTCGGTCAGATGCATGCGCCGGATCTCAGGGCGATGCGGCGCGAGCGCCTTCCGCAACACCGCGTCGAGCGCGTTGACCGGCCCATTGCCTTCCGACACGGTGTGCACGATTTCTCCGTCGACCTCCAATTTGATGATGGCCTGAGACGTCGCCTCCCCTTGCCGTTGCACATCGGTGTCCACGCGGACCGAGAGAACGTTGAAGGGCGGCGTGAAATCGTTCAAGACCCGCCTGAACAGAAGTTCTTGGGACGCTTCCGCCCCTTCAAACTGATAGCCCACGTGCTCCATCTGCTTGATACGCTCGAGCAGACGCCGGAGCTCTGCCTCTCGCCCTTCCGTCGGAATGCCGAAGGCCTCCGCCTGGGCCAGGACGTTTGACACCCCGGACAACTCGGAGAGAAGCACGCGGCGCTCGTTGCCCACCAGTTCGGGCGGGATGTGCTCGTAGGTCTCGGGATTGCGCTGAATGGCGCTCACGTGGATACCGCCCTTGTGGGCGAACGCGCTGTGGCCGACGAAAGGCTGGTAGCTATGGGCCACGAGATTGCAGACTTCACCGACGAACCGCGCCACCGGTGTCAGCTGGCGCAGATGGTCGGGCGATGGGAGACAGCGGTATCCCAGTTTCAACTCCAGATTCGGAATGATGGACGCCAGGTTGGCGTTCCCGCAACGTTCGCCAATGCCATTGATGGTCCCGTGCACCATGCGCGCCCCGGCCTGGACCGCCGCGAGGCTGTTCGCAACGGCCAGTTCGCAGTCGTTATGCGTGTGGATGCCGACTTGTACCGGCACCTCCTGAATCACCTGCGCGACGATGTCGCGGATCTCATGAGGCATGCTGCCTCCATTCGTGTCGCAGAGCGCCACCCAGTCCACACCAGCCTCCCAGGCCGCCCGGACGGTCGCCAGCGCGTACGAGCGATTTCGCTTGAAGCCGTCAAAGAAGTGTTCTGCGTCAAAAATCACCTCGCGCCCGTGGCGTTTCAAGTACTGCACAGTATCGGAAATCATCGCGAGATTCTCGTCGAGATCGATCCGAAGGGCGTCCGTCACGTGGAAATCCCATGCTTTTCCGACGATCGCGACGGCAGGCGTCGATGCCTCCAACAGCGCCCGCACGCCCGCGTCGTCCTCGACTCGAACTCCCGGGCGGCGCGTCGAACCGAATGCGGTGAGCTTCGCGTGCTTCAACCGAAGCGATTGTGCGACGCGGAAAAATTCTTCATCTTTCGGATTCGCCCCCGGAAAGCCGCCTTCGATATAGGCGACGCCGAGATCGTCCAATTTTTCGGCGATTTTGATTTTGTCGGCGACGGTGAGGCTGATCCCCTCTCCCTGGGTGCCGTCCCGCAGCGTGGTATCGAGCAAATAGACGTAACTCATGGGTTCATCTCCTCGCCACTCCTTCAATCTCTATCTCACCCGTCGAAGGGATGCTATGTTTCACTATGAACGGAATCTTGGGAAATGTCCAGATGGCAATCGACGCAGTGCGAGAATGGAGAGACGAACCGTCCACGCCCCGGGCTACCGTCAAGCGAGTGCAATCGCCACACCGGTCGCCGCGGCCAGTCCGCAGATCACCGGCAAGAAGTTGCGCCGGGTCAGGGCCTCGGGATTGCATCCCGTGACGCCGGCGATATCCAGAACCCCCCAAGGAACCAAGGTCCCTCCCCCGCTCCACACGGATCCCATCTGGCCCAGGGCCGCAAGCATGGCGACGTTCGCGCCGATGGGCTGTCCGAGGGCCTGAGCAAGGGTGCCCACCAACACCAGCCCGGAAAAACCGGATCCATCGAGCCCTGCGATGACGCCCACCAACACGATGATCACGGCGACGGGAGCCACGGACAGCGGAACGTGTTCGGCCAGAGCGCGGCCGAGATCGAACAGGAAGCCTGGCGCACCGGGGCCGAGAATCTGCGGCGCAATCTCCGGAGATCCCATGAGGAAAAAGCCCGCAATAGGGATCACCGGTGCAAAGACGCGGACGGAAAAGACCAGTCCTTCCTGAAGGCACGACATCACCTCGGCCGCTGCGGTGCGTCGGTACTCGGCAAACGAGACGAGGATGAGCAACAGAAAGGCCACGCCTCCTATCAGCGCGGTGGCATCTCCGCCGCGCAAGGGAATCAGAACGGTCGCCAGGATGGTGGACAGGAACGACAGGGGAACGAGCACGGCCGCGAGCCATGCGGCAAAGCTGAACCGAGTCTTTTCCACAGTCGATGTGGGAATTTCCGCGACGAGTTTTCCTTTCGCCATGTCTCGACGCAACAGGAGATAGCCAAGGCCTGTGCTCACGGCGCCCGTCGTAAGAACAAGCGGAATGCTGGCCATGAGGACACTTGAGACCGAAACGCCTGCGCCCGAACTCGTCAGTTTCGGGGCGCCTTGAATCACAAAATCGCCCGACAGCGCGATGCCATGGCCGAACAAGTTCATGGTCATGGCGGCTCCAAGCAACGGTAGACCCGCCCGCAGCGCAATCGGCGTCATGAGCGGAGCGACCATCATGGTCGCTGGCGTCGGCCATACGAAGAGTGAAACCACTCCCTTGACGAGGCCAAGCCCCCAAAACGCAACGCCGGGGCTCTGGACGGCGTGTCGGAACGGGCGCAGGATCAGCCTGTCGGCGCCGATTCGCTCCATGAGGCGGAGCAACGCCACCATGAGGCCAATGATCACCATGATCCCGAGCAGGTTTTCCGCGCTCGCCAGATTTGCGTTGTAGATCACCTGCATGCCCTTGATCCAGCTGTGAGTGTACACACAGCCAATGACAAAGGTTCCGAGGACGCAAATGGGGATAATGCCTCGGCGTAACGCCATGAAGACGATCACCAACACGACCACGGCGAGATACAACCCATGCGAAGCGGTCAAGGCCATGTTCCTACCTCCAAGCTGATGCGTGTTGGAGCATTCTATGGCCTTCGCCCATGGGCGGTCACCGCTTCTCCAATTGCTTTCGATATAATGGGGATTGGCAGTCTCGAGGCAGCCCAACGGAGGAGGGTTTCCATGGTCGCACAACACGTTCAGGACACCGTGACATTGAACAACGGAGTGAAGATGCCCTGGCTCGGACTTGGCGTCTACAAGGCCCAGGCCGGTGAAGAAGTCGAACAAGCCATTCGCTTCGCTTTCGAGGCTGGCTATCGCCACATCGACACTGCGGCCTTCTACGCCAACGAGGAAAGCGTGGGCAAAGCCGTTCGGGAATCCGGTTTGCCGCGCAGCGAAGTCTTTGTCACCACCAAGGTATGGAATACGGACCAGGGTTACGACGAAACCCTTCGCGCTTTTGAAGCTAGCTTGAAGCGCTTGGGCTTCGACTACGTGGACTTGTATCTCGTCCACTGGCCCGTCAGCGGCAAGTACAGGGACACATGGCGTGCACTCGAGCGCATCTACGACGAAAAGCTCGCAAGGGCCATTGGCGTAAGCAACTTCCAAATCCATCACCTGGAGGACATCCTCGCACACGGAAACGTGGTACCGGCAGTCAATCAGGTCGAATATCACCCTCTGTTGACGCAGGAACCGCTCAGGCAGTTTTGTCGTGAGCATCAGATTCAGTTGGAAGCTTGGAGTCCCATCATGCGCGGTAATCTCGATCTTCCGGTTCTTCAGGAACTCGCCCAGAAGTACAACAAGACGCCCGCGCAGATCGTTCTGCGGTGGGATCTGCAAAACGAAGTGGTCACCATCCCAAAATCGGTGCGGAGGGAGCGCATTTTCGAGAACGCGGCGCTGTTCGACTTTTCGTTGTCTGACGAGGACATGCAGCGCATCCATGCGCTCAACCGCAACCATCGTTTCGGCCCCGATCCCGACACGTTCTGAACCGAGGACAAAGGAGGCGTCTCGCCTCCGTCCTCGTTTCCTAGCGATGGCCCTTCGGTGAGTGCTCACGTCATGTGGAGCGCCTTGACCGTGAAAAAAGCGCCCCGTGGGGGCGCTTTTGGTCTTCGCCGTGAACTCAGTGCACGACCTCGTAACCGGCTTGTTTCCAAGCGGCCGTCCCGCCTTCAATGTAGGCGACGTTCGTAAAGCCCATCAGTTTGAGGACGTACGCCGCAAGCGCCGCTTGTCCACCCGCTCCACAAGTCGTGATGATGGGCCGGTTGCGATCCGCCAGGCGCTCATCCCGCAGCTCTTTTGGAAGTTCAAGGTCTGCTCGAATCGGAAGCATGCCGAGCGAGATGTTGACACTCGAAGGGATGAGCCCGCATGCGCCTGCATCCGCCGCGTCCTGCACGTCGATCACGAGCGTGTTCGGATCCTCCTCAATGCGCTTCTTCGCCTCTGCTGCACTCAATCCCGGCACGTTTTCCTTTGCCTTTTGAACCATCTGCATGAAGGTCAACGCCACAACGATCCGACCTCCTCCAAAGATATCCTTGCTTGTTCATTATACGCCTTTGCTTGGGGCATCCGTCCACCCATCCGCGTCACTGCGTACATAGAGTGAACCATCGAATGACGAGGAGGTGTTGAGACGATGTACGGTGTCTTCGGTGGCTACACCCGCTGGGCTGTCGTGTTTCTCATCATCTTCGTGCTGTTCATTCTTCTCGTTCCCTACGGCGCCTATGCCAACTGAACGCCATGGCTGCGTGAGCCGCGCGTCAGTCGCGGCTCGCCCCTTTTCCGGGGCGCCACCTTTGCGCCGAACTTCGCTGCGCTCTGCCTCTCCAATCGTGTATCATCAGAACGAGAGGAGAGAGCGCATGAATGGTATCGTGATTCTGGGAGCTGGATACGCGGGTCTCGCCGCGGCCCTAGAACTGGATCGGCATGGTATCCCCTTTACCCTCGTCAATCGCGAACCTTATCACACGTTCAAGACCCTGTTGCACGAGGTGGCTGGCGCGCGGCACGATCCACACACGTACGCGTTGTCGCTGGAAGACCTCTTTCGCAACCAGACGAGCCGGGTCCTCGTCGCAGAGGTGAAGGGACTCCGGCTGTCGGACAAGCTTGTGGAAACCCATCGAGGTCCCGTGGGGTATGAATCGCTGATCATCGCGTTGGGCAGCCGCACCTCCACGTTTGGCCTGCCTGGCATCGCGGATTACACGTTCCGGCTGGACTCGCTGCGCTCTGCCATGGAGCTGCACCACCATCTCGAACGCGAACTGGAGCTTTACGAGCAATCCGGCGATCCGGTGCACCTGCGCGTCCTGATCGCGGGCGGAGGACTGACCGGCGTTGAGCTGATGGGCGAATGGGCGGACTGGCTGCCCAAGCGACTGCACGAGAAAGGGCTTTCTCTCAAGGACTTGTACCTCGGACTGATTCACGCGCACTCCGAAATTCTACCTGACGTCGACCACCAACTCCGAGCCATCGCGGAACAAAAGCTCATCGAGCGCGGCGTGGAACTGATTCTCAATGAGCGCGTCGCGGGCGCGGAGCCGCGGGCTTACGTGCTCGCCTCCGGGCGAAGAATCGAAGCCGGCACCCTGGTGTGGACGGGAGGTGTCGAAGCGCCCGCCTTTCTGAAAGAGGCGGGGCTTTCGGTCGACGCGCGCAACCGGGTGGATGTCGACGAATTTCTCGCGGCCAAAGGCTTCCCGGACGTGTACGTCATCGGCGACTGCGCGCGTTTCACCGATGCCGAGGGCCGTGTCCTGCCCCCGACCGGCCAGGTGGCCGAACAGATGGGACACCATCTCGGCGCCAATCTGGTTCGATTGGCGAACCGCCACTCACCCCTTCCTTTTCAATATCGCGATCACGGCATGGTCGCGTCGCTCGGTCCGAGATTCGGCGTCGCGGAGATCGGCAGGCACCACGCCACAGGCGCGACCGCACTGGTTCTCAAAGATGGTTCCAAACTGAAATATCTGATGCATTTAGGAGGACCGGTAACCGTTCTCAAAAAATATCGGCAGTGGCTCGAGATTTAAGCACAAAGGCCGCGAAAGCCCGCGGCCTCTGTTCCATTCGACATTTCCCGAGAAATTGTGCAGTCACACCTCGGACGATGGCTCAGATCGCAGCATTTGTCCCATGCCCGACAGAAAACGCAACATGAATCGAATCGCATAAGATACATTTGGATCCTTAAGCAACGCAAGCAGCTCGAAAAGGCCGAGCGGCTTGTCGTCCTTCTGTGCCTCCTGTTTCGCCTTGCCCAACCCCGCTGAAGCGCTGTCGACGAGCTTCATCAGCATGTCGGGATCGAACTTTCCCAATGCCTGCGCCAGTCCGATGGCGTTTTGAAGCGCGGACGCGTACTCCTCTCGCGCGAGGAGATCCACGAGGTGCGCCAACACGCGGTCCCCTCGTTCGAGAAGCGCCGTCAGCATCGGCAGCAGACCCTTTTCTTCGGCCAACGCGACAAGGTGAATCAGGCGTTCCGCGGCCTGTTCTTCTTGAATCACGGCGTCGGTCAGACGCTCGAGGGCGCGCTGCCGCCGCTCCTCGGGCGTCTCCTCCCGGCGCTCGATGATGCGGATGGGTTCAGCCAACGATCATCCCTCCCTGACCCGCGCGCCCTCGGTCACCAACGGTACATAATCCGGGCGAGCCCACTTCTTCTCCACGTTCACGCCGGGCTGCGGATTCGGCTTGCCAAGGCGGAAGTTGCCGCGCTTGACGGGCGGCTCGCCGCACGTCTGAATGACTTCCATGCGCACGCGCATCTCCTTATATGCGGGTGTGTAAGTCGCAGTGTCGTGATCGCTGGACGTCAGGCGATTGACCGCCTCCTCATCCCTGTGCGACAGGAGCGGGACGTAGATGCGCTTGCCCGAGACGCGATCGGTCACGGCCACGCGCACCTTGATGCTGCCATACGGCGAGATGAGGCGCACCAAAGCACCGTCCTGGATGCCGCGTTCCTTGGCGAGCTCGGGCGCAATTTCGACAAACGTCTCCGGAACCTTCTCGTGGATTCCGGGCACGCGGCTCGTCATGTTGCCCTCGTGGAAATGCTCGAGCAGTCGCCCGTTGTTCAGTTCGAGATCGTACTCCTCGCCGACTTCGATGGGCGGCGTCCAATCCACCGGATACAGACGCGCCTTTTGGTCCGGGAATGCAAACCCGTCGGTGTAGAGGAGCGGCGTGTCGGTGCCGTCGGGACGCACGGGCCACTGCAGGCTCTGATAGCCCTCCAGGCGGTCGTACGACGCGCCGCGGAACAGATCGGCCGCGCTGGCCATCTCCTCGAAAATCTCGCGCGGTGACGAATAGTTCCAATTGGCTCCAAACCGGTTGGCGACCATTTGAATGATCTCCCAATCCGGCTTCGAGTCGCCCAACGGCTCAAGTACCCGATACAGGCGCTGGATGCGCCGCTCCGTATTGGTGAACGTACCCTCCTTTTCGAGGCTCGGACATGCCGGAAGAACCACGTCCGCGAACTGCGCGGTCTTCGACAGAAACACGTCCTGGACCACGAAGAATTCGAGCTTGCGGAAGGCGTCCTCGACGTAGTTCGCGTTCGAATCCACGACCGCCATGTCTTCGCCGCACAGATACATGGCCTTGAGACGCCCCTCGTGGATGGCGTCGACCATCTGATGGTTGTTGAGCCCCGGCGTGGTCGGAAGTTCGACACCCCACAACCGCTCCCATTTGCGGCGCTGCTCGTCGTTGTCCACGCGCTCGTAACCCGGAAGGAACGGAGGTGCACAGCCCATGTCGCCCGCGCCCTGCACGTTGTTGTGGCCGCGAAGCGGATACGCGCCGGTGCCTGGGCGAGCGACGTTGCCCGTGACGAGAAGCAAGTTGCAGATGGCGGTCGACGTGTCGCTGCCTCCGCGATGCTGCGTGACACCCATGGCCCAACAGATCGCAACGCGCTCGGCTTCCATGATCATCTCGGCGACGCGGATGAGATCTTCCTTGCGCAGGCCGCACATCTCGCTCGCATAGTCCAGCGTAAACTTCTCGAGCGACCGGACATATTCGTCAAATCCGTTCACGCGCTCGCGCAGGAACGCCTCGTCATGACGACCTTGATCGATGATGTACTTGGTCACCGCGGACAACCAGATGAGATCCGTACCCTGGCGGGGCTGGATGAACAGATTCGCGCGCTCCGCCATGATGTTGCGCCGGACGTCCGCCACGATGTGCTTCTGCCCGCGCTTCTTCTGTGCCCGGCGCAGGCGCGTCGAGAGCACAGGATGCGCTTCGGCGGGATTCGCGCCCACGATGATGACGAGATCGGCCAGCTCGAGGTCGCGAATGGAGCCGGTGTCGCCGCCGAGACCCATGGTGCGCCTCAGCGCTTCGGTGGCCGGGGACTGGCAGTAACGCGAGCAGTTGTCGATGTTATTCGTGTGCATCACAGCGCGCGCCAGCTTCTGCATCAAATAGTTCTCTTCGTTTGTCGTCTTGGACGAAGAGATGAACGCCACGGCATCATAGCCGTACTTGGCCTGAATCTCCTTGATACGCCGCTCGATCACGTCCAGTGCCTCGTCCCAACTCACTTCCACGAACCGGTCGCCCTTGCGCACCAGCGGCTTCGTCAGGCGATCGGGGCTGTTCACAAAATCCCAGCCAAACTTGCCCTTGACGCACGTGGAGATCTGATTTACAGGTGATTCCATCTGTGGTTCGACCTTCAGAATGTGCCGATCCTTCGTCCACACGTCAAAGGCGCAGCCCACGCCACAGTACGTGCAGACCGTCTTCGTCTTGCGGATGCGAGCCTCCCGCATCTCGTGCTCGATCTCGGAGATCACGAAGATGGACGAGTAGCCCGGTTCCACCTTCTTGGTGAGGTCGATCATTTTGTCAAGCGTCGGCTTCTCAATGGAAGTCAGAAATCCCGCCTCGCCAAGCATGGACTTTTCCATCAGCGCGTTGGTCGGGCAGACGGTCACGCAGTGACCGCATGAAACGCACGATGATTCGTTGATGGGCACGTCGTCGTCCCAGATGACGCGCGGAACCTCGCGATCCCATGCGATCGACAGCACTTCGCTGACCTGAAGGTTCTGGCACGCCTCTACACATCGCCCGCAGAGAATGCATTGCTGCGGATCGTAGCGGTAAAACGGGTTCGACATGTCGACTTCGTACGGCTTCGGCGTGAACGGGTACGCCTGGTGCTCGACGCCCATCTGCATGACGGTGTTGTGCAACACGCAGTTGCCGTTGTTGTTGTCACACACCGTGCAGTACAGCTCGTGGTTCTTCAGAATGCGGTCCATCGCCTCTTTACGCGCATACCGCGCGGCGACCGATTTGGTGCGGACCACCATGCCTGCCTGCGCCGGCGTGGAACAAGCGCGCACGAGTTTGCCATCGATCTCGACAATGCAGGTATCGCATGTCTCAATGGGGCCGAGCGCCGGATGATAACACACGTGCGGATGGTCCTGCCCCGTGGACAGAATGGCGTCGAGCACCGACGCGCCGCTTTCCACGGCGACCTCCTTGCCGTCGATCTCGAGCTCAACGGTCCGGGCCTCGGCCTGAGCTTCGGTCCTGATATCGATCATGCCGACATCCCCCTTGTCTTACAGTTTGCGCGCGAGAGGAGACAGACGGCCGCGTACACGCGCCGCGCCCCACGGCGAGGGCGCGGCCGATGGCGGGCGGGTCGGTGGAGTGGACGCCTCAAGCCTCCCGGCGAGACTTCGTCAAGTACACGAGGTAGTAGGCAAGCGCCGTGAAGATCCATCCGCCGATGGCGTTGCCGATGAAGGCGCCACACCACTCCTCGATGATCTTGCTCCAGGAATAGTCCGCGCCCACCCAGAGCCCGGCTGGCAACACGAACATATTCGCGACGACGTGCTGGAACCCGATGGCCACGAACGCCATAATCGGGAACCAGATGGCGAAGATCTTGCTCACAATGTCCTTGGCTCCGTACGCCATCCAGACCGCGAGGCACACCAGCCAGTTACAGCCGATGGCGGACAAAATGGTCGGGCCGAACGCGAGCTTGGCCTTGGCCGTCGCGATGGCAATCACCGTCGCCTTGAACGGATCGGCCGTCAGCAGGTGTGCTCCCACGCCGAACGCGCCCGCCACAAAGAGTGATCCCAAGAGATTCCCGACGAGCACCCAGAACCAGTTGTAGACCAGGCCGCCGAGGCTCGCGCGTCCGGCGTGGACGGCAATCGGGACCGTCATCATGTTGCCCGTCAAAAGCTCGCCGCCGGCGATCACGACCAGCATCAGCCCGACGGGGAACACCGCGCCGCCAACCAGGCTCTTGATGGACGCCAAGCTGTCGGGCAAGCTGGCCGTCACGCGGATGTCGACCAAGAAGCCGAGCGCAATGAAGGCGCCCGCCAAAATGCCGAGAATCAACAGCTTCCACCAGGCTTCCTTGGTCTTCTTTTCTCCGATTTCCACCGCCAGTTGAGCAATCTCCGCAGGACTCAGAGACCCGTTGCTCATCCAACTCCCACCTTTTCTGCTCAGCGCTGTTTGCGAGTCACATCGTTTCTAAAGTTACCTTGCGCATCACGGCGCGCTTCATACCTATGACAAAAGCCATCATGACCCCATCGCCGTGCGCGCAAAAAAAAGACACAAATTGCCGCTCTGCGGTCAACTTGTGCCGATGTGTTCGCCTGCAGCATCTACAGGCCAACCATTCAAGCGCCGAGCCAATTGTTCGTAGCGCGCCCACTCACGCGAATGCACCCGCCACGCGCTCTCATTATATCACGTTCCATCTGAAACCGAATACAACTCATTCTGCGGATTCTTGGCCTTGACTTCCTTGTTTCCCGAAGCGAGGTTCGCCGTCGGGCAGGGGATCCCGCGGAATCGGACGCTCGAAGATGAAAACCGAGACGCCCATGTCCTCTTCCACCTTGAAATCGGAAAACAGGTACAAAAACTTCGACCCGGCCACCTCTTCCAGCCCTTCGGGAACCTTTCGCTTGTACAGTTCCTGAATCATGCTCGTGCGCGCCACGCGTACCATTTCGGCCCCTTCCGGCGTGCGGCTGATGAACTTCTCCGTCGGCGTCAGATTGCCTTGCAACACGGAAATTGCCATGTTGTCCACAAACACCGTGTGAATTCGCTCCGGCCCTTTGCCGAAACACTCCTTGCGCACCCTGCGAACAATCTCGTTGAATGCCTGTTCGCGGCTTTTCGGCATTCCCCATCGCCCCCGGCCGTCTGCCTCTCCTCTGACTCTATTGTAGTCACTTCTCATCCGTGAGCCAAATCTGGTATTCGAGCGAGACTTCGACTACATTGACCTCAGGAGGCGATTGCATGAGCATCGTGTTTGCGGCCATCGCGCCGCATGGACTGCCCATTCTCCCCGAACTCGCGGGCGATCATCCGGATCTGATGTCGAAAACCCGAAACAGCCTCAGAGCCCTCGGCGAGGCGGCGCGCACGGCCGATCCCGACGTGTTCGTCATCATCACGCCGCACGGCATTCGCGCGGAGGGCCAATTCACCATCAGTGCAAGCGCCTACATGGAGGGCGAACTCAACGAACAGACCGCCGCGCTGATGGTGCGGATGCAGCGCCCCGACAAGGGCCACCGCGTGCACATGAGGCGAACCGTCGATCGCGATCTCGCCCTCGCCATCGCACAGGCCGCTTCGCCTGACCTGCCCTTGGCCGTGCTCAACTTCGCCACGGCAGACGGTCCCCTCTCCACCCTGCCGCTCGATTGGGGCAGCATGATCCCGCTCGCGTTCATGCCGGATCGACCGGTGGTGGTGATCCAGACGGCGCGATCCCGCCCGTTCACCGAACATGTCCGCCTTGGGCAAGCCGTCCGGACGGCTTGCGACGCCCTCCGCCGCCGAGCGGCTCTTATCGCGAGCTGCGATTGGGCACACGCGCATGCGGAGGACGGCCCGTACGGATATCACGAGGACGCGGGAAGGCTAGACGCGGAGGTCGAGCAACTCATCGCGGCCGGAGACCTGGAACGCCTGGCGGACTTCCCGGCCGACATGATCGAAAACGCGCGGCCCGATGGCATGTGGCAGGCGCTCGTTCTGGCGGGCGCCGTACCCAAAGCGGAACGCCGCCCGCACGTCTTGTCCTACGAGCGCCCGACGTACTTCGGCATGCTGTGCGCAAAGATGGCGTGACGCTCGCCAATCCCTTGCCAGCCGGACGATCACGGCGCACCGATGACGGGATCCTGAAGCTGACTCGACACGACCAGCGTGTCGAGAACCTTCGCGACCTGCCCCGAATCCGTCATCACGAGGCGAAACGTGCCGACATGCCCCAGCAAAAACCGGCGATGGAGCCCGTCCGCGTGGCCCGGCACGGGTTGAAACACCGCGGTTTCGAGGTCCGCCGTGCGCACCTCGCACCGATTTGCGTCCACACCTTCGACGTCGAGCTCCCAGCCGAGCGGCACGGAGAGCACGAGCGAACCGCGGTTGGACTTCGCTCCGCGGCCCGTGTCCCGGCCGTCCGTGTACGCGCGCGGCGAGACCGGAGCGGTGATCGCCCGGCCATCCGTGTACGCCTCACCCGCCGTGGGCGGGGTGATTCCGCGGCCGTCCGTCGCCTCAAGCGGGGCGGACCCGGGAGGCCCCGCGACGGGCCGGAGATCGACCGTGACCACGTGATGCGCCGTATCGAGGCGAATCGTGTGCACGGTCGGGCCATACACCGCCTGCCGCGCGGACGCGGAGACTGTGGGTCCGTTCGTCAGCAAGTGGCCTAAGATCGTCAAGGAAACGAGAAGAGCGGGCACGCTGGATCATCCTCTCATACAACGGTCGGATGAGCCTAGGTTGCCCGCTGTTTTCCTTTTTCATCCATTCTTTGAACCACTCATCTCCGCCTTGCCTTGAGAAGCCTCCCGCAGGGCTTCGTCGACGCTCGACCCGGCGAACTGGCTCCGGTACAACTCCGCGTAGAAGCCGCCCCGCTCCAACAGCTCGCGATGCGTGCCCTGTTCGATCACGCGGCCGTGGTTCATCACGAGGATCTGGTCGGCATTTTGAATGGTTGACAACCGGTGGGCGATCACGAAGCTCGTCCGCCCCCGCATCAGCCGCTGCATCGCTTCCTGGATCAGAAGCTCCGTGCGCGTATCCACGCTGGAGGTGGCCTCGTCGAGGATCAGGATGGCGGGATCGGCCAGAATGGCGCGCGCGATGGTGATGAGCTGCTTCTGCCCCTGCGACAAGTTGGAGGCTTCTTCGTTGATGACCGTATCGTATCCCTCGGGCAGTGTTCGAATGAAGTGATCCGCGCGAGCCGCGCGAGCCGCCCGAACGATCTCGTCCTCCGTCGCGCCCGGTCGCCCGTAGGCGATGTTGTCGCGGATGGAACCGTGAAACAACCACGTGTCCTGCAGCACCATGCCGAACAAACTGCGGAGCTCCGCCCTTGTCAAGTCGCGAATGTCCACGCCGTCGATGGTGATGGATCCCTCGCGCACGTCGTAGAAGCGCATCAGGAGATTGACGAGCGTGGTTTTGCCTGCGCCCGTCGGTCCCACGATGGCGACGGTCTGGCCCGCGGCGACCTCGAGATTCAGGTCCTCAATCAGCGGCTGATCGTCCCTGTAGCGGAACGAGACGTGATGGAACTTCACGGCGCCGCGAGGTTCCCGAATGCGCACAGGATGCTCAGGATCCGGCACCTCTTCGGGTTCGTCCAACAGCTCGAAGATGCGCTCCGCGGATGCGATGGTGGACTGAATGATGTTCGAGATGCTCGACAGCTGGGTGATGGGCTGCGAAAATTGCCGCGCGTACAGGATGAACGCCTGGATGTCCCCGATGCTGATGGAGCCGCGGGCGACGAGCAGTCCGCCAATCACGCTCACCAGCACGTAACCGAGATTGCCGATGAACGTGTTGAGCGGAAAAATCAGGCCAGACACGAACTGGGCCCGCCACCCGGATTGGTATAGCGCCTCGTTGTGCTGGTCAAACGTCGCGATCGCCCGGCGCTCCATGTTGAACGCCCGCACGATGGCGTGACCCGTGTACATCTCCTCGATATGGCCGTTCAACAGGCCCAGCGATCGCTGCTGTCCGACAAAAAAGCCCTGCGACCGCTTCGTCACAAACCGCGTCACGTAAAACGACAGCGGCAACGTCAGAAACATGACCAGGGTCATCAGCGGGCTGATGGACAGCATGACGGCGATCACGCCGATGAACGTCACGATGCTCGACACGAACTGGAGCAGCGCCTGTTGAAGCGTGTTGCCGATGTTGTCGAAGTCGTTGACGAAGCGGCTCATCACGTCGCCGATGGGGCGGCCGTCGAAGAACGAGAGCGGCAGGCGCTCAAGCTTCGCGTACACGTCCCTGCGGAGCGCGTACACCGTCTTCTGAGCCACCCCCGCCATCATGTACTGTTGCAGATAGCTGAACACGCTTGACAACACGTACAGGCCCGCGAGTTCCTCAAGCACGCGCACGATATCCGCCCAGTCGAACGCGGGGCCCGGCTTGTGCATCCACGTGTGCCTGAGGCCCGCGACGAGATCGTTCGTGATGCCTTTCATCACGTCCGGGCCCAGGATCGAGAACAGCGTTCCGAGCACGGTCAAAACGAACACCAGCCCGATCCGCCACGCGTGCGGCCGCAGGTAGCGCATCAATCTGCGAGCCGTGCCGCCGAAGTCCTTCGGCTTCTGCACAGGCATCCCCGGGCGCATGGCCGGCATCTCCCGCCGATCCTGACTCATGCCGTGACCTCCTCTCCGAGCTGGGATCGCACAATTTCTCGATACACCTGGCATGTGGCGAGGAGCGACTCGTGCGTGCCAATGCCCGCAATCCGCCCTTCGTCCAGCACCACGATTTGGTCGGCATCGCGAATGGTGTTCACACGCTGAGCCACGAGGATGACGGTCGCGCCGCTCACGGCCTCGCGCAGCGCCTGGCGGAGCCGCGCATCGGTTCGAAAGTCGAGGGCCGAGAAGCTGTCGTCAAAGATGTAGATGGGCGCCCGCCGAACGAGCGCCCGAGCGATGCAAAGGCGCTGCTTCTGGCCGCCGGAAAGGTTCCTCCCACCTTGCTCCACCACCGCCTGAAAGCCGCCTGGCATCGCTTCGATGAACTCCAGCGCCTGTGCGATCCGCGCCGCTTCTCGCAGCTCCTCGTCCGTCGCGTCGGCCTTGCCCACGCGAATGTTGTCCGCAATCGTGCCGCTGAACAGGACGGACTTCTGCGGCACGTAACCGATTTGCATGCGCAGCGCTTCCGCGTCCCATTCCCGCACATCGACGCCGCCGACGAGCACGCTTCCGGACTCCACGTCGTAGAAGCGCGGGATCAGGCTGGCCAGCGTCGATTTGCCCGATCCCGTGCCGCCAATGATGGCCGTGACCTCGCCGGGCCTTGCGATGAACGAAATGTCGGACAGCGCGGGCGCCTCCGCGCCGGGGTATCGAAACGTGACGCCGCGAAACTCCACGAGCCCAGGGGCCACAGCCTCCGCCTTCGGCCGTTCGGGATCTCGAATTTGGGTTTCGGTCGAAAGAACCTCCCAAATGCGATTGGCCGACGCGTTCGCGCGCGGGATCATGAAGAACATCATGGACACCATCATGATGGCAAACAGCAGTTGCGTCACGTACTGGATAAACGCCATGAGCGAACCGATTTCCATCTGGCCGTGCGCCACGCGCACGCCTCCAAACCACAGGATGGCGATCACGGCCATGTTGATGACGAGCATGAGCGCCGGTGACAACGCAGCCATGATCTTCTGCACCCGCGTGGTAGTGCCCGTGAGATCTGCATTGGCGCGATCGAATCGCTCCGCTTCGCGAGCCACCTGGTTAAACGAGCGGATGACGCGGATGCCCGTCAGGTTTTCGCGCAGCACGCGGTTCAGCACGTCGATTTTGCCCTGCATGATGCGAAAGAGTCGGCTGGCCCGGCCAAACACAAGCACGATCACGCCCGCGAGGACCGGCAACATCACCCAGACCACCAGGGACAGCCGGGCGTCGGTATAGACCGCCATGAGTACGCCGCCGATGCAATTGAGCGGCGCCATGATCATCATGCGCAACATCATGTTGACGAGCTGCTGCACCTGCGTAATGTCGTTTGTCGTGCGCGTGATGAGGGACGCCGTCGAAAACCGGTCGATCTCCTCCAGGGAAAACGTCTGCACATGGGCGAACAAATCTCGCCGGAGATGCTTGCCGAAGCTCGCGGCGGTCTGCGAAGACAGGTAGCTCGCCGTGATGGAAAAGCCCGCAGCGGCGATGGAGACGAGAAGCATGAAACCGCCCATCCGGACGATGTACGGCAGGTTGCCCTTGAGCACCCCATTGTCGACAATCTCGGACATGAGCGTCGGAAGATAGAGGTTGCCGAGCACCTGCAGGAAGATGAACGTGACAATCACAACGATGCGCAGCCGGTACGGCCGCAGATAAGGAAACAGTTTGCGCACGCCGCCCACCCCCTTCTGCGCTGGCGAGAGGCGCCAGCAAACGCCGCATGATATGATACGTGTGAAGCCTTGAAATCGCGTTGAAACCGCCAGTAACGTTGAAGAGGAGTGACCCCATGGAAGCGCCGAAGGCCAAAGCGATTCCCAAAGTGCTCGAGATCCACGGAGACCGCCGCATCGACCCGTACTATTGGCTCCGGGATCGCGAGAACCCCAACGTAATTCAGTATCTCGAAGACGAGAATACATACTACCGATGGTACATGGAACGCCTGAAGCCGCTCACGGACGAACTGTACGAGGACATGGTGGCTCGCATTCCGGACGCCGAAGAGCGGGTTCCCGTCCAAGGAAACCAGTATTACTACTACACGCGCATGGAAAAGTCCTTGCAGTACCCCATTCACGCCCGCAAGCGCGCAACGTCCCGCGACGCCCTGGCGGACGCCGAGGAGGAGATCCTGCTCGACCTGAATGCTCTCGCGGGCGACGGCTATTTGAGCGTCACCGTGCTCGCCACAAGCCCCGACGAGAAGCGGCTCGCGTACCTGGAAAACCGCGACGGGACGGATCGGTACACCCTGTTCGTCAAGGATCTGGAGACGGGCGAGATGCTGCCGGATCGCATCGACAACGTGTTTATCGAGGGCAGCATGGCCTGGAGCGCCGACGGACAATACCTGTTCTACATCACGGTCGACGAGGCGCAGCGCCCGTACCGTCTGTACCGGCACCAACTGGGCCGCCCCGCCGAAGAGGACGTCCTGCTGTACGAAGAGGGCGACGAGACATGCATTCTCACCCTCGCCAAGTCGCAGAGCGGCCGATACCTGTTCCTCACCTCGTCCACGAAGACCTCGACGGAGGTGCGCTATCTGCCTGCGGACCAGCCGCTTGGCACCTGGACGTTGTTTCGGCCGCGCCAGGCCAACGTGGAATACGAACTCGAACACTGGGAAGGCGAATTCCTCGTCCTGACGAATCTTCAGCGCCCGAACTTCAGCCTGTTCCGCCATCCCATTGCGCCGTGCGAAGACCACCGCTTGGCCGAGCTCTTTCCGTACGATCCGGCCCGGTACCTGACGGGCGTGCACCCGTTCCGGGAGGCGCTCGTCATCGAAGGGCGCGAAGGCGGGCTGACGCAAATCTGGACGTACGCCGGCGGGAGACTCGAACGGCTCGCCTGGGACGAACCGCTTTACACCGTCTCGGTGTCGAACAATCGCCGTTACGACACGCGCGAGGTGCTCATCCAGTATGAATCGTTCCTCACGCCCCGCACCACTTACGCGCTCGATCCCGTCACCGGGACGCGAAAGGAACTTCACCGCCAGCCGGTCAACGGGCCGTTTGATCCGTCGGCGTATGTCCAGGAGCGCCTGTGGGCCAAAGCCGGCGATGGAACGGACGTGCCCATCTCCCTTGTGTATCGCAAGGACGCGCGAAACGGTGGTCCCGCGCCGTGCATTTTGTACGGATATGGTTCTTACGGGCACAACCTGGATCCCATGTTCATGCCGACCTTGCTCCTCCCTCTGCTCGATCGCGGCGTGATCTACGCCTTCGCGCACGTGCGCGGCGGATCGGAGATGGGGCGGCAGTGGTACGAAAACGGCAAGATGCTGGCCAAGAAAAACACGTTCACCGATTTCATCGCCTGCGCGGACGCGCTCATCCGCGAAGGCTACACCGCGCCCGAAAAGCTGGCGGCTGACGGCCGGTCTGCGGGCGGGCTGCTGATGGGCGCCGTGGCCAACATGGGCGGGGACCGCTTTGCCGCCATCTCGGCCGGGGTGCCGTTTGTCGACGTGGTCACGACGATGCTCGACCCCACCATCCCGCTCACGACGCTCGAATGGGACGAATGGGGCGATCCGCGCGATGAGACGTACTACTTCTACATGAAATCGTACAGCCCGTACGACAACGTGGAACCCAAGCGGTATCCGCACCTCATCGTCACCACGGGGCTGAACGATCCGCGCGTGGCCTACTGGGAGCCCGCGAAGTGGGTGGCGAAGCTTCGCGCCACCAAGACCGGACAGGAAGCGCTCGTGCTGAAGACCCATATGGGCGCGGGACACTTCGGTTCCTCCGGCAGACTGGAACATCTGCGCGAATCCGCTGAAATTCATGCGTTTCTGCTCTACCACATCGGCGTGTCGCCGAAAAACGCCTCTGCCTCGTGATGCAGTGTGAGGAAGTCCAGGAAGGAGAGCGAACCCGTATGACCACATTCCGCGCGTACGTCGTCGAACAAGAGGGAGACCGCTTCCGCTCGGGCGTCCGCGAACTGTCCATGGACCAGTTGCCGTACGGAGATGTGCTGATCCGCGTGCGCTACTCAAGCGTCAATTACAAGGACGGCATCTGCTCCATGCCCGCGAGCCGCCTCGTCACCCGCTACCCCATGGTGCTCGGCATCGATCTCGCCGGGGAAGTCGTCGAGTCCCGCGATGCGCGCTTCCGCGCTGGCGATCTCGTCATCTGCACGAGCTACGATCTCGGCACCGGACATTTCGGTGGCTTCAGCGAATACGCCCGTGTCCCGGCCGAGTGGGTGGTGCCATTGCCCGATGGGCTCTCGCTGCGCGATGCCATGGTGCTTGGCACCGCCGGATTCACGGCGGCTCTCTCGCTCTACCGCATGGAGCAAAATGGTGTATCGCCCGCCATGGGCGCGATGCTGGTGACGGGCGCCACAGGCGGCGTCGGCGCGACCGGGATCGCCATCGCGAAAAAGGCGGGTTACCGCGTGGTGGCATCGTCCCGGAAGGAGGAGGCCGCCGAGTGGCTGAAGGCCCTCGGCGCCGATGAAGTGACGAAGCCCGAAGCGCTCCTTCTACAGGAGGGCGAATCCTACCTGAATGCGAAGCGCCGCTTCGCGGGCGTGATCGATCCGGTGTCTGGAAAATACGTCCCTCATCTGCTGCAGCGGCTCGAATATGGCGGCGTGATCGCCATCAGTGGCTACACGGGCGGGCCGGACTTCACCGCCAGCGTGTTTCCGTTCCTGCGCCGCCAGGCGGCCGTTCTCGGCATTGACTCGGTGTGGCTCGACATGGAGACGCGCCGCGAGATCTGGCGCCGTCTTGCAGGTCCGTGGAAGCCAGACGACGAGGCACTGCGGAAGATCGGCCACGACATCCAACTGGACGATCTCGACAGCGCCTTGCAACAGATTCTCGCGGGCAGAATGCAGGGCCGCGCCGTGGTCAACCTGTGACGCCCAGGGCCTTGGTCTGCAGCTCGTACATCTGTCGATAACGGCCGCCCGCGGCCATGAGCTCGTCGTGCGTGCCCCGTTCGACAATCTGGCCCTGATCGAGGACCAAGATGAGGTCCGCGTCGCGGATGGTCGATAGCCGGTGCGCGATGATGAACGTGGTGCGGCCTCGCTTGAGAACCTGGAGCGCATCTTGGATGATGCGCTCCGTTTCGCTGTCGACATTGGCCGTGGCCTCGTCGAGGACGAGGATGGCCGGATCGAACGCGAGCGCGCGCGCAAACGAGATCAGTTGCCGCTCCCCAGCGGAGAGCGTGCTGCCGCCCTCGAGCACCGGCTCATCGATGCCTCCCGGCAGATGCCGCAACAGCCGATCCGCCCCCACGTCCCGGAGCGCCTTTTCGATGCGATCGCGGCTCACGCGCTCGTCCCCGAGCCCCACGTTCCACGCAATGGTTCCCGTAAACAGGAACGGATCCTGGAGCACGATGGCCATGTGCTGCCGAAGCTTCTGTGGCGGAATCTCGCGGATGTCCTGGCCGTCGATGCGAATGGTGCCGCGGTCGGGATCGTAAAAGCGGAACAGGAGGTTCATGATGGAACTCTTCCCTGAGCCGGTGTGACCGACGAGCGCCACCGTCTGCCCGGGTTTCGCCACGAACGAGATGTCGCGCAGGACCGGATGGACGCCGTCGTAGGAAAACCAGACGTGATCAAACTCGACTTCCCCTCGAAACCGCGGAAAGGTGCCGTATTCGGGCTCCACGCCGGGTTCGTCGAGAAGCTCGAAGACGCGCGTCGCCGACGCTCGCGCCTGCTCGAGCGTCGCGAGCTGGTTGACGACTTGAGTGATGGGCTGAAACAACCGGTTGAGATAGTCGACAAACGCGTACAGCACGCCGAGTGAGACGATGGGCTCGAGGTGGAGCGAGCGCCATCCGAACCAAGCGATGATGGCCCCGAAGAACAGATTGCGGAAGACGCCGGCCAAGTTATAGCCTGTCACGGAGTTGATGCGCAGAAGCCTCGTCTGACCCTCGTAATAGGCCTGATTCATCTCGTTGAACTCGGCCGCGGTCCGCGCCTCGCGGTTGAACGCGCGAATGATGGGCATCCCCTGGATGGTCTCGTTCAGCATCGCGTTGATCTCGGAGATGAGCGCGCGCACCCGCAGGTTGACCTGCACCGTGAACCGGCGGTAGAGCCAGATCCAGAGAAACAGGATGGGCAACAGCGCGCAGGCAAGCAGCGCGAGGCCGACATTCAGGATGAACAGCGCGACGTAGATGCCGAGCATCATCACGGCGCTCGACAGCACGTTCGCCAGGACGTTCACGTAGAAATCGCGAATGGACTCGGTATCGTTGGTGATGCGAGAGACGATTTTCCCCGCTGGCGTGTTGTCAAAGTACGAGATGGGCAGGCAATGAACGCGATGGAAGACGTCCCGGCGCATGCGCTGCAGGATCCGGTTGGCAGACACCTGCAACAAGTACTGCTGGCCGTACAAAAACACGGCGGACACCGCCAAGAGCGCGAAGTAGAGCAGAGCCAGCCGGACGACGTTCGGCACCTCCGGGCGGTAAAACGCGAACACCTGCACTCGACCGATGGGATGAGCCCGAACCGTGCGCCAGCGGCCGAACACTTCTTCCCGAATCGTTCCGGGCTCCGGGCCTTTGGCGATGGCCTGGATCGATCCCGGCAAGAAGTACGCCGTCGTCCCCAGTGTGGCCAGGGTGTGGGGATCGCGCTTCGGAGCCCCGGGCGGCAAACGATCCCCGCGAACGTACAGCCTGCCGCCGACGTTCACGGCGCCCTTGGCGCCCTCCGGAGCCTGATACCAAACCTGTTGCACGCCCTCGATATCCCGGTTGATGATGGTCTTCGCCACAAAGGGACCGGCGAGCTGCGCGGCCACCGACAGGACGAGCAGCACGACAGCCGCGACGATGGCCCCCTTCGCGTGCGCCGCGTACTCGATGAGTCGCTTGCCGACCTGAACAGATCGATTCCGGTTCATTGCACATCTCCCCTGTCGGCCCCGGTCAACGACGCCTGCTGCGTGACGGGCGCGTGCTCTCTCACGGACGGCGAGTCGTCTTCCGGATCGCCGGATGCGTCGCCGAACGCCTGCTGATGAAGGTATTGCTTCGCGTACCACCCTCCGAGCCGCATGAGATCCTGAAACGTCCCGGCTTCTGCGATCCGCCCGTCATCCAGCACCACAATCCAGTCGGCGTGTTGAACGGCCGACATGCGGTGGCTGACGATGAGGGTGGTGCGCCCGCGCCGGACGCGTCGAATGGCGCGGAGGATATGGGCCTCCGTGCGCGCATCCACGGCTGACATGGCGTCGTCCAGAACGAGCAAATCGGGATCCAAAATGAGGGCGCGGGCGAGCGCAATTCGCTGCTTCTGTCCTCCGGACAGCGAGATGCCCCGTTCGCCGACGAGCGTATCCAACCCGTCCGGCAACCGTGCGATATCCTCCGTGAATGCGGCGAGCTCGAGCGCGCGAAGGACCTCGTCGTCCGTGGCATCGTGTTTGCCGAAGCGGACGTTGTCCCGCACGCTGCGGGAGAACAGCATCGGGTTTTGCGGGACGTAACCCACCAGGCGATGGAGTGCGTCCATGCGGATTTCCTGAATGGGCAGGCCGTTGACCAACAACCGCCCTCGATCCCCGACGGGGTACTCGCGCAGAAGTTGTTTCACGAGCGTCGACTTGCCGCTGCCGGTCCTGCCGACGATGCCGACGGTCTGGCCCCGGCGAATGACGAGATCGATGTCCACGAGGTTGTCGCGCTCGGAAGAAGGATAGCGGAACGAATAGCGCTCAAAGCGAATCTCGTCGATGCGCGCGACCTCCCGAGCTCCATCTCGATCCACCACATCCGGCTCATACGCGAGCGTCTCGTTCACGCGATCGAGCGAGGCGTTGCCGCGCTGCATGATGTTGATGAGCTGGCCAAACGCGAGCATCGGCCAGATCAACATGCCGAGGTACACGTTGAAAGAGGTGAGCTGGCCAACCGTCAGCTGGCTCTGGAAGACGAGGTAGGTGCCGTACCCCAACCCAATGAGGTAGGTCACGCCGACCAGCAGGCTGATGGTTGGATCGAACAGGGCATCGATCTTGGCGACGGCGATGTTCTTCCGGTAGACGTCGGCCATCGTCTCCGCGAAGCGGCGCTCCTCGTTCTGCTCCTGTGCGTACGCGCGCACCACTCGAATGCCGGCCACGGTCTCCAGGACGCGATCGTTCATGTCGCCGAAGGCGTCCTGCGCTCGTTCGAACCGATCGTGCAGGATTTGACCGAATTTCGTCATGGCGAGCGCGATGAACGGCATCGGGACGAGCGAGAACAAGGTCAGCTTCCACCCGTCCAGCACGGCCATGGTGACGAGAATCGTCGCCGAATAGGTGGTGGAGTCGATGAGCGTCAAAATGCCGAACCCGGCCGTCTGCATGACCGCGTTCAAATCGTTTGTCGATCGCGCCATCAGATCGCCGGTTCGATTCTGCTCGAAGAAGCGCGGTGTCATCTTCAGGAAATGTTCCATCAGCCGGCGGCGCAGCGAAAGCTCCAGCGTTCGGGCGCCGGAATACAACTGATACTGCCACGTCACGCCGCACACATAGGACACCAGGATGGTGAGCAGCAAAGCGCCGACGAGCTCGAAGAGCGCGCGCAACGTCATGCCGTGCTGGCTCATCAGGTCGATGGAGCGGCCGACGAGATAGGGCGGGATCACGTCGATCACATTCAGAAACAGCAAGAGTCCCACGGCGATCCCGTAGCGTTTTCGTTCCTCCCAGAAGAAATGGCGAAGCTTCCAAAGGACTTGAAACACAAACAGGCCCCCTAGACGCAAAAAGGCATGCCTCGCGCGGCATGCCCAGTCCGAATGTGGAATGAGTTGGCGCGAGCCGCTGGGTCAGCAACTCGCGCTCGCGCCCTATGTGGCGCTCGCGCGAGAAGGTCGAGCCGCAATCGGAAGCGTGGACTGCAAGACCGACGATGCCGCCTTCCGAACCATGGGCTTCGACCTCCTCTCTTCCGTACAGACTGTCAGAATTGAACATATCACTTCTGCTGCGGTACGTCAACGCCGGCCATCCCCATACCTGCAGGTCACCTTCGAGTTGCATGGTTCAGCGGCGAACCCACCTATTCCGAAGCTGCCGACATGCCTTCCTCTGCCCGTGCGCTTCGCAGTTCGGGAACGACCCAGCCGACGCAGGCAATGGCGGCGAGCGTGCATAAGCCGCCCAGCGCGATCGCCGCCCCTGGCGGCAGGAGGCTCCCCACAAGCCCCGCGCGAAGGTTGCCGAGCTGCGGACCGCCCGCGCCGACCAGATAGTCCACGCTCGAAATGCGCCCGCGTAGACTATCCGGCGTGCGCTGCTGGATGAGCGTCGAGCGCATCACCACAAGGATGGAGTCTGCCGCCCCCATCAGGGCGAGAATCACCACGCAAAGCCACACAAACGGAGAAACGCCAAGCGCCAATACCGCAGCTCCCCAGATGGCACAGGCGCCTAGAATCCCCTTGCCCTCGAACTGAATGTGGCGCACAGGGCCTGACAGGGCAAGAACGACCAAGCCTCCAACGCCGGTCGCGCCCAGCAGGAGACCGAGGACCTCGGGCCGACCGCCGAAGCGCGCGCTGACCAAGGCCGGCAGAAGCGCATTCGGCACGCCGAGCACGGTGACACTCAGATCTGCCAACATGGCGCCGAGGAGAGCGCGCGATCGCCCCAAGAAGCGCAGACCTTCCATGACGCCCTTCAACATGCTGCTGGGCCGCTCGACAACCTCCGGCAGCATCGGTGGCAGGCGATAGACCCCGTAAAGTGCGGCCAAAAAGCTTACCGCGTCGCAGGTGTAACACCACCCGAGTCCTGCCGCGCCCGCGATCACGCCCGCGATGGAGGGCCCTGCCACCTCGCCAAAGCGCATGGCGAGTGTGTTCAGCGCCTGCCCCGCACGGACCTGCTCCTTCGGCAGAAGGCGCGGCACAAACGTCCGGCGCGCTGGGGCGTTGATGACGGCGAGAACCGACTGCGCGCAGAGGACCGCGTAGAGAATCCAGAGAATGGACCACGCCATGAACGCCTGCACGGCGAGAAGCGCCGACATGGCCATTTGCCCGCTGGTGGCGAGGAGGACCAGCTTGCGGCGATCCACGCGATCGCCCACGCTGCCGCCGACGAGCACAAACAGCGTGCCCGGCAGCACGCTCGCGAGGCCCGTCAATCCAACATCGAGCGTGCTCCGGGTGGTGTCATACACCTGGAGGATGACAGCGAAGGACGTCATGGTGCCGCCAAGCGTGGACACGCCGCTCCCCAACCAGAGCCTGCGGAACGCGGGCGACGTCCGCAATGGCGTCGCGTCGAACATGATGGAACGAAGTCGAGACCAAAGGCCCATGCCGGCTCGCCTCCCAGGCGCCCGAATCGCGCGTTTAAGCCTTCTTCGCTTCCACCGCGCGATTTCCTCCCGCCGTCGCGTTGCGATGTTGCCGCTCCGACCGGATCAACGAGATGGTGTAGAGCACGAGGGCCAACCAGATGCACGCGAAACCCAAGCCATCCGCGCGCGTGAACGGCTCGTGATCGACCGCGATGCCAATGACGAGTTGCAAGGTGGGAGAAATGTACTGGACCATCCCGAGGGTTGCGAGGCTGAGCCGCTTGGCGGCCATCGCGAAGAGAAGCAGCGGCACGGCCGTCAACAACCCGCTGAAGACGAGGAGCGCCACCTGCCAAGCGGCGAGTTGTGTCACCGTCACACGATGTACGGCGAACGTCGCAGCAAGATACGCGACGGCAAGCGGCAGAGCCAGTGTCGTTTCCCACGTGAGGCTTTGCACAGCGTCCGCCTCCACGCGTTTCTTGACCACGCCGTACAGCCCGAACGATCCGGCGAGCGCAAGCGCGAGCCAAGGCACCTGTCCGTAAGCCACAACCATCACGACGACGCCGGCCAGGGCGACGCCAAGCGCCGCCCACTGCCATCCATCCAGCCGTTCGCGAAACAGGAGGAGTCCAAAGAGGACGTTGACAATCGGGTTGATGTAATACCCGAGGCTCGACTCCACCACGTGGCCGGTGTTCACCGCGACGATGAACGTCAGCCAGTTCGCCGTGATCATGAGCGAGCCCAGCGCCATCCAGCGCGCCCGGCGGCCATCTCGCATGACGCCTGCCACATTCCGGACGCGACGCGCGATGGCCACCCAAATCCAGATGGTGACGGCCGAAAACACCATCCGATAGGACAACAGTTCATACGGAGACATCCTGTCGAACACGTTCCAGTATGCGGGTAAAAGCCCCCACCCCGCGTACGCCAAGACCGCGTACCACAGCCCCTTGCGATCCGTCACCGCCGCGCCACTCCATTTCTTTCGCCTCTCTCATCTTTCGCCAACGCCATACATGATAGCGCAGCGCGTCGTTCGGCGCACCCCCCTGCGCCGGGCGCGGATCGCCCCATCCGAGATCGGTTACCGCCCCTGAAACCGCGGAGGTCTCTTTTCCACGAACGCCCGCATCCCCTCGCGCGCGTCGTCGCTCGCGAACAGCAGGTAAAAGAGATTTCGTTCGGCCTCGAGGCCGTCGGCAAGCGTGGTGTCCATGGCCTGATAGACCGCTTCCTTGATACAGCGAAGCGCTACGGGCGGCATCTCAGCCAGCCGCTTGCCGAGCTCCACGGCGGCGGGCACACACGCTTCGTCCGGAACGACGCGGTTGCAAAGCCCCAGCTGCAGCGCCTCGTTGGCGGAGATGGTCTCGCCGAGCCACAGAAGCTCGAGTGCGCGCGCCTTGCCGAGCCTGCGCGCCAGCCACTGCGTGCCGCCCGCTGTTTAGCGCAAAATAAAAGTGCAGAACGCCGACACGCAAATCTACACAGCGTGGCGGCGCCTGCGGAAATGTGATAGGCACTTGCAACACCACTCTAC
>NZ_JAFMTY010000001.1 GCF_017329605.1 Alicyclobacillus fructus
CAGTGATGCGTGGAGCGGACAGATACGAATCGGTCGAGGGCTTCACCTGGAAGGCTCCCTATGCACGGTGGCAAGGGCCAAGCTGAGCCTGAAGCGAAGTGAGACGAGCGCGGGTGCGCGTAAAGCCAGCGACTCGCCACGATGACTTCGCAAACGGGCATCTGAAGCGAAGTGACATGCGAGCGAGGCGCGGTTAGGTACCGACTCGTAACGCAGGCTTCGCGGAAGCGAATCAGCGGCGAAGTGAATCGCGAGCGAGGAGATCTGCAGGCCGAAGGCCGAAGCCCTCCGAGCGAGCGAAGAACGAAGCCCGTCTGGTGACCACAGCGGAGGGGCAACACCCGTACCCATCCCGAACACGGACGTGAAGACCTCCAGCGCCGAGAATACTGGGAGGGAAGCCTCCTGGGAAGGTAGGTCGTTGCCAGGCGTGAGAAACTATGCGGGTGTGGCGGAATTGGCAGACGCACCAGATTTAGGTTCTGGCGGGCGACCGTGGGGGTTCGAGTCCCTCCACCCGCATTGTGTACGATGGGGTTCGGTGCTTCCGAGCCCTTTGTTTTTGTCTGCATGTGAAAGATCGGCTGCCATTGGGGCGCCGGTCCGTCAGGAAGACCTGCGTCCTCGTTGCAGAAACCAGCCGCGTGAAGGAACATAGCCAAGCCGACGCGTTTCATCGACCTCGGCTGGCTTTTTTCATAGACTCCACGAACCCTTCAAGAACTGGACAGCAACCGGTCAAACTTGATTATAATAAGGACACGCATGCAGATACCACAGATTGGCGATGTGAGATGAAGGGTGGGGTTGCGATGCCTGTTACGATATACGATGTGGCGCGCGAAGCCAAGGTCTCGATGGCGACCGTTTCGCGTGTCATTAATGGCACGGCCGTGGTGAAAGAGGATACGAAGAAGAGAGTGTTGGAGGCCATCGCAAAGCTAGGGTACCGACCCAACGCGGTGGCTCGCGGTTTGGCCAGTAAACGTACGCGTACGATTGGCGTGATCGTTCCTGACGTCTCCGCGGCCTTCGTGGCAGAAATGGTCCGCGGGATCGAGGATATCGCCAATATGTACGATTACAATATCCTTCTCGTCAACTCGGACGCCCAGGTGGACCGGGAGGTCAGCCTCATCGGGACCATGTGGGAGAAGCAAGTGGACGGGATCCTGTACATGACGAACGTTCTCACTTCCCGGGAGATCGACGCGTTTGAAGAGGCGCAAATTCCAGTCGTGCTTTGCGCGACAGAGGACCCGGAGCGAAGAATCCCGTCTGTGAACATTGATAATTATCGATCCGGGCGGGACGCTGTGAATTTTTTGCTGCAAAAAGGATGTCAACGAATCGGCTTTATCACCATGGATGAAGGCTTCTCGGTGGTGGCGGATCGTCGGCTGCAGGGTGCGCAAAATCGGATGCGCGGGCAGGAGCTGCACATCATTCGGACAGGCCGCGGACGGTACGAGACCTCTCTTCCGGTCATACGGGCGTATTTCGAGCAACATGATTTGGACGGAGTGGTCGCGGCGTCCGACGAACTCGGGTTGGCGGCGATTCACGCGGTACAGGACATGGGAAAATCGGTTCCCGATGACGTGAAGGTGATCGCATTTGACAACACGCGTCTTGCGGTGATGGTTCGTCCCGAGATGACCGTGATCGCGCAGCCGATGTACGACTTCGGCGCGGTTTCGATGCGACTGCTGACCAAGTTGTTGCAGGATGAGCCAGTGGACAACTACACGGTGATTCTGCAGCACAATATTGTCGAGCGGGCATCCACCTGAAGGTGCGACAGAACGTGAAGTTCCCCGTGATGTTCGCGTTGTTGCAATCGACGCCGTCCGCCATGACATGGGGAGCAAATGAGGTATAATATAATTCATCACACGCCCTTTCACTCGGCCTTTGGCGATAAGGAGGGAACGCCGATGCGAGTCGAGCGAATTGCCCGAGACAAGGTGCGAATTTTCATCAGTTACGACGATCTCGAGGAACGCGGGATCGATCGGGATGAAATTTGGCACAACGGAAAGAAAGTGCAAGACCTTTTTTGGGATATGATGGAGACCGCTTATATGGAAGTCGGATTTGACATTGCGGGTCCGATTTCCGTGGAGGCGTTCACGATGCCGACGGAGGGCGTGGTCGTCATCGTCACGCGTATCCCGTCCATGCCGGGGGCCGGCCATGATGACGGGGATTACACGGACGAAGACGATACCTACTTCGAACGAGACCATGGATTTTCTTCGCGTACAGCGCCAACGCACATGGTGATGGCGTTTCGCGATTTTGATGACCTTCTTGCTGCCTGCCGAACGCTGCGGCAGTATCCGGTCAGTACAGCGCTCTACCATCACGAAGGCGCTTATCAGCTCGTGATCCGGGGGGATCTGAGACCGGACCAGTGGGAGGAAGTGTTCTCGATTCTCGTGGAATACGGCAACATGAGTCGAGTTACGCCTTGGGTTCTCGAGGAATACGGTAAGGCGATTTTCGCCGATCACGCCCTAGAAAAGCTTCTCAAGAACTTTCCCACCTGAGGTGGAAGCTCAAGAGAGTAACTAGATGACTCTAGTTACTCTGTTTTTTGTGCCCGCCCGCGATGTGTGGCGCTTTTCGGAATGCGGGCGGGCGTGTATACTAGGGCTGTCCTGATCCGATTTTCATCTTGTCGACAACCGGGAAAAGGTGGTAAACACTGTGGCAGATTCTGTGGCGTCCGCGGACAAGCGTCAGCAGGGTACATATATGCTCCAGGAGACGCAGGATATCGTCCATCAGGCACTCGACGTCTTGGGATACGGGCGGGAGGCCTTCGAACTCTTGAAACTCCCCATGCGCGTCCTGACGGTGCGCTTTCCCGTGCGCATGGACGATGGAAGCGTGCGCGTGTTTACCGGCTATCGCGTCCAACATAACGACGCCATCGGTCCCACGAAGGGCGGAATTCGGCTGCATCCCGACATCACGCTCGAGGAAATGGAGGCGCTCGCCATCTGGATGTCGATTCGCTGCGGCATCGCCGAACTTCCGTTTGGCGGCGCCAAGGGCGGCATTGTTTGCGATCCGCGCGACATGTCGTTCTCCGAAATCGAGCGGGTCAGCAGGAGCTATGTGAGAGCCGTGAGTCAGATCGTGGGGCCGGCGAAGGACGTACCGACGCCTGACGCGTTCAGCAACTCTCAAAACATGGCGTGGATGTTGGACGAGTATTCTCACATACGTGAATCGGACAGCCCGGGGTTCATCACTGGAAAACCGGTGATTTTGGGCGGAACGCGCGGGCGCGATGGGGCTGCGGCGCGAGGCGTCGCGCTCACGTTGGAAGAAGCCGTGAGGCAGCGGCGGCAAACGCTCGAGGGACAGCGCGTCATTGTTCAGGGATTTGGCGGCATTGGGAGCTACCTGGCGAAATATTTGAGCGATCGCGGCGCAACGATCGTCGGCGTGGGAGACGCATACGGAGCCCTGTACCGTGAAACCGGGCTCGATGTGGACGAATTGTTGGAGCGGCGCGATTCGTTCGGGACCGTAACGCGCCTCTACCGCGACGTGCTCACCAATCGCCAGCTCCTGGAGCAGCCCTGCGACGTCTTGGTGTTGGCCGCGTCGGGCGCCGCGATCACAGCGGATCTCGCGCCGAAAATCAAGGCGTCCCTCGTCGTCGAGGCGGCTAACGTGCCGACGCCTCAGGATGCCATGGAGATTCTCACCGAGCGCGAGATCCTCGTCATTCCAGACGTACTCTCCTTTGCTGGAGACGTGATCGTCTCGTACTTTGAATGGGTTCAGAACAACCAGGGATATTACTGGAGTGAATCCGAAGTGCAGGCCAAGTTGGACGATCGCGTGCGGCAATCCTTTGATCGCGTGTATCAGGTGGCAGATCGGTACGGCGTCAACATGCGGCTTGCGGCTTACATCGTGGGTGTGCAGCGGTTGGCGGAAGCGAGCCGCTGGCGGGGATGGATATGAACCAGGATCCAGTTGAAGGAGGGATCGCTATGCGCGCAGAGTCGTCTTTGTCGGCTCAAGAATCGACCCCTGCTTCCCATCGTATCAAGGTCATGATCCGGTGCCGGAAGTGCGGCGAGACGTTCATTCTGCGGGGCACGCGAGACTCGAAGGGGAATATTGAGACGGGATTCAAACGCTGCCTGTGCGATAACGACAAGGACTTTGATATCGAGGTACTTGGCTGAGAAACGGAACACGGAAGTCATGTGCTCGGGGTTGCCCGGGCATATTTTTTTTGCCTGTTCACAGAATACAGGTTGTCGCCGATGCGGGCTGACGAACAGAGATGGATGTTCCACCATTTCGCACGAGGAGGCTGCCGCATGAGCAGGGGGAAACGCGCGATCGCGGCATGGGCATGCGTTCTTGCTTTGTGGCTGACCGCGTTCAACGCCGATGAAATGCCAACAGCACAAGCCTTTACAGCGCGGAATCTCATCTACGGAAGTACGGGTTATGACGTGGACGAGCTCCAAGGGCGGTTGCATCTGCTCGGTTACTACTGGGGGCGCATCGACGGCGTGTTCGGCTGGAAAACGTACTGGGCGGTCCGGACCTTTCAATACAACTTCGGGCTTCCCGTCACCGGGGAGGTCGACATGCGAACCAAGATCATGCTCGTCAAGGCGACGCCAAACTGGAATTACAAAATGGACTTCCCAAACCGTCCGGCCGCTTCGACGTCCGGAAGCACGCAGCAGACCACCGCTTCGGGCGGCGCTGGCACACTCATCTCGGGGGATGGCTTCACGCACGGGATGGACAACCTGAGTGCGAGCGATCTGAACCTCATGGCGCACGTGGTGTATGGCGAGGCCCGCGGGGAACCTTTTGAAGGGCAGGTGGCGGTCGCGGCCGTCATCTTGAACCGACTGCACGACCCAAAATTCCCTAAGTCCATTCCTGCTATCGTGTACCAACCTGGGGCGTTTGATTGCGTCAACGATGGACAAATTAACCTCCAGCCGAATCGGCAAGCGATGCAGGCCGTGATCGATGCGGTGAACGGCTGGGATCCGACCCACGGGGCGCTGTACTACTTCAATCCGGCCAAGACATCCAATGCGTGGATGTGGGCGCAACCCGAACTTGTCACCATAGGTCATCACATTTTCACGCTTTGATGAGGGGGTGTACGACATGCGCAAATGGACGTGGTGGGCCGGAACTGCTGCGGCCGTGATCGCGGTGGGGGCGGCAGCTTTCGCCTGGGGCGACAACCAGCGGAGCCGTGCTCAGTCGTTGGCCGCGATGGTCGATGCCAGCTATTCAGGGGCATTGCGGACAGCCGTGGCGGATCTGGATGCTCTTCGAGCTGCACTCGCTTCCGCGTCGATCATGGCGGATCCGCAATCTTTCCAGCGTCACCTCGCGGGCGTGGAGAAATACGCGTATGCGGCGCAGTTGGACATGGCGCGCATTCCCGACGGAGGTCCGGATCACCGGGTGAACGAAGCGTTGCACCAGATCGACACGGAGGCAGAACATTGGATGGTCAGTGGCACGTCGCCGCGGAACGTGAGCGTACAGGACGCTCTGCGACGTGACGCCCAGACGGTTGCGCAGTTGGAGACGCAACTCGAGCAGATCGCATGGCACACAGGAAGGGTTCTCGGCGGCCCGTCGGGAACGGAGCTTGCGCCGGCCATTCGAAACGCGCTCACACGGCTGCAGGCCAGTGTCGCCGCGACCAGGCACCAGCCGAAAGCGTCGGACACAACCGTTCCGGTGGCGCCCGGGCCTTGGATTCGCAGGGCCGAGCAGGTGGCAGGAGGCACCTTGGACAAACCTCAAGTCAGCCACGTCCGCGATCCTCGCAACGGTTCCTATGTTTTGGTCACCGGTTCGCTGAACGGGAGGCCTGTGCGGATCGAATTTTCAAACGCGGGCACCCTGGCGAGCTATCGACTGAACCGGCCGCTCGGCAAGGCCCGCGTGGATCTGGCGGACGCTGCCGCCTCTTCGGCGCGTTGGCTGAAGAGCATCGGTCTACAGCAGCTGGTCCGTACCTACGCCAGCCAGGTGGACGGGATCGCGCGGTTTACGTATCAGCCGATCGTTCAGGGGATACCGGCCCCGGATGCGAGTTGCAAGGTGCTGGTGGCACTCGATAACGGGCAGGTCATCGGATTTTACGATCGCGGCAAATGGCCGCCAAAGACGCTGCCACCTGCGCCGCATCCGCTTTCCGAGCGCGATCTCCGCGGGCGTCTGGGGCCACAGTTTCACGTTCAGGACGAGCGGCGCATCCTGGCCGAAGATCCGAATGGGAAATGGGTTCAGGCCATCGCGTTCGACGGCACGCTTGCCCCAAGCGATGAGCCCTATCGGGTGGTGCTCGACCTGGTGACCGGTCACGAGTTGAGCATTGAACGCTTGACATAATTCGATGCTTCTGGCGCAATCGAGGCTTTCTGTCCAAGTTTCCCCGCAATCCTCCGCTCTGTGTGTATAATAAGGCAGGAGATTGGAAGGGATGGGGAACGGTATGCCGATTGTGCCACGGGTAGGGGCTCCGTTGCGCGTCCGCGTGGCAGGAGACACCTCTGAGAACAGCTACAAGTCGCGTGTTGCGGATTTGGACGACGAGTTTCTATACGCGGACGTTCCCGTCCATCAAGGCACTGGGAAGGAAATGGAAGTCCATGTCGACACCACGCTGGTGGTCGAGTACGCCGCCTCCGAAAACGACGTTTATCAATATCGTTCCCGGGTTTTGGGTCTCTCGTACATCCCCACGCCCGCCGTGCGCCTGGAGCATCCGTTGAAAAGTTCGGATCTCACCAGAATTCAGCGCCGCGAATATTTTCGGGTTTCGTTGGATGCCCAGGTTAAGCTGACCTGCCTGCGAACGGGGGAGACCTATCTCACACACGCCGTGGACATCAGTGGGGGCGGATTGGCCGTCCGCACGCGCGAACCGGTCGACATCCAGTTTCGCGATCGCGTCGGCATCGAGGTGACGTTGCCGTACACGGGATTCCGGTTGCAAGCGATGTGCCAGGTGGTGCGAATCGAGGAAGAAGGCATGGGGCGCACGCTGTCTATGCAGTTCGTGGACATGCCGGAACGGGTGCGGGATCAGGTGGTGCGATACACCTTCATGCGGCAGCGTGCGCTGAGAAGAAGATAGATTCATAGCGCGTCCGCCGGCGCATACGTTAGCTGTGGAGGGATGTCCATGGCGATCCGGCGGATGCTCCGCATGTTGGACGATGGGTTGGTGCCTGTCGCACTCGGGACCGTGACCACGCTTGCGCTCGCTCAGCTCGCCATGCAGTTGCCATTTGTGCACGATCACGTCTCAGCCACGATCCGCACTCGTCCCGCGTTGGCGGTGCAAACGGGCACACCGCCGGGGCTCACCGGAGCCTCGGGGAGTGTGATGCTCAAGGCGGATAGCGCCGCGCGCGCGGCGAACGTGATCGTCTTCCGCAACGGGGTCTCGCTAGGGCCGTTTACCACGGATGAGATGCAAATTCTGGTGCATTCGGGCGATGTGATCTCGTTCCGCGACACGCGACCGCAAGGGCCTCCGGTCACGATTTACGTCACGGATGGCGCGAGCGACATGCTGTACCCTGTAACGGGAGAGACCGTGTCTTTGGGGGGCGGCACCGCGACGGCTTCACTGGAGCCTGTGTCTTTCTTTTGAATTTGACCGCATTGCCGAGCCTTTTCCGGTTGTGTTACCATCGAGGAAATGAGGGATCGAGCCGGAGGGAGGTTTCGACGTGGCACCTGTGACCATTGCCATCGACGGACCCGCTGGCGCTGGGAAAAGTACCGTGGCCAAGCGGGTGGCGGAACGGCTGAATCTGATGTATGTCGACACAGGCGCCATGTACCGGGCAGTCGCGTATCTTTGCGCTCAAGAAGGGATTGACGTGCATTCGGAGCGCGACGTCGAGGCCGTCCTCGATGCACACCGGGTGTCGTTTGAGGAAGGGGAAGACCGGACGTTGCAGGTCCTCATCGACGGCGTGAACGTGACGTCCAAGCTTCGCGCTCCGGAGGTCAGCGCGCTGGTCTCCACCGTCGCTGCTCATCCTCGCGTGCGGCAGCTGTTGACCGAATGGCAGCGCGCATTTGCGGAGCGCCATTCGGTGGTCATGGATGGCCGTGACATCGGCACGGTTGTGTTGCCTCACGCCACCGTGAAGGTGTTTCTCACCGCCGCGCCGGAGGAGCGGGCCCGACGACGCATGGAGGAATACAAGCGAATGGGTTACGACGTCGCGCTCGAAGACATGGTGCAAACCGTGCTTGAGCGGGATCGCAAGGATTCCGAGCGTTTGGTGGCTCCGCTCAGAATGGCGGAGGATGCGGTGCGCATCGACTCGACCGACAAGAGCGTGGAATCCGTGGTCGACGAGATCGTGCAGTTGGTGGAGAATGCGCATGTCCGGTGAACCCAGTGATTTGCCTCGCGCTCCGTTTTACAGGTTTGCGCGTGCCGTTGTGACGGCTTTCTTTCGGGCCTGTTTTCGCATCCGCGTACAGGGGCTTGAACGGCTTCCGCAGCAGGGGGGCGTGATTCTCGCATCCAACCATCTGTCGAACTTCGATCCTCCGCTTCTAGGGATTCTGGTTCCGCGATACATACGGTTCATGGGCAAGGCCGAACTGTTTCGCATCCCCGTGCTTCGGCGCATGTTTCTCGCTCTCGGAGGCTTTCCGATTCAGCGGGGACGCGTGGATCGGCGCGCCATCCGCACCGCGATCGAAGTTCTTCAAGCCGGGACCTGCCTCGTGATGTTTCCCGAAGGGCACCGGTCGCGAACCGGCCGACTTGGACCTTTGCAACCTGGGATTGCGTCCATTGCCAAGAAGGCGGGCGCTGTGATCCAGCCCGTGGGCATTCGCGGCCGATACCGATTGTTCGGCCGCATCGAGGTCAGATTTGGCGAGCCCATCGTCCCATGCGAACAGTCGGAGGAAGAGATCATGCGAAGGCTGCGCGATCAATTGATCCAGCTGACCGGAGCCGATCGAGAATCGGGGTGAGAGGTGCGTCGGTTTTCCTTGTCGCGCAAGACTGTGTTACAGTAGGCGTATGAAAAGTTGGTGGCGAGATTCCAAAATCGCGTTTGTAGCTTGTCCAATTTGGTATGCTATAGGTAACCTTTGTGGAAGGCCAACGTGAACTTGGCGTCGTCAGGAGGTTGCCGATGGCGCATGCGAATAAACGCCGACTCCTGTCGCGCGTTGCCATCATAAAGTGACCATG
This sequence comes from Alicyclobacillus fructus, assembly GCF_017329605.1. GTDB lineage: Bacteria > Bacillota > Bacilli > Alicyclobacillales > Alicyclobacillaceae > Alicyclobacillus > Alicyclobacillus fructus. Next base: position 9,260 of record NZ_JAFMTY010000001.1, read on the forward strand.
GATACGGGAGGCCATTGACATGTCAGAGGATTTGCGTGAAATGTTGACCGATTCGGCGGTTCGCGAGGGGGACGTGGTGACCGGCGAAGTGACCGCCGTGGATGATCACGGCGTGACCGTCGCACTGCCTCACGGTTATGAGGGGCATATTGCGGCGCAAGAGCTTTCGGCGGTCCCAGGGACGCACCCGAGCGACGTCGTGAGCGTGGGCAGCACGGTGACGGCCCAAGTCTTGAAAGTCGACATGGAATCAGGCCATGTCACCCTTTCGAAGCGGCGCGCTGAACAGGCGTCTGCGTGGGAACGCATGCAGCAGTTGCTGGAAAGCGGAGAACCCATCGAGGTAGAGATTCGCGACGTCGTCAAAGGCGGTCTGGTGGCGGACGTCGGCGTTCGCGCCTTTATTCCGGCCTCCTTGGTGGATCGTCATTTTGTCGAGAATCTCGAACAGTTTAAGGGACAGAAGCTTCGCGCCAAGGTCATCGAGGTGGATCCTCAGAAGAACAAACTGATCCTGTCGCGTCGCGCTGTGCTGGAAGAGGAGAGCGAGGCGCGTGCACGCAAACTGTTCGAGGAGTTGAAGCCCGGGGACGTGATCGAGGGCACCGTGCAGCGGCTGACCGATTTCGGGGCGTTTGTGGACGTCGGGGGCGCCGACGGCTTGGTGCACATCTCGGAGTTGTCGTTTTCGCACGTCAACCACCCGTCCGAGGTCGTCCATGAAGGCGATCGCGTCAAGGTCCGGGTGTTGCGCGTGGACCCGGAGGCCGGGCGAATTTCGCTGTCTATCAAAGCGGCGCTGCCGGAGCCCTGGGAGACGTATGCGCATGAGTTTCAACCGGGTGACGTGGTGCAGGGTGTGGTGCGCCGTGTGGTGGACTTCGGCGCGTTCGTCGAGCTCCGCCCGGGCCTCGAGGGTTTGGTGCACGTGTCGCAGATCTCCAATGAGCACGTCGACAAGCCGTCAGACGTTCTCCAGCCTGGGCAAGAGGTCACGGTGCGCGTGCTGAGCGTGGACCCGGAGCGCAAGCGCATCTCGCTGTCGATGCGAGATTCGTCTCAACCGCGCGGCGGTCAGGGGAGAGGGAATCGTCGCGAGCGCCGGGCTGTCGAGCCTCGCAACGATGGAGCCTCGGGTCCGACGTTGGGCGATCTGTTCGGCGATTTGTTCAAATGATAGTGGTTGCATACCGGACCCCGCCCGAAAGGGCGGGGTTTTCTCTAGACAGGGCCGCTGATCTTCACGTACGCGATGATTGGGGGCGTTGAGGTGTGCAGAGCCCACTCATGTGGATTGTCCCCGCGGCGGTTTGGCTCATGCTGTGGCCGCCGCCGTCCCTCTCACCCCGCTGGCTGGTCCGGGCCGTCGTGATTGCCTGTCTCGCGGCTTGGCTTCCGCTCCGCTGGCTTGTCCCGGCATGGGTTCCGCCGGTGGCATGGCTCACCCTCTCGTTGTACGAGATGGTGAGACTCCCTCGCGAACGATGGTTTCGATCGGGGAGCGTCGCTTTTGCGGCTGTCGCCGTCATGACGGAATGGCCGGCGTGGGCACCATTTGCCGACTGGTGGAGCGTATCTCCCCAGGTGTGGGCGGCCGCCATCGCTGGCGTTGCGGCGAGTGTCGCCTCTCCGACCCCTTGGACGCGCGCCTTGGCGTGTGCAGGGCAGGTCGCGGTGTCCTGGGTGACGGGGCGCAGCGGGCTCGACATGGATTCCGTTTTCATCTTTGCCGCGGCTTTTGAGCTGTGGGAACGGTTTGAACGCGCCTGGGTGTGGGGGAGATCGCGAAAGGAAACGGGTCATTGACGTCTGCTTCGAATTCCGGGATAATGGGCTGCCGACAGCGCGCGTTGCGGAACGATCGGAGGTGAAGAGGATGACTTTGCCGGTTGTGGCCATTGTGGGACGAGCAAACGTGGGCAAATCCACGCTCTTCAATCGACTCGTGGGTGGACGCGTCTCGATTGTGGAGGATACGCCTGGGGTCACGCGCGATCGCATTTACGGAAAGAGCGAGTGGAACGGTGTTCCGTTCCGCGTGATTGACACAGGCGGCATCGAGATGGATGAAGAGGACGAGATCGGAAATCTGATTCGTGTGCAGGCGCAGATCGCCATCGACGAAGCGGATGTCATTCTGTTTGTGGTGGATGGACGGCAGGGCGTGACGCAGGCCGACGAGCACGTTGCACAGGTGTTGCGCCGCTCGCGCAAGCCTGTGGTGCTTGGCGTCAATAAGCTCGATCACGTCGACCAGTATGCGCTGAGTTACGAATTTTACCGACTGGGTTTCGGAGAGCCCATCCCGTTTTCGGCCGAGCACGGGCGTGGCACAGGGGACCTGCTGGATGCTGTCGTGTCCGCGCTTCCCAAGGCGGGCGAAGAGGATGGAGACGAGGACGCCATTCGCATCGCGTTTGTCGGCAGACCCAATGTCGGGAAGTCGAGTCTCGTCAACCGCCTGCTTGGCGAGGAGCGCGTGATGGTGAGTCCCGTGGCCGGAACCACGAGGGACGCCATCGACACGCCGCTGGAACGCGACGGTCAAGCCTATGTGCTCGTCGATACGGCCGGCATGAGGCGCAAAGGAAAAGTGTACGAACGCATCGAAAAGTACAGCGTGTTGCGAGCGCTTCGAGCTTTGGATCGGGCCGACGTCGCATTTGTCGTTCTCGATGCGCAGACTGGCATCGTGGAGCAGGACAAGCGTGTGGCGGGCTACGCGTTGGACGCTGGCTGTGCCATCGCGTTCGTGGTCAACAAATGGGATGCCATTGAAAAGGACGACAAAACGGCGCATCGGTTTGAAGAGAAGATCAGGCAAGAGTTTCCGTTCCTGCGTTTTGCGCCCGTGATCTTTGTGTCCGCGCTTACGGGTCAGCGCGTGGGGCGGTTGCTCGATCTCGCCAAGGAGATTGCGGAGTATCACGCGATGCGCGTTCCCACGGCGACGTTGAATCGAGTGCTTGCGGATGCGCAAGTGTCCGTGTCGCCCCCGTCCAAGGGCGGGCGCAGGTTGAGGATTTATTACGGCACGCAGGTCGGTGTGAAACCGCCCACGTTCGTGATCTTTGTCAATGACACGGAACTCAGTCATTTCTCGTACGAGCGCTATCTCGAGAATCAACTGCGAGAGGCGTTTGGTTTTCGAGGGACGCCCATCCGCATGGTTTTGCGGGCGCGCGATGAGGCGGAATCGGGCTGATCTCCGCGAAGGAGCGTTGATCGAATGGCTTGGTCTGGACTGTTGTCGATGGTCGTCGCGTACCTCATAGGTTCCATTTCGACGAGCACGTTGGTGGTCCGGTGGGTCAGTGGCCGAGACATTCGCTCTGAAGGAAGCGGCAATGCCGGCGCCACGAACACGATGCGGACCATTGGGCTGAAATGGGGTGTCGTCGTTCTTCTGTTCGACGGATTGAAAGGCGCCCTGGCCCTGTGGATCGCGAATGCGCTGTCGCCGCACGCGATGTGGGCGCTGGCCCTGTCCGCCATCGCCGTCGTGGCAGGGCACAATTGGCCGATCTTTTTTGGTTTCCGCGGCGGGAAAGGCATCGCCACGACGATCGGCGTGCTCCTGTGGCTCGCGCCGCTTTCGGCCGTGATCGCGGGGCTGGTCTGTTTAGCCGTGATCGCCGTCACGCGTTACGTGTCCCTCGGGTCGCTCGTGTTCGTATGCCTTGTCCCGATCCTGGTAGCCGTCTTCCACTTTGAGGCGTGGACGTTTGGCGCGAGCGTCGTGCTTGCGTTGCTCGCCGTCTATCGCCACCGATCCAACATCGATCGGTTGCTGCATGGCACGGAGCGGCGAATTTTTGACCGGACGAGCGAGGGTGCGCGATGAAAGCATGTGTTCTGGGGGCCGGCAGTTGGGGGACCGCCCTGGCTTCGGTGCTCGTGTCGAACCAGTGGGACGTGACCATTTGGGCGCGGCGTCTTGAGGTGGCGGAGGATATCAACCTGCGCGGCAGGAATGAACGCTATCTTCCCGGGGCGCGGTTGCCCGCTGGTCTGAGAGCGGTGACCGATCCGGAGGACGCTCTCCGCCATGCCGAACTTGTGGTGCTCGCCGTTCCCTCTGGAGCCGTGGCGGATATGTTGCCTTTTCTTCGCGGCCTCGGGGAGGACGTCTTATTGGTCCACGCGGTCAAGGGCTTTGTGCGTCCCGACAATTTGCGCGTCAGCGCGTGGCTCGAGCGCCACATTCCCGGAATTGAACGCCGGTTGGCCGTGATCTCGGGCCCATCGCACGCGGAAGAGGTGGTTCGCCAGCTTCCGACGACCGTCGTCGTGGCGAGCGCCAGCAGGCGCGTGGCGGAGAGCGCGCAGGACGCCCTGATGACCGAGCGGTTTCGCGTCTACACGCAGGCGGACGTCGTCGGCGTCGAGCTGGGCGGCGCGTTGAAAAACATCATCGCACTCGGCGCGGGGCTGGCCGAGGGCTTGGGGTTGGGAGACAACACCCGAGCGGCGCTGATGACGCGCGGGCTGGCTGAGATCACGCGCCTTGGCGTGGCGCTCGGCGCGTCGCCGCTGACCTTTTCGGGTTTGGCCGGAATCGGAGATCTGATTGTCACCTGCACGAGTGAACACAGCCGCAATCACCGGGCGGGTCGGCTGTTGGCGAAAGGGTTGTCGCTGTCAGAAGTGCTCGCGTCCATCGGAATGGTGGTTGAAGGCGTCCATGCCACCTTCGCTGCTGAGCAGCTCGCCAAGGACTGTGGGGTCGAGATGCCGATCACGCACGCCATCGCGCGGGTGTTGATGGGCGAAATCTCGCCGAGCGAGGCAATTGAGTTGTTGATGACCAGGGACAAAAACCACGAGATGGAAGTCGTTGGTGCGCAGCCTTTGACAGCCGAGTTCCGCCTCCCGTGAGACAGGCGTGGCGACCTTGCGAACGATTTGATACACTACCCTCGTTGATCGGTGGAGGGAGGCGTGTTCGTGAACATTCCGGAGGGATTGAAGTATTCGCGCGAGCACGAATGGGTGCGGGTCGACGGACAGCGCGCCTACGTTGGGATTACGGACTACGCGCAGGACGAACTGGGTGACATCGTGTATGTGGAGCTGCCGGAGGTTGGAGCCCAGCTGAAGGCAGGAGAGACCTTCGGAACCGTGGAGTCCGTGAAGACGGTGTCCGACCTGTACGCGCCGGTGAGCGGGCGCGTCGTCCAAGTGAACGAGGAGCTCGCGAATGCGCCTGAGAAGGTGAACGAGTCGCCCTATGACGATGCCTGGATGATCGTCGTGGAGATGGACGACCCGTCCGAACTCGAGGCGTTGCTGGACGCCGACGCCTATCGCCAACACATCCAGGGCTGACGTTCCCCGGGATCCACGCGCACTGGCGCTGGATCCCTTTTCCTCTTGGTTTCCCCCCTTGCCGCGGTTCTACGCTGAATCTCTCTCCCGTATACATAGTGGCGTCAGGGACGAGGCGCTCTGCTTCGCGAAGCATACCGGTCTTTGTGCCGCATATATTGGCTACTGTCCATCGATTGTGTGACGGTCTACGTGGATTGTCGGTGGGCCGGGGCGAGGCATGCGTTCATGCTGTCCACGCCGGTCATCTCGAGGAGGGAGAATCGTGGAAAAATTCGACGTCTTTCAAGACATTGCGGAGCGGACGGGGGGCGATATATACCTCGGCGTGGTCGGCCCCGTGCGCACTGGCAAGTCAACGTTTATCAAGAAATTTATGGAACTCATTGTCATTCCCAATATTCAGGACGAGGCCGATCGCGCCCGTGCGATCGACGAGCTTCCCCAGAGCGCCGCGGGCCGCACCATCATGACCACGGAGCCGAAGTTCATCCCGAATCAGGCAGTGCAGGTCCACGTCGCCGAAGGCTTGGATGTCAACATTCGGATTGTGGACTGCGTCGGTTATGCGGTTGAGGGCGCCCGCGGGTACGAGGACGAAAATGGGCCACGGATGGTCACGACGCCGTGGTTTGACGATCCCGTCCCCTTTCAGGAGGCGGCCGAGATCGGCACGCGCAAGGTCATCGCCGACCACTCGACCATTGGCATTGTCGTCACGACCGACGGATCCGTCGCCGAGATCCCGCGCGAAAACTACGTCGCGGCCGAAGAGCGCGTGGTGGCAGAACTGAAGGAGCTCGGCAAGCCGTTCGTCATGATCGTGAACTCGGTTACGCCGGATCACCCGCGCGTGGTCCAGCTGAGAGAGGAGCTCGCGGCGAAGTATGACGTGCCCGTGCTGGCCCTTTCCTGCGCCACGTTGACGACGCACGAGATCTACTACGTGCTTCGCGAGGCACTGTACGAGTTCCCGGTTAAAGAAGTCAACGTCAACCTCCCGAACTGGGTGATGGTGCTCGATCCCGACCACTGGCTGCGCCAACAGTTCGAAGAGGCGGTCCGCGAGACCATCCGGGACATCCGCCGCGTGCGCGACATCGATCGCGTCGTCGCGCAGTTTGCCCAGTACCCTTTCGTCGCGGCCTGCGGGCTCGCGCACATGGACATGGGGCACGGGATCGCCGCGATCGAGCTGGACGCGCCGGATGAACTGTACGACCAGGTGCTCACGGAGATCGTCGGGGTGCAGATCACCGGCCGGGATCAGCTGCTCAAGATGATGAAAGAATTCACCTACGCGAAGCGAGAGTACGACAAGGTGGCGGAAGCGTTGCGTATGGTGAAGCTCACGGGCTACGGCATTGCACCTCCCGCGCTCGAGGAGATGACGCTCGACGAACCGGAGCTCATCAAGCAGGGATCCCGGTTCGGTGTGCGGCTGAAGGCGACGGCGCCATCGATTCACATGATCCGCGTGGACGTGGAGAGCGAGTTCGCGCCGATTGTCGGGACGGAAAAACAGTCGGAGGAACTGGTTCGCTACCTGATGCAGGACTTCGAGAAAGACCCGCTCAAGATCTGGGAGAGCGACATTTTCGGCAAGTCGCTCGCCGCGATCGTCCGGGAGGGCATCTCCGCGAAACTGTCGCTGATGCCGGAGAGCGCACAGTTCAAGCTGAAAGAAACGCTGCAGCGAATCATCAACGAAGGCAGCGGAGGACTGATCGCCATCATCCTGTGAACTCTTTCGGACCTGCCCGCCCCTTCCCCGCGATCGGGCGGGTTTTGCCGTCTCCTGGGCCAGGCATGGAAGCGGGTCGACGCTCATAGAGATGGAATGGACGCATGTCCGAAGACGTTTCGAAGGAGAGTGTGGACAAGCCATGAGAGCAGCGCGCATGGTGGGGTTTCGTGAGCCGCTTGTGATCGATCAAGTGCCGGATCCGTCCCCTGGGCCGGAGGACGCCGTGATCCGCGTGGAGGCGAGCGGCATCTGCCGGAGCGACTGGCATGGATGGATGGGCGACTGGACGTGGTTAGGGCTGTCGCCGCAATTGCCGATCACGCCCGGGCACGAGTTCGGGGGCGAGATCGTGGCCTTGGGGCGGGACGTGCGGGGATTTCAGATCGGCGAAAAGGTGACGGTCCCGTTTCACTACGCGTGCGGACATTGTGAACACTGTCACGCGGGCGTCCCGAACAGGTGCGATCACGTCGGCATCTACGGCTTCAGCTGGGACGGCAGCTTCGCGGAGTATGTGGTGGTGCGAAATGCGAATCTGAACCTGATTCGCCTGCCGGAAGGCGTCGATGCCTTGACCGCGGCTGCCGTGGGCTGCCGATTCATGACGGGCTATCATGGGGTGATGCGGGGCAACGTGAAGCCCGGGCAATGGGTGGCGGTGCACGGCGCCGGCGGCGTGGGCTTGTCGGCCATTCAGACCGCATACGCGATGGGGGCTCGAGTCATCGCGGTGGACGTGGACGACCAGAAGCTGGCGAAGGCTCGTGCGGAAGGCGCTTGCGAGGTGGTGAACGCGAAAACGCAACCGGTGGCGGAGGCGATTCGGGAGATCACGAAGGGCGGGGCGCACGTCAGTATTGACGCGCTCGGCATTCGCGACACGGTGCTCAATTCCGTGCTGTGCCTTCGCAAAGGGGGCCGACACGTCCAGATTGGCCTCACTACCTCGGAAGAGGGCGGCGTTGTGCCGCTGCCGATGGATCTCATCACGAGTTGCGAGATTGAGGTCGTCGGCAGCCTCGGCATCCCGCACCCGGACTACGCGGGCCTCTTGGCCCTGGTGGCGGAAGGTCGCCTGCGGCCCAAAGACTTGGTGGAGCGAGAGGTGCGCCTTGAAGACGTCAACGACGTATTTGATAAAATGACGCGCTTTGAGACCAAAGGTTTCAACGTCATTACGGCGTTCTGATGACAAGGTCGGGTGGAAGGGGCGGCCACGGATGCGGGCGCGCCCCCGCCGCGCCCTTGGGCGCCAGAGCACTTGCACAATCGAGCGGCGCGTGTTACAATCATCAACGGCTTCACGGAACAGAGCGAAGAACGTCGGGATGTGGCGCAGCCTGGTAGCGCGCTACCTTGGGGAGGTAGAGGTCACGGGTTCAAATCCCGTCATTCCGACCAGCGACCAGCGTGTTGAACGCTGGTCTTCGTATTTTAGGCGGATTTGAAGGAGGCTGCGGCCTTGGCTGAAACGCCCTACAGCGGCGATTACGTGGTGATTAAGGCGCTTGAAAACGGTGTCCAGGTGAACGGCATGACGCGCGGACCTCAGACGCGGTTTCATCACGCAGAGAAATTGGACAAGAGCGAAGTGATGATCGCGCAGTTCACGGAGCACACCTCGGCCATTAAGATTCGAGGGAAGGCCGTCATCTACACCAGGTACGGCATCGTGCGGACGGACGAGGACGCGTGAGCGGCGGCCATTTATGATATACTATCCGCAGCATGCGAGGTCGGCCCGTTCGAAGGAGATGACACCGGCTTGACGGACGCTCGGGAGGTAATGTTTCAACGCGTCACGCGTTGCGCCAAGGCGCATATGGATCACGACTACTTGGCCAAGCGGAAGGTCCGCCAGGCGGTGAGTCCATTTCACTTCAATCTCGGTTACGCCATCCTGCGGGCGGCCGCAGTGCCGGACAGCGAGGCGGAGCGGGTGCTCACCGCCGTTTTGTTGCTGGAGCAGGGCCTGTCTATCCATGACGAGATCGACGAGTGGGGAACGGCGGAACAAGGACTTGTGGTCTTGGCCGGCGATTACGACAGCAGCAAATACTATCTTCTGCTTGCCGAGCTGGGAGACCGCAAGCTGATGCATGAGTTGTGCGAAGCGGTCGTTCGGATCAACGAAGCCAAGATGGATCTCCTGATGGCGTCGCCGCTCTCCCTCGACGTGTACATGGAGCGGATGTCGACCATCGAGGCCGAGCTGTTGCGCGCTCTGGTGCGCCATTACCATTCGAACCCGGAACCTTGGATGGCAAGGGTGGAAGAAGCGGTGCGCCATCGCATCCTGGCAGGCGGCGCAAAAGTTCGCGCGTTCACGCGCGGCCAAACGTCTGGGCGGTCCCGCGAGGGTAGCTTGTTTGCACCCAAGGACTCGGCCAAGATGCGCGGGACGTGGCCGGTGTTGGACTATGCCCTTCCGGAGGAGCCGCAAGGGCTTCAAGCAGCGGAAGGGAAGCGGTGAGATGCAGGGGGACAAGTCGGCTTACGTACACGATGTCTTTTCCAAGATCGCCAGGCGATACGATGCGATGAACTCTGTGCTGAGCTTCCAGCAGCATCGGCTGTGGCGGAACTACGCGATGCGGCAGCTGCCGCTCAAGCCGGACGCGCAGGTGCTGGACGTGGCTGCGGGGACCGGCGCCTGGACCTTTGCGATCGCCAAGCGGCTCGGCCCTGAAGGCCGAGTCGTGGGGCTCGATTTCACCGAGGCCATGCTCGACGTGGCGGAGGAGCGGCGTCAGCGTTTTCCTTTCCGCGATCGCGTCCAGTTTGTGCACGGCGATGCCATGAACCTGCCCTTCCCCGACAACACGTTCGATCTGTGTACCATCGGCTTTGCGCTGCGGAACATGCCCAGTGCGGAAGGCTGTCTGCGGGAGATGGCGCGCGTGGTGAAACCCGGCGGGGCCGTGGTGTCGCTTGAGCTTTCAAAGCCCGAGGCCGCTTGGTTTCGGCGGTTGTACTACTTCTATTTTTATCGCATTCTCCCGAAAATCGGCGAGCTCGTGGTGGGAGATCGGGAACCGTACGCTTGGTTACCCGAGTCGCTCATCGACTTTCCCGACCGGAAGGGGCTTGAGGAAATTTTTCGCCGCGTCGGACTGCGCGGCGTGTGGAGCCGCCCGCTGACATTCGGCATTGCGGCCTTCCACATCGGATGGAAATGAGGAGCGGTCGGCGTGGAATTCCATGACATCTACCTCCTGTACCGGCAAGAACTCGATCGCGTCGAACGGCTCTTGGACGAACGCGCCCGTGCGGAGCATGCGGATCTGGCGAACGCGGGACGCACGCTTTTGGAGGCCGGCGGCAAGCGCATTCGCCCTCTTTTCGCGCTCATCTGCGGCTTGGGGGAACGGGCGTGGTCCGAGGATGTGGCCAAAGTGGCCGCGGCGCTCGAGATGATTCACATGGCGACGCTCGTGCACGATGACGTGATCGACCGAGCCGATCTCAGGCGCGGGAAACCGACGGTGAGGAAGAGCTACGGCAATCTGGCCGCGATGTACACCGGCGATTACCTGTTCGCTCGAGCGATTCAGCTTCTGGCCGAGGTGGACAACCTCGAGGTTCATCGGCTCATGGCGCGCGGCATTGTGCTGTTGTGCGAAGGCGAGATCGAACAAATCGAAGACTTTTACAACTGGTCGCAGGGCGTCATGACCTATCTGCGCCGCATTCATCGGAAGACGGCGCTCCTCATTTCCCTGAGCTGTCAGCTCGGTGCCATGGTCGGCGGCGTCGACAAACGCGAGGTGGCGTCGCTCGCGCGGTTCGGACATGCCGTGGGCATGGCTTTTCAAATCGTAGATGATCTCCTCGACTTCACAGGGGCTGCGGAGGTCGTCGGAAAGCCGGTGGGAGGAGATCTGCGTCAGGGCAATCTCACCTTGCCGGCCCTTCTGGCGGCGGCGCGCCCGGGCTTCGGGGAACGCCTCAGGGCTTTAGTCCGCGAAGGCATGCCCGAGGAAGACGCGAACGAGGCCATCCGCTTGGTGGTGGCGTCCGGCGCGCTGGCGGACGCCGAACGGCTGGCGGAGCGGTATCTCGAGAAGTCACGGCACCTGCTTGCGTGCGTGCGCCGCGAGACGGTGCGCGAGCAGTTGATGGGGCTCACCTCGTTTATCATTCGCCGTCAGTACTGACTTGCAATCGATGGGGAGAATTTCATACAATAGCGCCGTCTGTGGCCTGTCCGCGGACAACAAGCATGGAGCGAGGGATGAACGACATGGCCCGAGAACAGACGTTTGTCATGGTGAAGCCCGACGGTGTGCAGCGCGGACTCGTCGGTGAGATTGTGGCGCGCTTCGAGCGCAAGGGGCTGAAACTGGTCGCCGCCAAACTGGTCCGGGTGTCGAAGGAGTTGGCGGAAGCGCATTACGCGGAGCACCGGGAGCGCCCGTTCTTTGGAGAACTTGTTCAGTTCATCACGTCGTCCCCGGTGTTCGCCATGATCCTGGAAGGCGAGAACGCCATCGCCGTGGCGCGCACCCTGATGGGCAAGACGAATCCGGCGGAGGCGGCGCCTGGGACCATCCGGGGCGATCTCGGCCTCACCATCGGCATGAACGTCGTGCACGGCTCGGATTCGCCGGAAAGCGCCAAGCGGGAAATTGAGCTCTGGTTCCCTGAGGGCGCGTTGACGTACGAGCGAACCGTGGACGCCTGGCTGGCTTGAGAAGGCCCGCGCTTGCGCGCGGGTTTTTTGTTGAAGTCAGCTTCTGACAAAGCTGAGGACGGCGTCGGCGTGGTCCTGAGCGCACGCACGCCCCGCCTGGATATAGGCTGGCAACCGTTCGAACGGATGCCCCTTGACGCCGCTCAGGTCCGGTTCGAGCAGAAACACCGAGGGGGCGTCGAGATCGTTGTCAATGGATTCTCGCAGGAGAATATCGAATGCCCGTAGAAACACGTCGATCAAGGTCTTGGGATGGAATGGATTGGGCAGCCGATACAGATTGACGGCGAGAATCCGCCGACACCCCATTTGGCGCAGGACAGAAACAGGGACGTAATGTCGCATCGCGCCGTCCACCAACAGATAGGGGCCGTGTTCCACGGGAGGAAATACGCCGGGCAGGGCGCAACTGCCGGCGACGGCTCGCGCCATGGCGTCGGTGTGCTCCACGGCGTCCAGCCGGACATGGTTCGGCGTGAACACCACGGGGCGCCCGGAGATGAGATCCGCGGCGAGTACGAAGATGGGTATCTGAGGCCGGCGGTGCTTGAGGAGGCGCTCGATGTACGCCTGGAATCGGACGCCCCGCAGAAGACCCGGCGGAAGAGGTTCGCGCTTTGCGCGGATGCCCAGTCGGTTGGCAGCCAGCGCGACGAGCGATTGCGCGACGGGAAACCCGTAATCCATCAGCCGCCAGCCGGGGAATGATCGGACCAGTCGTTCGAGATCTTCACAGCTGTAGCCGTAGGCGTACAAGGTTCCGACGAGCGATCCGGCACTGGTGCCCGCGATGGCGTCGGGCCGGACGCCCAGTTGTTCGAGGGCCGAGAGCACGCCGATGTGCGCTGCGGCCTTCAGCGTACCTCCCGAGAGCGCGATGCCGAGGTTCCATGGATCGTGTGCCAATTCAAATCTCCGCCTTCCTGGAGTGAGTGATCTGGATCCGTATCTCGACTTTCTTCGCCACGTGCGGCGATTGACCGGGATCGATTTAACTCATTACAAACGCCCGCAGATGGAGCGCCGGCTTGCGCATCTGCGCGATCGCAGGGGATTTTCGGACTTTTCGTCCTATGCGTCGGCGCTCGCGCGCGATGCGTCGCTTCTAAGGGAACTGCTCGATCGCGTCACCATTCAAGTGTCGGAATTTTTTCGAAATCCGGAGCGGTGGGCCGAACTTCAGACGAGGCTCGCGGCGGTTCACGCTCCGCTTCGCGCGTGGAGCGCCGGTTGTGCGCAGGGCGAAGAGCCGTACAGCCTCGCCATCCTGTGCGAGGAGCTTGGCCTTCAGGCCGACATTTGGGCGACCGATCTCGACGAAGGCGCACTTCAGGCGGCGGCTCGGGGCGTGTACGCACCGCGTTCGTTGGCCAACGTTTCTCGGGAACGCCTGCAGCGGTTTTTCGAACCCGTGCCCGATGGATGGCGCGTGAGGTCTCCCGTCCGGCGGCGCGTTCGCTTCGAACGCCACAATCTGTTGGCGGATCCGTATCCTCGCGATCTCGATCTCATCGTATGCCGCAACCTGCTGATCTATTTGACGGACGCAGCCAAACAGGCGATCATCGCAGGGTTTGCCGAGTCGCTTCGGTGCGGCGGACTTCTCTTTGTGGGAAGCACAGAGCAGTTGGTCGCGATCGACCTCTGCGGCCTGCGCCCGGTGGCTCCATTTCTGTACCAGAAGCCCGTCGAACCTTGAACTGGGTGGAAGATTCCGACGTCCTTGCAGTCGAATAACGTCGCCTTTGCGTGGTCACGCTACACGTGGGAGTCCATGCGAAGGGGGCGAGAGCCATGGCGGACGAACGCCGCCACACGCCTGTGTCGGACGGAAACCAGGCGCACGGGAGCGAGGTCTACCTGGATTCGGTGTTCGACGGGATCGACCGGCTGCAACAGGACGGGGGCGTCGCACCCGAGATCGCGCATGAACGGCCGGACCCTACGGTCGTGCCGCCGCCCGACATGACGAATCGCCGCGTGGGACCCGAGTCGTGATGGGGAAGCGGCGTCGCCGTATCGGCGGCGTCCGCGTTCTGGTAAAATACGAGGCGAACACCGACAGGCGCAGCCTGTGCTTCAGGGAGACGTTCGTCTATGTCTATGGAGACTATGCAGTCTTTGACATTGCAGGACGAGGACATTGCTCGCCTCATCATCGACGCGGACGATGTGGCTTGCGTTCATCCGCAGCACAGCGCCGAGCATGCGCTGTTGGTCCTGATCAAATCCGGCTATTCGGCCATTCCCGTCGTCTCGAGCGACGGTCGCGTGGTGGGCATCATCAGCAAGACGCTCATCCTCGACCGGATCTTGGGGCTGGAACGCATCGAGTTCGAGGCGCTCGCGAGCTTTACGGTTCAGGACGTGATGCGCACGGACTTTCAACGCATCGGCCGATGGGAACCTTTTTTGCGCGCCCTGCAGCTGAGCATCGACGCGCCGTTTTTGTGCGTGGAAGACGAGCAGGGCAAGTTCGTGGGATTGCTCACGCGCCATGGCATTCTCGCCTACCTCAACGGGGTGATACGCAAGGGACGAAAGCGACCCTGAGGCGGTGAGCGATTGAGACGCGGTTGGATTCGGGCGCTGCTCCTCCTGGCAGCGCTGTGGCTGGGGCAAGACCTGTACTTTCACACGGTCGATCTCGTCGCGGCGCGCGTGAGGCAGGCGGCCGCGGTGCGCATGCGCGACGAGCGCGTGCATCCCGTCCGGTACGACCAGATTCCGGCGGTGTTTCGCGAGGCCATCATCGCCACGGAGGATCGGCGCTTCTGGTCGGATCCGGGTGTCGATCCGGTGGGCATCGCCCGAAGTATCGTGGTGGATGTGGAGCGCGACGGCTACGTCGAGGGCGGGTCCACGCTGACCCAGCAGCTCGTGGACAACACCCTTCTCAGCAAAGAGAAGACCCTGCGGCGCAAGCTGCTGCAAGCCTGGTATGCCGTGGGTCTGTACGACACTATGTCCAAACGGGAGATCTTCACGCTGTACGCGAATGTCGTGTATTTTGGCCACGGCGCGTACGGGCTGTATAATGCGTGTGAGACGTATTTTGGCAAGCCGCCTTGGGCGTGCAACGCGGGTGAACTCACGCTTGTCGCCGGACTGCCCAATGCTCCGTCCGCCTATGATCCGCTGGTCCATTACGACCTGGCGCGATCGAGGCAAAAGGTGGTCCTGGAGAATTTGGTGGACGATGGGCAACTGACGGCGACACAGGCGATGGCCATTTGGCAGGAGCCGATTCAACTTCGGGCGGATTGAAGGAGGATACCGATGAGGGAGATACGCCTGCCCCAACTGGGGGACAGTGTCACCAAAGCGGTCGTCACATCCTGGCTGAAGGCCGAGGGCGATCGCGTCGAGAAGGACGAACCGCTGCTGGAAGTGACGACGGATAAGGTGACGGTGGAAGTGCCCTCTGAAGTGAGCGGCGTGCTGAAAGAGATCGTCGCAAAGGAGGGCGATCACGTCCGGATGGACGACGTCCTTTGCCGGATCGATGAGGGCTGATTTCACTCGCGCCGGCGCGGGTTCGCGAAGTAGACGATGAGGACGGCGGCAACAAAAGCCACAATGAACCATGCGATGAAAACCATGTCGCATCCCCCAGCTCAGGTCGAGGTGTGTTGCACATAGCCTTGCTCGCTGGGGAGGTTTTCATGCGCGTCCGCGCGACGGGAAGCGGGCCGCCCGGTGGGGCGGCCTTTCCGCGTACTCAGCAGGTTGCGGCGGCACCGTACGCGGGCACCAACAGGAAGAACAGCACGAAGATGATCAGAAACACGACGGCCCATTGCGTGTAGCTACCAAACACGCCGTACATATCAGCCACCTCCTCTTTGCGGTTCTGGCATATCCTACGCCGATCCAGATCCGCGCGCCAAGGACACGCGCCCGAATTCAGGAAGGAGCGATGGACGCATGAATGTGGACGACGGGCAGGAGACGGCAGTCCTGCGACGAACCCCGCCGCGCTTCATCACCGACCGCCCCCATCTGTTGGAAGACGCCGAGGCCGCTCTTCGGCTCGGCAAGCATCTCTTGTTTCGAGGCCCGACCGGGAGCGGCAAGACACGCCTCGCCGAAACGCTGGCCGAGCGCCTCGGCCTCGAGATGGAATCCGTCAACTGCTCGGTCGATCTCGACCTGGAAGCCCTGTTGGGTTACCGCACCCTGGGGCTTTCGGAAGGCCGAACGGTGGTGGAGTATGTGGAGGGTCCCGTCGTTCGGGCGATGCGGCGCGGCCGCATGCTGTACGTCGACGAACTGAACGTCGCGAGGCCCGAAGTCTTGCCCATTCTTCACGGGGCGCTCGACCATCGGCGGCAGCTGACCAATCCTCTGACGGCCGAAGTCGTCACCGCACACCCGAATTTTTGCGTGATCGCGGCCATCAACGAAGGTTACGCGGGTACCTCGCCGCTCAACGAAGCGCTGCTGAACCGATTCGTCGTGTTCGACGTTTCCTACGTTCAAGGCGATGCGCTGGCCCAACTCATTCGCGAGGCAACCGCGCTTTCCGATAGCTCCCAAATCGAGCGTTTTGTCCGATTTTCGGCCGATTTGGTCCGAGCCAGTCAGGTGGGGGAACTGCCCGCAGAAGTCGCCTCCATTCGGGCGCTTCTCGACGCGTGCGATCTGTCGAGTCACATGCCGTCCTTGCGCGCGATTCGCTACGCGGTGGCCAACAAAGCCAGCGATCCGCGAGAGCAGGATCTCGTGATGGAGCTCGCATCGGGTTATTTTTCAAATCTCTAGGGAGGCGCGCGCATGTTTCGGTTCACGAGCGCGTACGAGGATGAGCCTGCGCTCTCCCTCTACACGGGGCTCGCCCGCGTGCTGTGGGGGAATGAACGGGCGTTTTGCAGGTATGGAGGCCTGTCGAGCCTGGATGCGGCGGCGTTGGTCATTGAGTTGCCCGATGTGTACCGCACGATGGAGCGAGGTGCGCGAGCGACCCTGGAGCGCGCTGAGGTCTATCTTCGCGCTGGCGGCAGCGCGCGCATGACCGACTTTGCCGCGTTGGAGCGCGCTCGCGGAGAGGTCCAGGCTTGTGGAGCGCCGCGGCTCGGCTGGCAATGGTTGTTGACCGCCGAGGATGCGCGTCTGATGGTTCACCTCTCTCGTGAACGCCCCCGCCTTGCGCCTCTTTTTGCGAGGCGCATGGCCTTTCATCGGCGCCGCGTCCGGCGTCAAGCGGCATGGCGAGCCGGGCGCAGCGGCCAGACGGCCTCGGCGGAGCGCGTCTATTTGGAGCTCCTGGACGATCTCCAGGCGCTGTTCCGACAACCGGACCGTGGGGTTCTCACAAGCGATACCGAGCTTGCCGTCTCATGGGCCGCGGAGCGTTTGCTCGAGGCCATCGCAAAGGGCCCTACGGACGATTTGAACGAGACGTGGTTCGATCTCCGCTGGCGCCCATCTGCGGACGGCGTGCCTGGAGGCGCCTCTGACCTCTCCTCCCGGTCTCGAAGCGCGTTTTGCGGCCGCGAGGAGACCGAGAAGGCGACAGGACAGCGTGTGGACCTCTGGACTCGCCCTCATGACGGCGCGCGCGGCGCTCCGCTTGAAGGGCCTGCCAACGCCGGGGCGCGCGCTGCTGCGCGCGCCCATACGGGACGCCTCGCGGAAGATCTCGTGGATGACGTCGGGCGCACCGTTTTGTCGCGCGCGGCGGGTGCACCTCGCCGCAGGCAGGTTCGAGCCGAGGATGAGGGGCATCTCGAAGTGCGGGACCCATCGACACCGGAAGCGCCTGCGGCGGGCGGACATGTCGTGCGGGAGCGGGGATGGATGCCGCCGCCATCAGAGGCCGAGGACTGGCTTCGATCGGTGAGGCTGCGGCAGGTCCAGGACCGCCGCCGCCTTCTCGCCATCATGTCCAAGTATTTGGAGCGGCGCCGCGCCTGGCGAGGGACCTTGTCCCGTCACGGCCGCACCCTGAAGCGTGTCGAGCGGGTGGCGTTTGACACGTACCCAAGGGTGCTCGGAAAGAAGGACAGCCCGCGCGGATACGACGCGATGGTACAGATCCTGGTGGACGTGTCTGGATCGATGGAACCGTATCTTCCGGCTTGTCGTGAGGCGGTCGTGCTCGTGGGCGATGTCCTTCGAACGCTCGGGGTCTCCTTTGCTGTGACGGCGTACTGGGAAGACGACGCGCCGACGGGCCGGGGCGGCACCGAAACCATCCTCTGGGACGTCGTGCCCTATACCCACTCGCGCGATCCCGCCGCGATGGCCGCGCTGTTTGCACTGAGGCCCGAACTCGACAATCGCGATGGCGCCGCCATCCGACACGTCGCGAAGCGCCTCGAGCGCGCGTCGGAGGCGTCGAAGTGGATCCTCGTGGTCAGCGACGCGCGGCCCGCGGCCGAAGGATACGAGGGAGGCTACGAAGATACGCGCCGGGCGGTCGCCGAAGCCCGGGCTCGAGGGATTCAGGTGATGCATCTCATCGTCGCGGGCGACCCGGACGCGGCGCTGGCAGACGCTGTGCGGTACCTTTACGGGCACGCTTTCGCGATCGCGCGATCGCCCAAGGACGTGTCGACCGCCATGGAACGAGCGCTCAAGCGCGTCTTGCGCGGCCTCGCCGGGGATGTCACGTGACCGCCAGGTGAAGGACGTCTTTCACATAGGTCGCCGAGTGGTTGTAGGTCCAGATGGCGTAATACGGGTCTAGGCTGAATCCTTCCTGGTGCAACATGTGAGCCGCCGAGTAAATGGCGTCCTCCACGTTATGAATGTCGGCGGTCCTGTGGCCTGGGGCCGGGACGCCGAAGATGGCGAACGTCGACGGAAGGAACTGCATCGGGCCGATGGCGCCTGCGTAAGACTCGATATCTCCGTCTGTGCTGAAATCCGTCTCGACTTTGTGGATGGCGGCAAGCACGGTCCATGGGATGTCATACTTTGCACCGGCGGCCTTGTAGACCGGAATGAGCCAGGCAGGCGCTTCACGAAGCAGCACGCTCTGCGCCTGCGATCCGCCGAAGGCGCGCGAGGGTTCAATCACGAGCCTTTCGCCAGGATAAATGGCCGAGGTGCGCAGGTGGTTTGCGCTGCGGATGGCGGATACGGGCACGCCAAAGATGTTCGAGATCTCCCAAAGCGAGTCCCCCGGTTGAACGGTGTAGGTGAGGTTCGGCACGCAGGACGGGGAACTCGCTTCCGGCGACTTCGGCAGCGCGATCGGGCGGTGGCATTGCGCAGGCAGCCGCAGGATCTGCCCGACGTGAAGCAACGTCGAACGAAGCCGATTGAGGCGCACAAGTTCAGCCACCGTCGTGTGGTGGGTTTCAGCGATGGTCCAAAGGCACTCTCCCGCGCGAACGCGCACGAGCGTCGCATGAGCGGAGCTTGTCCGGGGCGCGCTCGGCGTGTGGCGCACCGCCTCGTGCGCCGCGGTGACGATCACGGCGTGGCTGATCCATTTCACGTTCAGCCACTGGCTGTCGGCTTTGCCCTCCGTTTCGGGGCGCGATGTCCATCCAAGGCTCCACGAGGCGAACCGGACGGTCTCGCGCAGGGGCGCCGGGCGCGCATCCGCCACGGGCGCCATCGTGGCGGGCGCGCGCGTGGTTCGGTCGCTGGTCCAAAGTCCCAGGGCAAGGAGGAACGCGAGGGCGCCAGCCAGCCAGGTGTGCCAACGACGGCAGATCATCCACATCTCCCCTTTTGACTTAGCCTCGCGGCCTGTTTATGGAGAGATGTACGCGCCCTGGGGGACAAGTATGACAAGCTAGTCGGATCGATGGCTCCATTCCACGGCTTCGAGCAGCAACCCCGCGAACTGCTCGGCGTCCAGCGGGCAGAATTCCATGTGCACATCCTGGTCCGGTCCGACGATTTGAATGATATAATCGCACCCGTGAGTGCAGGGCGAGGAATGCCAGGCCGCGGACTCGCGGCCGACCACACGGTAGGTATAGGGCAGGGTGGACATGCGCAAAGCACCTCTTTTTCGGGCCAAGGGACCCATCATCGTTATCGCCTGTTCTCGACCGGCGCAAACGTCGCATACGCTTCGCCCGCGCCGCGGAAGTTAAAATGAGGTGAATGCGATGCGCACCCTGAACAAACTGCTGTATGCGGCGGTGCTCGGCGGTCTCGTCGCCATCGGTGTGGCGTACCTGTACTTCGCTGTACGCCATCTCGGGCTCTGACTGTAGGGGGTGGGAACGGTTGTTGGAGGAATACGTGGTGCCGAGCGATCTCGCGGGCCGGCGCCTGTCGGCGGTTTTGAGCGGCAGGCTGGGCATGTCCCGCAGAATGCTCCGGCGCATCATTCAGGCGGGGGGCTTTTATCTCAACGGTGAGCCGGTGTACCTCTCCGTGATCGTGCAGGACGGCGATCGCGTCACATGGGAACGGCCCGAGGAGGAGGTGGCGGTGGATCCCGAGGCCATCCCCCTCGAGATCTGCTACGAAGACGACGACGTCATCGTGGTCAACAAGCCGGCTGGGATGTTGACCCATCCTTCTCCGCACGAGCGACGCGGTTCACTGCTATCGGCTGCCGCGCATTATCTTCGCGATCGCGGCGGTGTGCCTCACGCCGTCCACCGGCTGGATAAGTACACCTCGGGCGCGGTGCTCATTGCAAAACACGCCCACGCGCACCATCAGCTGGATCGCGCCCTCCGCCAAGGCCTTGTGGATCGGCGCTACGTGGCGATTGTGTACGCGCCCGAGGGATGCGAGCCGGGGCGCTGGCTGACCTTCGTGGACGGCCTGGCGCCGAACCCTCACCGCCCTTCGCGCCGGATCGTCGTGCCGCCGGAGCGCGGCGATCGCGCGGTGACCCACGCCCTGCCGCTCTGCCAGGCCGGGCCGCTCGCGCTGGTGGCCCTCGTGCTCGAAACGGGACGGACGCATCAGATCCGGGCGCAGATGGCCTTCCACGGCATGCCCCTTGTCGGCGATCGCGACTACACCTATGCCCTCGCCAACCGACGCGATCCGCTGGGGCAGGCCCAGTTCTACGAAAAGGCGTTTGGCCGCCAGGCCCTTCACGCTTACGCGCTCTCGTGGCCGCGCGTGGTGGACAGGGCCATGTGCACCGTTCGCGCAAGGGTGCCGGACGACATGCGCGAGCTCTGGCAGACCGTGTCCGGGAAGGACGACATCGAAGATTGGTGCGACGAGGCCCAGGGCGCGGAGCCGCCGGACGATCCCATGCATCGGCTCGCAGACGTGTGACAAGGCGCCCTGTTCGGCCATGAGGAGGTGTTCGGGTTGTCGAAGTACGCGGGCGTATTCAAACAGTTGCTTGAGGCGCATGGCGGCCCTGGCTTTGAGGAGGACGTACGCAACCTGATTCTTCCCCACCTATCGGAATACGCAAGTGAGATCTGGAGCGACGCGGTGGGCAACCTCATCGGTCTCATCCCCGGGAACGGCGAAGGTCGGCGCCCCCGCGTGCTCGTATCTGCGCACATCGATGAGATCGCGCTGGTCGTGACGCGCATCGAATCCGGTGGATTTTTGCGACTCGCGCAGGCCGGGGGATTCGATCCGCGAACACTCGTCGGACAAGAGGTCGTCGTCCACACCGAGGGCGGCCGCCTCTTCGGGGTCATCGGCGCGAAACCGCCACATCTCACCCCTGCCGCGGAGCGGTCGAAGGCCGCAAAATTGGAAGATCTCTATGTCGATCTCGCACTCCCGGAGGACGAGGTGCGCGCTCGCGTGCGCGTGGGCGATCGCGTCACGCTGCGGCGATCTCCGCTTGAGCTCTTGAACGGCCGGATCGCGGGCAAGTCCGTTGACAACCGGGCGAGCGCGGCGGTGCTGTTGGAGGCGCTGGCCTTGCTGAAGGGCATGGTTCATGAGGCGGATCTCTACGCCGTGTTCACGGTGCAGGAGGAGGTTGGCCTGCGCGGCGCCAGGACCGCCGGTTTTGGCCTTGTGCCCGACATCGCCATCGCCGTCGACGTGACGTTCGGCGCGTTTCCGGGACAGGCGCCCGACGAGTCGTTTCCGCTCGAGGGGGGTGTCGCCATTTCGTTCGGCCCGAATCTGCACCGCCGGGTGTTCCGCCGGCTCGTCGATTGCGCCGAGCGGCACCGCATCCCGTACCAGATCGAACTGTCCCAGAGGCCGGTCGGCGCGGACGCGAACGCGTTTCAGATCGCCGGGCCCGGGCTGGCGGCGGCGCTCATCGGCCCGCCCATTCGGTACATGCACACGTCGGTCGAAACGGTGGCGTACGACGACATTTGGCAGTGCGCGCGCCTTCTCGCCCACTACGTGGCGGAGGTCGACGCGGCCCAGGTGGAGGAATTGACATGTTATTGAAGGAGTTGACGGAGGCGTTTGGCCCGACGGGCTTTGAAGACGAGATACGCGCCGTGGTTCGCCGTGAACTGGACGCCATGGGTCTCTCCGTGCGAACGGACGTGCTCGGCAACGTCATCGCGTCGACCGGAGAACATCACCCTGGACCGCGCGTGATGCTCGACGCCCATATGGACGAGGTGGGCCTCATGGTCACGCATATTGGCGAGGGGCGCGACGAAGCGGGGCTTCTCCGGTTCCGTCCGCTCGGCGGCGTGGATCCTCGCGTCCTTGTGTCCAAGCCGGTGTACGTGGGTGAGCGGCGCCTTCCCGGCGTCATCGGGGCCAAACCGGTTCATCTCCAGGAGCCTGGCGAGCGCGAGAAGCCCATTCCGCTGGAGAAACTTTACATCGATATTGGTGCGCGCGACGCGGACGACGCGCGGCGCCATGTGAAGCCCGGGGATCCGGTCGTGTTTGCGACCGCGTACGAAGAGCTTCCCCGCCGAATGGCAAAGGCGAAGTCGTTTGACGATCGCGTCGGCTGCTACATTCTGCTGGAGGCGATACGCCGGTGGAAGACGCCCCTGCCGGTCTTTGCCGCGTTCACGGTGCAAGAAGAAATTGGCCTGCGCGGGGCGCATGCAGCGGCGTATCAGATTCAGCCCGACATCGCCATCGCGCTCGAAGGCACGGTGGCTCACGACGTCGTGGACACGCCGTCTCATGGTCAGTCGACGGTGGTCGGGCGCGGGCCGGCCATCACCGTGCAGGACGGACAAACCGTGGCAGACAGGCGGTTCGCCGAATTCCTGTGGGAAACGGCCAAGGCCCGAAACATCCCCGTGCAATGGCGCCGGGTGAAGGGCGGAACGAACGACTTTGGCGCCATCCATCGCGTCGGCAAAGGGGTGGTGGGCGGGGCCATTTCCGTACCCGTGCGCTACATCCACGCGCCGACACAGCTCGTGTCCCTGGACGACGTTCAACACGCCATCGATCTCGTGATCGCGGTGCTTGACGAGATCGCAAAGGGAGGATTTCGCCCATGAACGACTGGGTGATGCGGTTGATGGACTGGGTGGCTCCGAGCGGGAGCGAGGCGCCCGTGGTGCAGGCGCTCCTCGACGAAGTCCGGCCAGCGGCCGACGAGGTCTTTGTGGACGCGCTTGGCAACGGGATTGCCCGCAAGCGCGGTGAAGGGCCGCACCTGATGCTGGCGGCGCATGTCGACGAACCGGGGCTCATGGTCATCGATGTCGATGATCGCGGGTATCTTCGCGTCGTCTCTGTCGGGGAGGTGCATGCGCGCGAATGTGTCGGGCGTCAGATCCTCTTCACCAACGGAATCGCTGGCGTCGTGCACGCTGACCTGTCGCAACAGGGTGAACTCGGCGTCGATGCCCTCATCATTGACGTCGGGGCGCGTTCGCGCGAGGAGGCGGAGCGCATGGTGCCCATCGGCACCGCGGGCGCCATCGCCCTGCCGCCCTTCTCGTGGGACGGCAAGGTCCTGACGGGCCGAGCGCTTGACAACCGGTTGGGGTGCGCCGTGGCTGCGCGGGCCTTCCGTGCGCTCGCCGATCGGGGGTTGAACACGAGCGTCGCGTTCACGGCGCAGAACGCCGTCGGGGCGAGGGCGGCCCAAGCTGCGGCGTTTCAGTTGGAGCCGCGATATGCCATCGTGATCGACGGCGTGACGGCGGATGACGTCTTGAAGGATCGCCCCGTCGTCGCTTTGGGTCGAGGGCCGGTGTTGACGGTGATGGACCGGGCGACGGTCGTGCCGCTCGAGGCCAAGCGGGCGGTGGAGCAGGCGGCGGAGCGGTTGGGCCTTTCGCTTCAGTACGAGGTGTCCCGTGAGGCATTGGGCGACACGGGCGCCATTCAACTCTCAAGGGCGGGATGTGTGGCCGTGGGGCTCGGGTATCCCGTCCGCCGAGCGGGTGCGTTTGCCATGACTGCCGACGTGTCGGACGCCGAGGCGCTCTTCCAGCTTGTGCTGGCGGCCGCTGAAGCGCTCATGGCGTGACGCGGGGCGGGCGCGACGCCCGCCCCGAATATGCTATACTACCCGTAATTCGCAGAGACGAACGCTTATGGGAGAGAGCAGGAAGTGGAGGGGCAGCCTTTGTTGCGCTATTTGTCCGCAGGAGAATCGCACGGGCCGGCGCTCACCGTGGTGATCGACGGCTTTCCGAGCAACGTCGCCATCGACAAAGCGAAAATTGACGAACAATTGCGACGTCGTCAGCAGGGGTACGGCCGAGGCTATCGCCAGCAGATCGAATCGGACGAAGTGCAGGTGACGAGCGGCATCCGTTTCGGCAAGACGCTTGGCACGCCCATCACCCTCGTCGTCCAGAATCGGGACTACAAAAACTGGACGGCCAAGATGGCCCCGTTCGGAGAAAAGCCCGAGGATCTCAGGGAGATTTACCGCCCGCGGCCCGGTCACGCGGACCTCGCCGGCGCCATCAAGTACGATCACGAGGATATCCGCAATGTGCTCGAGCGGGCCAGTGCGCGCAACACGGCGACGCTCGTTGCGGCCGGCGCGTTGGCGCGGCAGCTCTTGGAGCACTTTGGCATTCATGTCACCGCGCACGTGGTGGAATTGTGCGACGTCAAGGCCACGCAGTTCCCCGACACCCTCGAGGAGCTCGAGGCGCGCGCGAACGCGTCCCCCGTCCGCTGCGCGGATGCGGCGGCGGCCGAGCGGATGATGGCGCGCATCGATGAAGCCAAGGCCGCAGGCGACACGGTCGGCGGCATTTTTGAGGTGATCGTGCGGGGATGCCCCATCGGCCTCGGCAGCTACGCCCAGCCGGATCGCAAGCTCGACGGAAGGCTTGCGGCCGCTCTGATGAGCATCCAGGCCATCAAGGGCGTGGAAATCGGGCTGGGATTCGAGGCGGCGCGCCGCATGGGGTCGAAGGTGCACGATCCCATCCTGTACGACGGCACGCGCTACGTTCGTTCCCACAACGGCGCGGGCGGTCTCGAGGGCGGCGTCACGAACGGCGAAGACCTTGTGATTCGGGCGGCCATGAAGCCCATCAGCACGCTGTACCATCCGCTTCCGAGCGTGAACATGAAAACGAAGGAGCCGGAACCAGCGGCCATCGAACGATCCGACATTTGCGCCCTTCCGGCGGCTTCCGTCGTCGGCGAAAACGTCGTGGCCTGGGTGGTGGCTCAGGCGTTCCTGGAGAAATTCGGCGGAGATTCCCTGGAGCAGATTGAGGACGCGTTTCGGGCTTACCAGGTGCGGGTGAGCCAACGATGATCCGGATGGAGGTCCAGAGTGCACAGGGCGCCTATCCGGTCCTCGTAGGCGCTCGTGTCCGGCGGTCGTTGCCCGACCTTGCGAAGGAACTGGGCCTCGCCGACCGAAAGATCGCGATCATCACAGACCAAACGGTGGAACAGACCCCTTTTATGCGCGACGTGGCCGACGTGGCCCGGGCCATAGGGCGCGAGATGTTTGTGCTCGCGTTTCCGGCGGGCGACGCGCACAAGAACCTGGATACGGCTGTGAAGTTGTACCAGGGGTTGTTGCGCGGCGGATTCCGCAGGGGTGACGTGATTCTGGCGGTCGGCGGCGGTGTGGTGGGAGATCTCGCTGGCTTTGTGGCGGCGACCTATATGCGTGGAGTCCCGTATCTGCAGGTGCCGACGACGTTGCTCGCGCACGACAGCGCCGTCGGGGGCAAGGTGGGCGTCAATCTCAAGGAGGGCAAAAACCTGGTCGGCGCCTTTTACCCGCCTCGCGCCGTCCTGTTTGACGTCGAGGCGCTTCAGACGCTCGATGAGCGCCAATGGCGCAACGGAATGGCCGAGGTCATCAAGCATGCCATCATCGCGGACCCAGGTCTGTTTGAGCAACTGGAAACCCGTCCCGTCACGAGCCTCGGCGATCCGGCGGATTTCGCGAACATCCTCGCGCGCGCCATTCGCGTGAAGATCCATGTCGTCAGCCGAGACGAGCGCGAGGCGGGACTTCGGCAGGTGTTGAATGTCGGACACACGGTCGGGCATGCGGTGGAGCAGCATTCGGCGTATGCTCTCGGGCACGGCGAAGCCGTCTCCATTGGCCTCGCGGTCGAATGCGCGATAGCCGTGGGGCGAGGGCTCTTGTCCGCAACTGACGCGGCGCGCATCACGAGCTTGCTGGAGCGGCACGGACTGCCCGTTCGGCCGCCCTATCCCGACGTGGACGCGGTGCTGAAACTCATGGAGGTCGACAAAAAGCACACGCACGAGGGATGGACCTTCGCGCTTCCCGCGGGCGTCGGCAAGGTGGAAATCTGCCGGGTTCATCCGGAAGAGGTCAGGAAGGCCTATGAAGCGGTGAGGGAGGGACACCGTCCATGAAGGTTCGGGGACTTCGCGGAGCCACGACGGTGGCCCGCAACGACCGAGAGGAGATTCTGAAGGCGACGCGCGAGTTGATGGAAGAGATTGTGCGCGCCAACGACATCGACGTCGATGACGTGGCGAGCGTCATTCTGACGATGACGCCCGATCTGAACGCGGCTTTCCCGGCGTTCGCCGTCCGGCAACTTCCGGGTTGGCAATGGGTTCCCTTGATGTGCGCCACGGAGATCGACGTGCCTGGCGCGCTGCCGCGAAGCATCCGCGTGCTCGTGCATCTGAACACGGACAAGCGGCAGGATGAACTCGTGCACGTGTACCTGGGCGAAGCGGTCCAGCTCCGCCCCGACATCGCAACACGCTGAACGCGCGCACTGTGCCCAACTTTCGCGCGCTTGGTTGACGAAAGAGAGGCAGGCGGCTAACATAGTCATAACAGCTCTGTGGACGTCAGTCGAGCTGAGTTGAGGTTGAGGAGCGCGCCGAAAATCGGCGCTGAGGTGAGAGGAGTCGAGTCATGCAGGACGTGGTACGGGATACCCTTGGCGCTGTCGTGTCAGGTAAAATATTGGATGAAACGACAGCCGAAGCATTTCTTAGCGCATGGATGGATGGGCGTGTGTCGCCCGTCCAGGCGGCGGCCTTGGTGGCCGTCATGGCCTATCGCGGCGAGCGCTCGTCGGAAATTGCGGGTTTTGCGCGAGCGATGCGCACCCACGCGGTGCGACTGCAAGCGCCGGAAGGCACACTGGATACATGTGGAACGGGTGGCGATGGCAGAGACACGTTCAACATCTCGACGGCCGTCGCGTTCGTCGCCGCCGCGGCTGGGATTCCCGTGGCCAAGCACGGGAATCGCGCGGCCTCGAGCAGGAGCGGAAGCGCCGACGTGTTGCAGGCGCTGGGGGCCGTGATCGATTTGCCGGTGTCCGCCTCGGAGGTCCTGCTTCGGGAGATTGGCCTCTGCTTCTTGTTTGCCCAAGTCTATCACCCCGCCATGAAGGTTGCGGCCCAAGTGCGAAAAGAGCTTGGGTTCCGGACCATTTTCAACATTCTCGGCCCCTTGACCAACCCCGCCGGAGCGAAGCGCCAAGTGCTGGGCGTCTTTCACGAGGATCTCGTGCCCATCGTGGGCGATGCACTGGTGAGCCTCGGATCAGAACACGCGCTCGTGGTGCACGGCGCAGGAGGGCTTGACGAGTTGTCGCTTGCCGGCCCTTCGCTTGTCGCCGAAGTGAAGGAAGGCACCGTGTGCACGTATCGCCTTTCGCCTGAGGACGTCGGGCTGAAGCCGGCGCCCATCGAAGCGGTGCGCGGCGGATCGCCCGAGGAGAACGCGGCCATCGTGCGACGCATTCTATCGGGAGAAGAGCGCGGGCCGAAGCGAGATATCGTGCTGTTGAACGCGGGTGCGGCGTTGTACGTGGGAGGCAAGGCCGCATCCGTCCGCGAGGGCGTGGCGTTGGCGGAGGCGCTCTTGGATGATGGCCGCGCGGCGGACGTGTTGGACGCGTTTATCCAAGGTTCGCGCAGGCTCGCGAGCGTGGAGGAGGCGGTGAGCCCGTGACCACCATCTTGGATCGCATTCTCGAGACCAAGCGCAGGGAAGTGGAGGCGCTCAAGGCGCGGGTTCAGAACGACGGGCCGTTTCCACAGCGTACCGCGCCGTTCCGCTCTCTCGCAGAGCGCCTTCGGCAAGGGAACTGTCTCGGCGTGATCGCAGAGATCAAGCGGAAGAGCCCGTCGAAGGGCGTGTTTCAGGCGGACGTAGATCCCGCGGAGCGCGCCAAAGTGTATGAACAGGGCGGGGCCTCCGCCGTATCCGTGCTGACGGATCAAACCTACTTTCATGGCAGCCTGGACGATCTGCGAGCGGCGCGCGCGGCGGTCGGCATTCCCGTTCTGCGGAAGGATTTCGTGATCGACGAAATTCAGGTGGACGAAGCGGTGTCGGCCGGAGCGGACGTGATTTTGCTGATTGCCGCCGCCATGCCGGCCGACCGGCTGGTGGAGCTTTCTCAATACGCGAGATCGCGAGGGCTGGAGGTCTTGCTCGAAGTGCACGGGGAGCACGAGGTGGAGGCCGCTGTGGCCGCAGAGCCCACGCTCGTTGGGATCAACAACCGGGATCTCCGGACGTTTGAGGTGGATCTTCGCACGTCCGAACGCGTTCTTCGGCGGCTGCCTGAAGGCGTGATGGCCATCGCGGAAAGTGGCATCATGGGACGAGAGGACGCGGTGCGCATGGCGGCTGCAGGCGCAAGGGGCATTCTGGTGGGCGAGCTTTTGATGCGCCACGCGGATCTCGCCTCTGTCCGGGCTCAGTTGTCCGAGCTTTGCGTTCCGCTCGAGGCGGTGGCGAAGTGAGACGCGCGCCGCATTTGAAGATCTGCGGCCTCCAGCCGGGTGATGACCTGTCGTTTTTGCGCCATCCGATCGTGACACACCTGGGGGTCGTCCTGGTGCCGGCCTCGAGGCGTTATGTGCCTCCGGACAGCGCGCGGCGACTCATCGAGTCGGCAAAGCGCATCCGGCCGGATGTGGTCGCCGTCGCGGTGGTGTCCGGCGGATCGCCGGATGATGTGTTTGCGGCCGTCAAGCGATCCGGCGTCGACGCCGTCCAGCTTCACGGGGGCGAACCGCAGGAGTTCGCGGAGAGGCTTCGAGCCGAAGGATTTCAGATCTGGCGGGCCGTGGCGTTTGACCCGGGCGAGGATCCGTCGGCTTTTCTCGAAGAAGTGCGGAGGCGCGCGTCGGGGGCTGACGCTGTGCTTTTTGACGCGAAGCCTCCCGTGGATGCGGCGCCAGGCGTCACAGGAGGGCACGGAAGGCGGTTCGATTGGGATCGGCTGGCCGAGATCGCGTCGATGCCGCTCGATTTCAATTGGTGGGTGGCGGGAGGAATTGCGCCGGAAAACGTTCAGGACCTCCTCCGGCGCGTGCAGCCCTTCGGAATTGACGTGTCGTCGGGCGTGGAGGTCGGCGGTCGCAAGGATGTCCGCCGCATTGAACAGTTGATCCAGGCGATGGAGGCGTGGGGCCATGAGTCACTATCCCTATCCTGACGAAACCGGCCGATACGGCGCATTTGGCGGGCGTTACGTGCCCGAGACGCTCATGTCGGCCCTGCTCCAGTTGGAGCAAGACTACCTGCGCCTCTCGCGCGACGAAGCGTTTCAGGCAGAGCTCAAGTACTATCTCGAGCAGTACGCGGGCCGGCCAACGCCGCTCTATTACGCGGAGCGCCTCACCAAGCATCTCGGCGGGCCGAAGATCTACCTGAAGCGCGAAGATCTGAATCACACGGGCGCCCACAAGATCAACAACGCGATTGGCCAGGCGCTTCTCGCTCTTCGAACGGGCAAGCGGCGCGTGATCGCGGAGACAGGCGCGGGCCAGCACGGGGTCGCGACGGCGACGGTGGCCGCGCGGTTCGGGCTGGAGTGCACCGTCTTCATGGGCGAAGAGGACATGCGCAGGCAGGCCCTCAACGTCTTTCGCATGCGGATGCTTGGCGCCGAAGTCGTGGCGGCGACGTCGGGAACGCGCACCCTGAAGGACGCCACCAACGAAGCGATTCGCCACTGGGTGGCGCACGTCGACGACACGCATTACATTATCGGTTCGGTCGTCGGCCCCCATCCCTATCCCATGATCGTGCGCGACTTCCAGCGCGTGATCGGCGACGAGGCGAAGGCGCAGATTCTGGCGCAGGAGGGCAGGCTTCCGACGAGCGTCGTGGCATGCGTCGGCGGCGGAAGCAACGCCATGGGGATCTTCTATCCCTTCATCGAAGACGAGGAGGTCGAACTCGTCGGTTGTGAAGCGGCGGGTCACGGGCTTCATACGCCCTACCACGCCGCGACCATCGCGCGCGGCCGCCCAGGTGTGTTGCACGGAGCGAAGACGATGCTGTTGCAGGACGAGTACGGCCAGGTTCAACCCGCGCATTCCATCTCGGCCGGGCTCGACTATCCGGGCATCGGCCCGGAACACGCCCATCTGGCCGAGACGGGCCGGGCCAGGTACGTACCGGTGACGGACGAGGAGGCGCTCGAGGCGTTTTTCCTGCTCTCGAAGCTCGAGGGAATTATCCCGGCGCTCGAAAGCGCCCACGCCATTGCGTACGTGATGCGGGAGGCCCGTCGATACCGCGCGGATGATATCATCGTGGTCTGCTTGTCCGGCCGCGGCGACAAGGACGTCGAGCAAGTGGCGGCCCGAGAGGGGGAGACGGCGCATGGATCGCATTCGTGAGGCGTTTGCAGCGGGCCACAAGCTGCTCATTCCTTTTGTCGTCGCGGGCGATCCCGACTACGCG
This sequence comes from Alicyclobacillus fructus, assembly GCF_017329605.1. Taxonomy (GTDB): domain Bacteria; phylum Bacillota; class Bacilli; order Alicyclobacillales; family Alicyclobacillaceae; genus Alicyclobacillus; species Alicyclobacillus fructus. The sequence goes on from NZ_JAFMTY010000001.1 coordinate 40,013, forward strand.
CGTTCCCTCGAAATCGCGCGCGCCATCCTGGACGCGGGCGCGGATATGCTGGAGATCGGATTTCCGTACTCCGATCCGCTGGCCGATGGCCCAGTCATTCAAGCGGCGGCGGTACGTAGTTTGAAGCAAGGCACGCGCCTCGTGGACTGCCTTCGCTTGGTGCAGGATATCCGGGCCCGGTCTTCAAAGCCGCTTGTCGCCTTCACCTACGTCAATCCGCTCATCCAATACGGCCCCGAGAGGTTTTTCGCCGAGCTCGCGGCGGCTGGGGGCGACGGCGTGATCGTCCCGGACGTTCCGCTTGAAGAGGCGGCCGAGGTTGCGGCCGCGGCCGAGGCGCACGGGATCCGATTCGTGCCGCTCGTGGCGCCCACGTCGGGCGAGGAGCGGATCCGCGCCATTGTGCGCGAGGCAAGGGGCTTTGTCTATTGCGTCTCGTCGCTCGGAGTCACCGGAGAGCGCCAGGATGTGTCGCGCCAAGCGAGGGCGTTGGTCGATCTCGTCCGCAGGCACACGGATCTTCCGGCGTGCGTCGGGTTCGGCGTGAGCCGTCCGGAGCACGTGCGCGAAATCGCGGCGTTCGCGGACGGCGTGATCGTCGGAAGTGCCTACGTCCGGCGCATTGGCGAGGCCGTCGATGCGGGGCGCGACCCGGTGGCCGCCGTGCGGTCGTTCACCGAGCAACTGAAACAAGCGGCGCTCGAGGCGATCCGCCCGCGTTAAGGGGGATTGTCCTCTCTCGCCGATTGTGATAGACTTTTCAAACCATTTGGATGGTACAAAAAGAAGAACATGCTTGGAGGAGAGAGAAACATGATCGTCGTCATGAAGGAGGGCGCGTCGCAGGCGGAGATCGATCGCGTGATGGAGCTGCTCAAGAGCAAGGGGCTCGGGGCGCACCTGTCCGTCGGTGTGGAGACGACCGTGATCGGCGTCATCGGCGCGAAGGAAAAAGTGCATGAGCTCGGCATCGAGACGCTGCCGGGGGTCGAAAAGCTCGTGACGGTGAGCTATCCGTTCAAACTGGCCAGCCGTCCCTTCCACCCGGACGATACGCAAATCGAAATTCGCGGCCATGTGGTCGGGGGGCCGGAACCGACGCTCATCGCGGGCCCGTGTTCGGTGGAGACGCGCGAAGGGCTTTTGGAGATCGCCCACGCCATCAAGCGGAGCGGGGCGCACATGCTGCGCGGCGGCGCGTTTAAGCCGAGATCGTCGCCGTACTCGTTCCAGGGACTGGGCGAGGAAGGGCTGAAGTACCTCGCTGAGGCGCGCGAGGAGACCGGGCTCGCCATTGTTTCCGAGGTGATGGAACCCGGTCTCGTGCCGCTCGTGGCCGAGTACGTGGACGTATTGCAGATTGGCGCCAGAAACATGCAGAACTTCCCGCTGCTCAAGGCCGTGGGACGGACCGGCAAACCTGTGTTGCTGAAGCGAGGCTTTGCCAACACCATCGAGGAGTGGCTGATGTCGGCGGAGTACATCATGGCCGAAGGAAATCCGAACGTCATCCTATGCGAGCGGGGCATCCGGACGTTCGAAACCTATACGCGCAACACGCTCGACCTAAACGCCGTGCCCGTGGTGAAGCATTTGTCCCATCTTCCGGTGCTCGTGGATCCCTCCCATGGCGTGGGCCACGCGCGCTACGTCACGGACATGGCGAGAGCCGGCATTGCGGCAGGTGCTCATGGCGTGATCGTCGAGGTGCACAAGGATCCAACGCAGGCGTGGTCGGACGGCAACCAGACCATCACGCTCGAGGAATTCGATCAACTGGCGCGTCAGGTGCGGGCGGTGCGAGAGTTGATGAAGACGTTCGAGCCCGCCGCGAGCTTGGTGTGAACGCGGCTATGGCGCTGAGAAGAGTACTGATGGTCGGGGCGGGACTCATCGGCGGGTCGATGGGACTCGCCCTTTCTCGTCGCTTGCCTCACCTGGAAGTGGATGCCGTCGAGGTCGACGACAGCTACCGCGAACAGGCGGCGACGCTGTCGGCGTTTCGTCACGTCTGGCATGCGCTCGAGAGCGCGCCCTCGCATTACGATCTCGCCGTTCTCGCCGTTCCGGTCGAGATCGCCATCCATCTCTTGCCCCGCGTGCGCGCGAAGGCGCCCTGGGTCATGGACGTGTGCAGCGTGAAGCGGCCTGTCGTGCAGGAGATGGACCGCGTGCTGATGGGAGCGCGCGCCATTCCGTCCCACCCCATGGCGGGCAAGGCGCAGGCAGGGCCCCTTGCCGCGGATGAAGCGTTGTTCGAAGGGCGGCCCTGGATCTTTCTCGAAACGCACCGTCCGCCGGCGGAGGTGGAGGAGCTCGTCTCCCGTCTCGGGGCGCGCGTGGTCTGGATGCCGAATGCCGAAGAGCACGATCGCAGAATGGCCGAGGTCAGCCATGGCATCCACCTCGCCAGCCAGTGCGCCGCGCTCGCGGTCGAGATGCAACCTGCCGAGATCGCCGAGATCGCCGGACCCGCCTTTTGGGATGTGACCCGGCTGGCCTCGTCGCCGTCGGACTTCTGGACGCAGACGCTCGCCGCCAATCGCGATCACGTCGTCGACTGGTTGCGGCGCTTCGAATCGGCGGCGAGATCGTTCCGGGCCGCACTGGAGCGCGGCGACTTCTCGGAAGTGCGGATTCTGCTGGAGGAAGCGAAGACAAGGCGGGAAGAAGCGGAACGGGCCAGAAACACGAAGTAATCTGAAAAATCGGAGCAGATGTGGTATTGACAGCGTTTACAGAGCGGTGTATGATTCAAGTCGAAGGGTGTTATGTTCTGATTTCTCTCCACTCCTAGCAGAATCTCCTGTGTTGGGAATTCGCCTTGTGCGAGTTCCTCTTTTTTTTTCACGCGCGACGCAGACCGCGGCGGGGCGTTGAGTCGCGCCATGGAGAACGGTCATCGATGGATGGATTAGGATATCATTGGGCATCCTAGGCGAAAACGGTGCGGAGGGAAGCCGCATGCGCCTGAATGATTGCCTGAACCACGCGTCCGTCCCCACGCTTCAGCGAATTGCGCGGTCGCTTCGCGTCTCGTGCACCTTGTATTCCAAGCTCGACATGCTCCAGTCGATTCTCGAAGCCTGGCTCGACCCGGGCATGCGGCAAGCGATGGTGCGGCAGTGGTGCACCGAGTGGAGCGCCGCCATGCGGCGGGTTGTCCTTCAACCTCGGCACGCGTTCGCGCGCGAGGAAATGGCATCGCTTCTTGCCCCCTATGGAGACGATGCGCTTGATCGCGCGCTTGAGTCCGGCTGGCTTTACGTGCATCCCGATCCGGCGACCAAGTTTCCGCTCATTGTGCCGGAGGAGGTTCACGAAGCCTGTCACGCGTTTTTCGTCCATGACTGGCGAGCGCGTGTTTCCAGGCGCTCGGAGGACCCGCCCTTCGTGCGCGACGAAGAAGACGCGGCACTCGCAGATCTCGCGACGCTCGTCGCGTACGTGCGCGATCACGACGTGAGGCTCACCACGACGGGCGCCATGTACAAACGCAACCTCGAACAGCTCATGCAACTGTTCATGATCGAGGAGTCGCTTGCGCTGCCCCGGTGGAGATTCGGCTACGGAAAGCACAGCTTCGCGTACCCCGACCGGCTCGCGCTGTTGTACGATTTTGCCTGCGATGAAGGAATCCTCGTGGAACAGGATGGACGGGTCGAAGTCGATGATGAGCGATGGTCGGCGTTCGCCTCTCGCCTCACCGTGACGAAATTGCGGCGTCTCTTGCGACATTATATTTCCAGCTATCGGGGGCCCATTCCACGGCTGTCCGACGTACTCAGGCTCATCCACCGCCTGGGCGGAGACTGGATGGATCTCTCGTCGATGTACGAGCTGTGTCTGCCGTTTCTGAACGCCTTCTACTACGACTCGACGGAGGACGTGTGGCAGACAAGGGTAGTGAAAATGCTCGTTCACCTCGGCGTCGCCAGAATTGGTTCGGACTCGCCAGAATCTCCACCCAGGTGGTTTCAAACGACCGAACTCGGTCAAGAATTATTATCACAAGGCGACGCGGAGGCGACCGCGGATCTCATCGAACGCCGGCCGGCGCTCGTGGTGCAGCCCAATTTTGAATTGGTCGTCGTGTCGCCAGACCCACGCGTCGAGGAACGCATCGCTCCATTCGCGGAGAAGATCCCGTCAGACGGCGTTCGCGCGTATCGCGTGTTGGCTCACACCATCGCTCGCGGCGTGCGAGACGGTTACGACTTCGATGCGTGGCGCGCGTTTCTCGCCCGGCATTCGCTGCACGGCATTCCGCAAAACGTCGAGCGGATGATGCTTCGCTGGGTCGAAGAGGCGCGCGGCGGCGCGGACGCCGGAGCGCGTCCGCCGGGAGAGTCGTGGGCCTAGGACCCGCGAAGGGAAAAACACACCGGGTGCAGGAAAAGCGAGCTCATTTACAGAATACAATGAACACACAATTCGAAACTAGCGGATGCTCGCTGGACGCTTCCGAGACCTCGGGAAGCAGGGAGGAGAATGGCTATGGGAACCACCGTGAGCGTCGCTGAGAAAAAGCATTTCCTGCGCTGGTTTCTAGCCAACTACCGATTGCAGAGCCGTGAAGCCGAGATGTTGTTGCGCTACATGATGTCGCGCGAAAGCATCCTCGAGCGCGTTCACTTCGTAGACAATTTCCGCCAATTTTCGCGCGTCATCGTGGTGTCGACCACCTGCGTGCACGTGGCGCCTTTCCGTTACTATCGGCGCAATAAGCCCGTCACCACGGATGTCGAGCAGGCGTTCATGGACTTGTATCAGCACCCGGACGAGGACATCTACGTGGGACTGTTCTTTAAGGACAGAAGCACATGTCCCGAGTTTGCTTCGGTGCTCGAGGAGCCCGCGCGCCCGGACTTGGATCCCGCTATCCGAGAGATGCTGTCTGTGCAGGCGGATCTCGTCATCGAACAGGCGCTCAGGGCCTATCGCCGAGAGCAACTGATGCGGGCGGTCGACGCCGCGCTGGATGCTGGAGACAAGCGCGCGTTTCTGGCGGCGAGTGAGCGGCTCATCCAATTCGATCGCGGCGACTATCCGGAAGATCATCCTGCGTGACGAGCGAGCCGGCGTTGGCTGTGCGGCCGCGAGCCTCACAGCCATTTTTTGCGCCGCTTGCCCGAGGAGCTCGCTTCTCCGTCGAAGGTGAAACCTTCTCCCAGCACCTCATGGACCGGATTGACCGTGACAAACGCGTGCGGGTCGATATTCTCGATGATCCGCTGCACGCGGGAGACCTCGTCTCGCGACACCACGCAATATATGACCTCGCGGTTTGCCCCCGTATAACCGCCGCGCGCCTGGAGAAGTGTCGTGCCGCGATCGAGTTCGCGGTGAATGGCCTCGATGATGGCGTGATGGTGGTCGGAGACAATCATCATCGCTCGTCCGCTCGAAGCTCCCTCAATTACGAAGTCAATCACGCGGCTGGCGACAAACAGCGCGACGAGTGAATACATGGCGGTCTCCTTGCCGATGAGCACCATCACGGACAGGATGACCACGAAATCGATGGCGAACAGGGTCTGTCCCATGCCGATGCCGCGGTGATGCCTGAGCAATCGCGCGATGATGTCGGAGCCTCCCGTCGTGCCGCCTGCACGAAAGATGAGGCCGAGGCCGATTCCGGTGATCACGCCAGCGTATAATGCCGCGAGCAGCGGATCGTGCAGCGGAACGCGGATAGGTTGCGTGAGTTCGCTGAAGGCCGACACGCCCGCCACGCCCGCGGCCGTCTTGAGAACAAACTCGTGTCCGAACTGTCTCCAGGCCACGAGGAGAAGCGGAATATTTAAGATGAAAAAAGATGCGCCGATCGGCACGTGCAGTTTGTACAACATCAGCAGGGAAATGCCCACAAAGCCGCCCTCGGCCAGGTGATTGGCCACCAAAAACCCGTTCAATCCCAAGGCGTAGATCAGGGCGCCGACCACAATGGCGCCCCACTGAATGCTCCGTTCCAAATTCCACATCGTACGTGACTCCCTTGGCGCGACGCTGGTACTATGAGCCATTATACGGGCGAGATCACGGCGTCTTCAACGGCTGCGCGAAGGTCAACACGGTGAGGAGCCAGAGGGCCATCCACCCGAATGCCGTGTATCCATATTGAACAATGGCCCGAAATCCAAACGCTGTAAAGATGGCGCACGCGCAGAGAATCAGGCCCGCGGCGGCCAAACGCCTTCCATGCGTGGAGGGGCGCTCGCCAAGCACGCTGTAGAGATTCCCGACGAGTGTGGAATAGATTTCCCCAAAGAGGACCGCGATAAACAAAAGCGATACGGCCCGCGGGTATCCGAGCGCGATGTGGCCCATGGGTACGGCGTATTGATACGCCTCGGGGGCATGCGCAAAAAGGGTCGCGGTCACGGCCAGAAGCAAAATGCCGAGCCCGGCCGCGCCGATAAGCGCGCCGTTTCTCAGCGCCGCGGGCTCTTGAATCCGCCCGCCGAGGGGCACAAGCACGCCGACGGATAAGCCCACATTCATGGCTGCGTACACGAACGCCGACGTGATGGCCGGCCAAATGGCCCCCGGATTGGCGGGCGGATGGAGGATCGCCGGGCGGTTCGCGGGTTCGGCGAAGTTGATGAGCCCAATGCCCGCGGCGAAGATGCAGAGCGACGGGACGATCGCGGCGTTGGCGCCCACAAGCCCGCGAACGCCGAAAGCCGAGGTCGCGGCCGTCACGGCGATGGCGCAAGCCACGCCGAGCGCATACGGCGCGTGCAGCTGTTCGCGAAAGAGCGCGCCGGTACCTGCCAGCATGGCGATGGTCGTTCCCAGGAGCATCGCCACAATGAGGGCGTCGACGGCGCGAGCCAACCACGGCGGGAGCATACGCGCCGTGAGGTCCCGGAAGGACGTGGCGCGGCACTCGGCGCCGAGCGCGAGCAATCGGTGGCCCCACCAGGCGAACAGGCCGGTGGCGAGAAGGATTCCGAGATACCCCCACGCACCAAATCGCCCAAAGAATTGGTAGACTTCCTGCCCCGACGCGAACCCAGCCCCGACGACCGTGCCAATGTAGACGGCGGCAATTTGAAAGGCGAGCTTCGCTCCCCTCATCCTGCGTTCCTCCTCGCCAACCTGTCCTTGTCGATACATCGTATGGAAGACGTCTTGCAGACATGCCGTCTATGGTCGCTGGACATGTTCCGCTGAGCCCGTCCATATACATCTAGGGGCTGTGTGGACGCAGTCATTGCGGAGGGAGGTTGTCCATCGAGGGGGAACGTCGATGACGTACGGCGAAGCCGTGCTGTTTGGAGCGGTGCAGGGACTGACGGAGTTTTTGCCCATCTCAAGTTCCGGTCATATCGTCCTGTTGGAGAAGTTGCTCCACGTCGACGTGGAGCGAAATACCGCGTTCATTCTCATGCTTCATGTGGGAACCCTGTTTGCCGTCTTGTACGCGATGCGAAGGGAAGTCCGTTGGCTCATCCAGCATCCTCGGGCTAGGGAGACGTGGATGCTTGTTGTGGCGCTCTTGCCCACGGCCGTGATCGGCGCGCTGTTTGAGGAGTGGTTCGACGATCTGTTTGCCTCAGGCGTGACCATCGGCCTCGAGTTCCTCTTGACCGGCGTCGTGCTGTGGTGGATGGACGCCATCGACGCGGGCAAGAAGAACGAATCGACCATGACGGTGGCGGACAGTCTGTGGATTGGGGCGCTGCAGGGCGCAGCCATCCTGCCGGCGCTGTCGCGTTCGGGGCTAACCATCGCGGGGGGGCTGTGGCGGGGGCTCGATCGGGCGGCCGCGACGAGGTTTTCGTTTCTGTTGTCCATTCCTGCGATTTTGGGCGGCGCTCTCGTCAAGCTTGACGATCTCGTCGAAGCCCACGGCGCCGTGGCCCTTTCGTCCGGTCCTATGATCGCGGGCATGTTGGCCGCGCTCGCCATGGGATACCTGTCGGTGCGATGGACGGCTTCGCTCGTCGCCCGCACCAAAATGCGCTGGTTCGCGCTCTATGCGTTCGCCTTGGCGGCTTGGATTCTGTTCGATCAGTTGGTGCAACACCGATTCTTTCCTCCTCTTGCGTGACCCGTTCATAGCCCGCAAAAACGGCCAGGCATCGCTTGTGTGCGATCCCTGGCCGTTTTCGGCTGCGCTCAGCCCTGCGAGCGAACGAAAAACGCGACGACGCGAATGCGCCGCAGCAGAAACGCCAGCGCGGACAAGCAGGTGAGAACGCCCAGAATGGCGATCCACCATTCCAGACTGCTCGACATCGCGTGCGTGAACGCAGGCCAAAATCCGTTTTGGCCGAGCGCCGCCGATGTCGCCGGCAAGTGATGGGCCAGGTGGGCCATGGCGCCTTGCGGAGCGCGTCCCACACCGAGCGCGTACAGGGCGACCGTGAGAAAAGCCGCCAATGCTGCATGCAGGAAGCGCGCCAGGAAATACGGGCGCATGCGAATGTCGGTCTGCGTCAGCACGCTCGCGACCTGCGCATGAACACTCAGGCCGCTCCACGCGATGATCCCGCTGACGAGCGCGAGCTTTTGAACGAGTGGCGCCGGTACGGCGGCGGTCTGCGCGCTACCGATGTCGAGCTCGAGAACGCCGGCCAACGTTGGCTGAACCAGGCCTGTGTGGATGCCGAACAGGCGGTACAGTTCCATGAGCGGCCACCCCAGAACCGCCATCACTCCGCTGACTTCGAGGATTTCGATCACGACGGCAAAGAACACGATGAACCCGGAAATCATGAGGATGGTTTGGACCGATTCGCTCACGGCGTTGCCGAGCAGCTTGCCGAAGGGCCGTCCGTCTTCTGCGCGCGCAGCCAACATCTCGCGGTACGCGCGGGCGAACAGATTGCCCTTGGGCCTTACTTCTTCGCGCTCTTTCACTTCCCGCAGATGGTCGGGATCGCGCCTCCCCCAGAATTTGAACGCCACGCCGACCAGAAACGAGGAAATGTAGTGCGCGATGGCGAACAGAGCTCCGAGGGCCGGAGACTTGAACATCCCGACGGCCACAGCGCCGAACATGAACAGCGGATCCGCCGTGTTGGTGAAGGCGAGCAACCGCTCTCCCTCGATGCGCGTGCACTGCTTGGTCTGTCGAAACCGCGCCGTGATGACCGCGTCCATCGGGTATCCGGCGGCCAGCCCCATCGATAGGGCGAACGCGCCGACGCCCGGCACGCTGAAGAGCGGCTGCATCAGCGGTTCGAGAAGCACGCCGAAGCCGCGGACCACGCCGAGTCCAAGGAGCAGCTCGGAGACGATGAAGAACGGCAAGAGCGAGGGAATGATGATCTCCCAGCATACCTTGAGTCCTTGCATGCCGGCTTCGTACCCGACCTTGGGATACATCACGAGTGCCAGGGTGAACACGACGGCCATCGCGGCCAAGAGGACTGTGCTCTTCTGTCCGCGTCTCTCTGTTTGCAAGGGCGCTTCCCTCCTTTTGCGAAGCCCGGTTCGGGCCCGAGATGGTCCATACATGCTTATGACAAGCCCCGGCTTTTATGTGTACGAGAGCCGGTTCGGTATAATGGGTGTCGCGAGGAGGAGAATGGGTGTGGAGCTGTCTCAGGTCCAGCAGGAAGTTCACCAGTACATATCTCAATTTAAGGAAGGTTATTTTCAACCGATGACATTGGTCGTCCGGCTCGCGGAGGAACTCGGCGAACTGGCGCGCGAAATCAACCATCATTACGGGGAAAAGCCGAAGAAAGCGGACGAGCCGGAGGGGGACATCGCGCTCGAAATCGGCGATATCCTGTTTGTGTTGACGTGCCTCGCGAATCGGCTTGAGATCGACCTCAGCGATGCCTTCGCGGCGACGATGGACAAGTTCCGCACGCGCGATCGCGACCGCTGGACTCGCTGGGACCGCGAAGCAGAGGCAAAGGACGGGGGGCGAGTCGATGAATAGACCAGATGGAATTCGGGTGGCCTTGGCTGGCGCGATGGGCCGCATGGGACAGGCGGCGCTCGAGGCGCTGCAACGGGAAGACGATCTGCATCTCTGCGGCCTGTTGGTGCGCCGCGCGAACGAGGAAGCCGAACGGCGGCTCTCGCCGTACGGCGCCGTGTATGACGATCCCGAAAAGCTCCTGGACACCGAAAGGCCGGACGTATGGGTGGATCTCACGGGGCCCGAGTCGGTCGTGCGCCACGTGGACCTCGCGCTCTCGCGCGGTGTGCGCCCCGTCGTGGGGGCGACCGGTTACAGCGACGACGACGTGCGTCGCTGGGAACGGACGGCGCGCGAGCGGCAAATCGGAGGAGCGGTGTGTCCGAATTTCGCGATTGGCGCCCTGCTGATGATGCGCTTCGCGCGCGAAGCCGCCCGCTTCATGCCGCGCGCCGAGATCGTCGAGCTCCATCACGACGGCAAGCGGGACAAGCCGTCCGGCACGTCGCTTCGCACCCGAGCCATGATGGACGTGGACTACGAGGTTCCCATCCACAGTGTGCGCCTGCCAGGTCTCGTCGCGCATCAGGAAGTGATCTTCGGCGGCGCTGGCGAGGTGCTGACCATCCGCCACGACTCGCTCAGCAGGGAAAGTTTCATGCCCGGTCTCATCGAGGCCATCAGGCGCGTGATGCAGATGCGGGAGCTGGTGTACGGATTGGACAAGCTGTTGTGGTGAGGAAGAGCACCTGGCAGAAAGGAGATGCGCCGTTGCGCGTGGGAATCAGTTGTTACCCGACGGTGGGCGGCTCGGGGGCCGTGGCGACGGAGCTCGGAAAGGCGCTCGCGCGCCGGGGACACGAGGTGCACTTCATCGTCACCGACGTGCCGTTTCGGCTTGGGGCGTTCGTGGAACACGTGTACATCCACCAGATTGAGCCCATCACGTATCCTGTCCTGAAGACGCCGCCCTACGACTTCGCGCTCGCCAGCCTGATGGCGCGCGTGGCGGATGAGTACCAATTGGACGTCCTTCACGCGCACTATGCCCTTCCGTTCGCCGTATGCGCACACCTGGCGCGCGAGATGGCCCGGCACCCAATTCGGGTGGTGACCACGCTTCACGGCACCGACATCACGGTGCTCGCCCAGGACCAGAGCCTGAAATCCATCATCAAGCTTGGCATGGAGCGGAGCGACGCGGTCACGGCGGTCAGTCAGAGTCTGGTCCGGGACACTGCCCGGCTGTTTGAGACCGACAAGCCCATCCGCTGCATTTACAATTTTGTGGATCCGGACGTGTTTCGCCCCGGGTGTGGTGGGGAGCTGAAGCGACATTTCGCGCCCAACGGCGAACGCGTGCTGCTCCACATCTCCAATTTTCGGCCTGTGAAACGCCTGCGCGACGTGATCGCCATCTTTGAGCGCGTGGCGCAACGAATTCCGGCAAAGCTGCTGTTGGTCGGTGAAGGGCCCGATCTGGGGGTGGCCAAGCGCCAGGTGGAGGAAGCGGGGCTCGCCGACCGAGTTCATTTTTTGGGGCGCCAGGATGAGGTCGCGCCGCTTTTTGCCGCGGCCGATCTGTTTCTTTTGCCTTCGGAGAGCGAGAGCTTCGGCCTGGTCGCCCTCGAGGCCATGGCGTGCGGCGTGCCCGTGGTGGGTTCGACCGCCGGCGGCATCCCTGAGGTGGTGGAGCACGGTGTGACAGGATATCTTGCGCCGGTCGGGCGCGTCGACGAAATGGCCGAGCTCGCCTGCCGGATTCTTTTGGATGAGGCCACTTACCGGGCGTTTTCCGTCCAGGCCCGCGAGCGCGCGGTTCGGGAGTTTCATGTCGATCAGAAGGTGAGCGAGTACGAGGCTTTGTACCGCGAGGTGATGGCGGCTGAACGCGGCGAGACAGCTCATCCCCGAGCCGGCACTTGAAGTGATGGAGACGCTGGAGCGCGCTGGGCATCGCGCCTATCTCGTGGGCGGCGCGGTGCGGGATCTCCTGCTGGGATCCACGCCGTTCGATTTGGACGTCGCGACCAGTGCTCGGCCGGAGGAAGTCAAGTCTCTCTTTGGGAGAACCATCGACACGGGCGTCCGGCACGGTACCGTCTCCGTGCACGTCGCGGGACGTTGGATCGAGGTGACCACGTTCCGGACCGAGGGACCCTATGGAGACGGCCGGCGCCCCGACTATGTGCATTACGTGGACGACGTCCAGGCTGATCTCGCCCGGCGCGATTTCACCATCAACGCGATGGCGTTGGACGCGCGCGGCCAATTGATCGATCCGTTTGACGGGCGGGGCGATCTCAGCCGCCGGGTGTTGAGAGCGGTGGGGGATCCCGCCGCGCGGTTCCGCGAAGACGGGCTCCGCCTGGTGCGCGCCGTGCGGTTCCTCGTCCAGTTTGACCTCACGTGCGATCCCGCCACCGAGGCCGCGCTGTTCGACACAGCGGACGCCATCCGGCCTATCGCCTGGCAGCGAATTGGGAAAGAATTGGAGCGCCTGGCACATGCGCCGTGGCACGAACACCTCGAATGGCTGACGTCTGTGCCGCTGTGGCAACAAAAGGGTGAGCCGCTCGCGTGGCTCGCCGAGGGGTGGACATGGCTGGCCGCGCAGGGCCCGTTCACCGTGGCGCCTCCCAAGGGCTGGCCCAGCGTGGCGCTTTGGTTCGTCGGGGTGGACGACGCACCGGCGCGTGCGCGCGCGTTCGCAGAAGCCATGGCGTACGGAAAGGACGTGGGCCGGCGCGTGGAGGGCGCGGTGCGACTGGTGCAAGCGTGGCTGCGTGGAGAAGACGCTCTGTCTCCGGAGAGGCTGTACGACGCGGGGCGCGCCTCTTGCCTGATGGCCGTCGCGATGGTGCCTTTCCTCGTGCGCGGTGACGTGTTCGAAACGGCGAGATGGAAACGGGCCGTGGCCGCTCAGCCGCTGTGGGATCGGTCCCATCTCGCGCTGTCGGCGAGGGAGCTCATCGCCATGGGGCTCAGCGGCGAGGAGATTGGACGCTGTCAACAGAACCTGGTGCGCCGGATTCTTCGTGGCGAGATCGAGAACGAACCCGATGCTCTGCGCCGCGAAGTGATGGCGCGGTGGAAGGGATGCGATGGCCATGGATGATACCCGCGTGCGGGATCAACTGATTGAGGCGTTTGTGAACGCCGAGGGTCCTATCTCCGGCGAAGAATTGAGCCATCGATTTGGGCTTTCACGAACGGCTATCTGGAAACACATCAAGTCGCTTGAACCGTTGGGATTTGTGATCGAAGCGTCCCCGCGCGTCGGCTACCGCGCGGTTCACATTCCGGATGAGTTGATGGCACCGCTCGTCCGACCTCACCTGCCCCCTGACTGCTTGTTGGGCTCCCCCATTCTCTGGGAGGCGTCGCGCGCTTCGACGAACGATACGGCGCTCGAACTCGCTCAGAAGGGGCTGCCGCACGGGGCGGTGATCACCGCGGGAGAACAGACGGGCGGAAGGGGACGGCGCGATCGCGCTTGGGCGTCGCCGCGCGGCGGGATGTGGTTCTCCGTCTTTGTCCGGAACCCGTGCCCGTTGCGCCACGCGCCGGACCTCACGCTGCTCGCAGCGCTCGCGGTGTGCCGTGCGCTGCGCCATGAGGGCGTGCCGGTCGAAATCAAGTGGCCGAACGACCTTTTGATCCGCGGCAGGAAGACGGGAGGCATTCTGGCGCAGATCCGGGCCGAGGGTGAACTGGTGGATCACGCGGTCATCGGCATCGGACTGAATGCAAACTTTCCCATCGATCTGCTGCCCGCGGAAATCCGGCATCGCGCGACCACCATCCTCCATGAGACGGGACGGCCCATCCATCGGCCCAAAGTGTTGGCTCGCGTGTTGACGGAACTCGACCGCCTGTACCGCGATCTGCGAGATGGGCGCGGATTTCAGGTCGTCTACGACGAATGGATCGCCCTTTGCTCGACCGTCGGACAAGAGGTGGAGGTGGCCGTCGGGGATGAGCGCTTACGGGGCAAGGCCCGCGAGGTGTTGCCCGACGGAAGCTTGGTATTGGAGACGTCACCGGGCGTGACGCGGACGGTCGTGAGCGGCGAGGTGTTGTTCTCCGATCGCGAGCAGGTCTAGCTCCACCCGTCAGGATTCCCCGGTCCACGCGCGCTTTTCCGGGCATGTTCGCCTTCTGCAAGCCAACCCTAGCGGCGAGGGGGCGATGGGCATGACCGGATGGTCGGACGGAGCGAGTTGGAGGCTTTGGCGCCTTCAGTCGGCGGTGGCGGAAGCCCAGGGTGCGCTTGAACTGGGCTTATACAATCGGGCAAGGCGGGCGCTCGCTCGCGCCATTGCCCTCGGTTGGCGCACGAGTTTGGCGTATGCCGATCTCGCGAGAGCCTGCGCGGGCGAAGGTCGATGGAGCGAGGCGATGCGCGCGGTCGAAGAGGGCTGGCGGTACGCCCGCTCAAGCGGGGACGCGTTCGATTTGCTTCGCGTCTCGGGCTTGATTGCCTTTCGCCGCGGGGATTTCCTGCGCGCTGCGCATGCGTGGCAGCAGGCGCTTGTCCTCCAACCGGATTGGCTCGAAGGATGGTATCGATTGGGCGTCGCGTGTGCGGCAGCCGGGGCCTACCGAGAGGCGGAGGCTTTGTTTCGCGCGCTCGGCAGCCCGGAGGACGGACGGCCCTATGCCTGGGCAGCCGCATGCGCGTATTTGGGGAGGATGCCGCTCGCCGCTCGTCGCGACCTTCATTTGGCGGTCAGAGGCGGCGTATCCCGTCCCCAGGATGCGAGAGGGCTCGGCGCGATGGCGTTAGCCCTTGGGCAGCGAAGCTTGGCACTCGCCTTGGCGGACGTCTGCGAGACGGATGCGCGGTATGTGGCCGTCGCACTTGAGATTCGCGCCCTGATCGAGTGGATGGAAGGGGATCCTGCGTCCGCGGCGTGTCTCGCCAAAAAGGCTGTGACCCTCGCTGCGAAGAACGAGGCGGCGTCGTATCTGGCGATCGAAGCAGAGGCGTACGCAAACCTCGAGGCGGATGGGCACGGGGGCCCCGCGTCGAGTACAATGGACGCAAAGATCCGTGAGACAAACTGAGGGTGGGAGTGCGGCACACGTGGAATGGGTCATCGTGGATTTGGAGACGACGGGGCTGGATCCGGAGCGCGCCGAGATTCTGGAGATCGGCGCGCTTAGGGTGCGCGACGAAGAGGTCGTGGCGATGTTTCATACACTTGTGCGCCCCGAGCGTCCAATTCCCGATGAGATCACGCGATTGACGGGCCTGTCGGACGCAGACGTGGTGGGGGCGCCTTCTGAGCGCGAGGCCCTGACGCGATTTGCGTCGTTCGCGGGAGACGCGCCGATGGCCGCCCACCACTGGGCGTTTGATCGGAGCTTCTTGCGCCATCGCGCGGCGCGATACGGCCTTTCCATCGAGCCGGGGGACGGGCTGTGCACGTTGAATCTCGCTCGAATCCTGGCGCCGCGGCTGATGAGCCATCGGTTGGAGTATCTCGCCCGGCGCCTGCGTCTTGGCGCGGACACGAGCCACCGCGCGCTCGCGGACGCCAAGACCACGCATCAACTGCTTCTGCGCCTCGACGAAAAGGCTCGGCGCCTTCCGCCCGGCGTGATCGAGCTGCTTGCGGGCCTAGCTTCGCTCTACTCGCCGCTCACCGCGTCCTGGTTTCAACGTGTGGCCGAAAGGGTTGAGGCACATCAGGGCTTGCCACTCGAAGAACGACAGGGCCTCTACTACACGCGCCCAGCTCCTGTCCCGCGGACCGAAGACGAGGTGTCCGATTCCGCGGCTGACCGGCGCGGTCTGGACGAGATCGTGAAGAAGGCAAAAGACATGTTGGCGCCCGGAGGCCCGTTGGCATCCTGGATGCAAGGATTTGAGGCGCGTCCGGGACAACTGGCGATGGTGGAGGCGGTCGCGCAGGCACTGGCAGAGGGAAAACACGCGATGGTCGAGGCGGGGACAGGGACGGGCAAATCCCTCGCGTATCTGGTGCCGGCGGCGCTTGTCGCCATGACGACGGGTGAGCCCGTGGTCGTCAGCACGCATACCTTGTCGCTTCAGGATCAAATCGCGGAGCGGGATTTTCCGTTGCTTCGCCGGATCTTCGGGGACGACCTGCGCTTGGTCGTCCAGAAGGGCCGCAACAATTACGTCTGTCTGCGCAAGGTCCGAAGCGAGGCGCGCCTTTCGACCATGGCCACGCCGATCGACGACATCCAGGGCATCATGGCCCTCTTGGTCTGGCTGACCGAGACGCCCGACGGCACGCGGGAGACGTTGTCCAAATCGTCCGTCGGCGCGGGGCTTTGGGCTCGGGTGCAGAGCGAGAGCGAATCGTGCATCAACCGGCGCTGTCCGTTTTTCCACCCCTGCTACTACTTTCGCACCAAGCAGGCGGCCCAAGCTGCGCATCTCATCGTGACGAACCATTCGCTCGTCATGTCGGATCTCGCTTCGGAACACAGGGTGTTGCCCAAGTACCAGCACCTCGTCGTGGACGAAGCGCATCACCTCGAGGAACAGGCCACCAACCACCTGGGATTTGAGGTGCAAAGCGGAGGCATGGCTGCTCTGGCGCATCGCCTGGTGCGCGATCGCGGCCGGGCGGGCGTGCTGGCCGAGATCGCGCGCATGCTGGAGGAGCTTCACGTCGGCGGCCGCACGCTCGATCTCCTGGAAGAAGGCAAGGAATGGGTGGGTGCGCTCAGCGCGGAGGTGGATGCGGCGTTTCAGGCCATCGCGGGCTATGCATCGCAAGGTCAGACGGAGGTGCGCCTGGATGCGTCCTGGCGCAAGAGCGATTCCTTCCAGGCGTACCGCGAAGCGATGGAGCGCGCGCAGAGCGGGGTCAAGCGCCTCCAGGATCTGCGCCAGCGATTGCTGGAGCTGGTGAAGTCGCTGCCGTCGGACGATCACGTCGGGCGGGTCGTGGACGGGGCAGGCTTTCTCGGGAGTTGGCTCGACGGGATCGCGCGGATGCAGGCCGTCCTGGAAGAAGCGCCGGACGACGTCACCTGGGCCGAAGTTCAGTCCGCGGGAACCCGCGTGCGCGTGAGCTTGCACCGCGCGCCGGTCGACGTCGCGCGGGTGCTGAAGCAACACCTGTTTGATCCGATGCGATCCGTCATTCTGACCTCGGCCACGCTGGCCGTAAACGGCGAGTTCGAGTTCGCCATCCGGAAGCTTGGGCTGAAGGAGCACGCGGACCGAGAGCGGGTGGTTGCGCGAACGGTTCCATCTCCCTTTGCGATGGACAAGCAGGCGCGCCTTTTTGTGCCAAGCGACATTCCGGACATCGCGGCCGCGCCCGTGGAAGAAGCCGCGATCTGGCTGACGGCGTCCATCTCCCGCCTGGCCGAAGCTTCGCGCGGCCGAATGCTGGTTTTGTTCACCAGTCATGCGCTGCTTCGGGAGACCGCACGCATCGCCCGCGAGGCGCTGGCCGAGCGCGGGCTTTCTCTGCTCGCGCAGGACGTCGACGGAAGCCGCGCCGCGATGCTGGAAGCGTTCCGGGCGCATCCTGAGAGCGTCATGTTCGGCGCGCAGACGTTCTGGGAGGGCATCGACCTGCCGGGCGATCAGCTCACGTCTCTCGTCATCGTCCGCCTGCCTTTCGCTCCGCCGACGCACCCCGTCACGGCCGCCCGTCTGGAACGCCTGGAGGCGAGCGGACAGAACGCGTTTCGCGCGCTCAGCCTCCCGGAAGCGGTGGTGCGCTTTCGGCAGGGGGTGGGCCGCTTGATCCGCACGCAGCACGATCGCGGCGTGATCGTCGTGTTCGACAAGCGGATCGTGACCCAGCGATACGGATCAATGTTCTGGAAATCGATTCCCGGCCTGCGGCCCATCGTGCTCCCGGAACGGGATCTGGTGGGGGAGGTGCGGAAGTTTTTGCAAGCTGCGCCGGCTTCCTCCGAGCATGTGGCGCGCGCTTCGCTCTCACCCTAACCTCATCGGCGAGGAAGGGGATGAACCGAATGCACGCCATGTGGCGCGGGTCGGTGAGTTTTGGGCTGGTCAACATCCCCGTTCGGCTGTACAAGGCCACGGAGACGGGCGGGATCCATTTCCGGCAGTTGCACAAGGCCTGTCGGACGCCGATCTCGTACCGGAAGTTCTGTCCCCACTGTCAGGTGGAATTGAGTCAGGACGAGATCGTGCGGGGGTTCGAGTACGCCAAGGGCCAGTTTGTCGTGGTGGAAGACGACGATCTTCGCGAGCTTCAGGGGCGCCGCGCGGAAACCATCGATCTCGTCCAATTCGCCGACGCGGGCGAAATCGATCCTGTGATGTTCCAGGGCGCGTACTATCTTGCGCCCGAGGCGAGCGGAAAAAAGGCGTACCGCCTGTTATGGCGCGCGCTCCGGTCCTCGGGGCGCGTGGGCGTGGCCAGGATGACGCTCCGGAGCGTGGAATCGCTCGCTCTGGTGAGGGCGAGCGAGGCGGACGGAGAGGTGCTGACGGTGCACGCGCTCGCGTGGCCGGAGGACGTGCGCTCGACGGGCGAGCTGCCGTACGTGCGCGATCCGGTGGAGGTGGACGCGAACGAGCTCGAGGTGGCGGAGACGCTGATCCAGCAATTGACGCGCCCGTTCGTGCCGAGCGAGTACCGAGACGAGGGGAAAGCGCGTTTGCAGGCGTGGATCGCCGAGCGGCAGGGCGATGTCGCGTCGCAGCCGCCGGCGGCCCAGGCGGGCGGCGACGTGGTGGATCTGATGGAGGCGCTCAAGAAAAGCCTGCAGATGGCCAAACAGTCGGATCCAGGGCGGGATGGAAAGCGCCGAAAGCGCAAGACATCGTGAGCGATTCACGGATCGGCCTGCCTAAAGCCGCAGATCTCGGGCGTTGCGGGCAGTTCGAGCCGGCCCAAGAGCACCGGATGGCGCAGCGTCCGGCGATCCGTCCATCCGGTGTAGCGCACCTTGACGGCGACCGTGGGTTGCGCGAACCGGCACGAGCGGTTCGTCTTCGCAGCGCGAGCGAACGGAGACACTGGAATCTCGCGCGACAGAATGTGACGGACGAGATCGGCCCATTCGCTTGCATTCAGTCGACCGGAGCCCGCGTTGCCGATGTGGATAAGCCGGGCGCGCTCGTCGAAAAGCCCGAGCATCAGGGCGTTCGGGGCTCCGTCTCGGTAGGTCACCCCGCCCACCGCCGCGATGGCGTCGCGATGGTGCTTGACCTTCACCCAGCGCCCGTCCTGACCTCCGGGCAGATACGCCGAATCGGCTCGCTTACAGACGACGCCTTCGAGGCCCAATTGCTCGGTGGCTTCAAACAGGGCGGCGGTGTCCACCTCGGCGTGGCTCGGCAACACGTGTTCCACGCCCGCGAGGTGTTTGACCATCCAATCGAGCCGTTCGCGCAGGGGCCAATCCCCGATCCATCGGCCTCCGACTTTCACCACGTCGAACACGGCGTACCACACCGGCACGTCACCCATCATGCGCGCGATGTCATGCGCGGATGTCGTCTGGTCCCGGCGAAGGACCTGATAAAAGTCAGGTTTCCCGTTTGACAGCGCGATGACCTCTCCATCGAAGGCACATCCCTCGAAGGGCCTGAGCGCCTGAGCGATCTCCGGAAAGCGGTTGGTTCTTGGTCGCCCGCGGCGGTTCCAAAGGTGCACCCCATCGCCATCCACCTCCGCGACGGCGCGCACGCCGTCCCACTTGACCTGCGCGATCCACGCGTCTCCCGTAGGAACTTCGCGAGCTCGGATGGGTTCGAAGGGTCGAAAGAACGGCACTTGGAATTCCTCCATGATACGGCCGGCATGCGTTGCGCACGCTAGGCAAGAGGTGAAGCCTATGCGGCGGCAAGAGCCCGGGATTGGGATTTCAAACGGCGACAAGGTTTACTTTCCTGCGGCTGGCCTTTGCAAACGGGACTACATGGAGTATCTTCTCCAAATCGGCCCCTATTTGGTTCATCACCTGCAGAACCGGTCGGTCACGTTGGTTCGATGCCCCGACGGGGTCGAGGGGCGCCGATTTTACCAGCGGCACGTCCCACCACATGCCCCGCCGCACCTGCCGCGGTGGCCTGCCGAAGACGGACGTGGTCTCGTCGCCATTCCCGACGTCGAGACGCTTCTCTACTATGGAAACTTAGGCGCCATCGAGTTCCACGCGGGCCTGCACGAGTGCTCCGGCCCGAAGGCCGGCTGCCCCACGGCGCTGACGTTCGATCTCGACCCATCCGACCCAGATGACTTCGACCGCGTCCGGGAACTCGCCCTCCACCTGCGCGAGGTCCTTCGGGATCTGGGCCTCGACGCCGTCGCGAAAACCACCGGGGCCTCCGGGCTGCAACTGTTCGTGCCGCTCGACGAGCCGCTGCCGTACGCGATCACGCGCCCCGTCGTCCAGTTCATCGCCGCCTACTGCGCATCCAGGTGGCCCGCGTTGGCCACCATCGAGCGGCGTGTGCGCGATCGCGGCGTGCGGGTGTACGTCGACGCGCCGCAACACGGCCCGACCCGCACCCTCATTGCGGCATACAGCGCGCGGGCGGTGGCCGCGGCCCTGGCGTCGGTGCCCGTCACCTGGGACGAGCTTGAACGAGGCGCGTCGCCCCGCGACTTCAATCTCCAGCGAGTGCTGGGCCGCGTGTCGCACAGGGGCGACTGGATGGATCTCGCGCCGCGTCAACCGGCTTCCCGCGTGCGCGCGGTGTACGATGGGCTTCCCCCGTCTTGGCGACAAACGCGCGTCCGTCCATTATAATCGAGGACAAGACCCTAGGAGTGGAGGAACCGTTCATGCGCTATGGCATCATTGGCGGCACCGGCGTGTATCAAGCCGGCGATCTCCCGGACGCCGTCCGCGAACGTGTACATACCCCGTACGGGGACGTTGAGGTAACCGTAGGGGCTTACGAAGGCAAGGAGGTCGTGTTTCTCGCACGGCACGGCAGCGGCCACAGCGTGCCCCCGCACCGCGTGAACTATCGGGCCAACATTTGGGCGTTGAAACAACTGGGCGTCGAGACGGTCCTCGCGACCGCCGCCGTCGGCTCGCTCAATCGGCTGTTCCGGCCCGGCGATCTCGTCGTGATCGACGACGTGATCGACTGGACCAAGGGACGCCCCTCCACCTTTTTCGAGCAGGGCCCGGTCGTGCACATCGACTTTTCCGACCCGTACTGCGCTCGCGTGCGCAAGGGGCTGGTCGAGGTAGCGCGCGATCTCGGCCTCAGGTTGCATCACGGCGGCGTGTATGTGTGCGCGGAAGGCCCCAGGTTTGAGTCGAAGGCCGAGATCGCCATGTTCGCCCGCCTCGGCGGGGACGTGGTGGGCATGACGAGCATGCCGGAGGCCGCCCTGGCGAAAGAGGCGGAGATGTGTTATGCCACCGTGTGCATGGTGACCAACTGGGCAGCGGGCATGGCGGCGAAGCCGCTGTCGCACGAGGAGGTCCTCGAGGCGATGCGGGACAACGTGGCGGACATTCGGCGCCTGTTCTTCACCTATATCGCGCGCGACCAGGGCGTGCGGGATTGCGCGTGCAAGTCGGCGGTTTTGGGCCAGGTGCCGCTCGTGGGGGAGACAGAAGCGTGAGGGCCATCCAGTACCAGCCGGACAGGCTGGACTTGCTCGATCAGACGCGACTGCCTCATCAGGCGGTCTTTATCACCTGCCGTTCCGCGAAAGACGTGTACGAGGCCATCCGCTCGATGCGGGTCCGAGGCGCACCGGCCATCGGCGCGGCGGCCGCGTTCGGCCTGGCGCTCGAGGCGCGTCGAATCGACCCGGCGGAGGTGCGAACGCGCCTACCGGAAGTCGCCGCGTGGATGAAGACCGCACGCCCGACCGCCGTCAATCTGATGCAGGCCGTCGACGAGATGATGGAGGCGCTGGAGAACGCGCCGCCGGGATCGGAGGCGGACGTTCTGTACGAACGCGCGGTGGCCATCGCCGAACAAGATGTCCGGACCAACCGGCGCATCGGCGAGATCGGCGCCATGCGAATCGCTCGCCACGGCGGCCGCGTGTTGACGCATTGCAACACGGGTTCCCTCGCAACGGTGGAATATGGAACGGCGCTTGGCATCTTACGGGCGATGCGCGACGCAGGCACCCTTGAGCACGTGTACGTGGACGAAACGCGCCCCTATCTGCAGGGGGCGCGCCTGACGGCATACGAGCTGCAAGAAGAGGGGATTCCGTTTGACATCATCACGGATTCGACCGCCGGCTTCGCGATGAAGCTCGGCTGGATTGACGCCGTGATCGTGGGAGCTGACCGAATCGCCCAAAATGGGGACACGGCGAACAAAATCGGGACCTACGCGCTCGCCGTGTTGGCGGCCTATCACGGGATCCCGTTTTACGTGGCGGCGCCCACCACGACGGTTGACCTCGCCACGCCGTGCGGCGATGCCATCCCGATTGAAGAGCGCAGTGCGGAGGAAGTGACACACTGGATGGGCAAGCCCGTGGCTCCGGAGGGCGCCTCGGCGCGGCACCTGGCTTTCGATGTCACGCCGAATCACCTGATCACGGCCATCATCACCGAGGCGGGCGTGGCAGAGCCCCCGTATGCGGAGTCGCTGGCGCGGCTCTGCGAGAATCGTTACAGGAAGACGAAGTTGGAAGGATGAGGCGAATGGCACAGGAGCGCGCAGTCACGGTGCTCGAGGTCGGGGGTGCTATCGTGGACCGGCAGACGGTCTATCACGGGCCGGCGTACTTGGTGGTGGAAGGATCGACTATTGTCCGCCACGGCGAAGGGGAATATGTGCCCGAGCCCGGCGAGGCGGTCGTTCGGCGGTGGCGAAAGCGGGATCGAATCGCGATTCCGGGCCTGGTGAATGCGCATGGACATGCGGCCATGACGCTGTTGCGCGGCGTCGGAGACGATCTGCCGCTCATGACCTGGCTTGAGGAGCGCATTTTCCCCATCGAGGCGCGCCTCACCCGCGAGTGCGTATACTGGGGCACGCAACTCGCTTGTTGGGAGATGCTTCTGTCGGGGACGACGGCTTATGCCGATATGTACATGATGATGGACGATGCGGCACAGGCGGCGACCGAATCCGGCATGCGGGCGCTTTTGTCCATCGGACTTGCCGCCGCGGATAAAGAAGTGCAGGCGGAGAAGCTTCAGGCGAGCCGCGCGTTTGTGCAGGCCTGGCATGGGACGGCGGATGGGCGCATTCAGGTCGCGCTTGGCCCACATGCGCCTTACACGTGTCCCGAGCCGTTTCTGGCGCAAATTGCCGATCTCGCCGCCGAACTCGGCGTCGGCATCCAGATTCACCTGAGCGAGACGCGCGGGGAAGTGGACCAGTTCCTTTCGCAGGAGGGTCTTACGCCCATCGGGCTGGCGGAGCGCGCTGGGCTGTTCCAAGTTCCGACGCTCGCGGCCCACTGCGTTCACGCGACGCAGAACGACATCGAGATTTTGCGCGCCCACGATGTCCGCGTGGCTCACAACCCCCAGAGCAATCTGAAGCTGGGTTCCGGAATCATGCCGCTGCGGGACATGCTGATGCGCGGTGTGACGGTGGGGCTCGGCACCGACGGCGCAGCGAGCAACAACAACCTCGACATGTTCGAAGAACTTCGTCTGGCCGCGACCTTGCACAAGGGTGTGCAGGAAGATGCGACCGCCATTGACGCGGCAACCGCCTTCGCGCTCGCGACGGAGTGGGGCGCGCGCGCGCTGTTCCTGCCGGATGGCCACGGGACACTCCGTCCCGGGGCACCGTGTGATATTGTTCTGCTCGACGCGCGCTCGCCGCACTTCGCGCCATCCCACGATCTGCTGTCCGACGTCGTGTATGCCGCTGGGGCCGACGACGTGCGCGACGTGATCGTGGCGGGCGAGTGGGTGCTGCAAAACCGCGAACCCACCGCCCTGGACACGGAACGCATCCGCTACGAAGCCAGACGCCTTAAGTCGGCCCTGACCCAGGCTTAGTCGCGTTCCAGAGCGCTGTCGGTGCCGTCATCGGGATCCATCAACTTGTTGGGATCCAGCATGTCGGCCAGGGCGATGTCCATGTACGCCTCGAACACGAAGCGGCGGACGTCTTCGCGCAGGGCCTCCCGGTTGGTCCATTCGGGGAGCGTCTCATCGCGCTCTGTCATATGCCCACCTCCTGGTATCGTACTTCTAAGTATGAGCGATGCGCCGCGGTCGTATGAGGCGTGAGGTGATCAGAGAGGAGAACGTCGTCATGCGCATTCTGATCTGCAACGACGATGGCATCCAGGCCGCGGGGTTATTCGCGCTGGTCGAAGTCGCCGCGTCTTTTGGCGAGGTGATCGTGGCTGCTCCCGACAGGCAGCGCAGCGCGTCCAGCCACGGGATCAGTCTGCACCGCACCATCCGCGTGGAACGGCGCGAGGTTCCAGGCGCCACGGAAGCGTACGCCCTCTCCGGGACGCCCGTTGACTGTTGCAAGTGGGCGCTCGCTGTCCTCCATGCGGAGCGGCCGTTCGATCTCGTGTTGTCCGGGATCAACGCCGGTGCCAATCTCGCGACCGACGTACTGTATTCTGGGACGGTGGCCATCGCGGGCGAGGCAGCCTTGCAAGGCGTGAAAGCCCTCGCCCTGTCCCATGTGGGGCCACCGTTCGACTTTGCCTCAGCACAAGAGGCTTGTCGTCTGCTGATTCAGCTGGCCCTCGATCTTGAACTGCCTGCGGATACGTTCCTCAGCGCCAACATCCCCTTTGTGGGCCAAAAGCTTTGGGCTCGTTCCGACATCGTGTGGTGCGATCTCGGCGTGCGGAGGTACCACGACATCTTCTCGCGCGAACTCGACGTGGAAGGGCACGAAGTGTATCGTTATGGAGGAGATATCATTGATGAAGTCGGCGACGGGCTCGTCGACATCGGCGTGGTGCGTTCAGGCAAAATCAGTCTGACGCCCCTGCGTTATCACTTCACGGACGATCGATTTTTGCAGAACATGATATCTAGCTCTTGACGGCGGGTGGAATGGTTTGGATTCCAAATGGAGCGTCTATGCGACGATGGTGTGTTCAAATTCCGAGGACCTGTATCGACTCATCGATTTTTTAAACCGGAATCTGAAAGATAAGGACGTCATTTTCGGGATGGCGAAATCCGAGCAGCACCCCGGCAAGGTGCAGATCACCATCTACCGGACGGATGCCACATGACGAGGCGGAGGCTTTGGTGGACCTCGGTGCCGATCGCGATGGTCGTGATCGGCATCGCTGTCCTGGCGTACTTTTGGCGGCTCGAGAGCCCCTACTGGACGGCCGAACAGCAGGCCGCCATGTACGTGCTGAATCACACGCCGCTCGACCGCCTGGAGTCGTACAGCGTCTTCACGGCGGCCGGGGTGGAGGACGTATTCCGGGGCGAGGACGAATTTGGCCGCACATGGTTCGCCTTTTACATCCCGTCCATGCAGCGAGCTTTTGTGGTGCCCGCTTCTGCGGTGCTGCCGGAAAGCGAGATTCAACAGCGCGCCAGGGCGTGGGGCTTGCAGGTGGAGTCGGTGTCGCTCGGGTACGTGGCAAACGGAGCGGACGCCCCGACTTGGGCGAAATCTGGGACGGCTGTGTACGAGGTCATGGGTCGCTTGAACGGGCACCTGGCCTTTTTGTATTTCAACGCCGCCACGGGTCAGTTGCTGTGGCGCTACACGCTCGGGCGATCCTGAACAGCTGGAAGCGCGGGAAACAAGTGCGGCTGAACACATGTTCGGCGGCGTGTTATACTGTTGTCAGCAGCCGCACAGACCCGCGATAGAAGGGGGCGAGGTATTTGTCTCGCATCCGGATTGTGCCGATCTTCGTGACGGCGCTTTTGATGCTCGCACTTCTCATCGGCGGCTGGCAGGCCTATCAGCATTACAACTTGTTGAACCCGCTGAAACAAAGCCTGCAGTCGGTCGCCGGTGTGGAACAGGTGGATATCACGACAGGGAGTCCGGACGTGGTTCAGGTTCAACTGGGGCCGTTTCAGCAGCTGAAAGACGGGGATCTCCAGACCACGTACGACGCCATATCCGATGAGATAGAACGAAAACTGGGGGCGAATGTCAGCGTCCGCATCGGCGACGCGCATGAAGGACCTTTGACGCAGCTGTTTGAAAGCTCGTTTGAACTCTACATTCAGCAGGGTATCGCGAAACAGGATTACACGCAAATGGCCTCGGACGTGCAACGCCTTGCGAAAACGTATCATCTGGCGTGCCGCCTGACCATGGACAATTCCTACATTTACATCCAGCTGCAGCGCGGTCCCTACTATCTCTATCGCGTGATTCCTTACGCCTCGCGCACAGGGGGTGCGACGTCATGACCATGCGCGAATGGCTCATCGGCACGGGAATTGCTGTCGTCGCATTCTTGGGGATGCTTCACGTCATTCAAATCATCCCGGTTCTGTTCCTGGCGGGGCTCGGCGCGATGCTGTGGATCGTTTTGGACAGGCGGAACGCGCAATCTCCGGCAGGCCGGGATGTCTCGGCGCGCCCGAACGTATCGTTCGACGAAATCGGGGGTCAGGAGACCGCAAAGCGGGAACTGATGGAGGCGCTCGACTTCCTGCGGTATCGGGATCGCATCGCCCAGCTCGGGATTCGACCTATCAAAGGGATTCTTCTGACCGGACCCCCGGGCACCGGCAAAACGCTCATGGCAAAAGCCGCCGCGACCTACACCGACTCTGTCTTCTTGTCTGCGTCCGGTTCTGAGTTTGTCGAGATGTACGTCGGCGTGGGCGCGAGCCGGGTTCGCGATTTGTTCCGACGGGCGCGAGCCTTGGCCAAGCGAGAAAACAAGGACAGCGCCATCATCTTTTTGGACGAGATCGACGTGGTGGGCGGACGGCGCGGTCAGCACAGCCATCAGGAGTACGATCAGACGCTCAACCAGTTGCTGACGGAGATGGACGGCATGAACACGTCCCAACACCCGTTCGTCCTGGTGATGGCTGCGACCAACCGCCCGGATATGCTCGATCCTGCGTTGCTTCGGCCGGGCCGGTTCGATCGACAGATTCGCGTCGATCTGCCCGATAAGGAAGGTCGCCTACACATCCTCCGCATCCAGACGAAAAACAAACCCCTGGCGCCCGATGTGGATCTTGAGCACATCGCTCGCGAGACGTTCGGGTTTTCAGGGGCGCAATTGGAAGCCGTGGTCAACGAGGCCGCCATTATGGCGCTCCGAAACGGCGAATCGATGATTCGACAGGAGATGTTCCGGGACGCGGTGGACAAAGTTCTGATGGGCGAGAAGACGGGCCGCCGGCCTACGGACGAGGAATTGGAGCGCGTGGCGGTCCACGAGATCGGACACGCCATTGTCACCGAGATCCTTCGACCCGGCGCGGTTTCGCACATTACCATCGCGCCCCGCGGCCGAGCGCTCGGTTTTGTCCGCCAGATTCCGGAAGATGACCAGTATCTCTATACCAAAGAACAGTTGGAGCAGCAGATCGACATCGCGCTCGCGGGTTGCCTGGCGGAGGAGCTTCAATACGGCAACCGCAGCACAGGTGCCCAGAACGATTTTCAGCAGGCTTCGCAACTGGCCCGCACGATGGTGCGATGCGGATTGTCGAGGCTCGGCATTGTCGACGAAGAGCACCTTCCCGAACGGCTGTTGGAGCGCGAGGTTCGCCACATTCTCGCCGAACAGGAGCGTGTGACGCGGGAACTCTTGCGGCCGTACCAAGGCGAAATTGCTCGGCTCGCCAAGCAGGTGGTTCGGGACGAAAGCGTGGACGGCGCGGAGTTTCGCCGCTGGCTGCAGGGGCTCGCGCCAGCCGAACTGACGTCCGCGATGACCACGGCGACCGAGTGATGCCGCCCGCATTGGCGCAGGGGAGGTCAAGCCCCTGCGCTTTTCTGCTATAATCGGTGCGTATCGCGTTGGCTTTGTGCATGGGGGGACAAGGCGTGGCTCAGTGGACCACGATTCGCCAACTCGCCGATCACGTCGGTCAAGACGTGCGTCTGCGCGGATGGCTGTACAACAAACGATCCAGCGGTAAGATTCATTTTCTACAAGTTCGCGACGGGACAGGCCTGGTTCAATGCGTGGTCGTCAAGTCGAATGTGTCGGATGAGACGTTCGCGCTCAGCGATTCGCTCACTCAGGAATCGTCGCTCGTGGTGGAGGGAACGGTTCGCGCGGACGCACGGGCGCCGGGCGGATATGAGATCGACGTCCGTCACATCGAACTTCTCCAGCGCGCACATGAGTATCCCATCGCGCTGAAGGAGCACGGCATCGACTTTTTGCTCGATCATCGGCATCTGTGGATCCGCGTGCCGCGGCAGCGGGCGATTCTCCGGATTCGCGCCGAGATCGAGCGCGCGATTGGTGAGTTCCTCGACAACGCCGGGTTCACGCGGGTGGACGCGCCGATTCTCACGCCGGCGTCGTGCGAGGATACGACGGAACTGTTCGAGACGCGCTACTTTGACGATACGGCGTACCTGACCCAAAGCGGCCAGCTGTACATGGAGGCCGCGGCAATGGCGCTCGGCAAGGTGTACTGCTTCGGACCCTGTTTTCGAGCAGAGAAGTCAAAAACCCGGCGCCACTTGATCGAATTTTGGATGGTGGAGCCTGAAATGGCGTTCGTCGAACACGAGGAAAACCTGCGCGTGCAGGAAGCGCTGGTCGAGCACGTGGTTCAGCGCGTGGTGGAGCGCTGCGCGCCGGAGCTTGAGCTGTTGGGCCGAGATATCCATCGGCTCGAGCGCGTCCGAGCCCCGTTCGCGCGCATCTCCTACGACGACGCCATTCGCTGGCTTGGCGATCACGGCTTCGACATCGCGTGGGGAGACGACTTCGGCGCTCCACACGAAACCGCGCTTGCGGAGCAATTCGAAACGCCGGTCTTCATCGAGCGCTATCCCACCAAGCTCAAGGCGTTTTACATGCAGCCCGATCCGGAGCGGCCCGAGGTGGTGCTCTGCGCGGACATGCTCGCGCCCGAGGGATATGGCGAGATCATCGGCGGCAGCCAGCGCATCCACGACTACGACCTGCTGAAGGCCCGCTTCGAAGAGCACCGGTTGCCGGAGGAGACGTACGGCTGGTATCTGGACCTACGGCGCTACGGTTCCGTGCCGCACTCCGGCTTCGGCCTTGGTCTGGAAAGGACGATTGCATGGATCTGTGGGCTCGATCACGTCCGGGAAGCGATTCTGTTTCCGCGCATGCTCTATCGAATGTCGCCATGACCCCAAGGGGAGGCGAGCGAATGGAACCTTCCGGGCGGCAAGCTGGCAACAGCGACTACCTCAGCGCTCCGTTTGTCGCCGTGCCATCCGATCTTCTGCGGCGGTTTGCCCAACTCGGTCTGCATCCGCATGAACTTGTGGTCCTGTTGCAAATCCTGGCGAGCGGGCAGACGGAAGGGACCACCGAGCTGTCGCCGTACGAGCTTGGCGAGCGCTGCGGCATGTCGAGCAAAGAGGTCATGGCCTGTGTGGAACGCCTCGTCACCGAGGGGTTTCTCGCCATCGGCGAGCGCTATGACGACCAGGGAGCGCACGTCACCTATTTCGACCTGCAGCCGCTCTGGGACAAGCTGAAAGGCCGTCAGCGCATGATGCAGCCGCAGCCGGCCGAGAAGGACCTCGTGAGCCTGTTCGAAGAGGAGTTCGGCCGCCCGCTCTCGTCGCTCGAATGCGACCAGCTGCGGGCCTGGTTGGGCGAGCACGGCTATCCGGAGTGGCTCGTGATCGAGGCCTTGAAAGAAAGCGTCCTGGCCAACAAGTACAGTTTTCGATACATCGATCGCGTCCTGTACACGTGGCAGAAGAGCAACGTCCGCTCGCGCCAGGATCTCGAGGCCTATCGAGCGCAGTACCGCGAACGGCAGGCCCAAATGCGCAACGAGGCCCAGGCGGCCCAGAACAAGGCGAAATCGCGCCCTGCGGCATCGCGCAGCTCCACCCGAGAACCGGTGCGCGACGAACGATACGCCAATTTCTACGAACTCTTTCCCGATTGAAAAGAGCGCGGCTGGACTTCCAGCCGCGCTCTTTTAGGTCTTGCTCTTTTAGGTCTTATCGTAGGATCGCAACAGCTGGCTGCGCTCCGCGTGCCGCTCCAGCGCCAGTTCAATCAGTCGATCCAGCAGCTTGTCGTACGCCAGTCCGGACGCTTCCCACAGCTTGGGATACATGCTGAACCGGGTGAATCCGGGCATGGTGTTGATCTCGTTGACCAGGACGCGGCCGGTTCCGCGTTCGACGAAAAAGTCCACGCGCGCCAGCCCTGAACCATCGATGGCCTGAAATGCCCGAATGGCATACGACTCCACCGCCTGTCGCTCCTCCGGGGACAGATCCGCCGGGATACGCAGTTCCGCGCCGCCCTCCTGATACTTCGCCTCGTAATCGTAAAATTCGCGCTTCGGGACGATCTCGCCCGCGACCGAGGCGATGGGATGGTCATTGCCGAGAATTCCGATCTCGACCTCTCGAGCGTCGATGGCTTCTTCCACAATCACGCGCCTGTCATAAGACAGGGCAAGGTGGATGGCCGCGACGAGATCGCGCTGGTTGCGAGCCTTGGAGATGCCCACGCTCGACCCGAGGTTGGCGGGCTTCACGAAGCACGGATAGCCCAGTTGATCTTCGATCTCCCGCACGATGCGAGCTTCGTCGTGCGCAAAGACAGCGCGCGTGAAGCCTACCCAACGCGCCTGGGGAATTCCGGCCGCGGAAAAGATCTGCTTCATCGCGATTTTATCCATCCCCACCGCCGACGCGAGCACACCGGCCCCCACATAGGGGACGCCGACCATCTCAAGCAGTCCTTGAATCGTTCCATCTTCGCCGAACGTCCCGTGCAGGACCGGAAAGACCACGTCGATCTCGTTCAAGAGCGCGGGAGGAAGCGAATCGGCGGACCGCTTCACATCCACAGGCGATAAGCCCTGGATCTCGGGGTTGATAAACCGCTTGGACGAAGCCGGCGAACTCGCGGCGCTCTTCGCCGGAAACGCGGCTGGCTGTTTGGCTTCGAGCGCCTTCCACGCGCCTTTGCCCACGTGCCAGCGCCCGTCCTTCGAAATGCCGATGGGAATCGTGGTATAGTGGAGAGGATCAAGCGCATCCATGATGGACTTGGCCGACTGCAGGGAGACCTCGTGTTCACCGGACTTTCCGCCAAAGATCACGCCGACCCTCAGCTTTCGATTTGGCACAGATACACATCTCCTTTTCCAAAACGTGCGTAGAGGGGAAAGAACCCAGATGACACCGATGTCGTTTGCGAACTTCGTGAAAGTCGTGGGTGGCATCCCTGTCGCCCAACAGCCCCCTGACGTCCGCGTGACGGGCGTGGCCATCGACCATCGGCAGGTTCAGCCGGGCGATGCCTTCGTCGCGTTTGTGGGGCAGCGAGTCGACGGGCACCAGTTTGTCGACGAAGCGTTTCGCCGCGGAGCCAGTGTAGCCGTCGTGACGAAGGACGTCAAGACAGCGCTCGGGCCCTGCGTCCGCGTTCCCAACGCCCTGGAGGCTGTGCAGTCCCTTGCACGCTGGGAGCGGAATCAATTCGATGGTCCCGTGATCGGCATCACGGGATCGAACGGGAAGACGACGACCAAGGAGATGGTCGCCGCCGTCCTCAGCGCACTCGGCCCCTGCGTGTACACTTCGGCGAACCAGAACAACGAATTGGGCTTACCTCTCACCATTCTACAGCGGGACACCTCCCATCGTGCCATGGTTCTCGAGATGGGCATGCGCGGATTGGGGCAAATTGCGGAACTTTGCGCCATTGCGCGGCCCACCGTAGGCGTCATCACACACATTGGCTACAATCACATCGAACTGCTCGGAAGCCAGGAAAACATTGCCCTGGCCAAGACCGAACTGATCGCGAGTTTGCCGGATGACGGGATCGCCGTCTTGAACGGGGACGATCCTTGGCTTCGCCGGATGTCCCACCGCACGAACGCGAGGATCGTATGGTATGGAATGACCGAGGCGTGCGACATCCGCGCGCTGTCCGTCGACTGGTCGCAGGAAGGCATGGCGTTCGACGTCCATACCCCGCATGGTCCTGCCAGAATGAGAATTCGCCTGCTGGGTCAACACAACGTGATGAACGCGCTTGCCGCCGTCGCAGTGGGACATGTGCTGGGCCTTACGCTCGAGGCCATCGCCGAAGGGCTGAGCCGCGTCGAAGCGCAGCGCGGTCGCCTGCGCCTGATGTCCGCGCGGGATGTGACGGTGATTGACGACGCGTACAACGCAAGTCCTTCGTCCGTCGCGGCGAGCCTCGAGGTGCTTCAGCGCATTGCGCGGCCTCCGCATCGGGTGGCGGTGCTCGGGGACATGCTCGAATTGGGCGACATGGAGGCCGAGGCGCATCGGGAAGCGGGGAGGCAAGCGGCGTCCGTTGGCGTCGATCGCCTTTTCTGCGTGGGCGAACGAGCCGTCGAATTGGCACAAAGCGCAAAAGAAGCGGGGCTTGGCCACGTGCGTCACTTCCGAACGGTGGACGAACTGATTCCAGAACTCGAAGCGCATCTCTCGCCTGGAGACGTGGTGTTGATCAAAGCGTCGCGCGCGATGCAACTGGATCGCGTGGTGGATGCCCTTTTGAACAGGTAACGAAAGGGCGGGCTCGTCTCGCCCTCCATCCACGGAGCATTACGAGATTTTTACACGAATTTGCTTACCTTCGTCTGTATTTTTCGAGTAGAATAGAAGTGTCGCATCTTTGAGCACGACACCGCGGGGACTCAATCGGTCGCATCGGAATCTCGGCTAGGCGGCGAAAGGGGAATGCCACGTGGTCACTTGTCCGATCTGCAACGAACTGTTGCAGGAACTGACGTCTGTGCACTGCTTGACGCGCCACGGCATGACGAAGGAGAGCGTGATTGAACAATATGGAAAGCCCAAACGGCTCTTCCTCACGTTTGCTTCCAATCATGCCATCCAAACGCCGACCATAAGTCCGC
Source organism: Alicyclobacillus fructus (assembly GCF_017329605.1). GTDB lineage: Bacteria > Bacillota > Bacilli > Alicyclobacillales > Alicyclobacillaceae > Alicyclobacillus > Alicyclobacillus fructus. Next base: position 72,837 of record NZ_JAFMTY010000001.1, read on the forward strand.
GGGACTTTTTGAATTCTCAGCTGTTGACCGATCGGCTTCTGTCCAAAACACGAAAGTTTCATGTATAGATGAGTTCGTCGCGGGATGGAGTCGCAGCGGAAGGCGGGCGCGCGGAGCGTGCCCGCCTTTGTTTGAGCCCGTCGAATTGTGGCAACAAATATACGGAGATCCTTGGCGAACGATCCGGCCTGCGGGCGGGACGGGTATGGTATACTGCAGGCGTCAGAGAAGGGAGGAGGCCAAGCGAATGCGATCGCCGTCATTTTGGAAGCGACTCTTCGCGTTCACGGCCGCATCTGCGATGCTTGTCGTGCCCTTCCGCTTTCTGACGGTCAATGCCGTCGTTCGTGTGCCGGTCTCCAAGCCATCGGCATCCGTCTCGGCCATTTCGGATGTCACGGACGGGATCTATGACGGCGTTCTGATGAAGATGACCGATTTATCTTACGTCAACTTGGCAGACGAAGTCGGTCAGTCCTTCGACGAGATCGAGCAGGCGTCCTTGTCCGAAAAGGGACCGGACGCCCTGTTAGAGGAGATCCGCCGCGTGAACCGCATGGACTGGCACGAGCCGTATGATGAGGCCGTGGGGCAGTTCTTTTCTGACTTGCGGGGATGGCGCGTGCTGGCCGTCGACAACGAGGAAGCCGAGGCGGGATTTTACGCGGTCGCTTATGCAAAGGGCGCAGACGTCGTCATTTCTTACCGCGGTACGACCAACAACGTGATGGATCTCGTGGCGGACGCGGGGATCTATTTGAGCGTTCCGAACGTGATTGACCAGCTCAAGCCCGCAAAATCGTTCTTTGAAGCGGCCTGTGCCAAAGCTTTGCAAACCGCAAACGCGAAAGAGGTGCACGTCATCCTCACGGGACATTCGATGGGGGGCTGGCTCGCACAGTCCGTGTATCTCGAGGAGCGCAAGGTCGCCGGCCCGTGGGACATTTCCGGCGTGGTCGTGTTTAATTCCATCGGCACGGGATTTCAGCCCATGGCGCACGAGACTGTGCCTGTGAAGGACTACCATTTCGACGGCGACGTGTTCAGCCGCTTCGGCACTTCCCTCGGCGAAGTCATTGACGTGCCGAATCCGAATCCGGACGCCTCTGTGTATGACAAGCACCAAATGTACGAGTTTTACCACTACTTCTATCCCTACGCCGAAGGGACTTCCTCGTGGAACGGCCGAGGGGAGCGAGCCTGACGCCCGCTCATCCAATCGGGGTGCCGTTTTGCACAGGCGCGTCGGGCCCGATCAGGACCACGTCGCCTTCTTCGGGCAACCCCCCGAGCACCAGCACCTCAGACGAAAATCCAGCGATCCGGCGAGGCGGAAAATTGGTCACGGCTACGACTTGCCGGCCCAGGAGATCTTCGGGCCGATATCGCCGCGTGATTTGCGCGCTCGACGAGCGCACCCCGAGTGGACCAAAGTCGATCCACAGTTTGATGGCTGGTTTGCGCGCTTCCGGAAACGGTTCCGCCCGGACGACCGTACCAATCCGTATGTCGAGTTTCTGAAAATCCTCGATCTGCGCCACGTACAACGCACCTCCGCAAATGTTGACCATTGCAATCAGGTTTTCAATTCGGTTAGACTCACAATAGGAATGAGATTGGGCAAACTCCGTCCATCCCGTATGATACCGGCGGCGAGATGGCGTTTGCAACGAGAGGAATGGACATGAACGCGATGGGACAGACGGACGTGATGCAGGCGGAGGCGCGCCGAACGGCGCGCGGTTTTGTGTGGCGGCTGTTGGCGACCTTGGGGCCTGGCGTGATCGTCATGTTGGCCAATACGGACGCGGGTTGTATCATCACGGCCGCGCAGTCGGGGGCGCTGTGGGGCTACGCGATGGTTCTGCCCCAGTTGGTCCTGATTCCGATTGTGTATCTTGTACAGGAGATCACGGTGCGCCTCGGGCTGGTGACTGGGCGAGGCCACGGCGAACTGATTCGCCAGCACTTTGGCCGCGGCTGGGGGTGGATCTCCGTTTCCACACTGTTTTTATCCGCAATCGGCGCGCTCGTCACGGAATTCGCGGGCATCGCCGGTGTGGGCGAGTTGTTTGGCATCTCGCCGTACTACACGGTGTCGACAGCCACGGTCTTGCTGATTGCTCTCGCGCTGACGGGCAGTTACAAGCGCGTGGAGCGCGTCGGGATCGCGATGGGGCTGTTTGAGTTGGCGCTTGTGCCAGGCGCGTTGCTGGCCCATCCGTCGTGGCAGCAGTTGTTGCGCGGCCTGGCGACGGTGCCATTGAATCATCCCAGTTACGTGTACCTGCTTGCCGCGAACGTCGGCGCCGTGATCATGCCGTGGATGATCTTTTACCAGCAGTCTGCCGTGGTCGACCGCAAGTTGACCTTGCGCGATCTTCGTTTTGCGCGATGGGACACCTTCCTCGGATCCATCCTCACGCAGGTCATCATGATCGCGGTGGTGGTCATGATCGCGGCGACGGTGGGACGCACGCGCCCGAACACCGCGCTTGAGACGGTCGGCGACATCGCGCAGGGGTTGACGCCGTTTCTCGGCGCCACGGCCGCGAAGATCATCTTCGGCCTCGGCATGCTCGGCGCAAGCTTCGTGGCGGCGCTCGTGGTTTCGCTCGCGGGCGCGTGGGGCATCGGCGAGGTCACGGGCATTCGCCACAGCCTGAACACGCGGTGGAAGGACGCGAAGGTTTTCTACACGGTCTACAGCTTGGCGCACATCGGTGGGGCACTGCTCGTGTTCAGCGGGCTGAACCTGATCAACCTCTCGGTGGACACGGAAGTCATGAACTCCCTGCTGTTGCCCATTGTGCTCGGCTTTCTCCTGATGCTGGAGCGACGAGCCCTGCCGCCGGAATATCGCATGCGCGGGGCGTATCGCTGGCTGGTCACGGGATTGTCGCTCATCGTCATGGGGTTTGGCGTGTACATGGGCCTGCAGCTCGTCATCTGACGGCGCAGGCCCGTGCCTGTTTTCTGGATTAGAGAATGGCGCCCTGACGGCGCAACTCGGCGCGCACCGATGCCGCCGCAGGCGGGTCGCCAAAGCACGCCTGCAAGGCCGCAGCGACGCCCGCAGCGTGGCCCGTCGCGAGGGCCGTCCCCATGACGCGGGCAGACGCGAAGGCCGTCGGATCGCAGTCGATCACGCGCCCCGCGCACCACAGGTTGGCGCGGTCCCGGGCTTTGAGCGATCGCAGCGGGATTTCGTAGTAGGCGCGATCGCGAATGTGTTGATAGCGCGGAGGTTCGCCCGGCTGATGGACCTCGACCGGCCACCCCCCTCGGGCGATGGCGTCTTGAAATCGCGCGGCATTCAACACTTCTTCTCCGGTCAATCTGTACTCCCCGTCGATGTGGCGCGTCTCGCGCACCCCGATACTCGGGCCAGTCGCCACAAGATACGCGTCCTTGAACCCTGGAACGTGTTGCCGGAACGCCTCGAGATAAGCCCACGCCTGGCGGCGCGCCGACATCTCCGCCCGAGTGAGGCTTTCGCTGTCGAGTCCGTTGACCGCCTCGTCCGCGAACAGGGCGAGCACGTTCTGCGATCCCGGCAGTCGCACGACCATGCCCCTGTCCTTGGTGAGCACGGTGTCGCCCTGGCGCTTGGCCTGCCACACGGCCGCCGTGAACTGATGCCGGTGAAGCTGCACGTCCGGGGAGACGCCGCCGAACTGCATGACGAGCGTCCCGGCCTGCACGCGGCCTTCTTCATCCCCGTACCGCACGCCGTTTCCGCTCATGAAGGCGAGATCGGCTTCTCCGCTGGCGTCGACGAACGCGGCGCCCTCCACGGAAAACACCCCACCGTGGTGAAAGCAGTGGATGGCCCGAATGCGATCGCGCTCGACATCGCAGCCAATCACCGTCGTGTGCAGGCGCGCATCGACGCCTGCCTCAAGAATCAGTTGATCCAGCGCAAATTTTGTCCCTTCAGCGTCCAGAGGGACGATCACGTTCCCCGATCCGGGATTGCGAAGGGGACCGTAGTATTTTCCGATCTCGTCCAGTTTCTCAAGAAGCCGCTGACCCACGCCGCCGACGACCTGCTCAAGTGGCTCTCGCTGCGCGAATAAACCGCAGATGGTCAGCACCGAGGCATGTGTGGCAGCTCCGCCAAAGTACGGGTTTCGCTCCACGATGAGCGTTTTCGCGCCGAGATTGGCAGCGCCGACCGCGGCAGCGACGCCGGCGGTGCCGCCTCCGACGACCACCACGTCGTATCGCAAACTCTCCTGGCTCACCTTTCAACCTCCTGGCCCTGTCCACAACGCATGTCTATCATACAACAACGTCCTAGTCGCGAATATGGGAGATTCGGTCGCACCTTGTCGATCGCGGCGCGCAAAACGTCTACAATGAGGGCGGGCAGGTGACGAGTGGAAGATGAGGAACGATGCGACCCTTCGAGTGGCACTTGGATCGCGCAATCGCGCGAAGCGGCTGGCCGTGGAGCGCGCCCTTTCCGCGTTTGGCATTTCCTATGATATCGAGAGCGTGGAGGTGCCGTCCGGCGTCCGTGCACAGCCTCTGTCGGACCTGGAGACAAGACAAGGGGCCATCGAGCGTGCGCGGCGCGCGCGCCTTCACACGGGCGCTCATCTCGGCATTGGACTGGAGGGCGGTGTCGAAGAGACCGAACACGGAATGTTGCTCGTGAATTGGGCGGCGGTGACGCACGGAGACGGGGAGATCGCGATAGGCGGCGGGTTGCGAATGATGCTGCCGGACGAGATCGCCGAAGGCATTCGGGCAGGAAGGGAGTTGGGCGACGTCATGGACGCGTGGGCGGGGAGAACCGGGCTGCGGCATGGGGACGGAGCCATCGGCGTTCTGACCGGCGGCCGCATCACGCGAGCCGACATGTTTCGGGACGCGCTCATCTGCGCGCTTTCGGCCGTTCTGCGCGGCGAATGCCGCCCATGCGATCCCTGAGTACGAGTCATACAAGGCAAGAGGCCGCGCACCCGATGGGAGCGCGGCCTCGTCGAAGCTCACAGATCGAAGTACAGCGAGAATTCGTAGGGATGCGGGCGCAGGTGCAACGGCGCGAGCTCGTTGTTGCGCTTGAAGTCGATCCAGTTGCGGATGAAGTCCTTCGTGAACACGCCGCCTTCGAGCAAGAACTCGTGGTCCTCGTCGAGCGCGTCCAGCACCTCACCGAGCGATCCGGGAACGCTCTTGATTTGCGCCTTTTCTTCGGCGCTCAGCTCGTAAATGTTCTTGTTGATGGGGCCAAACCCGAGTTCGGTCGGGTCGAGCTTGCGGCGGATGCCATCCAAGCCCGCCATGAGCATAGCCGCGAACGCGAGATACGGGTTCGCCGTGCAGTCGGGCGTGCGGAACTCAATGCGCGCCGTCTTTGGCGACACGACTGCCACCGGCACACGGATAGCCGCGCTGCGGTTGCCGCGCGAAAAGACCAGATTGACCGGCGCTTCGTAGCCAGGCACCAACCGCTTGTACGAATTCGTGCTCGGATTGGAAAACGCCAGAATGGCCGGTGCGTGGTACAGAATGCCCGCGATGTACTGCAGCGCTAGCTCGCTCAGGTTGGCGTAGCCGCCCTCGCGGTAAAACAGGGGCTCGTCGCCGTTGAACAGGCTCTGATGCACGTGCATGCCCGAACCGTTATCCCCGAAGATCGGCTTCGGCATGAAGGTCGCCGTCTTGCCATGGCGGCGGGCGACGTTCCGCACGATGTACTTGTACGTCATCACCGTGTCCGCGGTGCGGGTGAGGGTGCCGAAACGGAAGTTGATCTCCGCTTGGCCCGCTGTGGCCACCTCATGGTGATGCCGCTCGACGCGGATGCCTGCCTTCATCAGTTCCAGCACCATCTCGGTGCGGATGTCCTGTTGGGTATCGGTCGGCGCGACTGGAAAATAGCCACTCTTATTCTTCACATGGTAGCCGAGGTTTTTTACACCCGTACCGGTGTTCCAGACCGCTTCTTCCGAGTCGATGGCGTAGAAGGCACCGCTCTGGGTGGAGTCGAACCGGACGTCGTCGAAGATGAAGAACTCCAGTTCCGGCCCAAAATAAGCGGTCGTCGCAATGCCCGTCGACTTGAGGTATTGCTCCGCCTTCTCGGCGATATATCGCGGGTCTCGCTCATAGCGATTGCCGCTCGGCTCGTATACGTTGCACGTGACGGCGAGTGTCGGAACTTCCGTAAACGGATCCAGAAACGCCGTTTCCAGGACTGGACGCATCACCATATCGCTCTCTTCGATGCCCCGAAAACCCGGAACGCTGGAGCCGTCGAATGCGACGCCCTTTTCCAAGACCTCTTCGTCGATCTCGGCGGCAGGCACCGTCACGTGGTGCTGGCGCCCCGGGACGTCCACGATGCGAAAATCAACCATCTGAACTTCGTGTTGCTTCATCAATTCGAGAATATCGCGCGGCGTCAAGTTCGATTCCTCCCACTGTGCAGCGCTGAACTGCGCTCATTATAGGAGTGGTATCCAGCCAACGTCAATGCTTTATGTCAGGATATCTAACATAACGCGCGAATTTGTCACACGCCGTCGCGGGAGGACGGATGGCACCGATCATCGTCGATTTTGAGGTTTTTTTGAGATTGAGCAAAGTATAGTCGTATATCGGGCTCATTTTTGGTTTACCATTCTTGCAACCGTGGACAAGCACGTTGTCGCCGCGGGTTATGGGGGAATTCCGAGATGAAACCGACCGCAATCATCCTGGCGGCTGGTGTGTCGCGCCGCATGCGCCCGCTGACCGACGATCGTCCCAAGTGCCTGTTGCCCGTCGGGCCAAAAGCGGTCCTCGACTGGCAGTTTGAGGCGCTCGCCAAAAACGACGTGCGGGACGTCATCATGGTCGTGGGCTACCGCAAAGAGATGATTCACGATTACGTCCAGACTCATTATCCGTCGTTCCACGTCCGGTTTATCGAAAATCCCGCGTACGACTCGACCAATACGCTGTTCTCGCTCAGCCACGCGCTGCGCGAATGGCGCGGCGATTTCTTCTATATGAACGCAGACGTGGTCTACGACGCGCGCATTCTGGAGCGCCTCGCGCCCGGAAAAGAGGGCGGGTACCTCGCCGTGGACAAAAAGCAATGCCGCGACGAAGAGGTGAAGGTCGAGGTCCGTTCGGGCCAGATTGTAGCGATTGGAAAACATTTGGATCCCGCCGTCTGCGATGGCGAATTCATTGGCGTGGCGAAATTCGCAGGTCAGTTTGCCGAACGGTTTCGCCAAGAGGTGCTGGATTTGGCGACGCCGGGCAACGAGATGCAGTTTTTCGAGTTTGCGCTGGACCATCTCAAGGACAAATCAGGGCTCGTCGCGATCGACGTGACGGGGCTTCCTTGTGTTGAAATTGACTTTCCTGAGGACTATCAGTACGCGCTGGAAAGCGTGGTGCCTCGACTGCTCGCCGCACAAGGGGCGGAGCGGGATGTCTGAGCTTCAGCGGATTGACGCCTGCGCGAAGCGCCCAATCGACATCTGGACCAACTATCTGTTTTACCCACTGTCGATTCGGTTGGTGTATCTGCTTCGCAACACGCCGGTTACGCCGAACCAAATCACGCTGTTTTCATTGTTTTTATGTCTACTCGGGTGCGTCGGGTTTTCGACCGGAATCCGCGGCGACGTCGTCGCCGGGCTCGTGCTGGTCGAGGTCTCATACGTATTCGACTGCGCGGACGGGCAGTTGGCGCGGTACCGCCAGCAGTTTTCCGCCATCGGCGGTTGGCTGGATCAAGTGGCGGATCGCATCAAAGAGTTTGCCATCTACTTCAGCCTGGCCTACGGTTACACCCGCTGGCATCCGGAAGCGGTGGGCGTCTGGGAGTGGGCCGTCACCGCGCTGTTTGCCCTGTACCTTCTTGAGTATTATGGGCAAATTCGGTTCAAGCCTCGTGCCGTCGCGTCGGCAAACGCCCAAGCGAGCGAGGGGCATGAAGGCTTTCGACGCGCGCAGCGATGGAGAAGCCTGGTGCCCTTTCGCGGCTTCATCATCGGCGAGCAATACTTTGCGCTGCTCGTCTTTGTGGCGTGCAACGCGGTCGTGGCCTTGTTTCATTTTGTCGCCATCGTGGGGCTCGCCATGTGCGTGTATCGGCCGGCCGTCCAACTGTACAAGTGGTCCAAGGGCCTGTCGTGACGCCTTTCCGGCGCGGGGAGGGGGTTCCTTCCCGCGCCTTTTCATGTCCGAATCTCGACAAGAATGCGAAACACAGAGAGACGGATGGGTGAGATCCAGACCCTCCGTTTCGGGTTAGGATGGGGAAGACGGGTCTCCCGCCATTCCGCATATCGGAACATTGGCCTAGGGCGGACGCGCGCCTCGCGCTAGACTGGTTTTGGAAGCTTCCGTTGCAAAACAATTTTTGGAACGCGAGGTGGCGGTCGATGCGCACACAGGTAGGCATCGTGGGAGCCGGCCCAGCAGGCCTGATGCTCGCGCTGCTTTTGGCCGAACGGGGAGTTGAGTCGGTCGTCCTCGAGTCGAGATCGCGCCAGGCCATTGAGCAGACGATTCGAGCGGGCGTGCTGGAGCAGGGCACGGCCGATCTCATGCGCGAGCTCGGCGTTCATCACCGCATGGAGCAGCTCGGCGAGGCGCACGAGGGCATCGAGTTCCGGTTTCGAAAGCGCGGGAGGCGGATCCCGCTCAAAGAGCTGACCGGTAAGTGTGTCACGCTGTATGCGCAGCACGAGGTGATCAAGGATTTGGTCGCGGCGCGCCTGCGGCAAGGCGGCGAGATCCTGTTTTCGGTTCAAGACGTGTCGCTCGAGGATATCGACACGCAACGTCCGCGGATTCGTTTTCGGCGAGATCCGGGGGCTCCGCTTGAAGTTCTGGAATGCGATTTCATCGCGGGGTGTGACGGATTTCACGGCCCGAGTCGGGCGGCCATTCCTGAAAGCGCTCGCCAAGAGTATGTGAAAACGTATCCCATGGGGTGGCTCGGCATTTTGGTGGAAGCGCCGCCCTCGAGCCGAGAACTGATCTACTGCAACAGCGACCGCGGATTCGCTCTGGTCAGCACGCGATCCCCGGAGATCCAACGAATGTATCTGCAGGTGGACGCGGAAGACGACATCCGCAACTGGTCGGACGATAGGATCTGGGAGGAACTGCTGCTTCGGCTGGCGACAGAGGACGGATGGGCCCCCGTCGAAGGCCCCATCCTGCAAAAGTCCATCGTGCAGATGCGCAGCTTTGTCTGTTCTCCCATGCAATATGGGCGCCTGTACCTGGCGGGAGACGCGGCCCATATCGTTCCTCCCACGGGCGCCAAGGGGCTGAATCTCGCCGTGTCCGACGCTCGGGTGCTGGCGGAAGCGATTGCGCGCCATTATCGGGACGGATCGGACGACCTGTTGCGCAGGTACTCGGCCATCTGCTTGCGGCGCGTGTGGAAGGCGGAACGGTTCTCGTATTTCATGACCCAGATGTTGCATCGATTCTCCGATCATTCGCCGTTCGAACGCGAGATTCAGTTGGCCGAACTCGACTATATCACCTCTTCTCCGCATGGGCTCGCCACCGTGGCCGAGAATTACGTCGGGCTGCCCATCGAGTGGGACACCTGAAGAAACGGGCGCGATCGCGGCCTTTCATAGTAGCCGAGCCGATTGGAAATTTCCTTGCTGATGGACATCAGGGTTCGGGCCAACGACTTCATCTTTTCGTCCGTGAACCGAGCTGCAGGTCCCACGGCCGTGACTGCGCCGATCACGCGCCGCGTGTAATCGCGAACCGGCGCCGCAACGCTGTTCACGCCGGGCCGCAGTTCGCCGACGCTCGTCGCGTACCCTGCCTCCCGGATTTGGGCGAGGGCCGCGCGGAGCCGATTCGGATCCGTGATGGTGTTCGGCGTGAACGGCTGAAGTCCGCGCCGAATGACCTCTTCCACCATGGATTCGTCCTGGTACGCGAGGATGACCTTTCCGGAGCTCGTGCAGTACAGCGGATTGCGGCGCCCGACGTGGGTGGCAATTTGCACGGGATGCTTGCACTCCAGTTTACTTACGTACACCGTGCAGAAGTCTTCCAGCACCGCAAGGTGAACGGTTTCGTCGAAGCGGTGCACGAATTCCTCAAGGAGGTGTTGGCCTTCCCGGCAGATCTCGAGGTTGGACATGATGATGCCGCCGAGGCTCAACACCGAAAGGCCCAATCGATATCGGTGGGTTTCTTCGTCCCGATGGACGAACCCTTCTTCGGTGAGGGTCGCCATGATCCGGTGGACAGTGCTCTTGGACAGTCCCAGCTTGCGCGAAATTTCGGTAATGCCCAGTTCCGGCTCGTCTTGCGAGAAGCATCGCAGCGCCTGCAGCGCGTGGCGAAGCGAAGAAAGCGTACGCGCATCCGATTGCCTTGGCACGGTCCAACCCTCCCACGTGGAGATGAAAGCGCTTCTAGGAATGGTGTAACACGTTCCGCATAGAGAAACAAGAGCGTATAGCGAGCGTTTTCAGCGTGATACGATGGGAACAGACGGAGCGAACCCTCCGCCGCGTTGGGTGATCGCGAGAACTGTAAAATTCGGGGAGGGATTGACGTGAGCCTGGAATTGGCAATGATCACGCCGCACACGCCGAGGATCTGCCACCGGGATCGCGTTCCGGAATTTCAGAAGCCCATGGTCGAAGCCATGCTGAAATGCGCGGACGTGATCGACGAGATTCGGCCCGACGTGGTGGTGATCATCTCGTGCCACTGGATGTCGAGCTTCATGCATTACGTCGACATCACGCCTCGTCACAAGGGAATCTTGACGGCGGTGGAGTGCCCGGACCTGATCAGCGACGTGCCCTATGATCATCCGGGTCATCCAGAACTGGGCAAACGCCTGGTGGAGGCTGGAAAGAAGGAGGGGCTGCAGGTCGTCGCGGTGGACGATCCGACGTATGTGTGGGATTACGGCACGGTCGTGCCGCTGCGCTATCTGCTGAAGCGGCCGACGCCCGTCGTGGCCCTGTCGGTGTGTTGGGCCGCTTCGCTCGAGGAGTCGATGCGGTGGGGTGAAGTCATGGGGGACGTCTTTCTCGAGTCGCCCGAACGCGTTGTGTTTTTGGCGAGCGGCGCGCTTGCGCACAACCTGGGCCGAGGACCGGATAAATGGCCGAACATCACAGAACAAGCGCTGGATCGCGAATTTTGTCAATATCTCGTCAAAGGAGACAAGGAGTCGGCGGTCAGCATGCTGCCGTCGTACGTGCGCGCGGCGGGCGTCGAGTCCGGCGGGCGCCACGTGGCGGTCCTGCTCGGCGTTCTGCGAAAGCAGTTCCAAGGAGAGCTGCACGGATACGGGCCCTCGTCCGGTTCGGGCAATCCCGTGCTGACGATTCGGTATCGCGACGCCAGTTGAATCGCGTCCAATACGCATGCATGACGACAAGTGAGGGATGAGCATGGAGCGAGTGCTGCATTTTATCGACGGCGAGTTTGTGCCGTCTGAAGACGGCCGCACCTTTGACAACATCAACCCCGCGACGGGCGAGCGGATTGGAACCGTGGCCGAGGGAGGACGGGCCGAGATCGACCGGGCGGTGCGGGCCGCGCGGCGGGCATTTCGCACCTGGAGCCGCACGACGGCGCAAGAACGCGCCGCGATTCTCCACCGCATTGCCCAGTTGATTGAGGAAAACCTGGAGGAACTCGCGCTTCTCGAGACGACGGACACGGGCAAGCCGCTGTCGCTCGCCAAAAGCCTGGACATTCCGAGATCGGCCTACAATTTCCGCTTCTTTGCCGACTTCGTGAAAGGGCTGTCGACGGAGACGTTCGAAATGGAAGGTGTGGCGCTCAACTACGCGTTGAGGCGCCCCGTGGGCGTGGCGGGTCTCATTTCGCCGTGGAACTTGCCTCTGTTTCTGCTGACCTGGAAGGTCGCGCCGTGCCTCGCCGCAGGCAATACGTGCGTCATCAAGCCGGCCGAACTGACGCCGATGACGGCCACTCGGCTGGCGGAGATCTGCAAGCAGGCCGGCGTGCCGGACGGCGTGGTGAATGTCGTACACGGCTTTGGACCCGATGCGGCTGGGCAATTTCTGACGGAGCACGAAGACGTGGACCTGATTTCGCTCACGGGTGAGACGACGACGGGCAAGGCGGTGATGCGCTCTGCGGCGAGCACGCTGAAGAGGCTGTCGTTTGAGCTCGGAGGCAAGAACCCGAACATCGTCTTCGCGGATTGCGACTTTGACGACGCCATCGCGACGACCGTCCGCTCGAGCTTTGTCAACCAGGGTGAGGTGTGTCTCTGCGGATCGCGCATCTACGTCGAGCGCCCGCTCTACGACCGTTTTGTGGAGGCGCTCGTGGATCGCGCGAAGAAGTTGAAGGTCGGCGATCCGCTCGATCCTGCGACGGACGTCGGCAGCCTGATCTCGGAAGAGCACCTGGAGCGCGTCGACGGGTTTGTGCGCCGCGCCATCGAACAGGGTGGGCGCGTCTTGACCGGCGGCAGGCGGCCGGAACATCTGAAGCGGGGCGCCTTCTACGAGCCGACCGTGATCGTCGACGTGGACGAGACCTGCGAAATCACGCGGCAGGAGGTGTTCGGTCCCGTCGTCACCGTGCAGCCGTTCGACACGGAGGAAGAGGTGATTCGCCTCGCCAACGACACGCACTACGGCCTCTCCGCCACCGTGTGGACGTCGAACCTGAAGCGGGCGCACCGAGTGGCCGGCGAACTCGAGGCAGGTGTGATTTGGATCAACACGTGGTTCCTGCGCGACTTGAGGACCCCGTTCGGCGGCATGAAGCAGAGCGGCATCGGCCGGGAAGGCGGCGTGCACAGCTTTGAGTTTTTCACCGAGCTGAAAAACGTGTGCATCAAGTTGTGATCGGAGTGGATGAGATGAGTGAACGGTTGATCTCCCTGGCTGACGCGCTGCGGCGGGCAGAGGCCGAACGCGCGCCCATTCCGCCGTTGACGGACGACCACGCGGACCTCACGGTGCAGGACGCGTACCGCATTCAGCAGCTCAACGTGGAGAAGCGGATCGCTATGGGCGATCGCGTCGTGGGACACAAGATTGGGCTCACGAGCAAGCCGATGCAGCTCCAGCTCGGCGTGAGCGAGCCGGACTTCGGACACCTGTTTCAGTCGATGTGGTTCGAGAGCGGCTCCGCGATCGACTTTCCCTTGATTCAGCCCAAAGTAGAACCCGAAATCGCGTTCATCTTATCGGACGATCTCGTCGGCCCGGGGGTGGACCTCCACCGCGTGTTGGCGGCCACCCGAGCCGTCGTGCCCGCCATCGAGGTGATCGACAGCCGAATCGCGGACTGGAAAATCCGGCTGGTGGACACCATCGCGGACAACGCGTCCGCGGGATGTTTCGTGCTTGGCCATCTGCCGACGCCTGTGTCGGGCGTCGATCTGGAGACCGTGGGCGGTGTGCTGAAGGTCAACGGCGAAGTGGTCCAGACGGGCGCGGGGGCGGCCGTGATGGGGCATCCGGCGAAGGCCGTTGCGTGGCTCGCCAACACGCTGACGGAGCTGGGCACGCCGCTTCGCGCGGGTCATGTCGTGTTGTCGGGCGCCGTGAGCGCCGCCGTCCCGATTCATCCGGGCGATCGCGTTCAGTTGTCGTTTGGACCGCTTGGGGCAGTGGAGTTCGTGTGGGCGAAAGGAGCGGGATCGGAGTGAAAAAGCTCAGTGCCGCGATCGTCGGGTCCGGCAACATCGGGACGGATCTGATGATCAAGTTGAAGCGGAGCCCGTGGATTGAACCGCGCTGGATGATCGGCATTGATCCCGAGTCGGACGGCCTTCGCCGCGCCCGCGAGATGGGGCTCGAGACATCGGCCGATGGCCTGAAGGCGGTCCTGGAACAAGGCGTGCGCCCTGACATCGTGTTCGACGCGACGAGTGCAAAGGCGCACGTCCGCCACGCCAAACTGTTGCGCGAGGCGGGCATCCAGGCCGTGGACCTGACGCCGGCCGCGCGCGGGCCGTACGTGATCGCGGCGGTGAACCTGGAGGAGCACCTCGATTCGCCCAACGTGAACATGGTCACGTGCGGCGGGCAGGCGACGGTGCCGATGGTGTACGCCGTCAGCCGAGTGGTCGGCGTGCGCTATGCCGAGATCGTGGCGACCATTGCCAGCAAGAGCGCCGGGCCGGGCACGCGGGCGAACATCGACGAATTCACGCAGACCACGGCTCGCGCCCTGGAGGCCATCGGCGGCGCGAAGCGGGGCAAGGCCATCATCATCCTGAATCCGGCGGAGCCCCCCATTCTGATGCGGGACACCATCTACTGCTTGATGGAAGATGCCAGCGCGGAAATCAGGGACAAGGTGCGCGAGTCCATCGAACAGATGGTGCGCCACGTGCAGACGTTTGTGCCAGGCTACCGGCTGAACCGCGAGCCCATCTTCCAGGACGATCTCGTCAGCATCTCCATCGAGGTCGAAGGGCTCGGGGACTACCTGCCGGTGTACGCGGGCAACCTCGACATCATGACGGCGGCGGCGGTCAAATTTGGCGAAGAATACGCGCGTCACAAGATGCAGGTGGCGTCGGCGGAAGAGGCGAGGTGAGACGCGGTGGCGTATCGGTACAAGATCGAGATCACGGACGTCACGCTGCGCGACGGAATGCACGCCGTGAGGCACCAGTTCAGCGTCGAGGACGCGAAAGCCATCGCGGCGGCGCTCGACAAGACGGGTGTGGCCAAGATCGAAGCCGCACACGGAGACGGACTCGGCGGAAGCTCGATTCAATACGGCTTTGCCAAAGAGGCCGAAGAGGACTATCTCGGCGCGGTCTGCGGAGCCGTTCACCATTCGCAGGTGGTGGCGCTCCTTCTTCCCGGAATCGGGACACTCGAAGACTTGAAGCGCGCCGTAGGCCTCGGCATCCGGGGCGTGCGCGTCGCCACGCACTCCACGGAAGCGGACATTTCGGCGGAACACATGGAAGAGGCGCGCAAGATGGGGCTTGATGTCGTCGGCTTCCTGATGATGAGCCACATGACCGAGACCGAGCGCCTAGTGGAAGAGGCGAAGAAGATGGCCTCCTACGGCGCGCATTGCGTGTACATCGTCGACTCCGCAGGGGCCATGCTGATGGACGAAGTACGCCGCAAAGTGTCCGCGCTCAGGGCAGCGCTGCCGGACGACGTGCAGGTCGGCTTCCACGCGCACAACAACCTCGGCGTGGCGGTCGCCAATTCCATCGCGGCCGTGGAAGAGGGGGCCTATCGGATCGACGCGAGCCTCGCAGGTCTGGGCGCAGGCGCCGGCAATACGCCGCTCGAGGTGTTTGTGGCGGCCTGCGAGAAGTACGGCATCGGGACCGGCGTGGATCTGTACGCGGCCATGGACGCGGCGGAAGACGTGGTGCGGCCCAGGATGATGCGGCCCGTCTTGACGGATCGCACGGCCCTCACGCTCGGCTATGCGGGCGTGTATTCGAGCTTCCTTCTGCACGCGGAGCGCGCAGCCCAGCAGTTCGGGGTGGATGTGCGGGACATCCTCGTGGAGCTCGGCAAGCGGCGCGTGGTCGGAGGTCAGGAGGATATGATCGTCGACGTCGCGTACGAGATCGCGCATGGCAGGGAGGCGAAGGGGCATGGCGCACTCACTTCAAGCCATCGCGGATGAACTCTATCGCCACCAGACGTCGGCGACCGAGTTGAAGAAATTGACGCTTCGGTACGACGGCCTGACGGTGGACGACGCCTATGAGATCCAGCGGCTCACCGTGCAGAAGTATATCGCGGAGGGAGCGCGCCTCGTCGGATGGAAGATGGGGCTCACGAGCAAGGCGAAGCAGCGGTCCGTCGGTGTCGACGAGCCGATCTTCGGGCATCTGCTGTCCACGATGGAGCTGGAGAGGCCTGTTCTGTCGATGAAGGGGCTCATCCACCCGCGCGTGGAGCCGGAAATCGCGTTCGTGTTCCGCAGCCGCCTCGAGGGCCCACACGTGACCGCGCGCGACGTGTGGCTGGCGACCGAGTGCGTCGTGCCGGCCGTCGAAGTCATCGACAGCCGCTACGAGAACTTTTCCTTCACGCTGGTGGACGTGATCGCCGACAACGCCTCGAGTGCGCGATTCTATCTGGCGGATCAGGCGGTTTCGCCGTACGCGTGTCGCCTGGACGAGGTCGGCGTCGTGATGCGCGTGAACGGCGAAGTCGCCCAGACCGGCGCCGGCGCGGCCGTCCTGGGCCACCCCGTGCGATCCGTCGTGGAGCAGGTGCGGATGCTCACCCGCTTCGGCGCTGCCATCGAGCCGGGGATGGTGGTGTTGACGGGCGGCATCACCGAGGCTGTCTATGTCCACCCGGGCGATCGCGTCGAGATCGCCTTCGCGGGCATGGGCGCCCTGGAACTCGACGTCACCGAGTGAAGGAGGTGTGCGGATGCCGCTGATTCAGGTCACCATGGTGGAAGGGCGCTCGCCTGCGCAGAAGCGAGCTCTCATCGAGAAGCTGACCGATGCGGTGGTGGATACGCTCGGCGCCAAACGGGAGACGGTGCGCGTCATTCTGTACGAAGTGCCGAAATCCCACTGGGGCGTTGGCGGAGTGTCGAAGGAAGAGCAGGACGCGCGCCTGGGTGAAGGTCCATGACGAAGCCAAGACGGACGGCGGACGTGCACGCGCACTTTCTGCCCGAATCGGTCCTCGGGTTTCTCGAGCGAGAACCGCGGGTTCAGGTGTCGCTCGAGCGGCGCGATCCCGGCAAGGAGCCGTTCCTCACCGTGGAGGGGCGTTGGTCGTTCGAGCTCAAGCGGACTTTTGTCGACTTTGGCGAGTTCGAGCGGGCCTATCGACAGGCCGGGATCGAGTTCGCCCTGGTCTCGCCCCTGCCGCAGCTTTTCGTGTATCACCTGCCGGCCGAGGTGGGCGCACACGTGGCGGAAGTGTACAACGACGCGCTGCGGGATGCCTTGGTGAGCGAACGCATGGCGTTTCGCCCGCTCGCGACCCTTCCGCTCGCTCATCCAGATGCGGCCGCACGGGAGTTGGAGCGCCGCTTGGATCAGGGATTCGCGGGCGCGATTGTGGGCCCAGGTGTCGGCGAATCGCTCCTCGGCGACGAGAGGTTCTGGCCCGTGTGGGAGGTCGCGAACGCCCGCCGTGCGATTCTGTTTCTTCACCCGCTGTTGCCCGCGGATCCGCGGGCGAGCCGCCTCGCGCTGCCGAATTTGATCGGCGTGCCGTGGGAGACGACGCTGGCCGCCGCCCACATCGTTTTGTCGGGCCTTCTCGATCGGTATCCCGAGGTGCGGCTGCTGTTGGCGCACGGAGGCGGCTTTTTGCCCTATCAGATCGGACGGATCGAGAAAGGATATGAGGTGTGGCCGCACGTGAAAGGGCGGCTTCAGGATCGGCCGGCGGCGTATCTTCGGCGCATGTTCTACGACAACGTGCTCTGGTCCGAGGCAGCGCTCCAGTGCTTGATCGATGTCGTCGGCGCCGATCGCGTCCTCCCGGGATCGGATTTTCCGTTCGACTTGTCGGCCTGGCCGCCGCGCCCAGGCGCGGACGTGTCGCCGCTCGTGGGGGATTTTGAGCCTGAGGTGGAACGATGACAAGCGCAGGGGCATAGGCCCTGCGCTTGTCGTCCTCTTGTCCAGTTTGGCTGTCACGAAAGCGTTGACAATCCGCGCAAGATCGAGCATGATCATTTTGTAGTCCAGATTGTCATACAATCATGTTGCCTCACGGTCCGGCGCGACACATCTGACGAGAGAGGGGGACCTGTTTTGACCGTCGAACCCTGTTACGACATCGCCCATCTCGGGCATGTGGAGCTGTTGACGCCTGTGCTCGAGGAGAGTTACGCGTTCTTTCATGACATCCTGGGCATGGAAGAAGTCGCCCGCGAGCACCAATCCATCTATCTCCGATGCATGGGCGATTACGAGATGTACTCGCTCATCCTAACCGAATCCCCGCGAGCCGGCGTGGGTCAGACGGCGCTTCGCACGACAAGCCAGGCTGCGCTGGAGCGCCGAGTGGAAGCGCTCACCGCAGCCGGCGTGGATGGCGCGTGGGTGGACGGAAATCTGGGACATGGGCCTGGCTACCAATTTCGCGGCCCGGATGGTCACCTGTACGAGCTGTACTACGAGACCTCCTACTATGAGCCGCCCGAACACCTCCGCCCCTGCCTGAAGAATCAGCCCCAGAAGTTCACGGGCCGAGGGGTCGGGGTGAAGACGCTGGATCACATCAACTTTCTGTCATCCGATGCCGAACGGGACGGCGATTTTGTCGAGTCGGTGCTCGGACTCAAACTCACGGAGCAGATTCGGCTCGACAACGGCAAGAGGCCAGGTGTGTGGTATCGCGCGATGAACAAGTCGTACGATGTCGTCTACACCTTGGACGCCACGGGCGCGAAAGGCCGCTTGCACCACATCGCATTTCGCGTGGACACCAACGAGTCCATCTGGCGAGCGGCGGACTTGTTCATCGATCACGGCGTGTTCATTGAATTTGCGCCCAGCAAACACGCCATCAACCAGACCTACTTCGTCTACGTCTATGAGCCGGGCGGGAACCGGATCGAGGTATGCGCCGGGGGTTACTTGGTCCTCGCACCGGATTGGAAGCCCATTACATGGACGGAAGCCGAGCGGGCCAGGGGGCAAGCCTGGGGCAACAAGACCGTGGAGAGCTTTCACCACTATGGCACGCCTGTGGTATAACTGTTCCAGGTGACAAGTCGACCGGAAGGCGGTGCCTTAGTGGAAGTCTCAAGCCAAGGTTACACTGAAGAAGAGTGCTATCGGCGCCTGCGCGACGCCATCATCGACGGCACCCTCATGCCGTCACAGCGCCTCGTCGAAATGGATCTCGCGCGCTGGCTCGGCGCGAGCCGCGCGACCGTCCGCACGGTGCTCGCCCGTCTGGAGCAGGAAGGGCTCGTGGAACGCGAGCGGTATCGCGGAGCGCGCGTGCGGCACGTTTCCCATGAGGAAGCCGTGGAGATTCTCGAGGTCAGGATGGCGCTCGAATGCCTCATCGCCCGGTACGCGGCCCTCCGCGCAACGGATGAAGAACTGCGGCGCTTGGAAGAACACATTGCCTGGATGCGGCGCCAGTACGAGGAGAATGATCTCCTTTCGTATTCGGACGGGAATGCGAAGCTGCACCGCACCATCGCCGAGATCTCGCGCCATCACACCGCCAGGCGCCTGCTCGACACGCTCAACTCCCAGAGCGTTCGGTATCAGTACCGGACCATCCTGGCGCCGAACCGGTCGGCTGCGTCGATGAACGAGCACGAGAAGATTGTGGACGCCATTCGCAGGCGCGATCCCGATGGCGCCGAACAGGCCATGCGGGTTCACCTGAGCCACGTCTGCGATACGCTCCGCGGCATGCGATCCGGCTTTTAGCGCCGTCGCATGGACGTCTGCGCATTTGCCTGCGCCTCGTTGCTGCCGATTTTGTCTGATGATCTTGGAGTCCATTTTGATCGAAAGGTCGGAGTGATATGGGACAACGGCAAGACATCGTCTCCCTCCTGGCCGGGATGTACGACCTGCACGTGCACGTGTGGCCAGATCTGGTGGAGCGGAGCATCGACGACGTGTCGCTCGCCCATCAATTCCGGGAACTGGGCTGGTCCGGGTTTGCGCTGAAATCGCACTATTTTCCCACCATTGAACGGGCGAAGGTGGTGTCCGCCGTCGTCCCCGGCGTCGATGTGGTGGGCGCTGTCGTGCTGAACCACGCGGTGGGAGGGCTGAATCCCGTGGCCGTGGACATCGCCGGGCGCGCCGGCGCGCGTATCGTCTGGCTGCCGACCGTCGATGCCGCCAACGAGAGCCCGGAGAAGCAGGCGGCGCGCGGCCAATCTCACCTGCCGTTTTGGGCCCGCATTCAATCGGAGGTGCGGGCAGAAGGCATTGGCCTGGAGCTCATCTCCGTCTTCGACCAAGGCGGAAATGTTCGTTCCGATCTCGTCCAGTGCCTAGAACGCGTGCGCCGATACGACATGGCGCTCGCGACAGGCCATCTTGGGCGGGACGAGATTTTTGCCGTGGTCGAACAAGCCCGCACACAGGGCGTGAACAAGGTCATCGTGACGCACGCGCTGTTTCCGTCCGAAGCGCTCTCCATCGAGGATCAGGTCAAGCTGGCCGATCTCGGCGCGATGATCGAACATTGCTACACCACGTTTTACACGCAGAAGTGCGATTGGGAAGTGCTCTACGAGGCCATCCGCGCCGTGGGGCCTGAGCGCACGCTTCTTTCGACCGATCTCGGCCAGAAATCCAACCCGGGCGTGGTGGACGGGATCGTGGACTTCACGGCGCGTCTGCTCGACGCAGGTTTTTCACCTCAGGACCTGCGGACGATGTGGGTGGATAACCCGCGCAAATTGATTGGAAAGTAAACCCCAAACGGTGAAAGGAGTCGGTACGTCATGCAAAGCACAGGAACCTTGATGGTCGTGAGCGCGCACGCCGCCGACTTTGTATGGCGCGCGGGCGGCGCCATCGCGTTGTACAGCAGCCGCGGTTGGAAGGTGCGGGTGCTCTGCCTGAGCTACGGCGAACGGGGGGAATCCGCGAGCCTGTGGAAGGCGGGCAAGTCGCTCGAGGAGATCAAGCGGATTCGGCGCGAGGAGGCTGAACGCGCGGCCGAGATCCTGGGTGCCGAGATTCGTTTCTTCGATGTAGGAGATTATCCCATCGACGTCACGCCCGAGTTGCGGGATGCCCTCGTTCAGGAGTTTCGCCAGCATCGCCCGGACATCATCCTTTCCCATACCTTCATCGACCCGTACAACGCCGACCATCCGCAGACCGCAGAACTCGTCCGGGAAGCGAGGATTCTGGCGCAGGCGCACGGGTATCCGTCTGAACACCCGCCGATCGGCGCGCCGCAATTGTATTCGTTTGAACCCCATCAGCCCGAGCAATGCCAGTTCCGCATCGATCTCTTGTTGGATATCACGCCTGTCTTCGAAAAGAAGCGACAGGCCATGGAGTGCATGCAGGCCCAGGAACATCTCTGGGCGTATTACACGGATGTGGCGAAGCGCCGCGGCGTTCAGGCCGGACGAAACTCCGGACAGCCGATCGTGTACGCGGAAGCCTATCAGCGCGTGTTTCCTTCGGTCGGAGGTGAATTCGTGTGAAGCCTGTGGTTGTGACGAACATCGAGCGGCCGGATCGTTCGAGTGTCGAGCGCCTGGGGCGCTATTCCGTGGCGACGTTGCATGAGGCGATGGGGCGTGAAGGGCTGATGCTCCCGTACATGCGGCCTATCTACCGAGGGGCACATGCCTTTGGGACCGCCGTCACCGTCCTGTGCCACCCCGGAGACAACCTGATGATCCACGCGAGCGTGGAGGTATGCAGACCGGGCGACGTGTTGGTCGTGACCACCACCTCGCCCTGCACCGACGGGATGTTCGGCGAGCTGCTCGCCACATCGCTCAAGGCTCGCGGTGTGGCAGGACTCGTGATCGAAGCCGGGGTCAGGGATGTGGCGGAACTCGAGAAGATGGAGTTCCCCGTCTGGTCGCGGGCCATCTCGGCGCAGGGCACGGTCAAGGCGACACCGGGGTCGGTGAATGTGCCGATCGTGTGCGCCGGGGTGACCGTGCGGCCTGGGGACGTGATCGTCGCGGATATGGACGGCGTCGTGTGCGTGCCCAAGGAGCGGGCCGACGAGGTGGCGAGCCGAGCGGAGGAGCGAGTGGCCAAGGAAGAAGCGACCCGGGCGCGACTTGCAGCGGGCGAACTCGGCCTCGACATCTACGGCCTCCGGGACAAGCTGCGGGCGCTCGGCGTGACGTGGGTGTGAATACGGACGAGGGGGAAGCGGCGTGAAACTCGGGTTGATTGGATTCGGTGAAGCTGCGCGAGCCATCGCCTCTGGCCTTCGGGCCGCGGGCGTGAACGACATCGTGGCGTACGATGCGGCTCCCGCGGACAGGTGGAGACCACAGGCCGAGGCGCTTGGCATCGCGTGCGGGCGCTCCATCGCCGAGGTCGCAGCGGAATGTGACGTGCTTTTTTCCTTGGTGACTGCGCAAGCCGCCATCGCGGTGGCATCGGAGGCTGCTCCGCACCTGAAGGAAGGGGCGCTGTACGCCGATTTCAACTCGTGTTCGCCGGCGGTGAAGCGCGAGATCGGCGACATCATCCACCGCGCTCAGCCGTCGGCGCGGTATGCTGCTGTGGCCGTCATGTCCGCCGTCAAGCCTCACGGGCACCGCGTCCCGCTCGTGGTGGACGGCGACGGGGCTTCCGCCTTTCAGGAGCGGTTCGCGCCATACGGTTGCCGCATCGAGGTGTTGGAGGGTGAGGTGGGGCAGGCCGCTCTCCTGAAAATGTGTCGCTCCCTCGTCTTGAAAGGGCTCGAAGCCCTGTTCCTGGAATCGCTCGCGGCCGCGGAGCGCATGGGGTTGGCCGATCGCGTCCTCGATTCACTGGATGCCTCGTTTCCAGATCACCGCCTGCGGGATCTCGCCCTGTACCTTGTGGAGCGCAATCTCGAGCACGCGACGCGAAGGGCGCATGAACTCGGGGAGGCTGCGGACACGCTGCGCACGCTCGGGATGGAACCCATGGTGGCGGAAGGCGGATATCGGCGTCTCGTTCAAGTTGCGAAAGTGCACGAATCGCTGTCGGATCGACCTCGAGACGCTCGGTCCTGGTTGCAAACCCTGGCCGACGCTCACGGCGGGTGAAATCGGACGAAGTTTCTCCGAACCAACGCAAATCGAGGAGGAGGGGGCGGCTCGTCGCCCGACTTCTCGCACGAATAAAAAGAAGGCCGCCCTGGAGGCGGCCTTTCCAGTTGGGAACGTGTGGAGAGGATGAAGCATCAACACAACCTCGGCAGGTCACACCGTCTGCGCGAGCCGCAGCTCGAGCGGCCGATAATGAATCGCGTTGACGTGGCGGACCGTGCCCGTGCGAACCCGCATGACGACCGAATGCGTGTGCAGATAATCGCCTTCGCGCCGCACGCCCTCGAGCCAATCCCCGTCGGTGATGCCCGTCGCCGCGAAGATGGCATCGTCCTCGCCGGCGAGATCGGACACCGTGAGGGTTTTGGCCACATCGAGGCCGAGTTGTTGGCAGCGCTCGCGCTGCTCGGGAGTCTGCGGCATCAACCGGCCCTGAAAGTCGCCGCCCAAGCAGCGCAGAGCCACCGCCGCGAGCACGCCTTCCGGTGCACCGCCGGAGCCGACGTACAGGTCGGTGCCGCCGCGGGGCAACGCCGTCGCGATGGCCGCGAGCACGTCGCCCGCGTTCAGCAACTTCACCCGTACGCCGAGGCGCCGAGCCACGTCGAGATGGGCCTTGTGGCGATCTCGCTCGAGCATGGCTACGGACAGCTCGGAAAGAGGCTTGCCGAGCGCTTCGGCCGCTTTTCGCAACGTCGTCTCCAGCGGATCGTCGAGGGACAAGACGCCGCGCAGGCGAGGGCCGCACGCCAACTTCTCCATATACATGTCCGGGGCCTTCAACAGATGTCCTCGTGGGGCGATGGCCGCGACCGATAGGGCGTTGGGCAACATCTTCGCGACCATGGACGTGCCTTCGATGGGATCAACCGCCACGTCCACGCGCGGCCCGCGTCCTGTACCGACCTCTTCTCCCTGAGCGAGCATGGGCGCCTCATCCATCTCGCCTTCGCCAATGACCACGACGCCGCGGATGTCCACGGTGCGAAACATATTGCGCATCGCCTCCGTGGCGGCACCGTCCGCGCCGTCCGCATCACCTCGGCCGACCCACCTGCTGGCCGCAAGCGCAGCAGCTTCCGTGACGCGAACGAGTTCGAGAGCGAGCTCCCGATCCATCGGCGATCCCTCCTTGATCACTCCGGTGGCCGCGATCGGCCTGCGTGGCGCGGAATTCGCGCGCTGCACACGGCGACGGGCCATTCAACATCGCAGACTCACCTTCAACAGAATTATGACATCATAATCTGCAATTCGTCAACTGTTTCAGCAAAATTGTTGCGTCATAATTCGAGATGTGGTATGAACGAAGTACGGAGAATTCGATTCAAGATGTCAGATTGCGATCTCGCGGCAGGGCGCTCCGCCGTGTGGAAGCGCTTCGCCGGCCGAACGACAGAAGAGGCCGTGACAAGGGGGATGCAGCATGGCGCAGGTGCAGAATGTCGAGCGCAATCAGGCGCTCACGACCCGGTGGGTCTACGCCTTTGATCAAGCGGATCCGAAGAACCGGAGCCTTCTGGGCGGAAAAGGCGCGAACCTGGCCCAGATGGTGCAGTGGGGATTTCCCGTACCGCCTGGCTTCACGATTACGACGGAAGCTTGCAACGCCTACTGGGCGCGAGGCGGAAAGCTGCCCGAAGGGCTGTTGGACGAAGTGGGACTCGCCATTCTTCGGCTCGAGCGGACAGCCGGGAAGCGGTTCGGCGACGCGTTTCAGCCGCTGTTGGTCTCTGTGCGCTCTGGAGCGCCCGTCTCGATGCCGGGCATGATGGACACCATCTTGAATTTGGGCCTGAACGATCTGACCGTGCGAGCGCTTGCCAATCAATCGCAGGACCCGGCGTTCGCCTACGATTCCTATCGCCGCCTCATCCAGATGTTTGCCAACGTCGTCTTCAACGTGCCCATCGAACCGTTTGAGCACGCGCTGCGCGCCGCGAAGGCCAAGCATGGCGTCGAGCGCGATCGCGACCTTCCCGCGGACGCGTGGAAGGAACTCGTCGCAACCTGCCTGAAATTGTTCGCCGAGCACGTGGGTCAGCCGTTTCCGCAGGATGTCAATGTGCAGTTAGAACTCGCCATCGAAGCTGTCTTTCGCTCGTGGAACAGCCCGCGCGCCATCGTGTATCGGAAGGCGCACGGCATCCCCGAAACGCTGGGCACTGCGGTCAACGTCCAGGCCATGGTGTTCGGCAACATGGGGGAGGACAGCGGCACAGGCGTGATCTTCACGCGCCATCCGTCCACGGGAGAGCCCGTCCTGTTTGGCGAATTTCTCGCCAACGCACAGGGTGAAGACGTGGTGGCCGGCATTCGCACGCCTCAGCCCATCGCGGATCTCGCCCACACCATGCCGCACGTGTACGAGTCGCTCGTCGCGCTCGCCAAACAGCTGGAGACGCGTTTCCGCGATATGCAGGACGTCGAATTCACGGTCGAGCGCGGCAAGCTGTTTGTGCTGCAGACGCGGAGCGGCAAGCGCACGGCGCAGGCAGCTGTCCGCATCGCCATCGACATGTTGCACGAAGGACTCATTCAGCCCGAAGAAGCCCTTCTGCGGGTGGACGCGCAACACTTGCGCCAGCTCTTGCACCGGAGACTTCAGGGCACCGACTCCCTGCAGGTGTTCGCAAAAGGGTTGCCCGCGTCTCCAGGCGCCAGCGTCGGGCGCATCGTGTTGGACGCGGACACGGCGGTCGAATGGGCGCAGCGAGGCGAAAAGGTGGTCTTGGTACGTCCGGAGACGACGCCGGAGGATATCCACGGCGTTCTGGCCGCGGAGGGCGTCGTGACGACTCACGGTGGAATGACGAGTCACGCTGCGGTCGTGGCCCGCGGAATCGGTAAGCCGGCGGTCTGTGGCTGCGACGGCGTCCATATCGACTTCGAGGCGCGGCAAGTCGAGTCAGGCGGCGTCGTGCTCAAGGAGGGAGACGTCATCTCCGTGGATGGCGGGACCGGAACGGTGTACGTCGGCGAAGCGCAGATGGAAGAAGCGAAAATGGCGGAAGAGTTGAAAGAGCTTTTGACCATCGCGGATGAGGTGCGGCGCCTCAAGGTGCGCGCGAACGCGGATACGCCGGAAGACGCCAAGCGGGCGAGGGAATTCGGCGCGGAGGGGATTGGCCTATGCCGGACGGAGCACATGTTCCTCTCGCCGGACCGCGTCCCTCTTGTGCAGCGCATGATTTTGGCGACCACTTCGGCGGAGCGCCAAGCCGCCCTTTCGAAGTTGCTGCCTCTTCAGGTGTCCGATTTCACCGCCATTTTCGAGGCGATGGACGGACTGCCCGTCACCATTCGCCTGCTCGATCCGCCCCTGCATGAATTCCTGCCCAGGGAGGAGGAGCTGGCCGAGAGGCTTGAAGCGCTTCGCGCGCAGGGGGGACCGGAGGACGAGATCGCAGAGACGGAACAGTTGCTCCGGCAAGCCCGTTACCTGCGTGAAGCCAACCCGATGATGGGACTCCGGGGATCGCGACTCGGCATCGTCTACCCCGAGATCTACGACATGCAGATGGAGGCCATCATCACCGCGGCGGCGCAGGCGAAGCGTCGAGGCATCGGGGTGGAGCTGGAAGTGATGCTGCCGCTCATCGGATCGCCGAAAGAGCTTCGCGTCCTGCGGGAGCGCATGGAGGAAATCGCAAAGCGGACGATGGAGCGGGAAGGCGTCGAGATCGAGTACCGCATCGGCACGATGATCGAGGTGCCGCGAGCCGCCCTGACGGCGGACCAGATTGCGGAGGACGCGCAATTCTTCTCGTTTGGCACCAACGATTTGACGCAGATGACGTTCGCGTTCAGCCGGGACGACGCCGAAGGCAAGTTCTTGAACGTGTACCTGGATCGCGAGATTCTGCCCTACAACCCGTTTGAGACGCTGGACACCGAGGGCGTGGGCAAGTTGATCCAGTGGGCGGTGGAAGCGGGCCGCAAGCGCCGTCCCGATCTGAAGACGGGCGTGTGCGGCGAACACGGGGGCGATCCGGCTTCCATCGCGTTCTGCGAAGAGATTGGCCTCGACTATGTGAGTTGTTCGCCGTTCCGGATTCCCGTCGCGCGGATCGCGGCGGCTCAGGCGGCCGTGCGCAGGCGCATGACGGGTTGATGGCGGTGACACCCAGGGGGACAAATGGAGACAAGATGAGATGCGGGTTTTGATGTACAATACAGACAGAAGCGACCACGTTCGCGGCCAGGCGGATTCAGGTCCGTCTGGCCGCCTCTTGCTGGGGGAGAGGCCCATCGAACTCACACCTCGCCAGAAGGAAATCCTTCGACTTGTGCGGATGCATCAGCCCATCACGGGCGATCAGATTGCGGAAATGCTGGGCGTCAGTCGGCCCACGATTCGTTCCGATCTCTCGTTGCTGGTCATGCTCGGGCAGTTGGACGCCAAGCCGCGCGTGGGCTACTTTCTTGCGGATCCGCCGGAGCCTGCGACGCCCGTTCCTTGGCGCGACCTCCGTGTCGGTGAAGTGCAGTCCCTGCCGGTGATTGTCCGAGAAACGACGACGGTGCACGACGCCGTGATCACCATGTTCTTGGAAGACGTGGGAGGGCTCATCGTCGCGGACGAGGAGGGACGGCTGCAGGGTGTCGTCTCTCGCAAAGATTTTCTGAAGTTCACCTTGGGAAATGCCAGCGCCACCTCGCTCCCCGTGGGCATGATCATGACGCGATACCCGCACATCGAGACGGTCACCCCGGAGGACCGAGTGGTGGACGCGGCGAAACGCATGATCGATTACAAGGTCGACAGCCTGCCTGTCGTCGAACCCTCGAACGAAGAGGGCCAACCGCCGGTTGTGGTGGGCCGGATCACCAAGACGACGCTGGCGCGCCTGGTGGCAGAATGGGGGACCAACTGGTCATGACCGAATCGAACGTTCAGGACACGCGCACGATTTACATCTGCTCCGATTCGCTGGGGGATACGGCGGAGGCCGTGGTCCACGCGGTCATCCATCAGTTCGACATGCGCCGCGTGAAAATCGTGCGCTACGCGCAGGTGCGCACCGAGGACGAGATCCGCGAAGTGGTGGAGGCGGCGAAGCAAACCGGAGGGTTCATCGCATACACGCTCGTCCAGCCCGAGCTTCGCGAGATGATGAAGATGGAGAGCATTCGCTTGGGCGTGCGGGTCGTGGACATCATGGGTCCCATGATGCAGGCGTTCATCGACACGTTCCACGATCATCCAAAGCAAAAGCCGGGGCTCCTGCACGTGTTGAACGAGGACTACTTCCGGCGCGTCGACGCCATCGAGTTCGCGGTCAAGGCGGACGACGGGCGCGATCCTCGGGCGCTGCTGCAGGCCGATGTCGTCCTCGTCGGTGTGTCGCGCACGTCCAAGACACCCGTCAGTATCTTTCTCGCCCACAAGGGCCTGCGCGTGGCCAACCTGCCGCTCGTACCGGAGGTCAAACCGCCCGCGGAACTGTATCAGGTGCCGCGATCGCGCATCGTCGGCCTGACGATGGGCGTCGAACAGATGATGCGGATCCGCAGCCAGCGGCTGAAGCACATGGGGCTGCCGGTGTTGGCGCAATACGCCGACCGGAAGCGGATTGAGGAAGAGCTGCTGTATGCCGAGTCCATCGTGCGCGATTTGGGATGTCCGCTGATCGACGTGACCGATCGCGCCATCGAGGAAACCGCGCAGCGGATTTTGGAGCTGATCGCGAAGGAGCGGGACAGGGAGGGGCAGAGGCAGAAGTAGAAGCACTTTTCCCTCTGAGATTTCACCTTTGAACTGAGAGATCTGATCACTCGGCTCATGGGGTTACGTCGCCAGGAAGGGTGAACCGTGCGGATGCTCCGAATCTCGGAGGTGTGGGCGGCGCGGGCGCTCCTGGTTTTCGTGACGCTCATCTGGGGCGCCACCTTCACGCTGACCCAACAGGCGCTAGCCGTCCTGAACCCCTACGCCTTTCTGTCGCTTCGATTTGCCGCGGCCGCGATCGCCATGTCGGCGCTGGGCGCAGGAACGCCTATCGCCGACGCAAATCGCGCTGACGTTCACGATTGAACCGGTCTTTGCCGCGGCCATCGGATGGGTCGAGCGCAGGCAGACGATGTCGTGGACCGAGATGCTTGGAGGGCTGTGGATGGTGACGAGTATGGCGGTGGTGCCCGCGAGAACGAATCCCCTCCTCGAGCTGTTCATTACGTCCGATAATAGATATTATGTAAAGTTCAAATACAGGCCGTGCGCCGGTGAGCTGCCGCTCGCGGCCACCCGGCCCGGCTTTCATCACACCTCGACGTTCGTCATGGCCGGCGGATTGAGCGCGATGGCTCCCGAAGACGATACGGCGATGTCGCTTGCGAGCGCGGGCTGCGCGAGTTGCCGGACGAGCTCGTCGCCGCTCGCCGTTTGCCGGTACACGGCCGTGACGAGGCCATTGGCGTTGACCGTTCCGTAATAGAGCGTGTTGCCGACGACGCCGATGAGGGCCGCGTTCGATTTGACCAGTTGCCAGTTCATTTCAAATTGAGGCGTGTAGCTGCTCGTCTGGCTGGTCTGATAGAGCCGGACGACGTTCCACTCGCCGCCCTGGTTGATCTCCAGATACAGATTGTCGCCTGTTTCGGTCATGGCGATATTTTTGATATATCCGGGAGGCACGGTGACGGGCTGAATGGTCTCCATGGTGCCCACGTGGTAGACGACGCTCGATCCGTCCGCCTCGATCAGCACAAAGATGTCGTTCGTCGCCGTGCTATACGTCACCTTCACAATGCGCGCGTCCGGCGACAAATTGGAGAAGACAGGAACACTCGCTGCGGTCTCATCGGCCTGCAGTCCGTTCGAGACATAGAACGTGTTCAGTTCCAGGTTGCCGGGCGATCGTTCTTCGCCGACGAAGACCTCCGAATTGCCCAGCCAATCCACATACTGCACCGGATATAGATGTGTGGCCTCGCTCACCTGAGCGCCCGTGTCGAGTTGGACCACGTGAACAGCGTCCCAACCGGTCGAGTCAGACGTGACATAGGTCGCATATTGCCCGTTTGGGGAGACCGTCACGCCCGTGTACTCGCGCTTGAGCTGCAGCAGTTCCGCCTGTGCCCTCCGATGCATCGCCGCCTCGATTTCACGCTGCGACGCTGCCTGTTGCGAGACCAGCAGGTGATTCAGATGATCGTAGAACAGCGTCTCCAAGGCCGTGCAGAGTGCGGCGAGCGCCAGGAAGCGCCGCCCCACGCGCTTTCCCCTCGGCCTGAGCTCCACCTGGCCCATCGACTTCCCTCCTCGTTTCCTCAGTTCGGCATCACGACGAATGCGGTGGCCACGCTGCGGGCGCCCGTGAGATCGACCGGCGTGTTCACCATGCGGCCGTCGTACACCATCGTCGTGGACGATCCGCCGTCCAAATCGGCCGCGATCACGGCGTGATATTGCAGCATGATGGCGGTCAGATCGGACATCGACGCCCCCAGGTGACCAAACTGCCCTCGCCCATCCGTCACCACCATGATCACTTTCCCGTCGGCCGTCTGGCCGATGGCGGTCCTGGGATTCAGGCCTTGATCCGGCACCTCTACGGGCTGACCGTTCAACACGAGCACGGGACCGAAGCTGAGCGCCTGCGTCACGTGGAGCTTCTCGAGATCCGCGAGGGAATAATCCCCTGCGATCATCTCGCCGCCGCTCGTGAATCCGATCTCCGGAAATTTCGAGGTACTGTTTGCGCCGGTCACCACGCGCCCATTGACGATGGTAATGCCGAGCGGCTCGGCGCCCGTGCCCTGCTGATTGTTGTCGGCGAACGCTCCCCCATTGATGCCCGCGATCGCGCCGGCATCCTGGACGAGCTGCGGCACCGTCTCCCCGCGCTCGCCGATGTATTTCGTCACCGCCACACGCACGAGCTTGGGGTTGTCCACGACGAGGATGTAGGCCGTGAATGTACTCCCGTGATACGTGTATAGATGTAGGGCGTTATCCGCGCTGTGAAAGTCCCGATTGACGATGTCCGAAATGGGAAGCGTGTCCGACACGAGGCTGTCGCTCAAGGCGTGATCCGCAATCACCGACTCGGGCAACGTGAACAGCGACAGCGGGCGAAGCAAGTAACCGTGCCGCGTTTCATCCAGCGTGTCGATCACGTAATTGCGCAACGCGGGAAAGGGTCCGTGAAAGACCAGCAGCGAAGACGAAACGAAGGCATACAGCGCTGTCGCGGCGATCACGCCCAACCATCCGCGGCGACGCCGCGGCTTGTGCTTGTCCCTCGAATCGTGCATGCGCGCGGTCCTTTGAGGTCTCCGATCCAACGCTGTCCCTCCCTGCGTCATCCGTTCCGGCGTATAGACGAACGAATACCCACCTGTGTTCATGAAGCTTCATTCAGGCGAGCGCTCTCGGGCCTATTGTACCGAAAGGAAGCGGTGAGAGCGATCAAAGCGCTACGATGACGTCCTGGCGTCCGTCGCTTCCTCCCCGGCCTTTTCGTGCACGAGCCGCGCCAAGGTGTGAAGGACGTGGTACAGCCGCACCATCGCCCGCGCGATCACGTCGAGTTTCCGCCAGTTGACCTCTAACGCCTCCACGTGGCTGCGGACCGCATCCTGACGCGCGCCCGAGATGCCGGTGGCCATCTGACCGGTTCCGTTTCGCAGCCCGTCTGCCAACGAGGCGAGGGCGCGATCGATGAAAAGCGCGATCTCTTCCTCGCCGCTCGTCAGCGGCCGCGCCGCTCGGCCCTCCCACGTGTAGGCCTCGAGCGAGAGGAGCGTATCTGAAAAGCGGTGCATCCCGACGAGGACGGCAACCATCATGTGGGCGTGAACCTGTGGGGCGACGGGTTCCGCGAGCACCTGGCGAACGGCGGACGCTGCATTGGTCCTCGACACGCGCACCGCCTGGCGCTCGCGCGCGAGGGTCTGCGGCGACGCCGTTTCACCCTCTCGCAGCATCTTCAGGACGCCGCGAAAATAGTCCCTCTCTCGTTCGACGGCGAGCGCAAGCACGCGATGCACCTGTTGATGCTGCCACGTCGGCCAGATGAGGTAGATGGCAATGGCAAGCGCGCTGCCGACGAGCGTCGCGACCATGCGGTCCGCCATCGTGGGGAGGGGCGCCTGGCGCTCGAACAGAGACAGCAAAACCACCATCAGCGCGGTCAGCGCGCAACTGAACAGGGCGTAATTGTAGGTCACCCACATGTACATGAGCGATCCGAAGACGACGATACACGCGCTGGCGAAGATGCCAGTTCGATCCGGAACCGCCACCATCAAGAGCGTCGCCAACAGGATGCCACCCATCGTTCCGATCACGCGCGCAATGCCGCGAGTGAACGTGCTCGTGAAATCAGGTCGCAAAATGATGTTCGCCGTCAAGGGCACCCAGTACCCGTGAGGCCAGCGCATGAGAACGGCGAAGGCCTCGCCAGCCCCAACCGCCACCGCCGCGCGCAACGCGTGGCGAAACGTGGCGGACTGCCATGTCAAGTGGCCGCAAAACGTCTGCCAAGCCTGCTTGATGCGGGGCACGGGAGATTCGAGTGCTTCCGTTGGCAAGGGAAGAATCGCCGGTTGGACGAGATCGTCCCGCAAGCTCATGAGGCAGGCGGCCATCGCCTGGACGTGCGCCGCCGTCTGCTCCTTCCGCCCGTCTCCTCGCGCGGATCGCGCCAAGTCGGTCAACTCCTCCGACGCCCGCTCCAGGATGTACATGAGCGGCTGCGAACGCCGATCGCCTTGCGCCATCAACCAGACGTGATCGCCCAGGGCTGAGAAGAGCGGCGCGCACTGCCGCAGGATCTCCTCCGCGAATCGGGCGTCGCCAAGTTCCTGGGCGTAGAATCGTCCACGGGCGATCTCGGCAATGGCCACCACGTACATCCGGAGCTGTTCGCCCGCGTCCAGCAGCCGATGGAGTCGGGAACGGCGCCGGCGCGGCATCAGGGAGTCGCGGAGAAAGTCGTTCGCCTCGACCAACGACGTGGCCAGTTCGAGATCGGTCTGGCGCGAGGGAGACGCGGCAAACGCGGCGAGTTTTCGGTAGACCTTCGAGACGGATTGGGCCTCAGCGCTTTGCCGGCTGACGAGATCGACCGCCCACATGAGCGCGGTCTGAAGCAGGCCGCCGCACGCGACGAGCTCCGCGCGGTACAAGGCGCCGGACAGCGATTGAGGACTGGTGGAGATGAGAATCAAGGCGTTCGTCGCAAGGAGACCCACCTGACCGCTCGGTTGGCTGACCCCTAGCATCATCCCCGACAGCCAGCCGCTCAGGGCCGCCATCACCACGATGAGCCAAGCGCGGTGCCCCGCCAGGGCGCCGACAAAGGTGGTGACGCTCATCCACGCGACGGCAAACAGCATCGTGCGCAGGCGCCGGCGCGCCGTTCCGGCATTCCCGGCGAATCCGGCGACCAACGCGCCGACCGCCACGCCGATGCCCGACAGCAGATGGCCCGAGTTCAGACCACACACCAGCGGAATGAGGATCCCGACGCCGTTGCGCAGGCCCGGGAGAACGCGAAGGCCGGTGCGATCCGTCTCGATCACGCTGTGCAACGCTCGCCACGTCCGCCTGCGTATCAAATGCCATCCCTCTTCCCTCAATGAGCGACGTGGGCCGCTTCCGCCTCACGACGGGCGCGGCCCACGATCTCACTTCTTCAGGTGGTACGGCACGGTGGTCACGACGACATCCTTATGCCGCAACATCCACGCGCGGATAAGAAGAGACGTCTGATTGTGCAACAGATTGTGCCACCATTTTTTCGGCACGAATTGCGCGATGAACAGCTGGATGTGATCAGGCTTGCCGCCTTCATAGGTCTCCAGACGGCGGATGAATTTGGACAGGGGCTGCAGCAGGGAACGGTACTCGCTTTTGACGGTCACGAGCCGACACGGGTTGCCCCACGCTTCCCACTTCTCCTCCATCTTTTCAATCGACTCATCGTCAAATCCGATGTAGAGCGCGAACACATTCGGCGTCGAGCTCATGGCGAACGAAATCGTGTCCAGCACCACGCGGTGGATGCCCGAGACCAAGACGACGGAGACGATGCGATGCTGTTGAGGCCTATCCACCTTGAGATCAATGCGAAGTTCATCCGCGACGTCCAGGTAATGCCGGTGAACCTTGAGCGCAAGATACATCATCAGCGGGATGACCACGAGCACGATCCATGCACCGCTCGTGAACTTGGTCACCGCAAAAATGACGGACACGAGCGCCGTAATGAATGCGCCGAAGGCGTTCACGCCTGCCTTGAGGCGCCAGAGGCGCCCCTTGACCCGGATCCAGCGTTTGATGAGTCCCAGCTGAGCGACGGTGAACGCGACGAACACGCCGATGGCGTACAGCGGGATGAGGTTATTGGTCTGCGCGTGGAAGATCTCGATCAAGAGCGACGCGAGCGCGGCAAGCACAATCATGCCGTTCGAGTAGCCGAGCCTGTCCCCGCGCAGCCGAAGCGCTCGCGGCAAAAAGCCGTCCGTGGCAAGCAGAGCCGCCACCTGAGGAAAGCCCGTGAACGTCGAGTTGGCGGCCAGAATGAGCACAACAAGCGTGCTCCACATGATGAATTGATACATGAAGCCGTGCCCAAAATAGCTCTCCGCGAGCTGAGACAGCATCGTGTTATTCGGATTCACACTGATTCCCTTGACGTAGAGATGATACGCGAACCCAAGCAGCGTGACGCCCGTGACAAGTCCCAGCGCGATGTAGGCC
The DNA here is from genome assembly GCF_017329605.1 of Alicyclobacillus fructus. Taxonomy (GTDB): domain Bacteria; phylum Bacillota; class Bacilli; order Alicyclobacillales; family Alicyclobacillaceae; genus Alicyclobacillus; species Alicyclobacillus fructus. The sequence goes on from NZ_JAFMTY010000001.1 coordinate 107,224, forward strand.
TTGATGGCTCCGTTCTTGCCCTCGCGAAAGATGGGGACTGCGTTCGAAATCGTCTCGACGCCCGTCAGCGCGGAGCAAGCGGAGCTAAACGCCTTGAGCAGCAGCATGAGCGTCAAGCCCTGGGGCACAACCCCAAACGGCGGCGTGTGCGGCTGAACAAAACCATGTCGGAACTCGTTCCAGAAGCCGACGCCGATCAGGATCAGCATGCACGCCATGAACACGTACGTCGGGTACGCGAACACCTTCGAAGACTCCGAGATACCCCGCAGGTTGACGAGCAGGATGATCAGCACGCACAAGAGCGAAAGCGACGTCTCATGCCCCTGCAGGACCGGATAGGACGACGCCAGGTTCTGAATGCCCGAAGATACGGACACCGCGACGGTCAGCACGTAGTCGACCATCAGAGCACTTGCTGCAAGCAGCGACACCCACGACCGCTGGAAGTTGTCCTTGCTGATGGCATACGCGCCGCCGCCGTTCGGGTAGGCGATCACGCCCATGATGTACGACGTGATGAGGATGATGAGCAGAAGAACCGTCATGGCCGTGATGGGCAGGATCAGCCACTTCGCCTGTTCTCCGAGCCCGGCCAACTCCGTGATGCCCGCCTCGGGGCCGTAGGCCACCGATGAGTACAGGTCCGCGGACAGGACGGGCAGCGCCATCCACCAGACCAGCAGATTTCGAGACTCCCGGAGATCGCGCGTCCGCATCGGCTTGCCGACCACGAGCCGTTTTACGCTGCCAAAGTTAAACATCGCGTAGGCCACCGCGGCGATAATCACGCAAATGATGACAGGGTGCAACCAGAACCAATCATGTCCACGCATGATACGGAAGCGCTCCTCATTTCTTGACGGATTCCTAAGCGAATGGATGCGTCATGAAGATGTCGTCAGACGTGATTTATTGTAATCTGGTGCCGTAAAAAAGCAATTGCGGCGATGGACTGGAGGGCGAACCAAGGCCGTCTCAAACAAAGGTTTCCCGGAAACGTCACAGACATGCGGATCGCAGAAAGAGCCGCCCGAAGGCGGCTCTTGAACGTGGAATCACAGATCGTCCCAATTGAGATTCCCGGCTTTCGTGTAATTCGTCACGCGCTGCTCGAAGAAATCGGTCTTATGCGAGTTGATGGCCGCGAAACTGTCCATCCACGGCATCGGATGCTCCTTGATCTCCGGGTACAGAATCGGCAATCCCAGAGACTGAAGCCGGAGATTCGCCAGGTACTTGATGTACGCATCGATGAGCGCGTCCGTCAGCCCCACGATCTTCCCCTGGGTCACGTACTGGCCCCACGCGATTTCGTGCTGCACCGCCGTCCGCATCATCTCGACGAACTCCTCTTCCATATCGGGCGTCACGATGCCGGGATTCTCGCGCACAATTTCGTGATACAGATTGCGGAAAATCGCGAGGTGGGTCAACTCGTCTCGCTGAATGAACTTGATCTCGGAGACGGTCCCAAGCATCTTCCCTTGACGGCCGAGAACGAAGAAAAAGCCAAATCCGGCGTAGAAATAGACCCCTTCCAAGATATAATTGGCCACGATGGTCTTCATCAGATTGCGATCCGTCGGATTTTCGATGAACTCTTCGAACAGATCGGTGATGAACTGATTGCGCCGGAGCAGGTGATCGTCGTTTCGCCATTCGTTATAAATCTGGTCGCGGGTCGCCGGATTGACGACGGAATCCAACACATAGCCGTACGACTGCGAGTGCACGGCCTCCTGAAAGGCGTGAACCGTCAGACACAGGTTGACCTCGGGCGCCGTGATGTACTCGTTGATGTTCGGGAGATTGTGGGTCAACAGGCTGTCCATGAAGATGAGGAAGGACAACACCTTGTTGTAGCTTCTTCGCTCATCCTCGTTGAGCAGATCGTACTGGCGGGCGTCGTCGGAAAGCGGAATTTCTTCCGGAATCCAGAAATTATTCATCATGGCTCGATAGAGTTTGTAGGCCCACTCGTACTTGATGTTGTTCAACTCGATCATGTTGGTCGTGTTGCCGCCGATGATCCGCCGCTTTCCCCAGTCGCGATCGCCTTCCGCGTTGAATAGTCTCGTCCGCTTGAGTTGCATCCTTCCATCCTCCAGTCGTTCATCACCGTCGGAGCTGTTTGCGGGCGGCATGCCGAACACGCCGCCCCGTCCGTCGGTGAGGTTCAGGACGAACAAGCCACACAATCCTCGACTTCGACCGATTTGCTTCGGACGTAATACACCGTCTTCAACCCGCGCTTCCAAGCCAGCATGTACAGCTCGAGAAACTGCCGCGCGCTGATTCCCGGCGTGATATACAGGTTGAACGACTGGCTCTGATCCACGTGCCGCTGCCGGGCCGCGCAAGCCTCAATGCTCCAGCGCTGATCGATGGTGTGCGCCTCTTTGTAGTACCAGAAGGTCTTGTCGTTCAGGTTGGGCGCGGTTTGCGGCACCACGCCGTTCTTTTTCTCCTCCAGGAAGAATCGCGCGTAGACCGGGTCAATGCCCGCCGTGCTGCCCGCGATGAGGCTCGTGCTGCTGGTCGGCGCGATGGCCACCAGGTACGCATTGCGCACGCCGTGCCGGGCGACGTCGCGGCGCAGGCGATCCCAGTCGGGGCCGCCCGGGCGCGTTTGATATCCGCGCACCTCGAAGTAGCGGCCCGTTTGCCAGTCGGAACCCTCGAACAGCGGATACGGGCCTTTTTCGCGCGCCAATTCCATCGAGGCCTCGATGGCGAAGAAGTTGATCCACTCGAACAGCTCGTCGGCGTGCTTCACGTGCTCCTCGGACTCCCACGGAATGCCCTTTTCCGCCAGGTACTGATGGTAACCGCTGATCCCGAGGCCCACGGCCCGGTATTTGCGATTGGTCACCGCCGCCTGTGGGACTGGATAATGGTTCAAATCGATCACGTTGTCCATGGCGCGAATCTGCCGGCGAACCGTCTCGCGAATGCTGTCGAGATCCCGGCATCGGCCCAGGTTGAGCGAGGACAAGTTGCACACCACGAAATCCCCGGCCTGTGTCTTCGTGGTGATCACGCCGCCTTCCTCGACCTCCTCGACCCGGCGGGACGGGCTCATGTTCTGGATGATCTCCGTGCACAGGTTGCTACAGTACACCATGCCCGCGTGTTGGTTCGGGTTGAGCCGGTTTGCCGTGTCGCGGAAGAAGATGAACGGCGTCCCCGTCTCGAATGCGGACTGCATGATCCGCTTCATGATCTCGATGGCCGGGATCTCCACGCGCGGAAGATCCGGGTTGTCCACGCACGCCTGGTAGCGGCGTTCAAATTCCTCGCCCCAACTGTCTTCGAGCGAAAATCCCATGACCTTGCGGACCTCGTACGGGCAGAAGAGGTACCACATGCCCCGTTCCTCGACGCGCCGCATGAACAGATCCGGAATGCACACGCCGGGAAAGATGTCGTGAGCCTTCATGCGCTCGTCTCCGTTGTTCGTGCGCAGTTGCAGAAAATCCAGGATGTCCTTGTGCCAGACATCCAGGTAGACAGCCGCCGCACCAGCGCGCATCCCCAACTGGTTGCAGCTCACGGCGGTGTTGTTGAAATTGCGGATCCACGGCACCACGCCGCCAGACGCACCGGGGTGGTTGCGGATGGCCGATCCGCGGGCACGGATCTTGCCCACGTAGATTCCCATGCCGCCCCCGAACTTCGACACGCGCGCAAACGCCTCGTCTGTGGCGTAGATGCTGACGAGATCGTCCTCGGGCATGTCGATAAAACACGAACTCAGCTGATGGAACGGTTTGCGCGCATTGCTCAGCGTCGGCGTGGCCACGGTGGCCTGCAGCGTGGACAACATGTCATAGAACCGCTTGGCCCAAGCGACTTTGTCCCTTTCCTTCATGGCGAGGTGCATGGCCACACCCATGAACAGCTCCTGGGGCAGTTCCATGATGCCGTTCTCCAGGTTGCGAATGGCATACCGATCCAACAGTTGCTTCAGGCCCACGTAGTTGAACAGGTGATCTCGTTCCGGGCGAATGTATGCGGCCAATTCGGCGATCTCGTCCTCGCTGTAATGCTGCCGTATGTATGTGCCGTATCGGCCCATCTGCTCCAGTTCCACAATGAGACGATAGAAGTCCCCGTAACCGATATGGCGGTAGCCCCGGTTCCTCGCCGCCTGCTTGTAGGCGTCCAACAGCAGCAGCCGCGCCGCCACGAACTGCCAGGCGGGTTCGGCCACACTCGTCTTTTCCACCGCGGCTTGAATCGCCACGCGGGCAATCTCGGACGTCCGCATTCCATCCCTCAACTGAGGCCAGACGTCTGCCGCGAGGCGCTCCGGATCGCACCCTTCTGCGGCCTCGCAGCCGCGCTGCAAGAAGGCGAAGATTTTGTCCAAGGATAGCGGTTCAACGCGACCATCCCACTTCTCGACCTTAAACGTCTTGAGGCGATCTCGCCACCCCGCGAGCGCATCCTGCGCGTTTCCGGGTTGGCTTGGGGCCTGTCCCGCTCGTTCCATGAGTCCCGTCGATGTGTCGCTCGGATGTACCATTTGCATCCACTCCTCGCACTTCGTCCTGAACCTACCTCGCGCCCACAAAAAAGCTCATCCAGGGCGCTCACCCGGATGAGCAGACGGCGGCAGACCGGCCAGCTGAAGTGCGCGACCGTCCCCTATCCGCCGACTTCTCAACCCCTCGTGAGCGTCGGAACCACCACGGAGGATTGGCAGGTCTCCGGGCTCCGCTTCATTTGCGGCGGGCGCCTTCCCCGCCGTCGACCTCGTTCGACATGAAGCCGACATGCGAGTGGCCGGGAACTCCCTTGCCGCCGCCATCCGCGTTACCGTGGCGAGGACCGCTCCAGATTCGCACTGGATTCCCTTTTCACCCGCCTCGCGGCGGGCACCAATCCTCTTCACCTATCAAATGCTTTGGACAGGCACTAGCGTAACACTAGATATAGTGTTTGACAAGCCCTTCGCACAAGAAAGGCATCAGATATGGGCGAAAGAGTGCAAAAAGGCCGACAGCGGCTGAGAATTCCCGCTGTCGGCCCTTGCAAACTCCATCACGACGGCAACTTCAACACTCGAAATGAGCCTGTCGCATGCGCACAAAGTCGATCCGTTCCGAGATACACCCGTCCTTCGACCGTCATGGTGCTCCGGGCGCGATGAATGAACCTCGCCCGGCACACCAGCGTCCCTTCGCTCGCCGGTTCCGTGAAGTGAATGTTGAGATTCGTCGTCACGACCGGGCGGTTCGGATAGTGGAGACTTACCAAAAGCCCCATCGCGGAATCGAGCAACGACATGTACACCCCGCCGTGCACGATACGCGCCAGATTCCAATGATGAGGTTCGATGGACAACTCTGCCACCACTTCGTCCCCATCGGCGCTCACCAGTTTCGCGCCGATGAAGTCCGCAAAGGTTCGGATATCCGCTGTCGTCTCCTGATTTCCCCCTGGATACATGGGCACGCCGCTACCCTCCTTGCCGTCACGCCTGGCGGGTGATCTCTTCCACGAGCGCGCGGCGAAGGATCTTTCCGACCGCCGACTTGGGCAAGCTGTCCCGGAACTCATACGCGCGCGGCACCTTGTACGCGGCGAGATTCGCGCGGCACCACTCGTCCAACTCCTGTTCCGTGACCTGCATGCCTGGCTTCAGCTGGATGAACGCCTTGACCGTCTGGCCGCGATACGGATCGTCCACGCCGACCACCGCGGCCTCCGCGACCGCGGGATGCTCGTACAGGACCTCTTCCACTTCGCGCGGATAGATATTGTATCCGCCCGCGATGATGATATCTTTCTTGCGGTCGACAATATAGAAATATCCGTCCTCGTCCATCTTGGCAAGATCGCCCGTGAATAACCACCCGTTTCGCAACACCGAAGCGGTTTCATCCGGTCGATTCCAATACCCCTTCATCACCTGCGGCCCTCGAACCGCCAGTTCCCCAATTTCGCCCACAGGCAGTGGGTTGCCGTCCGGATCGACGACCCGTGCGTCCGTGTCGGGAAACGGGATTCCGATGGAGCCTGGCTTGCGCTCCGCCCAGAAGTTGTTCGCGTGGGTGATGGGCGACGCTTCCGTCAAGCCGTATCCCTCGACGAGCTTGCCGCCTGTGAGCTTTTCCCACTGCGCCTGAACCTCGTGCGGGAGCGGCGCCGCGCCGCTGACACACACTTCGATGGACGAAAGATCGTATCGTGCCCGATTCGGATGGTTCATGAGAGCGATGTACATCGTCGGCGTGCCCGGAAACACCGTCGGCTTGAATTCATGGATCAGCTTGAGGACCTGCTCCGCCTGAAAGCGAGGCACCAAAATCAACATACCGCCCGTGTACATGGACTGGTTCATGAGCACCGTCATGCCGAAGACGTGGAAGAAGGGCAAGACCGCGAGGTAGCGCTCCTTGCCGCGCTCCAGCTTGTACGTCCAAAGCGAACTCTGGATGGCATTCGCAACCAGGTTGTAGTGCGTCAACATCGCGCCCTTCGGCACCCCGGTCGTCCCGCCGGTATACTGGATGAGCGCAATATCTTCCATGGGGTCGATCTCGACCTTCGGCAGTTCGGCGGACGCCCCGGCCAGACAGTGCTTCCACGCCATGACGCGCGACCCGTACGGCACCTTCGGCACGCCACCCTGCCTGCTCTGCTGGAGCGGATACAAAAGCGATTTCACAGGCGGCAGATAATCCCGAATGGACGTGATCACATAGTACTCAACGGGCAGCTCGCCTTCGACCGCTTCGACGCGGGGCCATAGTTCGTCCAACGTCACGAGGACCTTGGCGCCGCAGTCTTCGAGCTGGTGTTTCAGCTCCCTCGGCGTATACATCGGATTGTGTTGCACAACCGTCAGCCCGGCGAGCAGCGCTCCGTAATAGGCGATCACGGCCTGCGGACAGTTGGGCAACATGATGGCGAGCCGATCCCCCTTGTTCAGGGGGATCGCTCGCATCGCGTTGGCGAAGCGGCAACACGCGTCCAACAGCTCGCGGTACGTCATCTTGTATCCGAAAAACCACAGGGCAGGCCGATCGGGGAAAGCCTCCGCCGAGTGCAACAAAAACGCGGCCAGATTCTCGCGCGGGTAGTCGTAGGTGCTCGGCACCTCTGGCGGGTAGTGCTTCAACCACGGCCTCTCCATCCACCGTCACCATCCCTTCGCGGCGTTCGTTCAGCAGATGTAACCTTCGGCTTCGATCACGCGCTCGGCGATTTGACGGTCCAACGCGATCACGTCGACATCCGAACGGCGCGTCAGCCGCTTCAGGATGGACAACTGCATCTTGAGCGCATCGCCCTGGCTGACGTGTGCCAGGCTCTCCTTCGCCGCCTGCTCCACCTTCGCCACGGCCTCCTGCACAAACGCGCGCGTCATCGCGATCTTCAACGCGGCCGACGCCTCGCCCGCCGACTCCACCTGCTGCATCGCCCGCAAGTACGCGCTCTCCGCCGCAAAGGCCTGGATCGCGATGTCTGCGAGATTCGCCAAGATCTCCTGCTCGTCGTTCACGCGGGCCTGCAGCGCCTGTGCAGCCAGGCCACCGACCATGAGGAAGACCTTCTTCATGTTCTCGATGAGCTGCTTCTCCTCGGCCAGCGTACCCTCCGGCGGCGTGAGTCCGGGGACCATCTGCATGAGCTCCGCCTGCAGCGCCTGCGCCTTCTGGAACAGCGGCAACTCGCCTTTCATCGCGCGCCGCAGCATCGTGCCGGGGATGAGCATCCGGTTGATCTCGTTGGTACCCTCGAAAATCCGATTGATGCGCGAATCCCGGTACATCTGCTCCACGCCGTACTCTTTGATGAAACCGTAACCGCCGTGGATCTGGACGGCCTCGTCCACGACGAAGTCCAGAACCTCGGATCCGAAGACCTTGTTGATGGAGCACTCAATGGCGTATTCGGCGATGGCCTTTGCCGACTGGACACCCGCGTCCGGCTTCGTCACATCGACGGTCTCCAGGATGGCGTCGAGCAAGCCCGCCGTGCGGTAGACCACGCTCTCGAGCGCGTAGATCTGCGTGTTCATCCGCGCCAGCTTGCGCTGAATCAGCGGGAACTCGGACAGCTTCTTGCCGAACTGCTTCCGCTCGTTCGCGTACTTGGCGGACGTCTCAAGCGCAATCTTCGATCCGCCAAGCGCGCCCGCGCCCAGCTTGAAGCGGCCGATGTTCAGAATGTTGAACGCAATCTGATGGCCCTTGCCCACTTCGAAGAGCAGGTTTTCCACGGGCACCTTCACGTCTTCGAGGATCACCTGGCGCGTCGAAGACCCCTTGATGCCCATCTTTTGTTCCTCGGGGCCGAAGCTCACGCCGGGCATCGTGCGTTCGACGATGAACGCGCTGAAATGCTGGCCGTCGATCTTCGCGTACACCACGAACACATCCGCAAATCCGGCGTTCGTGATGAACTGTTTCGTGCCATTCAAGATGTAGTACTTCCCGTCCTCCGACAGTCTCGCCGTCGTCTTGGCGCCCAGGGCGTCGGAACCGGACGACGGCTCGGTCAAGCAATACGCCCCGATCCACTCGCCGGTCGCAAGCTTCGGCAGGTACTTCTTCTTTTGCTCCTCGTTGCCGAAGTAGACAATCGGCAAAGTTCCGATGCCCGTGTGGGCGCCGAACGACAGGCCAAACGATCCGCCGCGCGAGACGTGTTCGTTGATCAGCGTCGCGCTCACCTTGTCGAGCCCGAGGCCGCCGTACGCCTCCGGCACCTCGGCGGACAAGAGGCCGAGATCGGCCGCCTTTCGAAGCAGCTTGACCGTGAGCTCGTAGTTCAGCGATTCGATCTCCTCGTGACGCGGAACGACCTCGGACTCGATGAAGTTCTTCGTCGTCTCCGCAATCATCTTCTGTTCCTCGGTGAAGCCTTCCGGCGTCACCACGGCGGAAGGCTCCAGCTCCTCGATGATAAACGCTCCGCCCTTGACAATGGTCTTGTTTTCCATGTCATCCTCACTCCTTGTGCAGGGTCTCAGGGTTTGTGAACTTCAAATACGCCGGCCGCGCCCATGCCGCCGCCGATGCACATCGACACCACGCCATAGCCGCCGCCGCGCCGGCGCAGTTCGTGAATCAAGGTCGCCGTCAGTTTCGCGCCTGTGCAGCCAAGCGGATGCCCCAGCGCGATCGCGCCTCCATTCACGTTGACCTTCGCCGGATCGATGTCGAGCGAACGGATGACCTGCAGGCATTGAGACGCGAAAGCTTCGTTGATCTCGAAGAGATCGATGTCGGCGAGAGACAGCCCCGCCAGCTTCAGCGCCTTCGGAATGGCGCCCACGGGACCGATCCCCATAATGGCCGGATCGCAGCCGGTGACCGCGAAGCTCTTGAACGTGGCGAGCGGCTTGAGGCCCAGTTGCTGCGCCTTTTCAGCCGTCATGACGACTGCGGCCGCCGCGCCGTCGCTCATCTGCGACGCGTTGCCGGCGGTCACCGTGCCGCCGACGGAGAAAGCCGGCCGGAGCGACGCCAGGGCCTCGGGCGTCGTGTCCTTCCGGACACCCTCATCCTGCGTGACCCGGATGGTCTTCTCGTGCGGCCGTCCCTCCTCGTCGATGTCCCACACCTTCGTCTCCACCGGGACGATCTCGTCATCAAACTTGCCCGCCTGCTGCGCCGCGTACGCCTTCTGGTGGCTCTCGTACGCGAACCGGTCCTGATCTTCGCGGCTCACGCCGAATCGCTTGGCGACGTTCTCCGCCGTGTGCCCCATGGAGATGTAGATGTCGGGCATCTCGAGCAGAATGTCCGGGTGAGGCGACGGCTTGAATCCGCTCATCGGCACGTGGCTCATGGTCTCCACGCCGCCCGCGAGCGCGACCTCCACGTGTCCGAGCATTACGCGCTCGGCCGCGATGGCAATCGCCTGAAGCCCCGACGAACAGAACCGGTTGATGGTCATGGCCGGGACGCTCTCCGGCAGCCCGCTGTAGAGCGAGATGATGCGCGCCACATTCAGGCCCTGTTCGCCCTCCGGCATGGCACAACCGATGACCACGTCTTCGATCTCGGCGGGATCGAGGCCCTCGGCGCGCTCGACGGCCGCGCGCACGGCCGCGCGCCCCAGGTCCTCCACCCGCGTATGGCGAAACACGCCGCGCTTCGCCTTGCCGACCGGCGTGCGTGCAACCGAAACAATCACAGCTTCCCGCATGGTTTCACTCCCTATCGTGTCCGTTGTCGAACGGGTTCAGTTGCGAAGCGGTTTCCCGGTGGCGAGCATGTGCTGCATGCGCTGGATGGTCTTCGCCTCGCCGCACAGGCTGAGGAACGCCTCCCGCTCGAGATCGAGCAGGTAATCCTCGCTGACGAGCGAGTTCGCCGGGACGTCGCCGCCCGCAAGCACGTGGGCCAGTTTATACGCGATGTGCAGGTCGTAATCGGTGATGTAGCCCCCGTTCCACATCGCGCGCGCGGCCATCTGCAGCGTCGCCTTGCCGTCCCGTCCCGCCACGCGGATCGCTTTCGCCTTCGGCGGCGCCGTATAGCCGATCTCGGCCATCCGGAGTACCTCCGCCTTCGCGGCCGAGATGCGCAGGTCGTCGTTGACCACCACGCGGTCGGTCTCGCGCAGCCAGCCCATGGCCAGCGCTTCGGCGCCGCTCGTCGACACCTTGGCGGTTCCGATGGCTTGGAACATGCGGGCCAAAGCGGGGACGAGATCGTCCTCGGGGCCGACCGACTCCGCCACCCGGCGCGCCGTCTCTTTGCAGCCGCCGCCGCCCGGGATGACGCCTACGCCCACCTCCACCAGGCCGAAGTACGTCTCCGCAGCCGGGAGCACTCTGGACGATGCCAAACACACCTCCACGCCGCCGCCGAGCGTCATCCGATGGGGCGCGGCGACCACCGGCACCTGGCTGTAGCGGAGCGCGAGCACGGCGCGGTGGAATTGGCGGATGGAAAGATCGATCTCGTCCCAGTCGCCTTCCTGCGCCGCCATGAGGATGAGCACCAGGTTGGCCCCGACGCAGAAATTCTTGCCTTGGTTGGCGATGACCAGGCCGGCGAAGTCCTTCTCCGCGATAGCCACACTCTTCTCAATCATCGCCAGAATGTCGGGGCCGATGGCATTGTTCTGCGAGTGAAACTCCAGGCAAGCCACTCCGTCCCCCAGATCGATCAGGCTCGCGCCCGCGTTCTGCGCGATGACTTTGCCGCCCTTCTTCAGCGCGGCGAGATCGATCACGCCAGCAGGCACGCGCACGGGCTCTAGCTTGCCGTCGACCGGCATCGTCAGGCGGCCGTCGACTTCCTCGTAAAACGCCTTGTGACCGGCGGCAATCCAGTCCTCCACCCATTTGGGCAGCGCGAGACCTTCAGCGCGCATGCGATCCGCGGTCTCGACCAGGCCAAGGGCATCCCACAGCTCGAAAGGCCCGAGGTCCCAGTTGAATCCCCAGCGCATCGCGGCGTCGATGTCCTGAATCGTATCCGCGATCTCGCCGAGCTTCTCCGCAGAATACACCAACACGCGTTTCACGATGTTCCATGCGAGTTCGGCGTACCTGTCGCCGCCCTGAATCAGCGCCTTGGCTTTCCCAGCCGCGCCCTTGGCTTGCTTGGCCGCTTCCAGCGCCGCCGACGTCACTTTCTTCTGCTCGCGGTACTCCAACGTGTCGAGATCGAGCGCGAGGATCTGGCGTTGCCCGTTTTGCTTCACGCGCTTGTAGAACCCTTGGCCGCTTTTTTCGCCGAGCCAGCCGCGCTCCACGAGTTTCTGAATCGCCTCTGGTACCACAAACGCCTGCTGTTCAGCGGGATCTTTCACGTTCTCGCGCACATTGTTGGCCACGTGCACGAAGGTGTCGATCCCGACCAGATCCAGGGTGCGGAACGTCGCGCTTTTCGGACGACCCAGCGCCGGACCGGTGATGGCGTCGACTTCCTCGACCGTGAAGCCTCCCTTCTGCATCTCTTCAAAGCTGACCAAGAGCCCGTAGGTGCCAATGCGATTGGCGATGAAGTTCGGCGTATCCTTCGCCACGACCACGCCTTTGCCGAGGCGTTCCGTCCCAAACTCGCGCATGAATTCCACGACGCTTGGATCGGTGTCCCGCCCCGGAATGACCTCCAAAAGCTTCATATAACGAGGCGGGTTGAAAAAGTGCGTGCCGAGAAAATGCCGTCGGAACGCTTCACTCCGGCCCTCGACCATCGCATTGATGGAAATGCCCGACGTGTTCGTGCTGACGATGATGCCCTCATGCCAGTGTCGCTCAATGCGCTCCAACAGCTGGCGCTTCGGCTCGAGGCTCTCCACGATGACCTCGATGACCCAGTCGACCTCGGCAATCCGATGCAAGTCGTCCTCGATGTTGCCCGGCGTGATCAGCTTGGCATCATCTGCCCGAAACAACGGCGCAGGGCTCAGCTTGTGCAACCGGCGGATGGCCTCTGTGGCCAGGCGGTTCCGCACGGCGGGATGCTCGAGCGTCAGGCCCTTCTTCTGTTCTTCCGGGGTCAACTCTTTCGGCACGATGTCGAGCAAGAGGCTCGGGATACCGACATTGGCGAGATGGGCGGCAATCTGCGCACCCATCACGCCGGAACCAATCACGGCAGCTCGTCGAATGTGTCTCATCCGGCTTGAACCTCCTCATCTTCAGTCGGTTGGCGCAGGACCTCTCCGAAGACCGACGCGGCAAGCAGCTCAGCGACATCTCGCGCCTTGACGCGATCGTCCGTCTCGGTGAGTTTCGTGCCGTCCTCCATCATGGTCAGGCAGTACGGGCACGCGCTGCCGATGACGGTGGGGTTGGTCGCCAGCGCCTGTTGTGTGCGCGCGAGGTTGATCCGCTTGCTGCGGGTCTCTTCGATCCACATCCGCCCACCGCCGGCACCGCAGCACATCGCGTTTTCGCGATTCCGCTCCATCTCCACGAGCTCCACGCCGGGAATGGCCTTCAGGATGTCGCGCGGCGCATCAAAGACGCCATTGTAGCGCCCGAGATAGCACGCGTCGTGATACACGATGCGCTCGTGGAGCGGATGGGTCGGCCGGAGCTTACCTTCGCGAACCAACTTCGCAAGCAATTGCGTGTGGTGATACACCTCCACACCTTCGAGCCCGAAGTCCGGATACTCGTTTTTCAGCGTGTTGAAGGTGTGCGGGCACGCCGTGACAATCTTGCGCACCCCGTATTGTTGAAACGTCGCGATGTTCTCCATGGCAAGCTGCTGAAACAGCATCTCGTTGCCAAGGCGACGCGGCGTATCACCCGAGCCGTTTTCCTCGTCTCCCAGTACCGCGAAGTTCACGCCTGCTTCATGCAACAACCGAACCACGGCATGCGTGACCTTCCGCGCCCGGCGATCGTACGAACCCATGGAACCGACGAAAAACAGATATTCGAAATTGGGGTTTTCGTGAACCGTCGGCACTGGGATGTCCAAGCCCTGCATCCACTGCGCCCGATCCTTGCGGCTCAGCCCCCACGGATTGCCCTGGCGCTCGATGTTTTGCATCGCGCGCTGGGCCTCCTTCGGCATGCTGCCTTCCATGAGCACCAGATATCGGCGCAGATCGATGATCTTATCGACATGCTCGTTGCCGACCGGACATTGGTCCTCGCAGTTCCGGCAGGTCGTGCAAGCCCAGATCTCTTCCTCGGTGATCACGTCACCGATGAGCGACAACTCGGTCGGATCGGCCTCGGTCAAACGCCACTCCTCTTGTTGCCAGTGGAAGGTCGGTTCGATATCGGTCACCACGCCTTCCGGAAACACGATATCTTCTCCGCCCGAGGCCATCTTGTGGGCCATTCCTTCCCGCTTGGGAAGGAGGAAGCTCGGCTCAAACGCCGGCAGCCCGGTTTGCGCCATCCCCTTCTCAATCAGGTGATCGCGCATTTTGACAATCAGATGCATCGGAGACAGAGGCTTGCCCGTGTTGGAAGCAGGGCAAGAGTTCGTACAACGCCCGCATTCCACGCAAGCGAAGAAGTCGATCATCTGCTTGCGCTCGAAGTCTTCCACCTTGCCGACGCCAAACGACTCGGCGTTTTCATCCTCCAAGTCGAGCGGGCGCAACCGGCCGGGCGCCCCTTTTCGGTGCAGCCAGATGTTGATGGGCGCGACCATGAGGTGAAAGTGTTTCGACTGAGGCACGTACACCAAGAACGTCAGCAACACCAGGAGGTGCAACCACCAGAAGACATAGAATCCGATTTCACCGCCCTTCGGCCCGATGCCCCAGAGGGCGGACGCGATGAGAGACGATACAGGCGCCCACCACGCGCCCGGCTCCTGCTGCCAAACGCGTTCAAACGACAGGTCCATCAGCACGCAGACCATCAGGCTGGAGATGAGGATGAGCACAATGCTGGGCTTAAATCCCCGCTTCAGTCGTTTGACCCGCTCTCCGTAGCGGCGATAGGCGGCATAGGCCGTGGCCGCCAGGACCAGAATGGCGACCCACTCCTGTGTGAATGAGAACGTTTCATACGCCGGGTAGGGAATGTGATGCCCCAGCGTCAGTCCCTTCACGATGATGTCCAGAGCTCCAAACTGCAGGACGATGAAGCCGTAAAACATCACAAAGTGCATGGCGCCGCTCTTCTTGTCCTTGAACAACTTCTTTTGCCCGAACACCTGAGCCATAAATTCCCCGAGTTCGGGCCGCCAGTTCCACTGAACCGGCTTGCCTAGCATCACATAGCGGTATCGCCGATAGACCACGGTGCCGAACAGATACAGCGCGTACAGCACCGCGAGCGCAAAGGCGATGTCGTTCACAGCCAGCAACACGTCTCGTCACTTCCCTTCCCGCCGTTTTGTCCAAAGTCCGCTCACAACCCCTCCGCGCGGGACTCGACCGCTCGGAAGGCGCGCGCAACCGCTTACAACTAAACGGTAAAAAAAGCGGTTGCATCATTGACATTCTCGCACACGCCATTTACTATGGGGGTACGAAAATGAATGAGCGTTCATTCATCGCTTGACTCGATATTAACACCGAGGTGAATTCATGACAAGTGGATTGGCGGAGAAAAGGAGAGAAAAGTACGAAGCCATCTTGAAAGCAGCGTTAAAAGTGTTCGCGGAGCACGGATTCTTCAACTCGCAAGTTTCAAAAATTGCCCGCGAAGCAGGCGTAGCGGACGGGACCATTTATCTGTACTTTAAAAACAAGGAGGACATCCTGATCTCCTTGTTTCGGGAGAAGCTGGGCAGTCTCGTGCGTAAGTTTCACGAGCACGTTCATGAGGATGATCGCGCCGATGAAGCGATTCGCAAGATCTGCGAGCTTCATTTCACCGAACTCGAGAAGGATGTTCAACTCGCCAAGGTGACGCAGCTTGAGCTCCGTCAGAGTTCGCGCGAACTGCACAGCGAGATCAGCAAGGCTTTGAAGCCGTACATCCAACTGATCGAAGATGTGCTGGTTCGAGGAATCGAACAGGGGATTTTTCGCAGCGACTTGGACGTGAAGCTCACGCGCCTGCTGATCTTCGGCGCGATGGACGAGGTCGTCTCGTCCTGGCTCATTTCGGGCAGACGGTATTCGCTGTCCGCCCAAGTCGACAAGACCGTCGACTTCTTTTTGCGAGGGCTTCGCGCCTGACGGCGCTGGGCCATAGGCTTGACCATTTTGTTTCACAGGAGGTTTTGAATCATGCATGTCGTGGTACTCATGAAGCAGACGTTCGACACCGAAGAGCGCATCCGGCTTGTGGATGGCAAAATCGCAGAAGACGGTGTCAAGTGGATCATCAACCCGTACGACGAATACGCGGTGGAAGAGGCCATTCAGTTGAAGGAGAATCAAGGGGCCACGGTCACCGTGGTAAGTGTGGGCAATGAGAATACCACTCAGGCTCTCCGCACCGCGCTGGCCATGGGCGCCGACGAAGCGGTTCTCATCGAGGCGCCTGAGCTGACGGACGAACGCGCGATTGCCAAGGCCATCGTGGCCTATCTCAAGGACAAGTCGTTCGACGTGCTCCTCGCCGGCAACTTCTCGGTGGACAACGGCGCGGGCCAGGTCGCCATCCGCGTTGCACACGCGCTCGGCCTTCCCCACATCGCCGCTGTCACGAAACTGACCATCGACGGCAATCAGGCCACGGGGGTCCGCGAGATCGACGGCGACGTCCAAACCGTGACAGCGACGCTGCCTGCACTCTTTACTGCACAACAAGGGCTGAACGAACCCAGATATCCTTCGCTTCCTAATATTATGAAAGCAAAGAAGAAACCGCTTACCACCCTCACCCTCTCGGATCTGGGTTTGTCGAGCGACGAGGTAGCCGCCAAGGTCGAGCGCGTCGAGGTGACGTTGCCGCCGAAGCGTCAGGCCGGCCAGAAAATCACGGGCACACCGGACGAGCAGGCCGAGCAGCTGGCTGAAATCCTCGTCAAGGCGCTTCGTTGACACTCGCGCAATGGAATGAAATCGATACTGGAGGTTGAAGTTCATGCCGAAGAAGGTCCTGGTCATTGCAGAGCAACGGGATGGGAAACTCCGCCAAGTCGCGCTCGAAGCGCTCGGCGCTGCGCGTACCATTGCGGACGGCGGATCCATTGTGTCGGTCGTCATTGGGAATCAGGTCAAGGATGCGGCGAGCGAACTGGCTCAGCACCCTCAGGACAAGGTCATCGCCATCGAAGGCGCTTCCCTGGCCAACTACGACTCGGAGCACTACTATCTCGCACTTGGCCCTGTGTTGGATGAGGTGCAGCCGGACGTCGTCGTGCTCGGCCACACGGCGAGCGGCCGCGATCTGGCGCCGAAAATCTCCGCCGCGCTGGATGCGCCACAGGTCTCGGATGTGGTCAGCCTTGAGGTGCAAGGCGGCGAGGTGTTGTTTAAACGGCCGATTTACGCGGGTAAAGCATTTGAAACCAAGCGCGTCCTGTCGACCCCATACGTGGTGACCGTTCGGCCCAACAACCTCGCGCCCGACGCCGAACAAGGAGGGTCTGCAGAGGTCGACGTGCGTGCGTTTGACGAACCGGCGGACGTGAAGACGCGAGTCGTGGACGTCCAAAAGAAGGCCAGCACGGGACGGGATCTCACGGAGGCCCGTGTGGTCGTCTCGGGCGGTCGCGGCGTGAAGAGCGCAGACGGCTTTAAGCCTCTGTACGAGCTCGCAGACGTCCTCGACGCGGCCGTCGGCGCTTCGCGTGCCGCCTGCGACGCCGGATACTGCGATTACAGCTTGCAAATTGGGCAGACGGGTAAGGTCGTGACCCCGGACGTCTACATTGCGTGCGGCATCAGCGGCGCCATTCAGCACCTCGCCGGAATGAGCCAGTCGAAGCTGATTATCGCGATCAATAAGGACGCGGAGGCCCCGATCTTCGAAATCGCGGATTACGGCGTTGTCGGCGATTTGTTCGAGATCGTGCCGAAGCTCACTGAAAAACTTCGCGAGAAAATGGCCGCCGCGAGAGCTTAACGGCAACTCTGAGAGGCGGGCACCTCGGTGCGCTACCCCTGGCGCACAAAGGTGCCCGCTTTGTGATCGCTGTCGAAAAAGATGCCGTCCACGGCGTCGGCGTCGTAGTTGACATGCACGCCCGCAATCTCGACGTTGTGGTCGCCTCCGACGTCACCCGACGCCTTATTCGACTTCTGATGTTGATCCCACCCCGTGATCTGCGCGTCTCCCACAAAGACGCCCGCGTTCTGTTGCATCGAGTTCACCCCGAGCTCCTGGAACGCAATGCGGGTTTCAATCGGCGCTTGCTGGCGAGTCTGCAGGACGTGGGTGTCGCGATCGTCAACGGGCATGTCGATCCCGTCGGGATCGTAGAGGAGCACGCGGTTCTGCGCGATAAAGGAATGAGATCCCACGCTGCCAAAGCCGACGTTGGACTTCTCGTGCGAACTGAGGCCGTATACGACATTCCATCCCCCGACGAGGAGCGCGGAGGATCGCTCGATGGCGCCGACGTGAAGCTGGATGGGCCATGCGGGCAAGCGAGTCTGGGTCACGGCGCTCCCCTCCCATCAGCTCTGTTCGGTCGAGAATTCGATAGGCACGGTGTTGCCAGGTGCCTCGCGCGCCAAGTCCTTCGCCATGTAGACGACGAGCAACCCGCTGCGGTAGACGGCCTTGACGCCGTCCGGATTCACGCGCTCCGGGAGGTCGATTTCGCGGTCAAAGGCCCCTCGGAACAGTTCGGACGCGAGGACGTGATCGTGGGTTCCCGCAAAGTAGGAGGAGAGCTGACCACGCACGCGCAGCTGGCGGGGCCTCACACTGAGCGACACGTCGCCCTGGGATTTGAGACCAGGAAGCGCGATGACCGCTACGATTTCGGTGCTTCGGTTATACAGATCGATTGGCGGGAACGGCGCCGACGGCTGATCGTCCTGGAAAAACGGCATGCCCTGAAAGTTCGGCATGGGCATATTCTTCAGGAAATCGGGCCCAAGCCACTTTCTCATATCGCCGAGTTCCTGCAGCTGGTTGAGGAACTCGAACGGGTGATTCGACTTCTGGTTCATCGTTCAGCCTCCAACCCGGAACACCGGGCCGTCATGCTCGCACCCACCGCTCCGGCCACGGAGAAGAAGGCGTCTCGCGACCGGGCGCGCCGTCGGGCGCAGACCAATGGTTGTTCGCCACAACCGGGCGGGATCCGTACACGTTGCCGAACCCCTGTTGGATATGCGCATGATGGCGAAAATCGGATGCCCAAGTGTTCCCTAGGCTCATCACGGACGCGCCAGCGACTTGATGAACGGTGATCTGGCCGATCACGAACGTAGGCGACAACACGCGAACGAAGGGATGCAAATGGGACGTCACCGAGCATTCGGGGCTTGCCGTTCCTCGTTCCACCATATGCGATACCCCCTTGAGGTCGACTCCATCTCCGAATCGGCCATCGGCGACGCCGATGCTCGCCCGCTGTCCAGCCGGATGTGATTGCCGAGCGTGAGTGTGCCGCTCAACTCGTTGACATCCAAGCGGTCCAGCCGGAAGACCAACTCCTTGAGGTCGACGTGGTCCACTTGCACCTGCTCGACCGCGATGTCGATCCGGCGATCCTGCGGCTCGCTCAGCCGTTGTTCGAGCAGGGTCAGAAGGCGCACGAGCTGTTCGAGGATTTCTGTTTCCTTCCTGCGGCGGCGAAGCGAGAACATGCGCCGATCCTCCCAGCAAGAACACAACTTCTGTTCAGTTGTATGCGGCGCACGTGCACCCCATTCCGCGCTTCGAAGCCTGTTTGAGAAGAAATCGGACAGGGAAGCCATCACGAAACGGGGTTCGCTCCGCGCCGTTTCCTCCAGCGCTTATTTTCATACAGGCGTGCGTCTGCGACCGCGTAACAACTGTCGAAGTTGTCCCCGTCCAATCCGAACACGCTGCCTCCTACAGAAACTGCACACGTGCCCTGGGAGCGCTCATGGACCGCTTGTTGCATCGCCTGCATTCGCGAGCGCCAGTCCGGCGATTCCGCCCATGCGATGACGACGAATTCGTCGCCGCCGATTCGCCCGACCAGTTCGTCCGGCTTGGATTCCTCCTGGAGGGTCTGGGCCACGAGGCGAAGCACCCGATCCCCGACCGGATGCCCGTACGTGTCATTGATGTCTTTGAAATGATCGATGTCCACGATGCCGACAATGACGTGCCGAGCCGCGTTCTCCGTGAGCGAACGGAGGATGTGCGGCCATCTCCGCTCGATGCCGAGGCGATTCCAGACGCCCGTCAGGAGGTCTCGGTGACTTGCGTGCTCCGCGATGCGTATGGCCATGATCATGTCCAAGGCCAGCGAGATCTGAGCCGCGCACGCTTCCAGCAACGCATGGCTCGTCTCCCACGTCAGGTGAACGACCGGCTGCGTCCGCACCACGACAACAGCGCCGCGAACCTCCTCGCGGGAATAAAGGGGCCACACGCCAAACTCCAGCACGGATAAGGACAATAACCACGCGCGGATGTCCGGATGCTCGATATCCTCGGTCAGCATCCACCGACCAACCGGCATATCCAGCGTGATACTCGATTGCATGATTTCATCCATGCAGGCGGGGACGAGCCCTTCGGCAAGTACGCCGAACCTGTGATAGATGGCGGGCGGCAGGGGATCTCCGCCCGTCTCTACGCCGCGCTTGCGGTAAATGAAGAGACCTCCGTCGACAGCCGCCAGGGTGGTCAGCGCGTCGGAAGCGTATTGGAACAACTCCAGTCCCCGTTGTGCGCGTCCCCATGTCCGCGTGTGTCGAAACAGCGCACTCAGCGCTCCGGCATCCATCGGCATCGTCACCTTGCGATTCGATCGGAATTCTTCCTAAATGCGTCCCAATGCGGTTTCTACTTCCTACGATCATCGATTGTACCCGTTGAACAGCGCTCAGGACAGCGCCTTTTCCCATATCTCGGGCTTATGTTCGCCGTACAGGGACCACAAGCTGTTGCCTTGCCGAAAAACGAGCGTCGGATACCCTAACGGCGCATACCGATCTCCAGCCGTTGGCGTCAGGATAAAGACCTCTTGGAACGGCGCGAGATGCAAGGCGGCGTTCTCTTCGCGAGCAATGCGGACAGCCGTTTGAAGCGACGTGCCCGCGGGATAGCCCACGTTGACGATCACGGGCGCTCGCTTCAACTGTCGCCGAATCGATGTGAGCAATTGCAGGGTGCGCTGACAGTGGGGACACCAGTACGCCGCGAAGAGAAGCGGTTGGCGATCCGCCTCGAGCACCTCCTTCTGTCCGCTCGCTGTCCACACCACGACCTTTCCATACAGGTTCGAAGAGGCCGGTCGCGCATCCCAGCGAGGATCCTGTCCTTCATTCATGGCTCCTGTGAGATTCTGAAAGACCAACGGATGAACGCGATCTCGCCCGGCGACCTTTGCCGCCTGCCCATGGGTATCACCGGCGGCAGGCGTTCCACATCCCGCCGCGACCACGGAAACAAAACCTGCCAAGATCAACGCCAAGACTCGACGCATAAGCGCCCTCCCCTGCAACACGTCTTGTACCCTTTGCCAACATAGCGCGGCCGAAGGAGCGCTGCAATCAAGTGCAGGAGACATGCATCTTCACGAGGAGGGACACGATTCAACTCGGCGCCCTGCGCCCCTGTGCTAGACGCGCCTCCAAACTGCGAGCATACTGCGTGAGCCGAACCGTCATCTCATATCGGAGAAAAGGTGTCACGAGATAAACCCCAGGAAACAGCCGGATGGCCACTTCCACGAGTTCACGCGCAATTTCCTCGCCGACCCATGCCGCCTCCTCAGGACTCGCTTCTTGCATCCGCCGCAGCGCGCTTTCGGATAGCCGGATGCCTGGAACCTGGTGATGCAGAAACTCTGCGTTCCTCGCGCTCGTGAGCGGCATCACGCCCACGAAGACCGGAACGCCGAGGTCCTTTGTCGCTTCCGCGATGGCCACCATCAGCTCCGGATCATACACGGGCTGCGTCATGACGAAGTCGGCGCCCGCGTCGATCTTGCGGCGCAGGCGTTCCACCGCCTTTTGGAAGTTGTGTACGTGCGGGTTGAACGCGGTCCCGATGACGAACCGGGAAGACTGCTTTAACGGTTGCCCGGAAAAGCCGATCCCCTCGTTCAACCTTCTCACCATTTTGGTGAGGTCCATCGAGGAGACGTCGTACACACTGGTGGCACCAGGGAGCTCGCCATATCGGGACGGATCGCCCGTAACCAAAAGCACGTTGCGGATGCCAAGGACGGCAAGCCCCATGAGATGGGACTGCTGACCAATCAGATTCCGATCGCGGCATGTGACGTGCACCAGGGGCTCTATCCCCCGTTGCTTGAGAAGGCTTGCGAGCGCCATGTTGGAGACGCGGACCGAGCCGAGCGAGTTATCCGCCATCGTGATCAAGTCGGCGCCCGCAGCCTGAAGGGCTTCCGCTCCTTGCAGGAAACGGCCGATAGCCAGTTGCTTTGGCGGATCCAATTCCACCACGATGGCCTTCTTCTCGCGGCAAATGTCCACCACACTCACGCCGTCGTGGCACGCCCCGTCCTCGAACGCCAGGGAGGAGCGGCTAGGCGTCGACGCGCTCACATGCGGCGGGCGAGCGCCTCGCTCGGGCTCGGCGCGCAGCAGGGCGTCTCGAAGCGCCCGAATGTATGCCGGCGTCGTTCCACAACAACCTCCGAGCCACCGCACGCCGAGATCGGCAATGCGCACCATCAGGCGGGCGAAGTCCCGCTCATCTCCGGTGTACGCGATCTCGTCCCCTTCCGCTCGCTGCAGAATGCCGGCGTTGGGCACCGCGGCGAAGGGTCCGTCGATCTCCATTCTCGCGTGTTCGTACGACCTCAAGATGCCGTAAGGACCGAGCCGACAGTTCAATCCCACGACATCCGCACCCGCCGCCTTGATGCGCCTGAACGCCTCCGCAAGGGGTACCCCGTCGCGCGTCACCCCGATCTCCTCCGGCGAAAGATTCACCACGAGGGGCAACTCACCGAGAAGAGGGCGCACGGCCTCGATGGCCACCAAAGCCTCTTCCAGATCCGGAAACGTTTCAAGGATCAAGCCGTCGATCCCGGCATTCACAAGCGCCTCCGCCTGTTCCGCGTACACCCGGGAGAGAAACGCCCGCTCCTCTTCCTGAAGGAGGGCGCCATACCGGTATCCTCCCATCGCGGGGCCCATCGTGCCATAGACACTGGCGCGATCGCCGGCGGCCGACCGAGCGATCTCCACCCCTCTCCGATTCAGCGCCTTCACGTCGACGTCCAGCCCGTGGCGCTCTAGCGCGGCGCGGTTGCCCATGAAGGTATTGGTCTGGACGATGGTGCACCCCGCCTCCACGTACAGGCGATGCACGCGCTCGACGAGATCGGGCGACGTGAGATTCAATTGCTCCACAGGCGTACCGATGGGAACGCCCAACTGGTGCAGATAGGTCGACATGGCCCCGTCGAAAAGGACGTACGGGCCATGAGGTCCTTCCATATCCCGGGGCGGACGCTTCCATTGGCGCCAGACTGCATCCATCATCGTGGCGTCTTCCTCTCGTTCGAACGGTACAAGGTTTACGAGATTTTCGACATTGTAACACACGCGAGCGGCCTGCGCGCCCGCCGGATCGAAAAAGAGGCGATCCGCCGGAGCGGATCGCCCAGGGTGTGGGTTGTCTCTCAGCCGTTCGACTGCCTCTTGCCGTGAGGCACGTTCGCCCGGTGATACGCCTTCCAGGGAACCACAGCATCCAACCGCGAACTCAGCAACTGATTCCGCCGCTCCACAAACGCCTCCACCTCGTGGTTGTGGTGCAGCTGACCGACGAAGGTGAAATCGTCGTTGTGGTGTTGCGTGTGTTCACCTGACATCTGACCCACCCCCGGCTTAGCATGACTCGATCCGTCCGCCTTCATGCCCTCACCAGGGCGCGCCGGAAGATTGAAGCTTTTCATCCAGCCAGGACCGCACGCCCTCGATGGGAATCCGGACCTGCTCCATCGAATCTCGCATCCGGATGGTGACTTGGCCGTCCGTGTCGGAGTCGAAATCGTAGGTCACGCAGAACGGCGTCCCGATCTCGTCCTGACGCCGGTATCTCTTTCCAATCGAACCTGTCTCATCGTAATCCGCGCTGTAGTAGCGGATGAGGTCGAGATACAGCTTGTGCGCGGGTTCGTTCAGCTTCTTCGAAAGCGGCAATACGGCCACTTGGTACGGTGCGAGCTTGGGATGCAGCCGCAAAACGACCCGCGTGTCCCCTTCGGACACTTCTTCCTCATCGTAGGCATCGGCAAAGACCGCAAGAAACAGTCGATCCGCGCCGATGGACGGCTCAATGCAGTACGGGATGAACGGCTCCTTCCCCTCTTCCTGCACCGCCATGTTTTCCCCGGAGTGTTCCTGATGCGCCCGGAGATCGTAATCCGTGCGATTGGCCACTCCCAAAAGCTCTCCCCATCCAAAGGGAAAGCGGTATTCGATGTCCGTGGTCGCCTTGCTGTAGTGCGACAGCTGCTCCTTGGCGTGATCGCGGAACCGCAGGTGTTCCGACTTGATGCCGAGCGACAGCAGCCAGTCCATGCACGTCTGCCGCCAGTACGCAAACCATTCCTCGTCTTCACCGGGTGCACAGAAGAACTCGAGCTCCATCTGCTCGAATTCACGCGTGCGGAAGATGAAGTTCCCCGGCGTGATCTCGTTCCGAAAACTCTTGCCAAACTGCCCGATGCCAAAAGGCAATTTCTTACGCATCGTCCTTTGGACGTTTTTAAAGTTCACAAAAATCCCCTGAGCCGTTTCAGGGCGGAGATACACCTCGTTGGCCGCATCTTCGGTGACGCCCTGAAAGGTGCGGAACATCATGTTGAACTGGCGGACGTTGGTGAAATCATGGGCGCCACAGTTCGGACATGCGATGCCAAGTTCTTCAATCCACCGCTCCATCTCCGCAAACGGAAGCCCGTCCACCACGAGAGACTTGCCTTGCGCCTCCGCCGCCTCCTCAATCAGCTTGTCAGCGCGGAACCTTGCCTTGCACTGGCGACAGTCCACCATGGGATCGTGGAAGTTGGCCACATGTCCGGAGGCCACCCAGACCTTTTTGTTCATCAGGATGGCCGAATCCAAGCCCACGTTCAGCGGATTCTGTTCGATGAAAAATCGCCACCAGGCCCGCTTCAAATTGTGCTTCACTTGAGCTCCGAGCGGCCCGTAATCCCATGTGTTGGCCAAGCCCCCATAAATCTCGGAACCCGGAAAAATGAATCCTCGCCGCTTTGCGAGCGACACCAACGTATCCATTGTCACCTGCATCGACAGATCCTCCTGCTCGTCCTCAATATGGCTATGATAGCCGAGGCTCGCGCGTGTGCGCAATCCGCGCATGTCCGCAGTGCCTATTTTGGCAAGGTGATGTGTATAATGAATTTTCGACTGGTCTCACACCGGCGCGAGCGGTCGCAGCATGGGGGGAGAGTTCGTGAAGACCAAGCAACGCGTCAAGATGGTGTTTCTCGACATTGACGGAACGCTGTTTGTGAACGGGCGGATCGTGCCGAAAAGCGCTGCCGCAGTCGCAAAGCTCATCGAAAACCGCGTTCCTGTAGCCGTTTGCACGGGTCGCAGCGTCATTCATGCGCAGCACGTTCAAGCTTCCCTCGGGATTCCGTACGGCATTTATTTTAACGGAGGCTTGGTGAAGGCTGGCGAACGAGAAATCTTTTCCTTGCCGTTCTCTCGGACGGTCGTCCGAGGCATCCTGGAAGCCGCGGAGCGCCGCGGAATCCAGACGATTATTCACACGCACGATCGCGCCTTCAGCCTGCAGCCCATCCCGTCGGACTACCTGCCAGTGTTGGCCTCCTACGACTTCCCGCCCATCGCCTGCGAGCCGACCATGGCCGAGCGGCTGGACGAGATCGGGGTGTTTCAGTTGAACGCGTTCATGACGGCCGAATGGGACAGCGTGTTTGAGCAGGAATTTCCCGAATGCTACGTCTACCGCTGGCACGATCAAGCCGTCGACTTCCAACGCCGCAAATCCGATAAGTCCATCGGCGCGTTGCACCTCCTCTCCTTCCTGGGCATTTCGCCCGAAGACTGCGTGCACATCGGAGACGGGGGCAACGACATCGGGATGTTTCGAGCGATGGGCTATTCGTACGCGATGGGCAACGCGAACGAGGACGTGAAACGCGCCGCGAAACGAGTGACGTCGACGGCCGAGGAAGGCGGCGTCGCCGATGCCTTGGCCGATCTCGGCCTCATCTAGTCCAACGCGAACACGTGTTTGCACCCATCGGCCCAACGTGTTACAATGAGGCCGAAGGGAGTGGGGACGGTGAGCGGTCTCACGGCTCGGCAACGCGCAATTCTCGAGTTTATTCGAAAAAACATCCGCGAGAAGGGATATCCACCGTCGGTGCGCGAAATTGGAGAGGCTGTCGGCTTGGCATCCAGTTCGACCGTGCACGGGCATCTCGAACGCCTGCAACAGAAGGGTTACCTGCGTCGAGATCCAACAAAGCCGAGGGCGCTCGAACTCCTCGTCGATGAGGACGACACAAACGATGTCGTGCTGGCGCCCATTGTCGGCCGTGTGACGGCGGGACTTCCCATCTCTGCGCTCGAAGATATCGAGGGCTATCTGCCGCTACCCCGCGATGTCGCGAAGGGCGACGAGGTCTTCGCGCTGCGCGTGATGGGCGAGAGCATGATCAACGCGGGCATCCTGGACGGAGATCTGGCGATTGTGAGGCGGCAGACGTCCGCCGACAACGGCGATATCGTCGTCGCCATGACGGATGAGGACGAGGCCACCATCAAGCGCTTCTATCGCGAGGACGGGCGCGTGCGCCTTCAGCCCGAAAACGACTCGATGCCACCGCTCTACTTCCCGAATGTGACGATTCTCGGGAAAGTGATTGGCATCTTTCGGCACATCCGATAAAAAAACATGCGGCGCAAGCTTCGGGGCTTCGCCGCATCTTCAGGACACCTCGAGAAAGACCAGGCAAAGAAACCGTTCGTCGTTCGGTTACATCGAGCGCCCTCGCTCCGACTGGAGCCAATCGCTCTGAATCCTCTCCATCGTCTTTTTGCTCGTCTCGGGCACGGCGCGGTGCATGAACACAGCCATGGCGATGCAGAACAGCGCGAAGATCCAGAACGTCCACGTCCCGCCGATGGCCTGCAGCAGAATGGGAAAGAATTGCGCCACGAGATAGGTCGCGAACCAGAGCGCGAAGGACGCGACGGCCATCGCGCGGCCGCGGATCGCCGTGGGATAGATTTCGGACAGGACAATCCACACGCCGCCGCCCCAGGACAGCTCATAGGCGATGGTGTGCGCGAAGACGAGCGCCAGCACCAGCCACGTGATCATATGGGGCAATGCGAACGCGATGCCCAGGATGACCAAGAAGAGGGCCATCAAGCCTCCGTTCCACACGAGCAACCGCTTCCGCCCGACGCGGTCCACGATGAGCATGAGCACGATGACGAAGATGACCTTAATGGCGCCAATCCACACGGTGTCGTAAAACGAAGCGTTGGTGCCGGCGCCCGCCGCCTTGAAGATCATCGGCGCATAGTAGCCGACAGCGTTGGTGCCTGTGAACTGCTGGAAGATGGCGAGCACCACGCCGATGCCGAGCGCCTTACGAATCCCCGGGCGCGACAGCTCTTGAAAGAGCGAATCGGGCAGGACTTCAAGCGACTTCCGAATTTCGTCGGCATCCAAGCGCGCCCGGTCTGGACCGCTCACGCGCTCGAGAATTGCGACAGCCTGCTGTTCCCTCCCTCGCTTCATCAGATAGCGCGGGCTCTCCGGCACAAAGAAGAGCAGCGCGAAGAAGATCACGGCCGGAATCACGCCCATGGCAAACATCCAGCGCCATCCCGTCGTCTGGTTCCACGCCGTGGTGTGCGAGCTGACGATGGCCGCGTTCACGAAGTACACAATGAAGATGCCCGACACGATGGCCAATTGGTTCGATCCGACCAAACGCCCTCGAATGCGCGGCGGCGCAATCTCAGCGATATAAAGCGGAGACAGGAGCGACGCCAACCCGATTCCGACGCCCCCAATGAAGCGCCCGAGCACGAGCACGCCGACGCTCGGCGCGAAAGCCGAGATGAGGCTTGACGCAATAAAGATGACGCCCGCCACCGATAGCGCTTTCTTTCTCCCGAACGAATCGCCGAGAAAGCCTGCGATGAGCACGCCGAGCATCGCCCCGAGGTCGATGCTGCTCGAGACCAGACCCGTGGTCGCGGCGCTCATGTGAAATTCCGATTTCAAAAACTCATTCGCCCCGGCGATCACGCCTGTGTCATATCCAAACAACAGGCCGCCGAGCGATGCGATGATAACCACAGTCACGACATAACCCAGATTGGGCCGGTACTCCACCTGAGTCACTTCCGCCTGCATCAAGGTCTGTCACCCCCTGTACATTCGTCGCCACTCGCGCGCGGTTGTGCCACCTCTCTTTGCCGCTCCACGCCTTCGATCGCGGCCGCGACACGGCCGAGCGTCAAAGAGCCGCGTCACCCCCCTTCCAGCCATGTCCGCCGTTCACCATGCGGAGGCCGCCTGAACCGGCCCTTCTTCGAGCGCCGTCTCGACAAATCGAATCCAGGTGTCCATCACGCCCGGCAGCTCGGTCAAATCCGCAGACCACAGCGCTCCGTCCGAAAGAATGTCCCGCGCGGAGGCCCGCACGTCCTCTTGCCACAGCGCTTTCAAGCGGTCCGCAGCCGGATCGCCCTCGGCCGCATGCTCCATGCCAGGGCGATACGCCAAGCACACCGAGGCGAGGGCGGCTGTGAGCCTGCGGAAGTCGCCTCCCCTTGCCGCGGCGTCGAGAAGGGTCGGAACGAGGCGAATCCTCGCCTTCGAGATGGCATTCGCGGCGATGGATCGAAGCTTGTGCTCGAGATACGGATTCTGAAAGCGCTCCAGCACATTGCGCGCGAATTCGCGCAACATCTCCGGACGGTTCATCCGCCACGCGGTCGCAGGCACGATCTCGTCCTGAATCAGTTCGCGGACGAACGCGGACAGCGCGGGATGTTGCATCACCTCAAGCACCGTCGTCAGTCCCGCCATCAGCCCCAAGTTCGCGAGTGCGGTGTGCGCGCCGTTCAAGGCCCGGAGCTTCTGCAGTCGGAAATCGCGGATGTCGTCCGCGTAGAACACGTGAAGCCCCGCTTCGGGAAACGGCCACACCTCCCGCAGCCGATCACTCCCCCGGATGGCAAACAGATAGTACGGCTCGACCGTCACCGCCAGTTCGTCCTCGTACGGAAGAGGAGGATGGCCCGCGTACGGAGTCACAATGCGATCGACCAGGGTATCGCAGAACTCTACGCGATCGCCCAACCACGCGTGAAAATCGCCCTCGAGCTGCCAGTCCTCCGCGTGGCGTTCCACAATCGCGCGCAACTGTTGGCCATTGTCGTCGATGAGCTCGCAAGGGACCACGATCATCCGCCCGTCTTCCCGCCAGCCGAGCGCGCGATACCGCTCGTACAGGTACTGGGTGAGCTTCGCCGGGAACGTGCTCGGCGCTTGACGG
Organism: Alicyclobacillus fructus; assembly: GCF_017329605.1. Classification (GTDB taxonomy): domain Bacteria; phylum Bacillota; class Bacilli; order Alicyclobacillales; family Alicyclobacillaceae; genus Alicyclobacillus; species Alicyclobacillus fructus. The sequence goes on from NZ_JAFMTY010000001.1 coordinate 136,233, forward strand.
GACGGCCGTGGCACGGGCTCATATCGGACGCCGAGCTCCGTGGTGTTTGAGACCGCGATCTCGACCTGCGGATTGCGCGCCAGTTGCAAGACCTGGTCCCACTCATGGGACGAATCGATGGCGCGGGCCACGGAGGTCACCACCTCCGCCTGTTCGAGAGACCGCCCGTCCCGAAGCCCGCGCACCATGACCGTGTAGAGGCCGTCTTGCTCGCGGAACTGTTGGATGTGATGCGCGCCGCTCGGCCTCGGATTCACGACGGCGATCCGCCCCTGAAACCTGCCGGATTGATTCAAACGATGGACGAGCCAGTCGACAAACCCTCGCAGAAAGATGCCTTCCCCAATCTGCACCACGCGTACGGGCATGGCCTGAGCCCTCTCGTAGCTCGCGCGAGTCTCGCCTTCCAGCGTACCTGCGTGTAACCGCATCCTCTCTCGTCTCCCCACCATGCGCGGTGTCCAATCCTCAACCCCAGGAGCGCTCGCGAATCCAGGCGTGAGCCGGATCGTCGTGTGGAATCATCACGCGATCGACAGGCCCTGCCATGAGCCACAGGTAATACAGTTGGTACCCACCGGCGGCACACACCGGATGGTAGCCGCGCGGGATCATGAACGCGTCGCCGTGCTTGACCCGGTAGGTTTCGTCGATGGCTCCGTCCGAGGTGTAAATGGACTGCAGCCCAAAGCCGCCAGGAGGATCGATCTGATAGAAATAGATCTCCTCCATCAACGCTTCGACGCCGGGAAGGTACTCGTCGTGTTTGTGTGGGGGATAACTCGACCAGTTGCCGGGCGGATTGAACGTCTCCCCGACGATAATCCGGTGAACCTTTCCCTCCGCCTGTTTCACGACAATGTCGTGCACCTTGCGCTCGAAATTCGCCTCGCCCACGGTCTTGATCTGAACCTCGTCGGGCGTCACGACGAACGGCTCGTGCACCTGTTCGGCGACCGCCTGGCAGACCGCGACTTCAAGCGCGCCGTCCCCTGCGTTTTCCACGCGAAACGATTGACCCACAGGCACGTAGACGGCCGTTGCAGGCCCCGCGAAGACGTTGGCTCGTTCGTACGGTCCAAACACCTTTCCGCCGATCGAGACGCGCATGGCGCCCGCCAGAAGAACCAGGACCACTTCGCGCCCCTCGATGGCGGCGTCGTGCGCCTCCCCGGCCGCGAGCCTCAGGTGCCCGAACGAAATCCACTTCAATCCTGCCTCGTTCTGCTGGGGCACCAACTCGTGATAGCCGTGTTCCGACGTTCCTCTCACCAGATACATCCTTACCCATCCTCCGTTTCGCTTAAAGGGTGACGCCGTCCTTGAAGATGGCGATCTCGCGATACCCATTCACTTCGTTTTTGGCCAGCTCTTCCCCCGATGCCACGCGAATTACCTTCTGCAACAACTCGTCCGCAAGCGCGTCCATCGACTCCCCGAGGACGATCCGCCCGGCGTCGAAATCGATCCAGCCCGGTTTCGACTCGGCGAGCGGATGATTGCTCGCGATTTTAAGCGTCGGAACCGGTCCTCCAAACGGCGTGCCCCGCCCTGTGGTGAATAGGATCAACTGCGCGCCGCTGGCCGCGAGCGCGCTCACGGAGACCATATCGTTGCCGGGTGCCGAAACCAGGTTCAGCCCCGGTTTCACGGCCGGATCGCCATACGCGACCACGTCCACCACCTGCGACAGTCGGCCCCCCTTTTGCACGGCGCCAAGCGACTTTTCCTCGAGCGTGGTGATGCCGCCCGCCTTATTCCCGGGAGACGGATTCTCGTACACCGGCTGCCCGTGGCGCGTGTAGTAATCCTTCCACGACTGAATGAGGTCCACGATTTTGGCGAACGTCTCGGGGCTGTCCGCGCGGTTCATGAGCACCGTCTCGGCGCCAAACATTTCGGGCACTTCGGTAAGGAGTGCGGTGCCGCCCCGCGCGACGATCCGATCCGCCACCTGCCCCACCAGCGGATTGGCCGTAATGCCAGACAACCCGTCCGAACCGCCGCACTTCAACCCCAACTTGAGCCGAGACACGGGAACGGGTTGGCGCTGGCACGCCTGCGCCCGCTCGACCAAGCCCTCCAAAAGCCGCAATCCGTCCGCGAACTCGTCCGCCGTGCGCTGGAGTTCGAGAAACGCCACCCGTTCCAATGACGAGGGGGCAAGCCGCTCGCGAAAGGACTCAATCCGGTTGTTTTCGCAACCGAGGCCAATCACGAGCACGGCGGCGGCGTTCGGATGGCGAACAAGGCCGGCGAGCAAGGACTGGGTATACGTCAAATCGTCCCCCAGCTGCGAGCATCCGTAGGGATGGGCGAAGTGGTAGACCCCGTCGATGCCGCGGCCGCGCCATCGGGCATCCGCCATGGCCGCCAACCGCTCAGCCACCTTGTTGACACATCCCACGGTGTTCAGGATCCAGATCTCGTTCCGTACGCCCACCTGGCCGTCCGCCCGCACATACCCCATGAACGTCAACCCATCGTCCAGCACGGGCGCGGGCGATCCGCTCGGGCGATACACGTATGAACCGCGTTCCGTGAGCGCCGTGCGCAGGTTGTGGGTGTGCACCCACTCCCCCGGCTCGATGTCCTGCGCGGCCACGCCGATGGGAAAACCATACTTCCGCACCGGCGCTCCGCATGAGACGCGCCGGATGGCCAACTTGTGGCCGAGCGGAATCGGCGCACGAGCTGCGACGACCCCCAAAGGCGTCTCCACCGCCTCACCCGCGTCGAGCGGTTCGAGCGCGACGGCCACATCGTCGACCGGCGAAAGCTGTAAGATCTTCGGCGCCACGCGGAACCGCCTCCCTTCCTGTGCTCGCAAGTCGCAAGCGAACAGCAGTTAACCTAACTGTTAAATTAACATGAAAGACAAACAAGAACGCGATTGAATGAATGCGATTTCTTTCAAAGTTCATCTGAAGTATACGACCCTCGAAAATGCGTTGTCAACATGTTATCATTCACACTAGGAGGACACAGAGAGGGCGGGGTGAACGCATGACGACCATGGCAGATGTCGCGAAGCGCGCGGGTGTCTCCATCATGACCGTGTCGCGCGTGGTGAACCGCTCGGGATACGTGAAGCCTTCCACGCGCCAGAAGGTGCTCATGGCGATGCAGGAACTCCATTACGTCCCGAAAGGGCAGCAGTCGTCGACGCACGACACCTGGATGCTCATCGTTCCGGACATCACCAATCCGTTTTTCACCTTCATCGCGCGCGGCATGGAAGACGTGGCGCGCAAGCATGGTTTCCGCGTGTTCATCGCCAACACGGACGAGGATCTTGACAAAGAGCAGGAGTACGTGCAGATGTGTCTTGACTATCGCGTCCGCGGCGCGCTCGTCGTGCCCGTCGGCGATCCTTCGCGCGAAACGCTCGCCAGGCTGTTCGAGAACCAGGTGCCGTTTGTGTTGATCGATCGCGAGATCGAAGGACTTGACGCCGACCTCGTCAAGGGCGACATTCGCGAGACCTCGCGCCGGTTGGTCGAACATCTTCTCGATCTCGGCCATGAACGGATCGCCGCCGTGGTGGGGCCTTTGCACAGCGCGTCGAGCCGCGAGCGGATCGACGGGTATCGCGATGCGTTGCTTCAAAGAGGACTGCCCGTGGACGACCGGCTCATCTTCACGGCCCCCATGACGAGGGAAATGGACGCATCGTTTGTGGACGAGCTGGTGCGCCGCCCCGATGCCCCCACCGCGCTCTTTTTGGGCAACATGTTTCAATATGCGCACATCGTCCGCAGGCTTCGCGCACTTGGACTCAGGATTCCAGAGGATATCAGCGTGGTCAGCTTCGGAAATACGGACGATCTCGCCTCGGTCGACTCGCTCGCGACCGCGGCCGTTCAACCCGCCTATAACTACGGTTCCCTCGGCGCGCAGCTGTTGCTCGAACGCATCGAAGGCGTCCGCAAGACGACGACGAAAATCGTGCTCAATTCGGAGATCGTGATGCGCAGCTCCACCGCGCCGCCCGCTCTCCGGACAGCGATCAAGGGGTGACCGCTGAGCGGCCACCCCTTTGCCGTCCTTCAGTAGATGGTGAAGTACTGCTCGCGCTCCCATTCCGTCACCTGCGTGCGGAACATGTTCCACTCGATCCGCTTGGCCTCAATGAAGTGCAACAGGACGTGATCGCCCAACGCCTCCATGATCACCGGATCCCGGATCAGCGCGTCCAACGCTTCGTTCAGGTTTGACGGCAGGCTGCGAATGCCCGCCTCTTCCTTCTCCGCCTCCGTCATCATATAGATGTTCCGGTTGACCGGCGGAGGCGGCTCCAGCTCCCGCTCGATCCCGTCCAAACCGGCGGCAAGCAGAGAAGCGATGGCGAGGTACGGGTTGCAACTCGGGTCGGGGCTTCGGACCTCGACTCGCGTTGACATGCCGCGGGCGGCGGGCACGCGGACGAGCGGCGACCGATTTTTGCCGCTCCACGCGATGTAACTCGGCGCCTCATACCCCGGCACGAGCCGTTTGTACGAATTCACGAGCGGGTTGCAGATGGCGGTGAAGGCACGGGCGTGCTCCAACAGGCCGGCGACGAAGTGGAGCGCCGTCTGGCTGAGCCCCATCTCGCCGTCTGGATCGTAGAACGCGTTCTGCCCGTCGCGGAACAGCGACAAATGGGTATGCATACCAGATCCGTTGATCCCGTACAGCGGCTTGGGCATGAACGTCGCGTGCAGGCCGTGTTCCCGCGCCACCGTCTTCACGACCAAGCGAAACGTCGTGAGGTTATCCGCCGCTTCCACCGCCTCGGCATAGCGGAAGTCGATCTCGTGCTGTCCCGGTGCAACCTCGTGGTGAGACGCCTCAATCTGGAACCCCATTTGCTCCAGGGCCAGAACGATATCCCGGCGGCAGTTCTCGCCGAGATCGACCGGCGCCCAGTCAAAGTAGCCTCCCTCGTCGTTCAGATCGAGCGTTGGTTTTCCGTTTACATCCAACTTGAACAGGAAGAACTCCGGCTCCGGGCCGACGTTAAACGCGGAAAAGCCCATGGCCTTGGCCTTCTCGCAGACGCGCTTGAGCACCGACCGCGGATCGCCTGCAAACGGCGTGCCGTCCGGAAGGTTCACATCGCAGATGAGCCTCGCCACTTTGCCCTGCGGCGTATCCCAGGGAAAGACGAGCCACGTCGAGCGATCCGGCGCGAGATACATATCCGACTCCTCGATGCGAACGAAGCCTTGAATCGATGAACCGTCAAACATAATCCGATTGTCGAGCGCCTTGGGCAACTGATCGACCGGGATCTCCACGTTCTTCACAATGCCGAGAAGATCGGTGAACTGGAGACGCACGTAGCGCACGTCGTTCGCTTCAGCCAGTTTCAATATTTCTTCTTTTGTGTATTCTTTGCGCATACAGTCCTCCCTCGCGGCTCACTCAGCGGTGGCGATAGAAGCGGGACAGATCTCCTTGAAACTCGCCCGTTTGCCTTCGCTCCATCAGCTCGCGTTCAAGCCACTGATAAACTTCGGAATCCGGCACGTCTTTGGTCGCCAACGGACGACTGGCCCTGGGCCGCTTGTCCTTCTCCAGAAGGTTGCGCTTCACGCTCGCGATGTTGTGACCTTCGTCGAGCAACTGCCGAATCTGCATCAGGCGCTCCACGTCGGCGAACGAAAACTGCCGCTGATTTCCGGGCGTGCGCGCCGGCTGGATCAATCCGTGTTCTTCGTAGTACCGGATTTGCCGTGCGCTGAGCCCCGTCAGCTTTTGCACCGTGCCAATCGAAAACAAGGGCATGTTCCTGCGCTCTTCCAAATCCACGGCGCGCCCCTCCCTGTGCGACCTGTTGACACTAATCGTAACATGGAGGGCGCGCCGCGACAATCACTCACGTGATATTCTTTGACGCAAACGGCGCGACGGCGGCCACGACTCGCCGCACCGCGATGACCGCATGTTCATACGTGAGACCGCCCTGCACGTAGGCCACATACGGCGGGCGCATCGGCGCGTCGGCCGTCAATTCCAGGGAAGCCCCCTGAATCCATGTCCCCGCAGCCATCACGACGGGATCGGCGTATCCCGCCATCGGCGCCGGTTCCGGCCGCACATGCGCGTCGACCGGTGCCACGGTTTGAATCGCCCGGCAAAACGCGAGCAGGCGGTCCGGCGCGCCGAGTTCGACCGACAGGATGAGATCCGTTCGATCCGCGCCAGGCTCGGGCGACACGCGAAATCCGAGCCCCTGGAGCGCGGCCGCCATGAGCCGCGAGCCTTTGACCGCCTGGAGCACCGCGTGCGGAGCGAGAAACGCAGCCTGAAACATCGTCAGGAGGTACGGCCCCGTCGGCCCATACTCGGCGGCCGTTCCCGGCGCGACGAGCCGCGCGGCCACCCGTTCCACGATGTCTCGGCGTCCGACCACGTAGCCGCCCGTCGGGCAGAGCCCCGCGCCCGGGTTCTTGATGAGCGAGCCCATCGCGACATCGGCGCCCACATGACAGGGTTCGCGCTCCTCCACGAACTCGCCGTAGCAGTTGTCCACGCCAATCCACGCCTCGGGCTTCGATTGCTTCACCACCGCGAACGCCGCCTCCAGTTCCGCAATGGAGAACGACTGCCGCTCGCCGTACCCGCGCGATCGCTGAAACAGCACCATTCTGACGTCCGGCGCACACACCGCCCGCTCGATGGCCGCAAGATCCATGCCGCCGTCTTCTGCCAACGGGACGATCTCGACCTCCACGCCATACTCCGCGAGCGAGCCAACCGCCGGCCGCAGCCCGAGCGTCGGGTGAAGCGTGTCGTACGGAACGCCTGTCGCGACCACGAGGCGGTCGCCCGGCCGCAGACACCCGAACAGCGCAAGCGCAATGGCGTGCGTCCCTGAGACGATCTGCGGGCGCACCAGAGCGGCCTCGCCGCCGAACACGTCGGCGTAGATGGCCTCAAGCTTTTCCCGCCCCGCGTCGCCGAGACCGTACCCCGTCGACCCGACGAGATCGAACTGCGCCACCTCGTGCCGCCAAAATGCCTCGAGCACGCGCTCCTGGTTCGCCAGCGCAATGGCCTCCGATCTGCGTTGATACACCTCGATCTGCCGCTCGCACGCGGCCACGTAGGCTTCGATCTCCTCCTGCTTCGGTTGTGCTAACATCCTCACTTCGCCGTCTCCTTCGCCTGATGCAGCCTCATTTCCACCGCCTGGTACAACGCCTCGAGATCGCCCGCTGACGCGCTTCCGTAGACCGTCTGCTGCGCCTCGAGATCGGGCGGCGGTTGCCAGACTGCGACGTCCATCTTGTTGTAGAACGTGACGATGGGCTTGTCCAGCGCGCCGAGATCCGCCAGCACCTGCCGCGTCGCCCGCAGATGCCGATCCGGTGCGCGGGAAGCGTCCACCACGATGACGATCACGTCCGCATACGCCACCTCTTCCAGCGTCGCCCGGAACGCCTGAACCAAGTGATGCGGCAGATCTTCGACGAAGCCGACGGTGTCCGTCACCACATAGGGTTCGCCCGCCGGCGAGAACACGCGCCGTGCAGTCACGTCGAGCGTGTCAAACAGCCGATCGCGTCCAGCCGCCTCCACCACCCGGCCGCGATCCGCCACCCAGCGGGCGCGCACCGTCGTCTTGCCGGCGTTCGTGTAACCGACCAGCGCCACCACCACGCTGTCCCGCGTCCTCCGTTGCCTCAGCCGCGCGCGATGGGCGGAGAGAGCCGCCAGCTCATGTTCCAGCTTGCTGATCCGCGCCCGAATGCGCCGCCTGTCGAGCTCCAGCTTCGACTCGCCCGGCCCGCGCGTGCCAATACCGCCGCCCAAGCGAGACCACGCCGCTCCGCGGCCGGCGAGCCTGGGCAACAAGTACTTGAGTTGCGCGATCTCGACCTGAAGCTTGCCCTCCCGGCTCACGGCCCGGCGCGCAAAGATGTCGAGAATCAGCACGGTGCGATCGACAATACGGCGGTCGACGACATCCTCCAGGTTGCGCGCCTGCGTCGGTTTGAGCTCCGCGTCCGCCACCACAAGGTCCGCGCCCGTCGCCGCGACGAGATCGCGCAGATGCTCAACCTTGCCTTGGCCGAGATACCAGCGCGCATCCGGCGATCGCCGCCGCTGGATGACGCTTCCCACGACCTTGGCCCCCGCGGCCTCGCAAAGGCCTGTCAATTCCTCCATCCGGTACGCGACGTCATCCGAAGATTCGTCGCTCCGCTGCCACACCAGGAGAACGGCCTTCTCAGCTTCCACGGCGCTCGCGCTCCGCCTCCTCGCCCGATAATCCTCCGCTATCATCGCAGATTGGACAGCGCTGTTCAAGCTGATACCGCATGCGAAGCAGGACGGGCGCTTCCGCCCGGCCGACCTCGACTCCAGACCGAAAGCCGACGCGCCGCCCGACATGAAACGACGCGGCCACGAACAACAGGATGAGGCCCGTCAGGAGAGATGCGACCATGGCCCTTCCCCCCGATTCTCCGAGACCAGTTTCGCCGTTGTCAATTCGGCAATGGCCGTCACCGCCGCCAAGGCGATCAATCCGACCACACTCCACACCGCATTTGCATAAATGGCAACCGCCATCGCGCCGAGAATCGAGACGAGCACCTCGACAAGGCCAAATCGGATGACCGCGTTCCATTGGCCCGTCTCCGCATCGCGGAACCTGTCGACGAGATCGTCCAACCAGTCGACCGCGAACATGAAGGAAGCCCCCCAGAGAGCCCCCCGCCAGCCCGCGATGAGCCCGCACAGGCAGAGCGCGATGACACTTTCGGCCCAGGCCGGGAGTTGGGACGGCATGCGCTCGAACGGCCGCGCAAACATTCCGACGGCGTATGCGCCGAGGAACGCGGCGATGGCCGGGGCTTCCGCGAGCCCCACGGCGCACGCCATGATCGCCAAGGCGTACGGCAGGGCGGCTCGGCCAAAGCGCGCGGCGAGCGTGCGCTGTCCTTGACACAGGTCGTAATCCACGTCCAGCACATCGTCCATCCACTTGACCGCGAGGCCCGCGAAGAGCAGTGCGCCAAACAGGCGGACGAGGTCAAGCCAGCTTCCATACATACCGCTTCACCTCGTCAAAGCCCGCGCCCGTCTTGGCGGACGTGGCGATCACGCGCGCGTCGCGCAGGCGCGCCCGCAGCCACTCCACGCCGCGATCGGCAGACGGCAGGTCAATTTTGTTGGCGAGAATGAGGTAGAAGGCCTTCGTGCGGCCGATGGCCACGAGCTGTTCGTCAAGCGCGTGAAACGGCGATGGAGACACCTGCAGGGCGCGCCCGATGTCCGCCGCGTCGATCACGTGCAGCACGGCCTTTGCGGCCACCAGCGCTCGCAGCGTCTGTCCCATGGCCCGGCGCACGGCCTCATCCCGGACGCGACCCTCGGCCAGCCCCGCGCTGTCGACGATGTCGACCGTGCGGGACGACTTGCCCCTTGCGACGGGGATGGTGAGCGTCTGAAGCCATCGCGTCGAATGAGGTTCACCCGACGTGAGCCACCGCTCGGCCTCACGGATCGGCAATCTCCGCCGCTCTCGCGCGCCGTCCGTCCGTTCCACCATCCAGACCAGATCTTCCACGCCCAGCGCCCGCGCCAGGCGGAGGCAAGCCGAGGTTTTCCCCGCGTTCGCCCGACCGACGATCACGACGTCGCTCATTGGCCACCATCCCCTTGCCAGTCCCGCGCCTCAATCAGCATCAGCGCGTCTCGCTTCGGCCGCGGTTCGTCATACAGCCGCACCGCCTGGCGGCGGATGGCGCGTTCCACCAGATTGCGGACAAATCGCGCATTCGAAAACGGTTCAAGCCGAGCTTCGCCAACCGCCCGCTGAAGCAGACTTCTGAGCGCCCACTCGGCCTCGGCCGTCATCCGATAGTCTCGCTCCGCGAGCGTCTTTTTCGCGATCTGCACGAGTTGGTCCACATCGTAGTCCGGAAACCGGATCTGGATGGGAAAGCGGCTCGGAAGCCCGGGATTGGTGCTGAGGAACCAGCGCATCTCGCGCTCATAGCCGGCCAGGATCACGATCAGCTCGTGCTTGTGATCCTCCATCGCCTTGACCAAACAATCGATGGCCTCGCGGCCGAAGTCCTTCTCTCCGCCGCGCGCGAGCGAGTACGCCTCGTCAATGAACAGAACGCCGCCCAGGGCTTTCTGAATCTGTTCACGCGTCTTTTGCGCCGTGTGACCGATGTATTCGCCCACGAGATCCGCGCGCTCTACCTCCACCAAATGGCCCTTCTCGAGCAGGCCGCATTCGTGAAACATTCGGGCCAGGATTCGCGCGACCGTGGTCTTCCCCGTCCCCGGATTTCCGTAGAAGATCATGTGCAAAACCGTCGGATCCGCCTTCAGGCGATGCTCGCGGCGCAATCGCTGCACGTAGACCAGCGCGAAAATCTCGCGCACCATCCGTTTGACCTCGTCGAGCCCGACGAGATCGTCCAATTCCCGCAAAAGTTCGTTGATGCGCCGCTTGTCGATTGGCAACGCCACCGACGCATCGCTCTCGTCCACGCCTGATATTCTGGCGAGCGCGTCGTTGAGATCGATATGGCCCCGCTCATACAGGTCGATCACGCCCGCAGCTCGCCTGGCGTCCACCGCTCGGGTGGCCTTGGACCCCGTGCTTCGTGGTGTCATTCGCATGTCACCCCTCACTTGGCCGGCAGCGCCGACCCACGCCTCAGGGTATGCGCCGCCGCGCCCATGGGTGATCGCCCAGGGAGGCGAGACGACGAAGGCCGTGCCACGATGATGCGCGGCACGGCCCCGATGGCTTTGATGAATATCCCGTCTGCAAACGTCGGTCAATAGATGTCAGGCGCCGTCTCGGCATAGTTGGTCGTGTCCACGGGCCACCACTTGATGCCGATGCTCGGCGCGACGCCGTCCGACCGATTTTCCTGAATCAGATCGGCCGGAATCGGCGTGTTGCGAATCTCGATGACCGTTTTGGCGGGGTTGGACGTGTAAAACGTCAGCCCGCGAACGTCGTCCACGGTCGGGACATACGCGCCAAAGACGGGATCGAGAATGGCCATGATGTGAATGTACGCTTTGCCGCCTTCGTAGGTGACACGATAGGAGACGTATTGTTGCACCACGTTGTAGTTCAAAAGGCGGCTCGTGCGCGTCACGAGGATCTTTCCCTCATGATATTGTTGCGCCAAGCGCCGGAGCGCTTCGACCGCCGGCTGCGGCAACACGCCCGGATAAGTCGTTCCGCACAGGTGTTGAGCCACGATGGCGTAGTCGTGATCGCGCTCAAGTTCCTCCAAATGGGCGGGCGACAGCTGCTCGTCGAGTCCAAACGGCGTCCAGTTCCACTCCGGATCTCCCTTGGCGTTGAACCCCTCCGAGGTGTAGCGCCAGAATCCCCACACTTCCCGCCCATCGGGCAGCTTCAGCGGGTAAATCATCGAACGCATGCCGAACTGGTCACTCGCCCCGTCCGGCCACACGAACCGGATTCCGTACGGAATGGTGAGGTCCGTGTGATAGTATTTGGACCACGGATTCGCGCCCTGTTGATAGTCGTAAAATGGCGTCTTGCCGTAATCGCCGAAATTGTCGACGTTCGACTTGTTGCCGTGATCCGTCCAGACCGTCAGGAAGTCTCCATCGGCTTTCAACGTGTCGATGGCCTGGATGGCGAGCTTTCTGGAAAACAGGGTCTCGTTCTGATTGCGCTGGCTGAAGTCGCCAAATGTGTGCATCGTGTCGATCCAGCCGACGTGAATGTAGTGATTGAGGATGGCCGCGGCATAGGGCTGATTCGATACCCCTTTGAACCAACTCAGCTCGTCGGACATCGGCTCGTGATGGATATCGACATAGCCAGGCAGGTTGTCTCCGTTATACATGAAGAAGGAGTCCGCGAAGTCGAGCCCCAGGCCCTTGCCGAGCGGCGTCATCTCCGTCGTATTGATGAACTCATGGATCAGGTTGAACTTCCTCAACGTCTCGCTGTCGGCGTCAGAGGAAATGGCCAGCATGGCTTCATACGGGTACGGAAATTTCCGCATGCCGTAGACCTTCGGAGACACATGCGTGTTGACGACCGGATACGGCTGACTTTGCACGGCGGATGGAGCGCCGGTCGCACCGCCTTGCGCCGCCTGGGTTCCGGTTGACGCAGAGGGCGCCGTGGTGAAAGAATTCTGCGTCTCATTGGCGACCGCTTTCACCGCCACATCCGCGGCTCCACCCGGCTCAGGGCCGCGGTCCACACCACATCCCGTAACGCCTGCCGCTATGAACCAAACCGCAGCAGACAGCCAAACCGTCTTCGCTTTCATCTTCCGCTTCCCCCGTAACTTTCTGATCTCGAGCGCGGGACGAGGCCGGATGGTCCCACGTCCTCGCACCGTTTCTGATCCGAGGGTAGCGCTGCGAGTTCAAAGTGACTTCAAGCGATTGACGGAAATGAACCTCTCTTCCGATTGCCGCCGATTTCGAGGTCTTTGTCCAGAAGGTGTGACATACCCTTTCGGTGACGAAGATGTGGGGTGGATGCAATGACCCGAGCGCGACAGTCGTTCTTGCACGGCGCGGCCGTTCTCGCGTTTGCCGGCATCGTGACACGGGCCATGGCCCTCGGCGTCCAGATGGTCATGGCCCGCACGATGGGCGCCCAAGGCTTTGGGCTGTTCCAGACCATCAGCCCTCCTTATTTTTTGCTCGTGACCATCGCCACCTTCGGCTTGCCGCCCGCCATCTCCAAGGTCATCGCCGAAAACCTCGCCGTCGGAGACATCGCCCGAGCGCGCAGAGCGTGGACGACGGCCAACGCGTGGAGCGCCCTGTCCGGAACGGCGATGGTCCTGTTCGCGTTCGCCCTGGCGCCAAAGCTCGCCCGCTGGATGGACCCCCGCGCCGTCCCGGCGTTTTTGGCGATGGTCTTTCGCATTCCCATCGTCAGCCTTTCGTCGGTCATGAGCGGATTTTATATGGGCATCCAGAACCAGACCCCACCTGCGCTCGCCTGGATCGTGGAGACCTCGGTGCGTGCGGCGACGTCGGTACCGCTCATGATCTGGATGGGCCCGTGGGGCGTTCGCTACGGCGCGCTCGCGCTCGTCATTGGCGGCGGAATGGGCGAGCTCGCCGGGTATCTCACGATGCTCGCCACCTACTTGCTGCGCGATCGCCGAGCGCTCGCCGGACATCCACAAGGTCATCCGCCCGCCCGCGGCGTTTGGCGCGATCTCGCCGAGATCGCCGTGCCGACCATGCTGTCGAACGTGCTCGGGGTCATCGCCTTCGCGGCAGAGCCCGCGGTGATGTATCAGGCATTTCGAGACGCCGGTGTGGATCGGCGCGAAGCCACGGCCATGTACGGGGCTTTCGGCATGGCGATGGAACTTCTATTCATGCCGACCGTGTTGTCCGGCGCCATCTCCTCCGTCATCGTCCCGGCCATCTCGGAAGCCGCGGCCCTCCACGACGAGCGGCTCGTCGCCCGCCGGATCGCCCAGTCCATCCACGCTGCGGCGTTTGTCGCGCTGTTTGCCGTCGCCTTTTTCACCGCGTCCGGACAGGACGCGGCGGTGGCACTGTACCGCAATCCGACCGCCGGACAGCTGCTCGTGTATCTTGCGCCGTCCTGCCTGTTCCTGTATCTCAGCGATCCGCTCTTCGCCGTCTTCCAGGGCTTGAACCGGGCGTTCGTGTCGACCGCCATCACGTTTCTCTCGAGCGCTGCCCGTCTGGCCTGCGTCTATGAATTTGTCGCCGTCGGACATGAAGGGATCCAAGGTCTGGCATCGGCTGTGGCGGCGAGCGGAATCGTCGCCACGGTTCTCGCCATGCTCGCCGTCCGCCGCTATCACGACCTGGACCTCGATCTGCGCATGACCCTCAAGATGGCGATCGCGGCAGCGCTGGCTTGGCTCCCCATGCGCGGCGTGCAGCATCACGCCACGAATCAGACGGCGTGGATGCAATTCGCGCTCTGCGCCGCAGTCGGGATGATCACGTACGTCGCGTCGGCCGTGTACCTCCGACTCGCGACCATCGACGAGATCGCGCGGATCCCGGTGATCGGCGAGCCCCTCGCTCGGGCGATGCGGAGGTTGCCGTTTCTCGGGGCCCGCTGAAGGGTGTCAGGCGGGATCGTAACCGTTGGGATTTTGGGACTGCCAGCGCCAGGTGTCCCTGCACATCGCGTCGAGGTCCTGCGTGGCCTTCCAGCCAAGCACGCGCTCGGCTTTGGAAGGATCAGCGTAGCTCACGGCAGCGTCTCCGGGGCGCCTGGGCCCAATGCGGTATGGGATCGGCCTGCCGCTCGCGCGCTCAAACGCGCGAATGACCTCGAGTACACTGGAACCTTTTCCGGTTCCGAGGTTGAACGCTTCGGCGCCCGTGTTCGACAACACCCAGTCGAGCGCGCGCACGTGACCCTCCGCCAGATCCATGACGTGGATATAGTCGCGCACGCCTGTGCCGTCCGGCGTCGGATAATCCCCGCCAAACACCACCACCTCCGGGCGCTTGCCGACCGCCACCTGTGCCACATAGGGAACCAGATTGTTGGGTATGCCCTGCGGGTCCTCGCCAATTCGGCCGGATGGATGGGCCCCCACAGGGTTGAAATACCGGAGCAGCGCCGCCCCGAAATCGGCCGTCGCCGCCGCGACGTCCCGCAACATCTGTTCGATCATCGCCTTCGTCTGTCCGTACGGATTGACGGGCGAGATGGGCATGTCCTCCTTGAGCGGCATTTCGTTCGCCGCCCCATACACGGTGGCGGACGAGCTGAACACGATCTTCTTCACGCCATGGCGTTCCATGGATTCGAGCAGGTGCAACGTGCTTACGAGATTGTTCCGGTAATACCGCAGCGGTTGCGCCACCGATTCCCCGACCGCCTTGAGGCCCGCGAAGTGAACGACAGCTTCAAAGGCGTAGGCCTGAAACACGGCGTCCAAGGCCTGCGCATCCAACATGTCCACCGAGTGAACCGGAAACGTCTTGCCTGCGATCTCGGCCACGCGCCGCAGCGCCTCCGGCTTCGAGTTCGCAAAGTTGTCGATGGCGACGATGTCGTAACCGGATTCCAAGAGCGCCACGCACGTGTGCGAGCCGATGTATCCGGCCGCTCCAGTCACCAGAATCATGCCTTCACACCCCCAGCGAAGTAGAACCACGACCACTATATCAGAAAGGGCGTGGATCGCGCGCCCACCTCACCGAGCAGGTGCCCGTCATCGCGCGCGGCGCCGATTGCGAAAGATGGCCGGCACACCGCCGAGATCGCTCGAAGGCCAGCGCACGAGCACATCGCGCATGCCGTCTCTCCAAGCGAACGGGAGCAGAGGCCACAGGTACGGTTTGCCAAACGATTTGGTGGTCAGAAGCAGGAGGAACCAGGACGCCGTGCTCAGCACGAAGCCTCCCCAGTTGAGCGCTGCTGTCCAGAGCATGATCCAAATGCGCGCCATTTGATTGGCAGAGGCCAATTCAAACGACGACGTCGCGTACTGCGCGAGCATGACGACACCCATGTAGACCAAAACCTCGGGCTGAAGCAATTGAATTTGGGTCGCAAACTGGCCAAACAGCAAGGCGGACACGATGCCGATGGCGTTCGACAAGGTCACCGGAATGTTCAGCACTGCGAGGCGCAGCACGTCGAGCGCGAACTCTGCCAATAACAACTGCGCCCACAGAGGCAGCGGATCGTTGCGGCTTGCCATAAAGAACTTGGCCCACGGCGGCAGCATGCCTGGGTGCTGATTGGCGAGCATGAAAATACCTGGAAGGAAAATGCTCAAGAACACAGAAATGACGATGATCCAGCGCAAGTACGTGCCCACGAGCGGAAAGGAGTGATACTCCTGCGGGTGCTGAATGTGCTGAAAGAAGGTCGTGGGCGCGATAATGACCTCCGCCGTGGCGTCGACGACAATCACCACGTGGCCTTCGATGAGCGCCGTCGCCGCGACGTCCGGCCGTTCCGTATAGCGCACGATGGGATAGGGATTCCACTTGACCTTGCCGATCAGGTCGACGAGTTGCTGTTCGCCCATCATCATGCCGCCCGTCTTGACGCTGCGGAGAAGCTCTCGAATGGACGAAACGGTCTCCTCGTCTGCGACGTCCTTCAGGTACATGAGGCTCACGTCGGTCTGGCCGCGATCGCCCACCTGGTACAGTTCATTGCGCAGGCGCGGATCCCGGAGCCGCCGGCGGATGAGGGTCGTGTTCATGAGCATGGTTTCGGTGAATCCGTCGTGGTTGCCGCGCACCACGCGCTCGATCATGGGCGGTTCAATGCCGCGCATGGGATAGACGCGCGTGTCCACGACGAGCACTTTGTCATAACCGTCGATGAAGGTGACGAGCGGGCCGGAGAGGATGAAGCGCACGGCGTCCGTCATCTGATCCACGACCTGCACCTGGACGAAGTCGATGTGCGTGTTCAGGTAAAACACGAGTTCCTCGATGTCGTAATCCTGACCTTGGCGCTCCCGTTCGAACGCCTCCACGTTGCGATGGAAACTGTCGAGCACCAGGACGACGTTCATCGTGAGAAAAAACCCGTTCGTCACGTACGACATCATGTTGAGGCGGCCATACCGAAACGGTTTTGCCATGATGTCCCACGTGACGCCAACACCGAGGAGCTGATTGATGTAATTGACGTTGTGCTCCAGCGTCCGGCTGATGGGTTGACTCACCAGCGGCTCGGCCGACTGTCGCATGACATCTCCTCCATCCTTGTGCGTGTCCCGTCATATCCATGCCTTGGATCGCGGCATTTTATGTGCTTGGCAACCTGCGTCTAGCTTTCGCCTCCTGTAGCGCGCGAATGGCATACAGCGCCCCGGGGAGCAACACCACGGTGACGAGGAAGTAGCTCGGCACGTCTCGCAGGATGAAGTTCGTCAGATCAAAGACGTTGCGGAAGAGGTAATTCGAGAGCGACCATCCGAGAAGCGCGACGGGGACGGGAATCCAGGTGCGTTCGGGCGATCCGCTGACGTCCTTCACGGCCTCGCCCACGGCGAGTTGAAAAGCTGCGAGCTTTATCACGAGCGTGATGGCGACCCCCATGACGTACAGGGTGTCCAGGCGCTCGACGAATTTGCCTTGGCGGATGGCGCGCACGAGTTCCAGAACGGGATAGTTCAAATAGCGGGCGGGATCGCCCAGCACCCCTATCGTCAACGTCACCAGCGCGGCCAGCATGAAGGCGCAAATGGCGCCCGCAATGAGAATGTCCCACGGCAGCGTGCGGGGCGTGCGAAGCGCAGGGACCCACTGGAGCGCGATGGAAAACTCGAGCCCATAGGCGAAGGCCGGAACGACCGCGGCTCGCCATGCGGCGCTCACGGGATCGCCGAGAAACGGCTGGAAAGGGGATGGGTCAAACAGGCGAATCGCGAGCAGAAGCAGGATCGGTGAAACCAAGACGGAAAGCGGCACGATGAACTCGTTGACGCGCGCCACCACCTCGAGGCCGAGGTACGACAGGTACATGGACACCGCGAACGCGATGGCGGCCAAGAGGAAATCGGGGGTGTTGGGCAACACAGAGATGCCAATGAACGCGCTCATCTCGCGGCCAACGGTGGCCATGGTCACAAAGCCATAGGCGAGATACCAGATGCCGTACAGGCGGCCGAACACCGGTCCGAGCACGTCGATGGCGGCCTGCGTGAGGGTTCGTCCCGGAAACAGACGCACGTGAGCAAGCGCAATGGCCGCGCACATCACTGCGCCGAGGAGGAGGCCAAAGCTTGAGATCCACGCATCCCGAAGCGTGAACTGAGCAATGGTCCCTGGCATCGTCACGATGCCGGTGCCAAGCACCGTCCAAATCAGGATGAGGATGAGCTGATACCGCGAGATCTGCACCACACGACATTCCTCCTAAGGCCCGGCGTGCCCTCCATAGAGCCACGCCGTCGGACCGGAAAAGGCGAGATCGAAAAGGTGAAGCGCGCCGACGCGGGGCCATAGGTGGAGATCGGCTGCCACCGCGACGCCGATGGCGACCGCGGTCATCGCGAACCATCCGAGCCATTCGCGCCACGACTTCGGCACCCACCTGCGAACATCGACGAGGGCACCGAGAATCGCCCAAATCACGGCCCACACGCTGGTCATCTCAGTGTCCTCCCTCCCTTGAGCCCTCTGAAAACGGCGTCGTGCTGGCCAGTTGGCCGTGAACGATGTGCGGCTCAATGTCATATTCGACAGATATATTTTTCCACTCACCGTTCGGCAGTTCGATCCCCCGTTCTCGACACACATTAGCAAACCCGAAGGCATCCATGTCTTCCGATTTCGCGTGTGCCAGTGCCGATTCGAGACGCTGTCTCACATCCTCACGAATGGCGGACTCCAGTTGGGCAAACGTCTGGGCGCTCATCTTTGCCTTCGCCCCCCACCGTTCAACTTCCCCGGTGCCGCGCCAGACGACGCGCAACGTCGGGGGGCGTTTCTCCCCGCTCACCACGATTCGCGTCGACGTTCTCAGCCAATGCACCCCAATGACGCCCTGCTTCCCGTGTTCAACCCAAGGAACGGTTTCGCGCACGTCCAAGGTACGCCCAAGCCACCAGGCGTTTCCGAGCAACTGGTCGCGTTCGACGAGATCCACCCGTCCGTCCCGGCTAAGGTAGGCTAGGCCAACGATTTCGGGCGATCCGCCGCGCCCCAGATCCACGGCCGCGAGCGGCGCGACGCCCGAAGGGCGAAGCAAGGATTTGACCACATGGAGTTCGTCGCTCGCAAAACACGTCTCCCGCCTCGACGCCTCGTCAACGAGATCGCGGATGACCAGCGAGATAGGCTCTGTCTGCCCTTGCGACCCCCTCAGCACGTTCTCGGCAGAACCCGGCGTGACCAGCCACAGCTGGCTTCTGCGCAACTGACGGTTGCGCTCCAGGGCGTCGGCGACAGGCGCGAAGTCGCGCAGTGCGTCTTTCGAAAACAGCACGAGCGCGTTGTGCTGCAAATACAACGCGTGCGACAGTTGCGCCTGCAGTTCGCTCATCGCGTCCTCGAAGGTGTTCGCGTCAGTGGAGACAATCCAATCCGGCGCGTTGCCCTGCGTATTCGAGCTCTCAGACGTCGCTGGGTTACCAGCACCTCCGGGTTGAACCAGGTCCAGCGAAAGGCGAACGCCTTGTTGCTCTCGGTCTACGCCCATGCCCGTCGTGATGTAGAGATGGTCGATGTCGTTGTAATCGCAGGCTGTCGCGAAGCATGCGAAAAAGAGAGCGGCCGAGATCGCCCGCCAGCGCTTGAGTCCAGGTCTTGTCCGGTGCGTCACGGGCGTCCCCTCCGGCGCCAGCGAGATCCCTTGGTCTGCGCGCGCGGAGGAACGCGATGGCGCTCGACGGTTTCAAACTGACGGGGCCTGCCCTGCATCATCCACCAGGGCGCGCGAATGATGACGTCCTTCATGTCGCGGATGAAGGTTGGGGCCATGGGCGCCAGATACGGCACGCCAAACGACCGCAGCGAAGCCATACGGCCAAGCAGCGCGATGCCGAGCATGAGGATGCCATACAGCCCGAAGAGACTCGCGGCTAAGACAAACGGAAATTGGAGCAGCCTGGTCGCCTGCACGAGTCCGAGGGCCGGCAACGTGAAGGAGGCCACACCGGTCGCGGAGACGATGATCACCATCCCGGGCGACACAAGGCCTGCGCGCACGGCCGCATCGCCAATGACGAGCGTGCCCACGATGCTCACCGACTGTCCCACCGCTCGCGGCAACCGGGTGCCCGCCTCTCGCAGCGCCTCGAACGCCACCATCATGCCGAGGGCCTCGATGACCGTGGGGAAGGGGATGCCCGCGTGCTGTGCCGCCACACTCACCAGAAGCGGCGTTGGGAGAAGATCCTGGTTATACGTCAACAGGGCGACGTACAGTGCCGGCAGCAGCACGGATGCCCAGAACATCAGATAGCGCAACAGCCGAAGTGGCAGGGCAAGCGAATAGTGCATGTAGTAATCTTCCGGCGAGCTCAGGTTCATGGCGAACGTCACGGGTACCAAGAGGCACGTCGGCGATCCGTCGGCCAGAATCGCCACTCGCCCCTCCATCAGCGCGGCCACGACGCGATCGGGCCGTTCTGTCTCCTCCGTGGTCGGAAACACCGAGAATCGCGGATCGTTGATAAACTCGCGCACCTCGTTGATATCCGCGACGTAATCCACGCGGATCTGCGCCATGCGCCTCCGAACCTCGCGCAACAGATCGGACTTCACCACGCCTTCCGCATACATCATGGCCAGCGTGCCCGGCGACGTCTCTCCGACGGTGAACGTCTCAATCTTGAGCCGCGGCGACTTGAGGCGCTTTCGCACCATGGCGATATTCACGGCCAATCGTTCGATGAACGCTTCTTGCGGACCATGCAGAGTGGGTTCATTTTCGGACCGATCCACGGCCCTCGCCGGGACGCGTTCCAGCCGCCAGACACACGCCGAGTGCGCATCGTCTCGCAAGACGACCGCACATCCTTCAAGGAGGGCCTGGATGGCTGCCGAGAGCGTGACCACCTCCTCCGTTGCCACGCCCGGTTTGAGCGCCTTCCCGCTTCTCGCCCGATGACCTCCTCCTTGCCGCAGCGCGACCAAGGCCTCCTGGAGCCTGTCCGCATCCACCAGTCCATCGATCCACAGGATGAGACCTGTCTCGCGTTGTGTCGACCAGGACTCCAGCCGCAGATCAGGGCACGGCCGCAGCGCTTCGTCAATTTGACGCGCGGCGTCTGCCGCTGTCCGGGGGAACACACGTTGTTCGGCCGCCAACCACAACCCTCCCACTCTTCCTCATCTTCCCGTAGCCTGTCTCAAACGTTCTGTTTTCATGTAAGGAATTCCGCCAGACGAAAAAGCAGGGGCGTGCCCGAGTGATGCAAACACTCGAGAACGCCCCTTTTCAGAACACCATCCCTGGGCTCCGGCAGCCCGCACATCAACCATGCACGGCCGAGAACCCGGGGACACCGTCGAAGGTGTACAGATTTTCCGTCTTGATGACGTCAAAGCCCGCTTCGATGATCCGGCGTTGCAGTTCCACGACCTCCGCGGCCTGAACCGGCGCACCGCCTTCCTTGCGGAAGCGGCACCGCCAGTGATCCGTGCAGAACGTCTCAGGCAAGCCGTTGGGCCACACCTTGATGCCCCGGTTCGTGATAACCTCCAACTTCAAGTCGTTCACACGGATTTGGCTCAGCTGGTTGCCGAGATCGTCCGGCGCGCCAGGCCCCCAATCGAGGAAGACGTCCACGCCGACGAGCTGCTTTTGGGCCTTCGGCCCAGGCTGCCACATGCGCTTTGCCACGGCGGCTGCATCCTGCCGGTACGACACAGGCTTCAGGATCTGCGGCCGTTCGCCCAGGCGCTCGATCACGGCATCGGCAAACGCGTCCGTCCCCACGAGTTTCCGGCTCGATCCTTCGCGATAGATGTCGCGGGTGTGAATGCCGTCTTCAATGGTGCGCAACCAGGCCAGATGGATCTTCTCAGCGACCGCCGGTTGCCCGATGTGAAGCAACATCATGACGGCCGCGAGCAACAGTCCGGAAGGGTTGGCGATGTTCTGTCCCGCGATGTCCGGCGCAGATCCATGAATCGCTTCGAACATCGCGAACCCGTCGCCGATATTTGCCGAAGGCGCGAGCCCGACAGAGCCGGACAGCTCGGCCGTCACATCCGAGAGAATGTCGCCGTACAGGTTCGGCATCACCACCACATCGAAACGCTCGGGTGTGTTGGCCAGGCGGGCCGCACCGATGTCCACAATCATCGTCTCATGCTCGAGATCCGGGTATTCCGCCGCAATGCGCTCGAACTCCTTGTGAAACAGGCCATCCGTGAACTTCATGATATTGTCCTTCACGAAGCACGTGACCTTCTTCCGCCCATTCGCGCGCGCATATTCGAATGCATACCGAATCACGCGCTCCGAGCCAGGCTGCGTGATGAGCTTCAAGCACTGATACACCTGCTGCGTCTGACGGTGCTCGATGCCTGCGTACAGGTCTTCCTCATTCTCGCGGATAATCACGAGGTCCATCTTGGGATGGGTAGTCTCCACAAACGGGCTATACGCCACCGTGGGGCGCACGTTGGCGTATAGGTTGAGCGCCTTTCGCAGCGTGACGTTCAGACTCTTGTAGCCACCGCCCTGCGGTGTCGTAATCGGCGCCTTCAACAACACGCGCGTCCGGCGCACGCTGTCCCATGCCTTGGGATCCATGCCATTATCGATGCCGCGCTTGTACACCTTTTCGCCGATCTCGACCGTCTCAATCTCGAGCTCCGCGCCCGCCGCCTCCAAAATGCGGAGCGTTGCCGTCATAATTTCAGGACCTATGCCATCGCCGAACGCCACGGTAATCGGTGTTTTTGCCATAGAGAAGACCCCTTCATCGTAGAATTCTATCCCGAAGCCCCTTCGGTACGACCGTACTGTATCATAGCTCACATCAGGGCACGAGTGTCAACTCATCACGGAAACTCTCCTGCCGAAGCCCGACATTGATTGCCTGAATGTTCGATTCTTTCAGGTCAAAGGATCCGCCTTTTCGCGCTAACAGCCTTGCGCGAGATCTTCGCATGGCAAATACCCGTACATCACTTGACAGCTCCACCCTAGACCATGACGGCGAACCTTTTCGGATAGATCGATCTAACTCTTGACGTTAGCTAACTCTAATTGCTAACATGTTCCTTGCAAAGTTGATCCCGTTGGTCAACTTTCGCAAATTCCACAGGAAAGGAGGGATTGCACGCATGCGGCGCAATGGGCTTCGGACGGCCGCCGTGCTAGCTGGCGGGGCACTCCTCATCGCGGTGTTGGCTTGGCAGGGCATCACCGCCAAAGGCGATCCGGATCCCACGGCTCATGGACTTACGCCGTTGGGCGCCATGATCGATACTGCGGTTCTCGTGTACCGGGAAGGACTTGAGTGCATCATGGTGCTTGCGGCCATGGTCGCGGGGCTCGTCCGAACTCAGAAGGTGTATTGGAAGCCCATCGCCCTTGGCGCCGGCATCGGGCTCGGTGCGACGCTCGTCACTTGGATCGTCCTCGTGTCCATCCTTGCGCTCGTCGCTGATACGGCTTCCGAATTGGACATCCAAGCGGCAACCGGGCTTTTCGCCATTGCAGTTCTGCTGGTCGTCATGAACTGGTTCTTCCACCGCATCTATTGGACGGGATGGATCTCCTTCCACAACCGCAAGAAGCGTGAGTACATCGCGTCCATGGAACAGGCGGAAGATTCCAATGGGACGGCGGTTCGCACGGTTGCATACCAAGGCCTGGTGCTCCTCGGGTTCGCCTCCGTGTACCGTGAAGGCTTTGAAGTGGACATTTTTCTGCAGAGCATCCGACTGCAGGTGGGCGGCCACATCGTCCTCTTAGGCACCCTATTTGCATTGGTGCTCATCGGCGTCACGGGGTACTTCACCTTCATCGCGCATCAGGTGTTGCCCTACAAACGCATGCTTGTCTTCACCGGCATCATGCTCGGCGTCGTGCTGGAAATCATGGTCGGTGAACAGGTCAACGAGATGCAGGCGGCACACTGGCTTCCGACGCACACGTTCCCCCTGGCCATCCCAGACTGGATGGGTACCTGGTTCTCCATCTTTAACAACTGGGAAACGGTGATTGCACAGATCGCCGCCGCTCTGTTTGTGATTGGATCTTACTTCGCCGCAAGGTCTGAACGATTTCGACCTCGCCGCGGACGCCAAACGGCCGAGGTTCCAGCCGCGGAACGGGGCTAAATGCGAGCTGGACGGCGCGTTTGTTGTCATTTCGTCGTCGCCCTTGCCACTCCTTCAACCTTCCTTGACCTCTCGAACTGGGCTGGCCTATGCGCCAGCCATCTTTTGTGTGCCCTTCGTTGCTTATGACCGGAAAACGTGTGAGAGTTGGTTCATCCGAAGTTCCAGACCCGTGATTTCCTGCGAGAAAGCAAGCTATGGCCTTCATGCTCGATGCGTCCATCGTACATGCGTCCATCGCATTGGAATGGAGTGAACTCTCTCCTGGACGAGGAAGTCTTGCTCGGCCACGGGCATTGACAACAGTGGGCTGGGCGGCTAGTATCTCTAGTAAACCGATAGGATTTTATGTTTCAAGCCGCTGACCGGAAGACCGGAGGCTGGAATCCCAAGTCGCGAAGGGTTCTGGCCTCTTTTGTTTTCGCAGCGGGAACTCGAGGGGGGATGACATCCGACGCCACCTGTGCACGAACCTCCTCCGCAGGGTTCGCCGAGACCGCCGGCTGATGCGAAGGCGGATGCAATTCAGTCCTGAAGCCCACAGCACAGGCTTCAGGGATCATTTTCTAATCTCTGAGGATTACAGGAACAGGAGGATGACATGACATGAGTCAAGCATTCACCGATTCCCACAGCGGAGATACCCCGGAAGTGATCCCTATCGCCGGCCATATCGGTGCAGAAATTCGGGGTCTCCGTCTATCCAAGGACCTCAGGCCTTTTCAGATCGACTTGATCCGTGAAACGCTCCTCAAACACAAAGTGGTTTTCCTCCGCGGACAACATCATCTGGACGATGCGGAGCAAGAAGCATTTGCACGGCTCTTCGGTGAACCCATCGCCCATCCAACCGTTCCGGTACGAGACGGTACACAGTACATCTTCGAATTGGATGCAGAGCACCCTGGAGGCCGAGCCAATGCGTGGCACACGGATGTCACGTTTGTGGACGCATATCCCAAGTTCTGCATCCTGCGCGCCGTTGAGGTTCCCCCCGCCGGCGGCGATACCGTATGGGCTAACACAGCCGCCGCGTATCAGTCACTGCCTCCTGAGCTTCGCGATCTCGCCGACCACCTATGGGCGCTGCATACCAACGATTACGACTACGGAGCTCAGCGCGAACATGTCACGGCGGATTCCTTGAGATACCATCGCGAAGTCTTTGCCAAACGCGTCTATGAAACAGAACATCCGGTGGTGCGCGTGCACCCCGAGACAGGCGAAAGGACGTTGGTTCTCGGTCAGTTCGTGAAAAAAATTCTCGGCCTGTCCGCCACAGATTCTGCACACGTGTTCGCCGTGTTACAAGGTCATGTCACGCGGCTTGAACATACGGTGCGGTGGCGCTGGTCGGCTGGAGACGTGGCTATGTGGGACAACCGGGCGACCCAGCATTACGCCATCAACGATTATGGCAAGCAACGCCGCGTCGTACGCCGGGTCGCGCTGGTTGGAGAAGTACCGGTGAGTGTGGATGGCCGCACGAGTGTCATGCGCATCAATGGCATCCCGGCCCGGGAGGCCAAGGTCTCCACGTTGTAGGAGCTGACGCACGCGAAGCGCCTGGCTTCACGCAGGCGCATCAAGCTCGACAAAGTCTCCGTCGCCATGAACGATCCCGGACGTCACCTGAGCTCCCGGGGGATGAGGGGCCGTTGAGCAACGAAGACCATCGCTTCACCCGTGCAGTGGCAGAACTTGTGCTGCAGCCCCTCTCCCTCAGGGAATCCGTTGGCAATCCGATGACTCAAGGAGAAGATGTCCGTAAGCTTCGTGCGATACACTGGCGATGGCACCGTTGAACGAACTAGGCAAAGCGCCTGGTTCGAAACAACCTTAACTCTTGCCGCTCGCGACCGTCCGCGATCTCCTCGGCTATCCATTCCCCCAAGGCCGGAGCAAACTTGAACCCGTGCCCACAAAGCCCGACGGCGGCGTACACGTGCGGCCAACACGGGTGCCGGTCGCAGATGAAGTGATCGTCTGGCGTCATGGCGTACATACACACCTGACCCCGATCCGCCCGCGGGCTGGCGAGCGGCAAGCGCCGCCTGACCCATGCTTCGAGCGGCGTGGCATCCCTGTCCCGGAACTGGCGGTCGAGTGCACCAGGATCACACGGCTCTCCGCCGTCGTGTTGCCCCACCTTGTAGCCAGTCCCCATATCTGGAAATCCGTAAAAGGCGTGATCGCCATCATAACAGTAGAACGCAGGAAGGTCAGGTGAAACAGGTCGCACACTCGGGAACCAGGCGACCGCCTTTCGCACGGGGACGACGGGCGCCTGCCACTCGGGAAAGTATCTCCGAAGGACCGCACCTGCGTGAGCCCCTGCCGCGAGAACAAGCATCTCCCCTTCATACGTTTGGGTGTCCCACGTCACTCTGGCCGCTCGGGCCTTCACCGAGATGTCAGCCAGCGGCCCGCCGAAGACGAAGTGCACACCGAGTTTCTCCGCCATGTTGCGCATCGTCTCCATGCACAAGTCGCTCTCCAGAATCCCGCCGAACGGATCCCAGTAGGCGATCTCGCCCGTCGACACCGCAATGTGAGGAAACCTGCGCCTTGACTCGAGGCTTTCGCATGGACCGCCGGAGAGATTGTATTCACGGCGGGCTTGTTCAAGACGACGCGCTTCCGGTGCGTCGGCGGACATGATGCCTACGACGCCGACAGGGTGAAAAAGGACACGGCCCTCAGGCAGGACACCCTGTGCCTTTGCTTCGCTTTCGAGTGCCATCCATGTTTCCCGGGCGACGAGCGCCAGTGTGGTGTACGCAACCCCTTCGCTGTACAGCACGCGCAACATGCGCGTCTCGCCGTGGTGACTGCCAAACGGGTGCGGGGGCCGGTGCGGATCGAACGCCACGACGCGCCGACCTCGGCGCGCGAGCGCGATCGCGATGGACAGCCCCACCGTACCCGCACCAAGGATCAGCGTGTCATACGACTGCACCCTCGCCTCTCCTTTCTCATCGCTCGCGGCGAGCAAAGTGGTATGCGGCGCGATCGCCCACCCACTGCATGATCTCGACGAGGACGATCATCAGCGCCGTTGTGAGCAGCATGACGCCCGTCTCAAATCGCTCGTAGCCATAGCGCACCGCAAGATCACCCAAGCCACCGCCGCCGATGACGCCCGACATCGCCGAATAGCTGATGAGCGTCACTGCTGTGATCGTGGCGCCGGAGATAAGCCCTGGTCGCGCCTCAGGCAACAACACGCGGAAGATGAGCTGCCAAATGGACGCGCCCATGGACTGGGCCGCTTCCACGACGCCGGGGTCGACCTCACGAAACGACGTCTCAGCGATGCGCGCATAAAAAGGCGCCGCGCCCACGACGAGGGGCACGATCGCGGCATTGACGCCGATCGACGTGCCGACGATCCACTCGGTGATCGGGATGAGGGCAATGAGCAGGATGATGAACGGTACCGAGCGGACAATGTTCACGACGACGGACAACACCTGATACAGAGGGCGATTGGCGGCGACACCTCCTGGCCCGCACAAGTACAGCCAAATGCCGAGGGGAAGCCCCAACACGACGGCGCCGATCGTCGATAAAGCGACCATATACAGGGTTTCAAGCGACGCTTGTCCAATTTGACCCCACGTGATGTCCGAGAACATCAACCCGTCACCTCCAGCTCGAACTCACCTGCCGCGGCGAGGCGAAGCGGCCGCACCTTCGCACCGACATCCCGCAGACGGCGCCAGGCGGCCTGGACGCTGTCGAGATCGCCATGCCAATCAAGCACCATGTGGGAATACGGCTTGCCGCCCAACACATCGACGGTCCCTGACAGGATGGTGAACGTCACGCCGTGCGTGGCGGCCACTTGTGCAAGGACGGGTGAATAGGCGAGATCGCCCAGTAGAATCGCTTCACACAGCAGCGCATCCGGTTTCACTTCATAACCCGGGAATCGGCCTGCGAGCTGACCGTCGCGCTTGCCCAGCAGCCGCTTCGCGACTGCCGACTTCGGCTCGAGCAGTACGTCGATCACGCCGCCCTGTTCGACGATCTTCCCTTGCTCCATAACGGCGACGTGGCGGCAGATGCGGCTCACGACCGACATCTCGTGAGTGACGACGACCATGGTCACACCGAGCTTTTGGTGAATATCGACCAGCAGGTCCAAGATCGACTGCGTCGTCTCTGGATCGAGCGCGGACGTCGCCTCGTCGCACAGAAGGACGACGGGATCGTTCGCGAGCGCCCGGGCGATGGCGACGCGCTGCTTTTGTCCGCCTGACAGCTGTGCCGGATAGTGTTTCTCATAGCCCTCGAGCCCTACGAGTGCCAACAAGTCCTCCACACGCCGCTTCGCCTTCTGCGAGGGAACTTTCGCGAGTGCGAGCGGAAATTGCACGTTTTCTTCCACAGTCGCCGACTTCAAGAGATGAAAATGTTGAAAAATCATACCGATCCGCTTGCGCGCCTCTTGCAGCTCCCGCTTGGGGAGTGCAGTGAGTTCGCGCCCATCGACGACGACGCGCCCTCTCGATGGCTTCTCGAGTAAGTTGATGGTGCGCAGAAGCGTGCTCTTGCCCGCCCCTGAAAAACCGATCACGCCGAAAATGTCTCCCGCTTCAATATGGAGCGTGACATCGTCGAGGGCGACGACGGGACGGTTTCCGCTCTCGTAGACGTGCGTGATTCCATCCAGCCAGATCAATAGCAACTCTCCTCTCTCCTAGCTCTCCTGGTCGTGACAATAGCATAAGTTCTCTGGTAACTACGAAACGTCTTGACAGCTCTCGGCGTTTTTCATAGTATACCGATATGAATTTAGAATATCACACACGTCATCCTAGAGTGGAGGGGTCAGATTTGACAAAGAAGTGGATGTCCATCGCCCTGGGCGGTCTTTTAGCTGTGGCCGCGATCGTCTGGGGAATCGTGCGCTCAGACAAGCCAGCTGAGCCGTCGACCGCGGAGGCGAGCACGCCGCACAAGACGATCGTTCTGCGCGTTGGTGCCACACCCGAACCGCACGCTGAGATTCTGAACTATATCAAGCCGATCCTTGCAAAGCAAGGCATTGACCTACAAGTCGTCGTGTTTAACGACTACATCCAGCCGAACCGCGCACTCGCGTCTGGCCAACTCGATGCGAATTACTTTCAACACATTCCTTACCTCGAGGACTACAACAAGAAAAACGGCACTCACCTCATCCCGACGGTGAGCGTGCACTTTGAGCCGCTGGGACTCTACCCTGGCCGGAGCAACAGCCTCAAGAACATCCCGGAAGGGGCGACCATCGCGGTACCGAATGACACCACAAACGAAGCGCGTGCTCTACTGCTTCTCCAGAGCATTGGCCTCATCAAATTGAAGAATCCGAACAGCCTGCAGGAGACGGCGAACGACATCACCTGGAACCCGCATCACATTCGGATTGAAGAGATCGATCCGGCGGCCGTGCCACGCGTGAAACAGGACGTGAACTACGCGATCATCAACGGCAACTACGCGCTCCAGGCGGGCTACCACATCAAGGACGCGCTGGCAGCGGAGAAGGCGAACTCTCTGGCTGCGAAGACCTATGCCAACGTGATCGTCGTGCGGCCTGGCGAAGAGAACAATCCTGCCATCGTCGCGCTCGACAAGGCTATCACGTCGGCGGCCGTAAAGAAGTTTATCGAGCAACATTATCAGGGTTCGGTCGTACCTATCTTCTTAAAATACAACGCGCAAGGAAAGATCGTCGGCGCCATTCAGTAAAACGCCATTTCAAAGAACGTAAGGCGGTCGCTCGGAGTTTCGGCGGCCGCCTTTCTGATGCCGGACATATGATAACACTGCCCATAGTTCATCTGTCGGTCTAAGACTGAGATTCTGAACTCAAGATGCCATTTCGCAATGAGCCCATCGACTCACAGTTCAACTGTGCTATTTGCCCAAAATCGTAATGACCACAGTTGCAGGCTCAGTCCCAATCAATCCCCCTGCATTCTCCTGAATGCCAATGCGGGCCCCCTCAACCTGCCTCTGCCCGCATTCCCCCCGCAGTTGTGAAACCATCTCGAAAATCTGCCCCAACCCCGTCGCTCCTATGGGATGTCCCTTCGACTCCAACCCCCCAGATGGGTTGACCGGTATACGACCGCCGATCGACGTTTCACCCTTTTCCGCGCGCAGACCGCCTTCTCCAACTGGACACAATCCGAGCGCTTCCGTCGCTGCAATTTCGCCAAAGGATGTCGCGTCATGCACTTCTGCAAAAGAAATGTCCTCAGGTCCTATACCTGCCGATTCATAGGCGTTCCGTGCGGCAATAGCCACCACACTGTTCTCTCCGGCCTCGTACGGGGCGTCGCGGCCTGATGAAAGGATTGAAGCGTACACCTTGATCGCCCGTCTACGATCGAACCCGTATTTACTCAGGGCGCCTTCGCTGCATAGGATGGCCGCTGCGCCTCCATCGGTCACCGGGGCACACATGGGGACCGTTAAGGGGTAAACAACGGGTTTCGCGGCCAGAACCTCATCTATCGTGAATGGTTTACGGAAGAACGCTCGCTCATTGTATACGGAGTGTCGGTGATTCTTGGCGCATACCGCCGCCAGCTGCCGCTGCGTCAAGCCATACGTCTTCATGTGATATCGGCAATACGCTGCATACACGTCCATGAAACGACTATATGGGTCTTTCGACGTTGATCCGTCCGGCACCTCGACCCCGCTGCCGAGTTCCTTGAGCCGCTCGAGGTTTTTGTCGACTTCGTGAACATCCCACCCACCCTCGAACAAGGAAAGCGTTTTCTTCTTATCTCCAACATTCATCTTCTCTACACCCACGGCCAACGCAACATCACCAGCTCCGGAGCGGATGTAGTTGATTGCCTCCCACATCGCTGTCGATCCCGACGCACAAGCATTCTCCACCGTAAGCATCGGGATCCCGGAAAAGCCCATAGCGCTTAGGGCGATGGGTCCTGGGATAAAAACCTGTCCCTCCAAGACACCCTGTGTGGTCTGTGCAAAAAACGCCGCCTGAATGTCTTGTATTCGGCAACCTGCATCTTTCAACGCCTGTTCCACGGCCACACGGGTAAGGTCTTTCACACTCATGTCGTGGAGTTTGCCAAACCGCGTCATGCCAACACCGACGATATAGATGTTCATCTGACGCACCTCCTCATCGCCTTCGTAATCATCATCCACCTCACCACGAGGGTGCATCATCTAGTCGACATAGGCCTTCTCAATAAACTTGGTTTTGCCCGAGGTTCTCTCGAGACTGTACGGAGGTACCCAAATAATCTTAGGCGTAATCCGCAGGGTGGCATGCATCTTTTCCTCAATTTCCTTGGATAATGTTTCTAGTTCGTTCTCTTTGATGTTCTCTCCATATTCTACCTTGAGTTTCAAAGGGGGTACGACACGCGGTGGTTTCGTGTCGAGCACAATCCTGAACTCCCCTGTTACTCGGGGGACGAACCCTGTGATGACACCATCGATAGCGGCGGGGTATACCATCACACCCTTCACTTTCAACATATCATCAACCCGACCAATGATCTTGTAACGCCATCCCGATCGTCCGCAGGGGCAAGGATCCGTGAACACCTGCCAGATATCGCCGAATGTCTCACGGCACCACAACATCCCTTCAAAGTCCAGGGAAGTGGTAACCATCATTCCTTGGGCACCATTCTCAAAAGGAATCGGTTCAAGCGTCTCGGGGTCAACGAGTTCGATAAAGTACTTGTCGTCCGCAAGATGGTGCATCCCTTGATACTCTGCATAGTCGCACGAGACGCCGAGAGCACCTCCGTGATCAAAGAGCTTGGCTCCATAGGCCGTCTCTATCCTCTTCCTGACTTCGGGAATCCCTGCTCCTGGCTCTCCGGCGCACAAGATTCTCTTGATGCCGAGGCGCTCAACGGGCAATCCGAGGATCTCAGGCGTCTTCTCAATCAGGTGCTCAACGAGAGAAGGGGTCCCAAAGAGTGTGTCCGGCTTGAACTGTCGAATGAACCGCAGCATTCTCTCCGAGCCCGCTTCTGCTCCTACTGGAAGCACGCAAGCGCCGATATTTTGCATGAACTCGACATATGGGACGCCTGCCATCCACATGCTCAATCCGAAAGCGTGTAAGATCCGATTGCCCGGTCGAATTCCGATCCTCCACAGCATGCGTGAGAACAGATCCGAATACACCTGTATATCGCGTGTCGTGAACGGATATGGCGTTGGATCTCCGGTTGTTCCCGACGTGGCCGCCATCAGAACGACTTTGTCCAACGGAACCGCGATGGTCCTATCGACCATTTTCAGGACGTCACCATCGCAATCCAGGATTAGCTGGCGTCGTTCCGCTTTATCCATGATCGGCATGGCTCGGCTAAAGTCCTCAAGGCTCGCAATGCGGTCTGGTCGCAGACCTGCCTTATCCATCCGCTCTTTCCAATACGGTTTGGCATCGTAGAGACGGGTTAACAATGACTTGATCTTTGCGAGTTGGATTTCTCTCATCTGTGGAGTATTGAGAAGGCTCTCCGCCTCCATGTCCCAGTATTTTCTATCCATTGACATGTTCGTGTTCACCCCGTTATGCTTTGGTCAAATCTATCTTGTAAGGATGTTGATAGCACACGAGCAGAACTCTGTATGAACGTATCCGCCTGAGTTGTGCTGGAGCCCCACTTTCGCCCCCTCCACCTGCCTGTGATGGGCGGTACCTCTCAACTGCTTGACCAGTTCACATACCTGGGATATGCCTGTCGCACCGATGACGTGTCCTTTGGACAGAAGTCCTCCGCTCGTGTTCACAACAATCTTTCCGCCCATGTCCGACAATCCTTCCTCCAAGAAGCGAGCGCCCTCACCTCTTGCACAGAACCCAAGGTCTTCATAATGCTTGATCTCAGCCGGAGCGAAACTGTCATGGACTTCTGCCACGTCAAGGTCCTCAGGGCCGAGTCCGGCCATCTCATAGGCTTGCGCGGCTGCCCTGACGTCGACATCAAAGGTGACAAAATCGACGTCGTCCGCATAGGTACCAGAAGTCAACACGTTGGCCGCGACATAGACGGGGTGTGTCGTGTACTGCTTAGCCGTTTCCGCGTCCATCAGGATGACTGCGGCCGCTCCGTCACCTCTGCCACAACACATATAGAGCGTCAACGGATCGCTAATCATGCGAGCACTGAGCACTTCATCGATCGTCACCGCATCTTGGTATTGAGCCAAGGGGTTCATTGACCCGAAGCGCCGATTTTTCACGACGACCTGGGCAAGATTTTCTCTTGTGACCCCGTATTGAGCCATCATTCTCCTCGCCATCATCGCGTAAATGCCTGCAGCCGTAAGACCGAGATCAAAATCGCGTTCCGGCACGTGATCGGAAATCTGTCCGCGGATGCTCTTGGAGTCCGCCACGTTCATCTTTTCAACGCCAAAAGCTAACCCGATATCGTACTCACCCGTCGCGATACGATACCAGACGTCTCGAAAGGCCACTGAACCGCTCGAGCAGCCATTCTCCACGCGAAAGATGGGAATCTGGGTGATGCCAATCTCTCTGAGGACGATTTGAGGGAGGGTAAAGTACTGGCCTAAGGCGCTGTTCCACTGAGCCGCATAGGCGCCTGTCGCGAGCTGCACCTTCCTGTGACTGACTCCTGCGTCCTTGATCGCCTTCAAGCAAGCCTCCGCTGCCAGATCCGTGATTGAACGTTCCATGTGCCTGCCGAAACTCGTCTCACCGATGCCGACGACTGCGACTTTTCTCAAATTCATGGTCATTTCCTATCGGCCGCTCCCTTTGGCCTAAATTTGTAACAGTAAACGTCTTCGCCTTGCTCGTCCTCCATCAACTTGTCGATCACCATCTCCATCGGCATATCGACTTGCAACACCTCATCCCAGGGCTCGCAGTCGGTAATGAGCGAAAGGAGCCTGATCTTCTCAGGCAGGTCGACAAAGCCGATGACGTAGGGAGGGTTCAGGTGTGGCACACCGAGATAGGTGCAGGTAAAGGTATGGAGCGTACCTGTCTTGCTCAGAAGCTTGTCTTCGAGATCGTCTGAGAAACACGCTGGGCAGACGCGCTTCTTCGGGAAAGCGATTTTCCCGCAGGTCCGGCACTTCTGACCTACGAGGGCCAGCCCCTCCTCCGTTTCTTTGAATAAGCTGGGATCTAATAGTTTCAACTTCTACGCCCCCCTCATATCTACACTCGTGTCAGAAGGATTTCGTATTTGGAGTCCTTGCGCGAGCTTGTGAGCGCCGTGTTCTACATTCCCTTGCTGCCGTACACGGAACACGGCGCATCACAAGGTCATTTCATAGGGGGGAGAGTGGTCCAATCTGGAATTTCGATGCCCGCCTTCTCCCACATCTCACTGAGATATTCGTCATTGTGGCTGACGCCGGGATCCGCCATGTAGTTATACATCTCCATCGCGAAGGCGCCAGCGAAATCCTCGGCCATTCTCTTCTTCAAGGGCTTGCGCATCACTTCGGTCATCCATCGGCGCCAAGCACTGCGCGTGTCCCCACCCCTCATAATTTCCGCACCCAGTTCCCAGGCTCGCTCGTATATTCTTTCTCGCGGCACGACCTCGTTCACCATCCCCCACTCCAGCGCCTGTTGGGCGGTGATGGGGGTCCCCAACAGCATGGCGTAGTTCGCGCGCTTGGTGCCCATGAATTCTTGATATGCAATGTTCACGCCGTCGCCTGACACGAACCCCATCCATCGATGAACGTCAATCATCACGGTATCTTCTGTGCAAATGGTTAAATCGCAATGCAGCGCCAACTCCATGTGGTATCCAGGTCCAGTGATCGCGCCGATGGTGGGAATCGCCACATCAAAGATCAAATTGTTTTGAAGCGGCATTCCATCTCCTATAAAAAATTCCTGACTTACCGCTGCTCGTTGTGCACAATCATCCTCCTTCATCCACTCTTTCCCCTTCTCAACAGCCAGACCGTAGGCTACCCAGAAGTTACCTGTCGCAGTGAGGATCATGACCTTATTCTCAGGGTCTCTGGCAGCCTCAGCGATGGCCTGGTGAATGGCACGATGAAGTGCAATCGACCAGATGACAGGTTTGTTGTGCGTATGCATTCGAAGCATGATCACGCCGTCTCTGCGCTCCATGATGATGTGCTCTTTGTACTTCTCGGAGTACTCCTCGAATTTCGGAAACGGGACGGCAGGTGCAATTTGCGCTTGGTCAACGGTCGGCATCTTAATCTGTGACATCGCTTAATCTCCTTCTTTCCAGATGAATTTGAAGAATCTGAAGTGACGCTAGGAATCGTCGTGATACAGGGCATCAATCTCTGTGGATTTGACCGTCAGCCTGACTTGCTTTCCATAGCATCCGGTATGCGGTCAATTCAGAAAACCCTCCATCAACCGGAATATCGATTCCCGTAATAAAACTGGAATCGTCACTCGCAAGGAACAGGGCAGTCGCAGCAATTTCTTCCGGTCGACCTCCCCGTCCTAAAGGCGTGTGTTTTACGAACGTTTTGTAGAGAGGACCGTTGACGTCAATAATAGGCGTTCGGATAATCCCTGGATGAATCGTGTTCACCCGTATGCCCCAATCCACCAGTTCAAGGGCAGCCGATTTTGAGAGTCCCCGAAGCCCCCACTTGGCAGCAGCATAAGCGGTCGTTGGATGCCCCATCATAGCAGCTAAGGAGCCAATGTTGATGATGGAACCGTGGCCGCTTGTCTTCATAAGAGGTGCAACCGCTCTCATTCCGAGCATTGGACGGGTGTGTCAAGCGTTCTGTGTAAACTCCATTTTGAAGAGATTACTTCGTTCATGTAGCGAGTACCAGGATGTCGTACCTATGTGAGGCTGTCAAGGTACGTCTCCCAGCCTTGACAGCCGATGCTAGGCTGCCATCCTGGCCGGACGTGGCATGCCACACACCGTGGGCATGCCACCTAACGTCGTCACGGAAGGTAAGGCGTCACGCGATCTCCGAAGTAGATGGCCAATTGCCCCAGAATGATGCCCCAGTTGGCCACCCGCATCGTCCATTTTCTCGTCACCTCCATCGTCGCCAGGTACAGCATCTTCAGCAAAGCTTCGTCGGTTGGAAACATGCTCTTCCCTTTCGTCGCTTTTCGCAGCTGCCGGTGGTAGCCTTCGATGATGTTCGTTGTATACATGATTCGCCGCATTTCCACAGGGTACCGATAGAACGTCGCGAGTTCCGTCCAGTTGTCTCGCCACGACTTCACACACAGGGGGTAGCGCGCTCCCCATACCCGTTCAAACTGGTCAAGCTCCATCAAGGCCGCCTCTTCCGTGGGTGCCTGATAGATGGGCTTGAGTGCTGCTGCGACCGCCTTGAAATCCTTATACGACACATACCGTAGCGAATTTCGAATTTGGTGGACGATGCATTTTTGGACATCGGATTGCGGGAAACAGGCGGCGATGGCTTCGCTGAATCCCTTCAGGTTGTCAGTCGAAAAGACGAGCACATCCTGCACGCCGCGCGCCTTCAGGTCGTTCAACACGCCGAGCCAGAACTTCGAGGATTCACTCTGTCCGATCCAGATGCCCAGCACATCTTTCTGACCCTCGATGTCGATGCCAATGACCATGTACGCCGCCTTGCTTACCAAGCGACCTTCATCGCGCACCTTGTAGTGAATGGCGTCGAGGAAGATGACGGTGTAGAGGGGATGCAATGGACGATTCTGCCACTCCTGAATCCGCGGCAAGAGGCGATCGGTGAGGTTCGACACCAGCGTGGGCGACATATCCACGCCGTAGATCTGCTGGAGGTGGTCCTGGATATCCCTTGTGCTGAAACCGCGAGCATACAGCGCAATGACCTGTTCTTCGATACTTGGCATGCGCTTTTGACGCTTTTGCACAATCAAAGGCTCAAACTCGCCTTTCCTGTCTCGAGGAAGCGCGATATCGATATCGCCGAGTTCGGACTGCACCGTCCGCTTGGCGCCGTGGCCATTTCGGGCGTTATCCGTGTCTTTGTGCTTCGCGTCGTATTTGGCATATCCCAGATGCGTGTCCAATTCGGCTTCGAGCATCTCTTGGATGGTGCTCGCGAATAGATCCTTGAGCATGTTTTGGACGTCGTGAATATCCTTCAACTTGCCATCTCGAATGAGTTGACGGATTTGCTCCTTGGATAGAAGTTCCATGTCGGTTCACTCCCCTTGTAGACTCCCACTCCTGGGCTCGGGGAGTTTACACAGTTCATTTTACACTCTCCATTGGACCGGTGAGATCGACGTCCAATATCTTTTTCCAATCCTCTAAATCCATCTCTGTAAGCGTGTATCTAACGTTGATTCCTGCACAGTTGACGAGGATGTGTAATGCTCCGTATTCCTTTTCGACGCTTTGGATGACCTGCTTCCATTCATCCTCCGATGTCACATCCAAATGGTAATAACAAGCCTCGCCGCCCTGACTGCGAATCTCGTTCGCAACAGCCGTGCCATCCTGTTGATCCGTAACGATGACTTTGCAGCCTTCTTGTGCAAAGAGTTTGGCGATTGCGAACCCAATGCCGCTGGCGGCACCTGTGACTAAAGCCACTCTTCCACTCAACTTCCCCGCCGTAACCCCCACCTCCGTTTCGTAACGTTTACGAGGTTAAATTAAGGGTAGCATCCGTGAATGTGCACTGTGAAAT
Source organism: Alicyclobacillus fructus (assembly GCF_017329605.1). GTDB lineage: Bacteria > Bacillota > Bacilli > Alicyclobacillales > Alicyclobacillaceae > Alicyclobacillus > Alicyclobacillus fructus. Next base: position 173,652 of record NZ_JAFMTY010000001.1, read on the forward strand.
AACTACATTGCATGCGGCGTTGACTCGATATGCATAAACTTTATGGGTAAACTCGCACGTCAGTCTCGAAAAATTGACAGTTGTGTTTGCTAACGTAAAAGTTGACCACGTGGGGGTACATTGACAACCAAAAAGTTGACCACCCCGGCACCTCTTTCCTGTACCCTGGAGTTTGGCACGAACTCTGGGG
>NZ_JAFMTY010000020.1 GCF_017329605.1 Alicyclobacillus fructus
AACACCCGTACCCATCCCGAACACGGACGTGAAGACCTCCAGCGCCGAGAATACTGGGAGGGAAGCCTCCTGGGAAGGTAGGTCGTTGCCAGGCGAGAGAACAAGGTCAGGCACCCATCTGCCTGGCCTTTTGTCGTATTTGCGGCCGTTCAGGCACACGTGTCGCTCCTCGCGCGTACGCTGTCGTCAAGGGGCGATCCGGCGTGCGTCCGCTGACACCTCTCCAGCAAAATACGCTCACCAACGACATCAACACCCGCGTGACACAGATCAACACCGCGGTGACGATGCTGAACACCGCGCTCATGCTCGTGTCCATCGGGCTCTCTTGGTACGCCTTCCGAGTCGCCAAGAAATCGACCGGGACGTCGACAACCCCCTCGCGTCGGAGCAGGATCCCGTCTCCGCAAGTGCGCCGCAATGGATCTCGCCCTCTGCGCGCACCCCGCCGACGGACCACACGTAAGCCCGCCAACTGAGCGGTTTTCGCAGAACGGCAACGGCTGGCGACGGGGACAGGTCGGTCCTGCGCCGCGTCCCGTTCTGTCGACGAATCACGTTCGTCGAGCCCCCCACTGCCCACCAACCCGCTCGCAGCTGCTCTCGCCATCCAGTGCACCCAGTCGGCCAATTTGTTTCCAAATCTCAGGTATATCCTTCCTTTCTCTTGCTCGCATAAGCCCCCATCCCCCACTCCTCTGAAGCGAAGTACCCAAAGGGGGCGAGCAGATCTGCAGGCCGAAGGCCGAAGCCCTGCTCGCCCCCTTTGGGACGAAGCCCCTTTTGGTACGAAGCCCCTTGCAACTCTGCCTCCGTTGCGATATACCTCTGAAATGACTCGGGATGGTTCCCGCCACTCCATACGAGGAGTTTCCGTATGATCCAGACCTGTGTTCTGCACCGCGTGTCACTCCCGCTCAAACTGCCCATGCATACCGCGCACGGCCACGTCCGGGAGAAACAAGCCATTCTTGTTCAACTCATCGACGCCGACGGCATCGAGGGCTGGGCGGAGTGTGTGGCGCTGGCGGAACCCACATACACCGAAGAATGCACAGACACCGCGTGGGTCGTTCTCACTCGTCACCTCATTCCCCGCTTCGCCCGCTGGCTGCGCCAGGCGCCTCAGCCGATTCATCCTAGCCGGGCGGGCGAGGCGTTTGACGACGTGCGCGGTCATCTCATGAGCCGCGCTGCCGTCGAGATGGCGGTCTGGGATTGGTATGCCGCGAGAACGGGACAACCTCTGGTGGACCTGCTCGGCGGCGGGCGGGATCGCGTTGAGGTAGGCGCCACGCTCGGCATGTCCGATTCGCTGGATCTGCTCGCTGAGGCCGCAGATGCGATGGTCGAACAAGGCTTCCGCAGGGTGAAGCTGAAGATTGCCCCAGGGCGCGATCACGCCCCCATCCAGGCGATCCGCACGCGCCATCCCCACCTGGCGATGGCGGCGGACGCAAACGGGAGCTATCGTCCTGAAGATCTCCGGGGCCTTCGGGAACTCGACGGCTACAACCTGCAGTTCATCGAGCAGCCGCTTCCTGAAGACGATTGGTTCGATCTCGCCGAGCTGCAAGCAGACCTGCAAACGCCCATTTGCCTAGACGAAAGCATCCGATCGGAACGAGAGCTTCGACTCGCGGCGCGCTTGGGTGCGGCTCGCGTCCTGAACGTCAAACCAGGGCGCTTGGGCGGTTTCGGTCCCGTCCTGCGCGCGCTTCGAGCCGCGGAGCAAGCGGGTATGGCGGCTTGGGTCGGGGGCATGTACGAAACCGGGATTGGGAGAGTGCACGGCTTGATCACGGCCGCCTTGCCGCAGATGCGGTATGCGACCGATCTCGGCCCGAGCCATCGGTACTTTGAACAAGACCTTCTGAAGGAGCCGATTGGATTCGCGGAGCCGGGGATGATCGAGGTGCCTCGGTGCGCCGGTTTGGCGGAGCGGGTCGATCGCGCCGCCGTGCACCGCTTCACCACGGCCACCTGGAGGGCCGATTTGACGAGCTTCTGAATCAAGTTCGCATCTTGGACACCATTTGCCAACAGGATTTTTGACGTGCCTTGTCGAAGTGGGTCACTATGTGTCATGGGGGTCGAATGCGCTTCGGGGCGTTGGTCGAATGCAGAGAGACGAGAGAGACGAACGACGGTCACTACATCATGGGATAAGGGGTAGATCCGTACAGTGATTGAAATGCAGGACGTCTGGAAGGAGTATCCCAACGGGACCCAGGCCCTGAATGGCATTTCGGTTCGCATTCAGAAGGGCGAGTTTGTGTACATCGTCGGACCGAGTGGAGCCGGAAAGTCGACCTTCATCAAGCTGATGTACCGCGAGGAGCGACCCACGCGCGGTCACATCTTCATCAACGGATTTAACATCGAGAAATTGAAGGATCGCAAAATCCCCCTGTTGCGCCGGACCATCGGGGTGGTCTTTCAAGATTTCAAACTGCTTCCGAAGCTGACGGCGGCGGAGAACGTCGCGTTTGCGCTGGAGGTGATCGGCGCACCGCCCAAGTACATTCGCAAGCGGGTGCGGGAAGTCCTCGAACAGGTGGGGCTGGAAGACAAGATGAACATGTATCCGCATCAGCTGTCGGGCGGCGAGCAGCAGCGCGTGGCTGTGGCGAGATCGCTCGCCAACAATCCGTCGGTTCTCATCGCGGACGAGCCCACAGGCAACCTGGATCCGGACACGTCGTGGGACGTGATGCGCCTTTTTCAGCGGATCAACGATCTCGGCACGACCATCGTGATGGCGACGCACAACCGCGAGATTGTGAACACCATGCGCAAGCGCGTCATTGCGATTGAGAACGGCGTGATCGTGCGAGACGAGGAGAAAGGGTATTACGGCTATGATGACTAGGTGGTTGCGGCACGTGCGCGAGGGATTCAAAAACGTCATTCGCAACGGTTGGATGTCATTTGCGGCGTTGAGCGCCGTGATCGTGACGTTGGCGGTGCTGGGCTTTTCGCTCATCCTCACCTTCAACGTGGCCCAGATGTCGAACAGCGTGACGGGACAGCTCGAGTTCAGCGCCTTTTTGAACGTGAACGCGTCGGAAAAGCAGGGTCAGCAGGTGGCGCAAGAGATTCGCGCCCTTCCGGGCGTCGCGTCGGTTCAGGTGATCTCCAAAAACGAAGGGCTTCAGCAGATGAAGCAAGAGCTGGGTCAAGAACTGAGCGACGTGCTGAACGCCTTCAAGGAAAATCCGCTTCCAATCCAAATCGTGGTGAAACCGCAGGATCCGCATCAGATCGACCGATTGGCCAAAGAGGTGAGCGAGATCCCAGGCGTCGCGGCCGTGCGCGATCCGCACAAGCTCGCGGCGGCCATCTTCCGCACCTTGGCCGTCGTGAGAGACGTCGGGATCGTGTTCGTGGTGGGGCTTGTGGTCACGTCCATGTTCCTCATCTCGAACACCATTCGCATGACCATCTTTCACCGCCGAAGAGAGATCGAGATCATGAAGCTGGTCGGCGCGACCAACTGGTTCATCCGCTGGCCGTTCATCATTGAGGGCATGATCATCGGTCTGGTCGGCAGCGTGATCCCTGTGGTGCTGTTGGTGTACGGGTATCGCTCGCTGTATGTCAAGGCGAAGGGCGTGTTCAGCGGGCTGGCGTTTCCGCTCGTTCAGGCGGGTCAGATCGAGGTCAAGCTTGCGGTGATTCTCATCGCCACGGGGCTTTTGATCGGCATGTGGGGAGGCGTCATCACCGTTCGGCGCTTCCTGCGCGTGTAGCATGGCCTGTACCGCAGGCTGGAGAAAGGGATACGCTTCCATGCATGTGACGGCGAATGGCTGGTGGGCGCTCGTTGGCCTGCTCCTCCTCACCTTCATCCTGAATCCCTATCACTACTTGGCGACAGGTTTCGTCATTTGGGACCTGGTGAGAAACGTGCGTCGCGAGCGCGCGTGGTTCGGCGTTCGCGTCACGCGGATCGGCAAGACGCTCGTCCTGAGGTACGCGAGAGCTATCGCCGTGGGCTTTGGCGCAAGTCTCGCGTTGCTCGCGGCAGGCGCGACCGTGACGTTTTCGTCCGCGCTGTATGTGTTTGCCGTGTCGATTGTGCTCGGCGTGATCCGATCACGGCTGGCCGCGGCGCCCATGGCCATCTCGGTGTCCGTGATTGTGTCCTGGTTGGCGCGAGCGTACCACGGAGCCGTGCCCGCAAGCCTCCTGCCGGCCTGGCGGGCCGTCGCAGGTATGCCCGAGGCGAATTGGCTTGCCATTGCCGCCGCTGCGGCACTGGCTGAGGCGGTGCTCGGGTTCTGGGGGACGCGGGACGCCGTGTTGCCCGCCCTCGTCACATCGCGGCGCGGCCGCCGGATGGGCGCAATGAAGCTTCAGTTTGGCTATGTGGTTCCCGTGGCCGTTTGGATCACGCCATTGGCCCGGCCGGAGGTTGCGTTTTCCTCGGGCTGGCACCCCTGGCACGTCGCTTTCGGCCAGTCCCTCGAATGCTTCGCCGTGCCGCTGGCGCTCGGCTGGCATGCGCTCTTGACCTCGATGAACGTGGAACGGGCGTTGTCGTACCTGCGCTGGTTCGATCTGCTCCGAGCCGTGATCCTGGCCGCAGGCTTCGCGGGGGCGTATGTCTGGCGCCCGCAGGCCGCGCTCTATGCCGCCGCGGCCGTGATCGTCGCAACCGAGCTTTTTCGCTCCGCTGCGCGCCGAGCGGACAAGAGTTTGGAGCCGCGCTTTGCCCCGGATACGCGCGGGCTTCGCGTCTTATACGTGATCCGCGGTTCGCTCGCCGAGCGGCTCGGCATTCGGCCGGGCGAGCTCATCACGCATGTCAACCAGGCGCCTGTGCACACGGAGTACGACTTTCACTTCGCGCTCGAACAAAACCCGGCGTATGCGCGCTTTCAGATCACGGACGATCACGGCGAACCTCGCCTGGTGTCGAGCCCCGTGTTCGAAGGAGAGCGCCACAATCTTGGGCTTATCTTCGTCCTGCCAGGAGAAGAGCCGGCGCTTCGCCTGAAACGCCCCTTCGGCTTTCTTGAGACGCTGTATCTGCGGGTCTTGGGCGGCCGTGAGGCGCAGTGATCCATTTCGATTGTAGAGGGAGGCATTTCGCATGGATCTCGCAACGGTACTCGGATTGCTCCTTGGCATCGCGGGACTCCTAGGAGGGTACATCCTCGACAAGGGCAACATCGCTGCCCTCATTCAGCCGTCCGCCATGATGATTGTCTTCGGCGGCACGTTGGGCGCGACGATGCTCTCGAGCCCCCTCAAAGCGTTCCTGGCCCTGCCGAAGTACCTGCGGATCGCCTTCTTCGCGCCTAAGCGCGACCCGCGCGCCCAGATCGACCAATTGGTCGATCTCGCCGTCATGGCCCGCCGCGAAGGCATTCTCGCGCTGGAGGACCACGTCAATTCGTTCGACGACGCATTCATGCGCAACGGCGTTCGGCTCATCGTGGATGGGATTGATCCGGAGCTCGTCAAAGACATGCTGCAGACGGAGCTGGCGCATATCGAGGAACGGCACGAGGTCGGCATCAACATGTTCGAGGCGGCTGGCGGCTTCGCGCCGACCATGGGCATCATCGGCACCGTCATGGGCTTGGTGCACGTGCTCGGCAGCCTCAGCGACGTGAGCACGCTCGGGCCCGAGATTGCGACGGCGTTCATCGCGACCCTGTATGGTGTCGCGAGCGCAAACATCTTCTGGCTGCCCGTCGCCAACAAGCTGCGGGCGCGATCGCAGGAGGAGATGCTCGAGCGCGAGATGACGCTGGAGGGGATTCTCTCCATCCAGGCCGGCGAGAATCCAAACGTGCTGCGGCAAAAGCTTTTGTCGTTCCTCGCGGCGTCCGACCGCGAGGAAAAGAAGGCGGGGGTTCAGAGTGGAGCGGCCCAAGAAGCCTAAGAGGAAACAGAACCACGAGCGCTGGCTGGTCACGTATTCCGATCTCATCACGCTGCTCCTCGTGTTTTTTGTGGTCATGTTCGCGATGTCGACGATCGACAAGACGCGTTTCGCCACGCTGGCGGAGTCGCTCTATCAAGCGCTCCATCCCGGCCAGCAGATCCCGCTCAACATGGGGACCACGGCGCTTTTGGAAAGCGGAGATCAGAACAACGGTCAGCAGTTTCCCGACAACCTTCAGAATCCGAACAACCCTGCCAACAGTACGAAGCAAAATCAGCAGTCCAGCGAGGACTTGAACGACGCCAAGCAGCTCGATCTGCTGTATCGAGAGATTCAGCAGTATATCGCCAACCACCACCTGTCGGGCGAAGTCCAGGTCGTCGACGAGGCGCGCGGCGTACAGATCACGATGCGCGACGTGGCGCTCTTCAACACGGGGCAGGCCGTGTTGCTGCCAAAGGCCCGGGCCATTATCGAAGGGTTGGTGCCCTTCTTCAAGCAGATTTCGAACGACGTTGTCGTCGAGGGCTACACGGACACGCAGCCCATCAGCACGCCTGTCTACCCATCGAACTGGGAATTGTCCGCCGCACGCGCCATGAGCGTGGTGCGTTTTTTGGCCGATCACGGCATCAATCCAACTCGCCTGGCGGGCATGGGCTACGGCCAGTACCATCCCGTCGCGTCCAACGCAACGCCGGCAGGGCGTCAGGCGAACCGCCGGGTGAACATCGTCATTCTTCGCAAGATGTACGCCCCTGGCACCGCACCCGCTCTACCCACGAACTAACCCGGTCCCACCCCGCGTTGGGACCGGGCGAGCTTCTCGCGAGCGAGCGCATCTGCAGGCCGAAGGCCGAAGCTGCGTGAGGGAGAGGAGTGAGGCTCACCGTTCCAACGCGAGAACCCGCCCCATTCCGCCGAGTCCCCGGCTCTAATGTCACAGTGGCGAAGCTTCACTCGAGCGAGCGCATCTGCAGGCCGAGCGCCGTGCGAGCGAGAGGAGTGAGGCTCACCGTTCCGACACGAGAACCCGCATTATTCCGGCGAGCCCCCGGCTCTAATGTCACAGTGGCGAAGCTTCACTCGAGCGAGCGCATCTGCAGGCCGACCGCCGTGCGAGCGAGAGAAGTGAGGCTCACCGTTCCCACACGCGAACTTGCCACGTTCCGCCGAGTCCCCGGCTCTAATGTCACAGTGGCGAAGCTTCTCGCGAGCGAGCGCATCTGCAGGCCGAAGGCCGAAGCCGCGCGAGCGAGAGAGAAGCGAAGCCTTTTTGCACCCCTCCCAGCCGATTTCTTATAATGAACACGGATCACATGATACTGACGGATGGTCAACTTCGAGGGAACGTGTGTTCCCTTTTTCTTGTTTGATGTGGTACAGTGAAAGTGTGCATTCCCGTCCACGGGTGAGCTGTGAGCAAGGAGGGCGAACCGTGTCCCAGTTACCCGGTAAATTTGAGCTCGTCACGGACATGAAACCCCAGGGCGATCAGCCTCAGGCCATTGAGGCGCTCGTCGATGGGGTGTACAGCGGCCTCCGCCACCAGACGCTGCTCGGCGTGACGGGATCGGGCAAGACGTTTACCATGGCCAACATCATCGCGGAGGTCAACCGTCCGACGCTGGTCATCGCGCACAACAAGACGCTTGCAGCGCAGTTGGCGGCGGAGTTCCGCGCGTTCTTTCCAAACAACGCAGTCGAGTATTTCGTGAGTTACTACGACTACTACCAGCCAGAGGCGTACATTCCGTCCACGGACACGTACATCGAAAAGGACGCAAAGATCAACGATGAAATCGACAAGTTGCGCCATTCCGCCACGGCGGCCATCCTGGAGCGAAACGACGTCCTGGTGGTCGCAAGCGTTTCTGCCATCTACGGCCTCGGCAATCCTGAGGAGTACAGGCATCACGTGCTCTCCCTGCGCGTCGGGGCGGTGATGGATCGAAATCAGATGCTGCGCAAGTTGGTGGACATGCAATACACCCGCAACGACATCAACTTCACGCGGGGCACGTTCAGAGTGCGCGGCGATGTCGTCGAGATCTTCCCCGCGTCGCGCGACGAAAACGCCATTCGCGTCGAGTTCTTCGGCGACGAGATCGACCGAATCTCCGAGATCAACGTGTTGACGGGCGAAGTGGTGGCTCGGAGATCGCACTTCAGCGTGTTTCCTGCGTCGCACTACGTCACGTCGCGCGAGCGGCTGGAGCGAGCCATCGAACGCATCCGCGCGGAGTTGGACGAGCGACTGGCGGAACTGCGCGCTCAGGGCAAGCTGTTGGAAGCGCAGCGGCTCGAGCAGCGCACCAACTACGACATCGAGATGATGCTCGAGATGGGGTTTTGCTCAGGGATCGAGAACTACTCGCGCCATCTCGAGGGGCGCGAGGCCGGCGAGCCCCCGTACACGCTTCTCGACTATTTTCCGCCCGGCTTCCTGACGTTCATCGACGAGTCGCACGTGACCATCCCGCAGTTGCGCGGAATGTACAACGGCGATCGCAGCCGCAAGCTGACGCTGATCGAGCATGGCTTTCGTTTGCCGTCGGCGGCCGACAACCGTCCGCTGAAATTCGAAGAGTTTGAGCAGGCGGTCGGGCAGTGTATTTACGTGAGCGCGACGCCAGGGCCGTACGAGCAGCAGCACCAGCAGCGGATTGTCGAGCAGATCATCCGCCCGACCGGCCTGGTGGATCCCGAGATCCACGTCCGGCCGATCAAGGGGCAGATCGACGATCTCGTCGGCGAAATCCGCGAGCGCATTCGCCGCGACGAGCGCGTCCTCGTGACCACGCTGACCAAAAAGATGGCGGAAGATCTCACCGATTATCTGAAAGAGCTCGGCATCAAGGTGCGCTACCTGCATTCCGACATCAAGACCATCGAACGGATGGTCATTTTGCGGGACCTGCGGCGGGGCGTGTTTGACGTTCTCGTGGGGATCAACCTGTTGCGCGAGGGCTTGGACCTGCCCGAGGTCTCGCTCGTCGCCATTTTGGACGCGGACAAGGAAGGGTTCCTGCGCTCGCACACTTCGCTCATTCAGACCATCGGACGGGCGGCGCGCAACGCGAACGGGACGGTCATCATGTATGCCGACACCATCACGGAGTCGATGCGAATTGCCATTGAGGAGACCGAGCGCCGGCGCCAGAAACAAATCGCGTACAACCGCGAGCACGGGATCACGCCGCAGACGGTGCGCAAAGCGGTGCGAGACGTGATCGAGTCCACCAAAGTGGCGGAGTCCGAAGAGGACTACGTGGCCGTTGCGGAGCAGGCCCAAAAGTTGTCGGGCCGCGAGCGCAAGGAACTCATCGAGAAGCTGGAGCAGGAGATGAAGGAGGCCGCCAAGGCGTTGGAGTTTGAGCGGGCGGCCCAATTGCGCGACATGATTATGGAACTCATGGACGCGTCGTGAGGCGCGAAGGAAGAAGGAAGACGGCATGCCACAGGATTTTATCCACGTGCGCGGCGCGCGCGTGCACAATCTGAAGAACATCGACGTGAAAATCCCGCGCGACAAGTTCGTCGTGATCACCGGCCTCAGCGGGTCGGGCAAGTCGTCGCTCGCCTTCGACACCATCTACGCCGAGGGTCAGCGGCGCTACGTGGAGTCGCTTTCGGCCTATGCCCGCCAGTTTCTCGGCCAGATGGACAAGCCGGATGTCGACGCCATCGATGGGCTGTCGCCCGCCATCTCCATCGATCAAAAGACGACGAGCCGCAATCCGCGATCGACCGTCGGCACGGTGACGGAGATCTACGACTATCTCCGCTTGCTGTACGCCCGAGTGGGCCAGCCGTTTTGTCCCAACTGTGACATCCCGATTCAATCTCAGACCGTGGAGCAGATGGTCGATCGCGTCCTGCAACTTCCCGAGCGGACGAGGCTTCAGGTGCTCGCCCCGATTGTGCGCGGGCGAAAAGGCGAACATCAACGGGTGTTCGAGCAGATGCGGAAGCAGGGCTTTGTTCGCGTGCGCGTCGACGGCGAGGTGCGCGATCTCGACGAGGACATTCAACTGGAGAAAAACCGCAAGCACACGATTGAGGTCGTGGTCGATCGCCTGGTCGTGCGCGACGACATCGGGAGCCGGCTGGCCGATTCGCTCGAGACGGCGCTCGGGCTGGCGGGCGGCATCGCCGTTGTGGACGTGATCGACGGGGAGGAAATGCTGTTCAGCCAGAACGCGGCCTGCCCGCACTGCGGTTTCTCCGTCGACGAGCTCGCGCCGCGCATGTTCTCGTTCAACAGCCCGTTTGGCGCGTGCGAGACATGCTTCGGCCTCGGCGTCAACCTGGAAGTGGACGAGCAGCTCGTCATTCCGAATCCTTCGCTCACCATCGAAGAAGGGGCCATCGCGCCTTGGAGCGGATCGTTCTCGAATTACTACCCGGAACTCCTGCGAGCCGCCTGCAAGGCGTTCGGCATTCCCACGGACGTGCCCGTTCGCGAGCTGCCGGAGGAGTCGATTCAGCTGTTGTTGCGAGGCAACGGGGCACCGATTCGCTTTTCGTATGAGAATGACTTCGGGCAGCACAAGACAGCTCACATCCCTTTTGAAGGTGTGATTCCGAATCTGGAGCGGCGCTATCGCGAGTCGACGTCCGAGTCCATCCGCGAGTTCATCGAATCGTTCATGAGCGCGAAGCCGTGCCCCGCCTGCCATGGCCGCCGCCTGAAGCCGCAGAGTCTGGCGGTGCGCGTGGGAGGCAAGAACATCGCGGAAGTGACCGAGATGACGGTCAGCGAGGCGCTCGAGTTTTTCCGCGGCTTGTCGCTTTCTGAGAAGGAGATGCACATCGCCCGCCAGATCCTCAAGGAGATCGAGAGCAGGCTCGGTTTTCTGCGCGACGTCGGGCTTGACTATCTCACCTTGGCGCGATCGGCCGGCACCCTGTCGGGCGGCGAAGCGCAACGGATCCGGCTCGCCACGCAACTCGGCTCGTCGCTGATGGGCGTATTGTACATCCTCGACGAACCGAGCATCGGCCTGCATCAACGGGACAACGAGCGGTTGATCCGCACGCTCGAGCACATGCGCGATCTCGGCAACACGCTGATCGTTGTCGAGCACGACGAGGATACGATGCTTGCAGCCGATCACATCATCGACATGGGGCCCGGCGCGGGGATTCACGGCGGCGAGGTCGTCGCGCAGGGCACGCCGGCCGAGATCATGGAAAATCCCGTGTCGCTGACGGGCCAGTATCTGTCCGGCAGGCGCTTCATCCCGTTGCCGGAGGAGCGCCGCAAGCCGGACGGACGCTGGCTGGAAGTGCGCGGTGCGCGGGAAAACAACCTGAAGAACATCGATGTCCGCATTCCCATCGGATTGTTCACCTGCGTCACGGGCGTCTCTGGATCGGGCAAGTCGACGCTCGTCAACGAGATCGTGCACAAGGCGCTGGCGCGGGATTTGAACCGGGCCCGCGTGAAGCCCGGCGATCACGACGCCATCCTGGGGCTCGAGCACCTGGACAAGGTCGTGGACATCGACCAGTCGCCCATCGGCCGGACGCCGCGATCGAACCCCGCCACGTACACGGGCGTGTTCGACGACATCCGGGATCTGTTTGCGGCGACGAACGAAGCGAAGATGCGGGGCTACAAAAAGGGCCGCTTCTCCTTCAACGTGCGCGGCGGGCGCTGCGAGGCCTGCAAGGGAGACGGGATCATCAAAATCGAGATGCACTTTCTCCCGGATGTGTATGTGCCGTGCGAGGTCTGCAAGGGCAAGCGGTACAACCGGGAGACCCTCGAGGTGACCTTCAAGGGCAAGAACATCGCGGATGTGCTCGATATGACGGTCGAGGACGCGTGTGAGTTCTTTGAAAACATTCCCCGCATCCGGCGCCGGTTGCAGACCCTCGTGGACGTCGGGCTCGGGTACATCAAGCTCGGCCAGCCCGCCACCACGCTGTCGGGCGGCGAGGCCCAGCGGGTGAAGTTGGCTTCGGAGTTGCACCGGCGCTCCAACGGCCGCACGCTGTACATCCTGGATGAGCCGACGACCGGACTGCACGTCGCCGACATCGAACGGCTGTTGACGGTGCTTCACCGGCTGGTGGACAATGGGGACACGGTGCTGGTGATTGAGCACAACCTGGACGTCATCAAGACGGCGGATTATCTGATCGATCTCGGCCCAGAAGGCGGCAGCCGCGGTGGGCAGGTGGTGGCGGCCGGGACGCCGGAGGAGATATGCCGGCATCCGCAATCGCACACCGGGCGGTTTCTGGGCCCCATCCTGGAGCGGGACCGGGCCCGGATGGCCGCGCGACGCGCGCTCAATCTGGAAGCCGCCCGCGACTGAGGAGCGCGGAGAAAGGAGGCCGGGACCGTGGCGAATCTTCGAGGCGTCAGCGTGCGGCAACTCGTGCGCGATCTCGATTTGCACGTGTTCAACGAGGACGCGGATTTGGATCGCATGATCTACACGCGCGACATCAACCGCCCGGGCCTCGCGCTCGCGGGTTACCTGCGCTATCATCCGGCCGAGCGCGTGCAGATCCTGGGGCGGACGGAGCTCTCGTTTCTTCGCGGTCTCAACGAAAAGGAGAGGGCGCTGCGCGCGTTCGCGTTCTGCTCGTACCAGCAGACGCCCTGCATCATCATCACGCGCGGCGATACGCCGCCGCCGGTGTTGTTGGAAGAAGCGGCCTCCCGCCGCATCCCTGTCCTCGGCACGCCCATGGTGACCACGCGCCTCACCGCGCGCATCTCGAACTATCTGGAGGATAAGCTGGCGCCCGAGACGCTTCAGCACGGGGTGCTCGTCGACGTCTACGGGATCGGCATTCTCATCATTGGCTCGAGCGGGATCGGCAAGAGCGAGACGGGGCTTGAGCTCATCAAGCGCGGGCACAGGCTCGTGGCGGACGACGCCGTGGTCATTCGGCAGATCTCAGACGACTATCTCGTCGGGAGTGCGCCGCCTTTGTTACAGAATCTCATCGAGATTCGCGGACTCGGCGTGCTGAACGCCATGACGCTGTTCGGAGCGGGCGCCGTGCGGACGCACAAGCGCATCTCGATGGTGGTCCATCTGGAGGCGTGGCGCGACAATCACGCGTACGATCGGCTGGGTATCGAAACGGAGACCATGAAGATTCTCGACATCGAGCTGCCGAAGGTGACGGTTCCGGTGCGGCCCGGGCGCAACCTCGCCGTCATCGTGGAGGTGGCCGCCATGAACTTCAGGCTCAAGGGCATGGGGCTCGACGCCGCGAAGCAGTTCGCGGCGGAGTTGGAGCAGATGATTGCGGCGCAGTCGGAGGGCAGCGCCTGAAGCGCGGCCGCGAGGGGGTCTCGAGCGCCGCGCGGATGCAGGTTGGTGAAGGTGAAATGAAAAGCGGCGGATGTCTCCGCCGCTTTTACATTTCTTCGGGTGCCTCGATGCCGAGGAGGTAGAGGGATTTCGCCAGCGCTTCGCGCAAGGCCCGCGTGAGAGCCAGCCGGCTTTGTCGCGCGGGATCTTCCGCCTGCAAGATGGGATGATCGTGGTAAAAGCGGTTGAACGCATGACACAGCTGCAGCGCGTAGCGGGCGATCACGGACGGATCGTACGCGTCTATGGCCCGCTCGAGCGACTCATTCGCCTGCGCGAGGAGGAACACGAGCGCCCACTCCGCGTCGTCAGGCTGGTAATCCGCGGCCCATTCCCACGCCATCGCGTCCGCTTCGGCCTTGCGAAGCACGCTTGAGGCGCGCGCGTGCGTGTACTGGACATAGGGCCCGGTCTCGCCGTCGAAGTTCAGGACGTCCTCGTACCGGAAGTCCACCTCGTGAATCCGGTACGTCTTGAGGTCGTTGAAAATCACCGCCCCGACGCCCACCTGGCGCGCGATCGCGTCCTTGTTCTCGAGGCCCGGATTCTTCTCCTCGATGATGGCGCGCGCCTCTTCGATGGCCTTGCGCAGCACGTCTTCCAGATAGACGACATGTCCGCGGCGCGTGGACAACCGCTGGCCGTTGAACTTCATCAGGCCGAACTGCACGTGCACGCAGTTCTTTGCGTAGTCCCGCCCCATGAGTTCGAGCACCTTGAACACCTGCTGGAAGTGCAGCTTTTGCTCTGCACCCACCACATACAGCAACGTGTCCGCGCCCAGCGCCTTGTGCCGGTAGTCGGCGGCGGCGAGATCGCGCGTCGCGTAAATCGACGTGCCGTCCGACTTCACGATGATGCAAGGCGGCATGTCGTACGCCGAGAGATCCACCACTTCCGCGCCCTGATCCTCGACCAGCAGGCCCTTCTCGCGCAGCTCCCGGACGATCGCGTCCATCTTGTCGTTGTAAAAGCTCTCACCGATGTAATGTTCAAACTCCACGCCGAGCAGATCATACACCTGCTTGAAGGCGCGCAGGCTTTCGTCGATAAACCATCGCCAGAGGCGCGTCGCCTCTGGATCGCCATCTTCAAGTTTCTTGAACCAAAGGCGACCCTCGTCTTCCAGTTCGGGCGACGATTCCGCCTCCTGGTGAAAGCGGACGTAGAGGCGGAACAGCTCCTTGACCGGATCCTTGCGCACCTCATCCTCGTTGCCCCATTTGAGGTACGCGGCGATGACTTTGCCAAACTGCGTGCCCCAGTCGCCGAGGTGATTGACCCCTTCGACCTTCCACCCGTCTTCGCGCATCATGCGCTTGAGCGCGTGGCCGATGATGGTGGAACGGAGATGGCCGACGCCAAACGGCTTTGCGATGTTCGGCGACGAATAGTCAATCACGGCCGTGCGTCCGCGCCCGCGCTCCTGCGAGAACAACCCGTGCACCGACGAAATGGCCTGTCCCACCACCTGCGCTGCAAACGGGGCCCGCGCCAGCCGGATGTTCAGGAAGCCCTTTTCGGCCTCGGCAGTTTCCACGCCTGCCGCTTCGCGGACGCGCGCCGCGAGTTCTTCGGCGATCTGCGCGGGATTTTTCCGCATCTCCCTTGCGAACTGGAAACAGGGCAGGGCGAGATCGCCAAGCGACGGATTCGGCGGGTATTCCAACATGCGGGCGATCTCGTCGACCGGTCGCGCGACGACCTCTGCGATGGCTTGTGCGATGGCCCGTTTGACTGATTTCACGTTCATCCCCCTGTACAGTCCTCCAAACGTGTCTATTCATTATAACATGGACAAATTTCTTGAGGAACTTCGCCATTTCTGGCCCACTGTGCTATACTTTTTCCACCAGTTTCGGGCGTGGTCAGCGCGCTTGCCCGATCTCGCGACGAAGAAGTGCGTGTGCCGTTTTGGGTGGCAAAGGAGGCGCTGCGCAAAGTGCAAATGGACAAACGTCGCCATCGCTACAACCAGGTGGATCGACCCGAGAACGTGATCGCGATGAAGCTGGACGCGTCCTATTTCTTCGAGCGAGGCATGCGCTTCTTGCAGCGGAATGATCTGGCGCGCGCGGTCAAAGCGTTTCGGAGGACCGTCGAATACGAGCCCGACAACCCGGTGAACTACTGCAATCTCGCGGGTGTGCTCGCGGAACTCGGCGACTTCCAGGGTTCCAACGAACTGTTGCACTACGTGCTTGAGCATATGGATCCGCAGATGTCCGAATGTTGGTTCTATCTGGCCAACAACTACGCGAATTTGGGCGATTACGAGGCGGCCGAAGAGCACTTGCTGCGGTATCTCGACATGGATCCCGACGGCGAGTATGCCGCCGAGGCGGAGGAGATGCTGTCCATCCTCATCGACGAGTTCGGCGGCGGGCGCGCGCTGGAACGGAGAAGGCGAGAGGAAGCCAGGGCCGAGACGATGCAGGCGATTCAGGACGGCCGCTATTTTCTTGAGAACGGGCAGTTCGAAGTCGCCGTGGAATGGCTCGAGCAGGTGGTCGAGGCGGATCCATCCCACATCGCCGCGCGAAACAACCTGAGTCTGGCCTACTACTACACGGGGCAATACCACAAGGCGTTGGCGATGGCGGAGAGCGTACTCGAACGCCAACCCGACAACCTGCATGCGCTGTGCAACCGTGCCATTCTGTTGCACCATTTCGGCGACGAGGAGCGCCTGCGGCGCGCGGTGGATCCGTTGCGCAAGGTCGTTCCGCTTCACCCGGACATCGCGATGAAGGTGGCCACCACCCTCGGCTTCGTCGGCCTCCACGCGGAGGCGCTTGCGGCCTTTCGGCGCCTGGCGCGGCTCGTGCCGCCCGATCACCCGATGCTTTTGCACGGCCTTGCCGCCGCGCACGCGAATCTCGGGAACCTCGCCGCCGCCGAATCGCTCTGGCGGCAGCTCTCCCGTCACGAGGACTGCGCGCGCGTCGCGGATTATCACCTGGAGCGGGTGCGTCAGGCGCGTGCGGCGGGGCTCCCATCCCTCCACGTCGCCTATCAGCTGGACGTTCCGGTTGAGATGCAGCTTGCGGAGGTGCGAGATCGCCTGCAGACGTCTTCTCCGGACGAGTGGAAGCGAGATCCGCTCCTGCGGGCATCGCTGTACTGGAGCCTGCGCCACGGCAGCCGGGAAGTGCGCCAGCGGGTGATTCGCGCGCTGGCCGTGGTGGGGGACGAAGACGCGCAACAGGCCCTGAAGTCGTTCCTTGCGCGATCGGATATCGACGCGTCCCTGCAGGAGCAGACGCTCGTCGCGCTGAAGCGGATGGGCGCCAAGGGCATCGTGAAGCTCTGGCGCGCCGCGGGACCGGCGGAGATCCGGCTCGAGGACGTGCGCCACGATCTCATCCTCGATCTGCAGCCGCAGTGGCGCGAGGTCTGGTCGTTGGCGGAGATGTGGCTTCTGTCTCGCGGTCTCCGCTCGCTTGTGAACCGGGCGCGGCGGACTTGGCTCACCTTCTTGTACGACGAGCTCTTCCTCGACCTCCGCAAGCGCATCGTGAAGCCCGAAAGTTGGGCGTCCGGCCTATTGTACGTGGTGCTGCGCTACGCGAACGTGCCCGTCGTGCAGCGCGATCTCGCCGCTCAGTTCGGCGTTTCCGTGTCTTCGCTGAGCAAATGCAGCTCTCGCCTGGAGCAGGTCGTTCTGCGCGCCGGATGGCAGGCGCGGCGGAGCCGCGAAGAATGACGCGCCGAAATGTTCGTCGGTCACGAAATTTTCACCTGGCTGTAACACGGATGAAACATGTGCGGTCTACTCTAAAGGCGTAGCACATTTGACCCCCTTTTGATATAGAGGTTCTTGGGCACTCGGACTCCGAGTGCCGCTTTTTTTGTGTCGAACGCATCCCTGGTATACTTTTGGC
This sequence comes from Alicyclobacillus fructus, assembly GCF_017329605.1. Lineage (GTDB taxonomy): Bacteria > Bacillota > Bacilli > Alicyclobacillales > Alicyclobacillaceae > Alicyclobacillus > Alicyclobacillus fructus. Next base: position 17,127 of record NZ_JAFMTY010000020.1, read on the forward strand.
GGAGCATGCTATGCTGTTCACAAATGGGGTGGGCGCCTTGCAGGTGATTGTCAATTGTTACGCACCGTTTGCCGGCGGGTTCGTGATGTTGCGCAAACCGCGCCGCGGATGGTGGTACCTGCCGGGCGGCAAGGTCGAACCGGGAGAGTCGTGGCGCATCGCAGCCATGCGCGAGTTCACGGAAGAGACGGGCTTGAACCTCGAGGACGCGGATCTTCGGGGTGTGTACGAAATTCATATTGCCGAGGGGCCCGAGAGCGGCGAGACGCGCCGGATCATCGCGCAGTTTGTCGGCCGAGGGGCCTCGGGGACGCTCCGATCCATCCATCGCGAGGGCACGCTCGCCATCGTGACAAGATCGGACCTTCCGCGCCTGCCCATGGACGAGGGAGACCGCGTGATGCTCCTGCACGCCATCGCGGCGGAAGAGCGAGGCGATGATCGCGTGTTCTTCGGGAGCTTCTCCTACGACGCAGAGCACCACCTGCTTCATCACGAAATGGATCCCGAAGGCTATCCGCTGGAACCGCTGTTTGCGCGCAGCCAAGAGGGGGATGTGCTGTGACCAACCGCTTGCAGGCGATTGTGCTGACGGGCATGTCGGGCGCGGGGAAGTCGACCGCGATGCAGGCGTTCGAAGATTTCGGCTTTTTCTGTGTGGACAATCTGCCCCCCGCGCTCATGCCCCGGCTCATCGACATGGCCGAGCACGCGTCCGGCAAGCTCAGCAAAATGGCGTTCGGTTGCGACCTCCGCGGCGGGGAGCTGTTTGAACCGCTCTTGATGACCGTTCAGGAGATCCGGGATCGCAAGGACGTCACGGTCACGCTCGTGTTTCTGGATGCGGACGACGCGACGCTCGTCAGGCGTTACAAGGCGTCTCGCCGCCGCCATCCCCTGTCGATGGGAGGCCGGTTGCTGGAGAGCATTCAGGCGGAGCGACAGAAACTGGCCGGCGTCCGCCAGGCGGCCGATGTCGTGATCGACACGTCCAACTTGTCGGCCAACCAGCTCAAGCAGGAATTGAGCCGCCGGTTTGTGGAACACGCGATGCGCCTGCCGGTCCATGTCGTGTCGTTCGGGTTCAAGTTTGGCGTGCCGCTCGACGCGGACATGGTGTTCGACGTCCGGTTTCTGCCCAATCCTCACTACATCGATCACCTGCGCCCGTACACGGGCGAGGATGAACCGGTCTACAACTACGTGATGCAGTGGCCGCAGACGCAGGCGTTCCTACAGAAGGCCGAGGATATGCTGGACTTTCTGATCCCGGAGTTTCAGCGCGAGGGAAAGAGCCATCTCGTGATCGGCGTCGGCTGCACGGGCGGCAAGCACCGCTCCGTGGCCGTCGCCAAACATATCGCCGAACACCTGCGCGATCTCGCCGTCGTCGATCTGACGCATCGCGATTTCAGGCGGGAGGACTAGCCCATGCGACAGTGGTGGTTGCTCGCGTGGACCATCGCCTGCTTCGGCATGGGCCTTTTGACGGGCGTGGTGCGGCTGGCGCGCTGGCCGCACGCGGCCGAGATCGGCGTTGCGGTCGTGCTGGCGGCGGTCGTGCTGCTGGCGTTCGGCTGGTGGTCGGATATTCGGCGCCAGCGCCGCCTGCAAAAGTGGCAAGAGCGCAGGCTGAAGATCGTGTGCATTGGCGGCGGAACGGGCCTGTCGACGATTTTGCGGGGGCTCAAGGAGTACGAGGTGGATCTCACCGCGGTCGTCACCGTGGCGGACGATGGCGGAAGTTCCGGGCGGTTGCGGCATGACTTCGCGATGCCGCCGCCGGGCGACATCCGCAACTGCCTGGTGGCGCTGGCGGATACCGAGCCGCTCCTGGAGCGGCTGTTGCAGTTCCGTTTCCCGGCTGGCGAAGGGCTCGAAGGGCACAGCTTTGGGAACTTGTTTCTCGCGGCGATGACACACATCATGGGAGATTTCGAATCCGCGATCCGCGAGACGAGCCGCGTGCTGGCGGTTCGAGGGAAGGTGTTGCCGGCGGTGCGGGAGGACGTGCGGCTTCGGGCCCATCTGGAGGACGGGCGCGTGGTCGAAGGCGAGTCGCGCATTCCGGAGGCGGGCGGCCGCATCGAGCGGCTGGAGCTTGTGCCGGCCGATCTCGAGCCGCTGCCGGACGTGATTGCGGCCATCGAGTCCGCGGACGCGATCGTCGTGGGCCCAGGCAGTCTGTACACGAGCGTCTTGCCGAACCTGCTGGTTCCGGGCATCGCCGACGCGATTGCGTCCAGCCGCGCCCGCAAAATTTACATATGCAACGTGATGACGCAGCGGGGAGAAACGGATGATCTGTCGGCGTCGAGCCACGTGCGCGCCATCTACCGACACGTGGGCCGCCGGCTCTTCGATTACGTGCTGGTCAACGCCGCGCCGCTGCCGGAAGAGGCGTTGCGGCGGTATCAGGAGCAACACAGTTATCCGGTCCGCGTGGACATGGAGGAGCTCCACAAGCTGGGACTGAAGGTCATCGCCCGCGATTTCATTCACTATGCGACGTACGCCCGCCACGACAGCCGGAAGGTGGCCGAGCAGATCGTGAGCCTGCTCGGCTACGAGCGGGACACAAAGCGAGTGACGAGATAGGAGAGAGAAGCATGTCGTTTGCCGCGGAGACCAAAAAGGAATTGACGCAGATCGCCTCGGATCCCGCGGCAACTCGGTACGAGCTCATGGCGGTGTTCGCCCTGAGCGCGTCGTTTCGCCTGAAGGAGGGGGCGGGCGCGCTCGTCATCGAGACCGAGAACGTGGCCACGGCCAGGCGCGTCTATACGTCCATCAAGCAGTTGCTGGGGATTCGCCCGGAAGTCGTGGTGCGGCGCAAGATGCGGCTGAAAAAGAACCACGTGTACACCCTGCGGCTGAGCCGGTTGCAGGCGGAGCAAGCGCTCGCCGAATTGGGGTATGGCGGCGAAATTGCGGAGGGGCCGCTGGCTGCGGCGTGGACCCTGCCGCGAAAGGACGAGGCTCGCAGGGCGTTTCTCCGCGGCGCGTTTCTGGCCGGAGGCTCGGTGAACGCGCCGGGGAGCTCGTCGTATCACCTGGAAATTTACGCACATTCGCGCGATCTCGCGGAGTGGCTCATGCGGTTGATGAACCAGTACGGGCTTCATGCTCGGGTGACGGCTCGGAAAAAGGGTTACATCGTCTATATCAAAGAGGTCGAGAAGATCGTGGAGTTTTTGAGCGTGATCGGCGCGGTGCGCGCTCTGCTTCAGTTTGAGGACCGGCGGATCGTCAAAGGCATGCGAAACCAGGTGAATCGCCTGGTCAACTGTGAAACGGCGAACATGAACAAGACCATTTCTGCGGCGATCCGCCAGTTGGAACATATCCGCCGGATCGAGCGTACCATAGGGCTGGAGAGCCTGCCCGAGCACCTGCGCGAGGCCGCGATGCTCCGCCTTCGATACCCCGAGTCCAATTTGCAGGAATTGAGTGCGGCCATCGGAGGGCGGGTATCCAAATCGGGCTTGAATCACCGGTTCCGCAAACTGGAGGAAATCGCGGATCGGTTGCGAGATCGTTCAAAAAACGGTCACGACGCTGTCGAGAAATCGTCAGAAATGACCCATAAAGAGCCGTGAAACCGCTATCTTCCGCGGCGGACCGAGTGGTATACTGATGATTAATCCTGGGGACTTGGTGATGAAAATGTTTGAAAAAGAGACGATTGTCCGCCTGCGCGGCGGTTTGTTTGCGCGTGCGGCCGCCAAGTTCGTGCAAGAGGCGACGCGCTTCAAGTCGGAAGTGTTTGTGGAGAGGGACGGCAAGACCGTCAATGCCAAGAGCATCATGGGCGTGATGAGCCTGGCCATTCCTTCGGGGCAGCGCGTCATCATTCGGGCGAGCGGCACGGATGAGCAGGCTGCGGTGCAGCAGTTGACGAAGCTCATCGAGTCCGAGGAACTGTTCGTGTAACGTGGCGATATCCGCGCTTGTTCTCCCTTCATGCTCCGGTTCATACGATCCACCGTGGAGAACCGGAGGTGTGGCAGATGGCGCGGAGGATGCGTCTCGGCAACAGGCGCCGGGCGCCTGTCTGGCTGGTGATTGCCGCCGCAGTGGCAATTTTCCTCACGGTCTACGAAGGTTACCGCGTGCTGATGCCCTTCGTTGCGCGAGATCCCCTGTATCACGAGGTCAACTTCGGACAGCCTGTGATCGACAACTGGCAGTACGAAGGCGAAAACGAGGAGGGCTACCTCCTCTTTTACAATCCGGCGAACGGCGATCGCGCCATGCTTCCGCCCCAGAGCAGGCTGTTTGGCGCCGATGGAAAGTGGGTCGTGATCGAGCACGCCGATGCCGCGTCCCTGACCTACGCGGAGCCGTTGGAGGCCGCTCCTTGGTATGTCTATCTCCTGTTGTTGGCGGCGTTTGGGGGCTCGGGCTGGTGGGCGTACAGGCGGATTCGGGCTCGACGCGGACGGCGGATGCGCACATGGTCGTCCCGCCGCCGGGATCCGCGCGCACCGCTGAAGGCCGGCGGCCCGAAACGGCGTTTCAAGGCTCGGCGCGGCTCTCGCCCGTCGTGACGCCCTTCCTCTGGCTTTGTGATTTACGCAACTCATGGTAGTCTATATGGAAAGCGGATCTTACGAACAGGCAGGAGGGGCGTTTGTGGCGCTACGAGAGGGCCGCGTTCAACAAATTCACAAGCGCGAAGAACGCGGAATCGACCGCTCGAATGAGCCTTTCGTGATCGAAAAGCTCGTTCGCAGACCTGGTTTGGTGGTCGTGCAGCGCCCCGCATTCGAACAGGGATACACCAATCACCTGCGCGAGATCTATCCGCAGTGGGGGATCGCGGTCAGCACGTGCATGGACAAGGGTGTCCCGGTCAAGCACCCGCGCTTGCGGTTTGACCATTATGTCGATCTCGTCAAGGTGTGGGAAGACCAGGAATATATCTATGTGGAAGACATGTACGTCGACGTGCTTCTGTACGAGCGGTCGTACTACCATATCATCGACCTCGAGGAGTTCGGCCAAGCCATTTTCTCGAGGCAGATGAGCCTGGCTGAGGCGAGGCGCGTGCTCGACAACACGCAGCGGTTTGTGGACAGTTTCAAGCGCAGCCGTCTTTCCTACCAGGTCTGGAAACACAAATACGGCGTTCATCGCCGCTATCCGTGAGCTCTTCGCGGTGCCGTCTCAAAGAGGCCCGCGGCCCCGAAGGGCCGGGCCCGACAGGTTCATTGGCGGATCTCGTCCATCATCTGCTCCGCGAGTTCCTGTGCGCCGTTCGGCATCTGGTTTTTGTGTTGCATTTGACGCATAGCCTCCCAGGCCGCAATCCCCACGCTCGCGCCGATGAGCAGTGCGGTCATGGTGCCCATCCCGCCATTTCGCCGCCGCCAGTTCATTCTGCTTCGCGCCATCCCGTTCATCGCGTTCATCATGTTCCACATGGCCAGCCACCTCCCCATGCGTATTGTTCTCTGCTGAGGCGGCCGGTATGAGGTGAACGCGTTCCAGCGCAGGCGCGATTGGGAAGGAGCGTCGTCCAAACAAGTGGAAGAAAGCTTGGCAGCTTTCGCACATACACTAGAAGCGTGGTACAACCAGGCAAGTCGCGATCTCCCCTGGCGCCGCACGACCGATCCCTACGCCATCCTGGTCAGTGAGACGATGCTCCAGCAGACCCGCGTGGAGACCGTCATCCCGTATTACCACCGGTTCATGGAGCGCTTTCCGACGCCTCTGCACCTGGCCGACGCCGCGATGGACGATGTGCTCAAGATGTGGGAGGGCCTCGGATACTATCGCCGTGCGCGCAACCTCAAGGCGGCCATGGAGGTGGTGCGTGATCGACATGGGGGCCGGATTCCGGATCATCCCGAAGCGCTGAGGGCGCTTCCGGGGATTGGACCTTACACGCTCGGAGCGGTGCTGAGCATCGCGTTCAATCGGCCCTATCCGGCCGTGGACGGCAACGTGCTTCGCGTCATGTCGAGGTACCGCGCGGTGGAGGAGGCCATCGATCTGCCGCAAGTGAAGCGGAGGATTGAGGCCGATGTCGCGGAGACATTGAAGCATGGCACGCCGCGCCTCCTCACGCAGGCGCTGATGGAACTCGGCGCCCTCGTCTGCGTGCCTAAAAACCCGCGATGCCTCGAGTGCCCCGTGTCTTCGACCTGCGCGGCGCGCGCCCGCGGTTTGACGGCCGTGCTGCCCAAGCGTCTGCCCAAGCGTTCGCGGCGACGCCAGACCGTCGTGGCCTTGTGGATCACGCGCGAAGGGAAGTTTTGGGCCGAACGCCGCCCTGAAGGCGGGCTTCTCGGCGGGATGTGGCAGTTGCCGGCCGTGGAGCTGGACGATCCGTCCGCTCCCTTAGAGGAGTACGCGCTCGCACGTTTGGCGGAGCTTCGATATGGGCATGCCATACAGGGAGACGAGGTGCGGGAGCCGGAACCGGTGGCTTTCGAGCGCGTCTGCGAGGCTTCGCACGCGTTCACGCACCTGGACTGGACGGTTGTCGTGTTTGCGCCGGTCGGATATGATCATGTTGGAGGCCCACCTGTCGAGATTCATCCGATCCATGAAGGAGCGTGGGTGGATTTCGAGGAGATTTCGAACTTCGTGTGGCCTAAAGTATATCAGGAGGTTTTACGCCAATTGATTGCCGGAAATGACAAGCAGTTGTCGCTGTTTCCCTTGAACGGTGCATCTCGCTGGAGGTGATGATGGATGCAACAAACCTACACGATTACGCAAAACAAAATCCTGTCGCGCGTCTTTCTGGGCCTGTGCGTCTCCTTGGTCACGGCCGGGATCGGCGTGGTGGTCGGCACGCGGCTGCCCTACGGACTGACGCCCATCCTGTGGCTCGTCGAGCTCGGGATGATCGTCTACGCCATGTTCCGGCAGTACACGCGCGCCATTGGCTATCCGTTTGTGTTCACCTTCACGTTCATCTCGGGTATGACGCTTTCGTACGCGCTGATGGCGTATGCGTCGGCCTTCGGCATGGGGCTCGTCCTCAAGGCGTTGGCCGTGACGGCGGGCGCGTTCCTCGTCGCTTCGTTCGTCGCGTCGCGCACGTCGATGGACTTCTCGTTCCTCGGCGGGTTCCTGATGATCGGCACGCTGGCGCTGCTGTTGATGGGCCTGGTGGCGATGTTCACGGGCTTCTCGTCGGCGGCGAGCCTGATCTACGCGTACCTCGGCGTCGCCATCTTCATTGGGTACGTGCTGTTTGACGTCAACCGCCTGGCGCAGTACGGCGTCGCGGAGCAGCACGTGCCGTGGATGGTCCTCTCGCTGTACCTCGACTTCATCAACCTGTTCCTGTTCATCCTGCGGCTCATGGGCATCATGAGCGGCGGAAATGATCGCCGATGATCGGCCGGATGAGGCAACGGGGCGCGTAAGCGCCCCTTCTTTTTGGTGCGAAAGGGATGGGGCGAAAAGGCGGAAGTGGCATTCCGCGCCCTGGGCGTCCTATAATACGGGACGAGAGTCTGTATGAGCGGACGGCGGCACGGCCGCAACCGACGGCACAGGAGGACAACTGATGGAATATCATCCACAGCAAATCGAACAGAAATGGAAAGCCAGGTGGCGGGAACAGAACGCCCATAAGGCCGACGGGAAGAGCGGGAAGCCGAAGTATTATTGCCTGGACATGTTCCCGTACCCGTCCGGGAGCGGTCTGCACGTCGGGCATTGGCGCGGTTACACCATCTCCGACGTGTGGAGCCGGTACAAAAAGCTGCACGGCTATGAAATTCTCCACCCCATGGGCTGGGACGCGTTCGGCCTGCCGGCCGAGAACTACGCCATTCAAAACGGGATCCATCCTCGGATCGCCACCGAGCAAAACATCGCGAACTTCAAACGTCAGTTGGAAGAGATCGGTGCGATGTACGACTGGGATCGCGAGGTGAACACCACCGACCCGTCGTTCTACAAGTGGACCCAGTACTTCTTTGTCAAAATGTTTGAGCGGGGTCTCGCCTATCGGAAGAAGATGCCCATCAACTGGTGCCCCAGCTGCAAGACCGGCCTGGCCAACGAAGAGGTGGTCGACGGCTGCTGCGAGCGGTGCGGGGCGCCCGTCACTCGCCGCGAGATGGAGCAGTGGATGCTCAGGATCACCGAGTACGCGGATCGGCTGTTGAACGATCTGGACAAGCTCGATTGGCCGGAGCACGTGAAGCGCATGCAGCGCGCGTGGATCGGCCGCAGCGAGGGCGCTCGCATCCGCTTCCGCTTGGTCGATCACGACGCCGAGATCGAGGTGTTCTCCACGCGGCCGGACACCATTTTCGGCGCCACCTACATGGTGCTCGCGCCGGAGCACCCGCTCGTGGCCGAGATCACCGCGCCGGAGCGCAAGGCGGAGGTCGAGGCGTACGTTGAACAGGCGCTCCGCAAGTCGAACATTGAGCGCCAGGTCGTGGACAAGACGAAGACCGGGGTGTTCACCGGAGCCTACGTTCAGCATCCGCTGATGGACAAGCGGCTTCCGGTGTGGATCGCCGACTACGTCCTCATGGACTATGGCACAGGCGCCATCATGGCCGTGCCGGCTCACGACGATCGCGACTATGAGTTCGCGAAGCAGTTCGGCCTCGAGATTGTCGAAGTGGTGCGGCCTCGAGAGGGCGCGGCGGAACTCCCGTTCACCGGCGACGGCGTGCTGGTCCATTCCGGGCCGCTCGACGGTTTGTCGGTCGAAGAGGCGAAGAAGCGCGCCATCGAACTGATGGCGGAGAAGGGACAGGCCGAACCGGCGGTGTCGTATCGCCTGCGCGATTGGGTGTTTGCGCGCCAGCGCTATTGGGGCGAACCGATTCCGATTGTCTATTGCGCCCAGTGCGGAACGGTGCCGGTGCCGGAAGACCAGCTGCCGGTGCTTCTGCCCGACGTGGAGCGCTACGAGCCCACGGGCACCGGTGAGTCGCCGCTTGCCGCCATCGAGTCGTTCGTCAACACCACCTGTCCAAAGTGTGGCGGCCCCGCCAAGCGAGAGACCGACACGATGCCGCAGTGGGCCGGATCGTGCTGGTACTTCCTGCGCTATGCGGATCCGCACAACGACAAGGAGCCGTTCTCGCGCGAGGCCGTCAATTACTGGCTGCCCGTCGACATGTACATCGGCGGCGTGGAGCACGCGGTGCTTCACCTGCTGTACTCCCGCTTTTACGTGAAGTTCATCTACGATCTCGGCCTGATCGACTTCGACGAGCCGTTCAAGCGCCTGTTCACGCAGGGCATGATCACGCTGAACGGAGCGAAGATGTCGAAGTCGAAGGGCAACGTCGTCAACCCAGACGACATCATCGCGCGGCACGGCGTGGACGCGCTCCGCATGTATGAGATGTTCGTCGGCCCGCCGGAGGAAGAGGCGGAGTGGAGCACCAACGGGCTCGAGGGCGTCGCGCGCTTCCTGGGGCGCGTGTACCGGTTGTACGCTCAGCACGTCGATAAGCTCGTGCCTGAGCGGCCGTCTTTGACCAGGCTCCGGCATCGGTTTGTCGCGACGCTCACCGAACGCATGGAGAGCTTCCGGCTCAACACGGCCGTCAGCGCGTTCATGGAGTACGTGAACCAGCTCCAGCAGGAGGCGAAGGACGGGCTCGATCGCGCCACGCTGGAGACGCTCGCCATCGCCATCTCGCCGTTCACGCCCCATTTGGGCGAGGAGTTGTGGGAAATGCTCGGCCACAAGGAGTCGGTGTTCGAGCAATCCTGGCCAACGTACGATGAGGCGTGGTTGCGGGACGATGAGGTCGAGATCGCCGTGCAGGTGAACGGGCGCGTGCGCGGCCGCCTCACCGTTCCGGCCGACATCGCGGCCGAAGACGCCATCGCTCGCGCGAAGGGTTTGCCCGAAATCGCCGAATGGATCGAGGGCAAACAGGTCGTCAAAGAAGTGTTCGTCCCCGGGCGGATCGTCAACCTGGTGGTGAAGTGACGGCGGCGTCGGGCGAACGCGAGCGCGCTCGCCCGGCCCGAAGGGGGAGGCGCGTCATGCGCGACGCTTCGCGCAAACTGTATATGGAGATCGCGGAGGAGATTCGCAGGCAGATCGAGGAGGGCGTGTTTCGCCCCGGCGATCGCCTGCCGACGCTGCAGGAGCTCGCGGATCGGTTCGGCGTAAGCCGTGCGACGGTCCGCGAGGCCCTGAGCGCCCTGCGCGGGCAGGGGCTCGTCGAGTTTCGCCACGGCATGGGAACCTACGTGCGGACCGCGTCCGTGGAGATGTGGATGCAGCCGCTCGACGCCGCCATTCTCCTGAGTTACGACAACGTGCGCGATCTCGTCGAACTGCAGACGGCCGTGCTAGCGCAGATCGCATACCGGGCTGCCGCCCATCGCATGGAGTCCGATTATTCTGCGCTGTCGCACGCGCTCTTTGAGCTCGAGGCCTCCCCTCGCCGAGGCGAACATCGCATCGCCAGCGAATTGAAATTTTTCAGCGTGCTCGCTGAACTGGCCGGCAATCGGCTGCTCGAGAATGCGCTGCGGGTGTTGCAGGAAGCGCTGCGATCGAGCCTGCGTGTGCTGAATCCGAAGCTCGATCTCGGCGTGCGGGCCTGCCGATCGATTTACAATGCGGTGCAGACGGGCAGACCGATGGACGCCCGCGACGCCGTGTACGCCTACGGCGAGGCGATTCTGAAGGCCGTCGAAGAGAAGAAGGGCAAAGGCCGAACCGCCACGATGTAAGGTTCCTTTGCCGAGCTATGTGTGATATACTGTGAATGTAAGCGCTATCAGAACGGGATTGTGGAGATCTCAGGATGAGATAGACGGGTTTGGTCTGCTGAACGAGGTGTGGTGATGGGCATGAAGCGCAGAAGCAGGGAGATTCAGCGGACGAATGAAAGGTTGATTCACGTGGGGCACAAGTTGTTGATGGTCGCCTGCACCGAAGCGGATCGATGGTTTGTGGATCGCGCGTTGGCAGCGGGGTTGGACGTTCGTCTGCTCGTCTGTTTCGAGGATGTCCAGCACAAGTTGCGGGCTTGGTATCCCGATCGGGTGCTCGTCGTGTCCGCGCATAAGGCGAGCGTGACCGAGGCTGTGCGCGCGGAAGCATTCGACGCCGCGCTGGTCTGCGAGCTGGGCGATCCGATTCGGACCGCGCTCGTGGTGCAGGCGCTGCGCGACGCGAGTGTCCCCCGGGTGATGGTGATTTCCCGCCAATCCGCGCGGGCACCGCTCTACCTGAGATCCGGTGCGCACGACGTGCTGTGCGCAGACGATAGAGATCACCTTTGGGCCGCGTTTGTGAACGGCATGAGCGTTCAAGAACCGGCTTCTTGAGCGGACAGCAAGCGGACAAAAGAGGACGACTCCATTCGCCGTGCCGATGTGCGCGGCGAATTTTTGCGCCTTTGGAGGTGTCTTGTCCCGTCCATCCTGTCGAGTGCGAGGATGGAGTGTGGTATGATGAGAGCAATGTAGGGAACCCTCTTTTCTCGCGAGATGGGAGGCATCGGATATCCCATGTCCGTTCAGATCCGGATCATGTTCTTCCTCATTGCGCTGTTCACCATGGGCGGGTTGGCCGCTGGGGCGGTGCTCATGGCGCAGGGAGGCCACGGCTGGCTGTCCGCGCTCTGTTACGTCGTCGCTCTGTTGCTCGCCGGGCTGGGATTTGTGCTCCGCCGCCGATTCGTGAAACCGATGGCCGCGGAAAGCCAACATTGAAGGAGAGCTGCCGTTGCGACGTATGGCACGAGATGCCCAAATGCGCCGCTATCTTTGGCGAGTGCTTGAAATTGTCATCCTTTTGGCGTTCATCGCCATCTTCATTCTGGCGCTCGCCTGTCTCATGCGGTATATTCTTCCGTTCGTCATCGGCTGGGTCTTTGCCATCCTCCTGATCCCAGTGGTTCGATGGTTGGAACGCCGGGGCATGGCTCGCCTGCCGGCCGTCCTCTTGGTGCTCGGCGTGAGCGTGCTGTGCATTGTGGCCGTTTCAGCCGGGATCATCATCGGAGCGCTGCGCGAGGCCACGTCCTTCGTCTCTCACAGCCAGGTCTTCTTTCGAACGCAGCTTGCGCAGATCGAGGGCGAGATCGAAAGCAGCGAATCGTTCTATGGACAACTTCCCCCTCAGGTGTCCGATGCGGTGCAATCCACTCTGACGCAGTTCGCGCATGGCCTCGAGGGGAGCGTTCACAAGATCATCACGGGGCTTATCGGTATCGTCACGCATCTTCCCGACACCGTGTTCATCGCCGTCATCTCCGTCATTACGGCGTTTTTCATCCTGCAGCGGCGCGAGCGAATGGTGGCGCGGTTCTATCGCATGATGCCCCCGGGCTGGGCTCCGAAACTCAATGCGGTGTTCGAAGACATGGAGCGCGCGTTTCTAGGCACCATCCGCGTGCAGTTTATCCTGATGTGCCTGTCCATGTTTCTCGGCATGATCGGGATGTTTGTCCTCGGATTTCCGTACGCCATCTTGCTCGGCATTCTCTTTGGCCTGGCGGGGCTTGTACCCATTGTCGGTTCAGCTATTCTCACGGTGCCGTGGGCGGTCGTGGCGTTGGCCACGGGACATCCGGCGGTGGCGATTAAGGTGTTGGCCCTGCAGGTCGTCATCTCCATCATTCGCCACGCGGTCGAGCCGAAGATTCTGGCGGACAGCGTGGGTCTGGACACGCTGGCGACCTTGTTCGGCTTGTACGTGGGGCTCAAAGTCATGGGGTTCATTGGGCTGTTTCTCGGCCCGATTCTGCTCATTGGGGTGAAGGGGCTGCTTCGGACGCGCCTGTTCAGCGACTTTCTTCCCGCCGAGGCGGAGGCTGGAACTGCGCCGGGGCCTGGAGGGGATGAGGGGTGAGGCTCATTAGCCTGAAGCCAGACGGCAGCCTTCATCGTGTGTGGCGGGCTGCGGAACCGGGTCGGTTCGGAGGATGGTGGATCCCTCCGGGGACGCCGGTCGAGGACGCGGGAGGCGCGTGGAGTTCGCCGTATCCTGTGGCGGCCTTGGTCTGGCCGCGCGCCTGGTTTCAGGTATTCCTCCTGCTCAAGCTCGACAGGACGGATTACTACGTGAACATCTGTACTCCGCCTTGTCTCGGCGCGGATATCGTGTGGATCGATCTCGACCTCGATGTGCGCGTGGAAGCGGGGCGCGCCTGGCTGGCCGACGAGGACGAGTTTGTGCACAGAAGCCGCATGTACCCGCCCGCGTGGCGCGCCGCCGCGCAACAGGCCGCCGAGGACGTGCAGAAGGCGGTCCAGCTCGGCGCGCACCCGTTTCGGCCGTCCTTTGCCCAAGCGTTGCGCGCCGAGTGGGCGATGCGATCACGTCCCGGCGGAGCGGTTCTCAGCTAGAAGCTTTCGCGCTCGCTCCATGATGGCAAACAGCGTGCGCGAATCTTCCTCGAGCTGTTCCGGCGACAGCGCCAATTCGGGTCCGCCTTCGCGCAGCTGGGACTCCAGCGCGCGCACGCGCGTTTCCAATTCCGACTTCTCTCGCTCGATGGCCGAGACGTACTCGCGCAGCCTCTGATACTGTTCATCATAGGTCTGCAAAAATCGAATGACCTCCTGCATGGACGCCGTCGGAGCGGAGGACCCCTTCTGCGGCTGCGTTTTCACCTGCAGCGCTTTTCGCTCGGCTTTCGCCGCCTCGATCTCGTCCTGATATCGCTTGCGAATGACCCCGTTCCAGCGGTATCCGCATGCGGCGGCGGTTCTGCCGAGTTGCGCGGCCGCCTCTTCGAACGCCTTCAGTTGTGTGCTGCCCGTGCGGATGTGGCGAAGCACCAGTTGGGCGAGGCGCTCGTCGTCCTCGGGCGTCCATGCATCCGAACGCACTGGGCTTTTTTCGACGGATGCCAAGGTGATTCCTCCCTTGTCTCAGTACTATACTTATGGCCATGGCGTAGAAGTTTCATACGCATCCTACCTGTCGCTTTGTTACATGGTATGATTGATTTCTGATTTCGTGACTGAAGAGACAAGACTCGCAACGTCATCGCCCTCTTGAGTCTCTCTCGTAGAAGCGGATGATGAAGATGAACTTGGAGCAGTTGTTGGACGAATGGCGGCGCGATCCGCAGTTTCAAGCGCAGGTGTCGGCCTGGCGCGTGACCCCGGCCCGCATCGGGCGATACGCCGATTTTCCGGCGGAAATCCACCCCGAGTTGCGCGCATCCCTCGTTGCGCGCGGGATCGAGCGCCTCTATGCCCACCAGCGCGAGGCGTGGGAGGCCATTCAGTCCGGCCGCGACGTCGTGATCGCGACCCCGACCGCGAGCGGCAAGACCCTGTGCTACAACCTGCCCGTGCTCCAGGCCATCCTGCGCGATCAGAGTGCGCGGGCGTTGTACATCTTTCCCACCAAGGCGCTCGCCCAGGATCAGGTGGCGGAACTGCACGATCTCGTCCGCCATCTCAACACATCCGTCCACACGTTCACGTACGACGGCGATACGCCCGTGCATGCGCGCCAGAAGATTCGCGAGGCGGGCCACATCGTGGTCACGAATCCCGACATGCTCCACGCGGCCATCCTGCCGCACCACACCAAGTGGTTGAGGCTGTTCAAAAACCTGCGCTACATCGTGATCGACGAGGCGCATATCTATCGCGGCGTGTTTGGCAGTCACGTCGCGAATGTCCTCCGCAGGCTGTCGCGCATCGCGGCATTTTACGGGGCTCGCCCGCAGTTCATTTTCTGCTCCGCCACCATTGCGAATCCCGGCGAACTCACCGCGCGGCTTTGCGGCCGCGAGACGGTGGTGCTCGCCGATTCGGGCGCACCAGAAGGCGAAAAGCATGTGATTTTGTACAATCCGCCCATCATCGATCCGGCACTCGGTTTGCGCCAATCCGCGCTGCGGGCGGCGAGGCGCATGGGTGCCCGGTTGCTTCAGCATGAAATTCCGACCATCGCGTTTGCCCGCACGCGCAATCAGGTCGAGCTCCTGGCGTCCTATCTGCGCAGGGATGCGCGCCCCAGCGTCCGGGATCGCATCGTCAGCTATCGCGGCGGGTACCTGCCGAACGAACGGCGCGCCATCGAAAGGGGCCTGCGGGAAGGGCGGATCCTCGGCGTGGTCAGCACGAACGCGCTCGAGCTCGGCGTGGACATCGGTTCGCTTCAGGCGGCCATCACCGTTGGGTATCCCGGGAGTGTCGCCTCGACCCGGCAACAGATGGGGCGCGCTGGGCGCCGGAAAGGGGTCTCGGCTGCCATCTACGTGGCCACAAGTTCCGCGCTCGATCAGTGGATGGTGCGCCATCCCGAGGCCCTGCTGGAGTCTTCTCCCGAGGCGGCGCGCATTTACCCGGAGAATCTCCTCATCCTCATGGATCACCTCAAGTGCGCCGCCTACGAGTTGCCGTTTTCGGCAGACGAGAGATTCGGCGTCGAGACGACGGACGAGCTTCTCGGCTACTTGGTCGACACGCGCGTGTTGCACCGCGCCAAAGACGGCCGCTTCTTCTATATGGCCGACGACATGCCGGCGCACGCGGTGTCGTTGCGCAGCGCCGCGCAGGAGAACGTCGTGATCGTCGATCAGTCCGCGCATCCCCCTGCGGTCATCGGGGAGATGGATCGGTTCAGCGCACTGACCATGCTGCACGAGGAGGCCATCTACCTCCATCAATCGCAGATGTATCAGGTGGAGAAGTTGGACCTCGACAACGGGAAGGCGTTCGTGCGCCCGGTCGACTGCGACTATTACACAGACGCGGAACTCGCCGTGCATCTGCAGGTCCTCGAGGAAAACGACTGCGCGCAAGAAGGCCCGCTGCGGCATTACACGGGCGATCTCGCCGTGCACGCCACGCCGACCTTGTTCAAGAAGATCAAACTGGAGACCCACGAAAACGTCGGTTGGGGCAAGATTTATCTGCCTGAGGCGGAGTTGCACACGTCGGGATACTGGGTGACGTTCGAGCGTTCCGTCGGGTTCGCGTCGGATGACGAGTGGGAGGGCGCGCTCAAGGGACTGGGGCACGTGTTGAAGCACGCCGTGGCGTTGCACGCGATGTGCGCCGCGTCCGACGTGCACGTGGCTGTCGAAGTGCGCGATCCGCAATACGCAAAGCCTGCCGTGTACGTGTACGACGCGTACCCGGGAGGCGTCGGCATCGCGGAGCGCGTGTACCGGGACCGAGATCAGATCTTCGCGACGGCGTTCGACATGATGCAGAGCTGTCCTTGCGAAGCCGGATGTCCGAGCTGTGTCGGGCCGCCGGCAAGCGGCGAACCTCTCAAACCATGGGTGGAAACGCTCCTGTCGTCCATCATCGCAGCGGCCGCGCGGGGGGCTTGAACATGGGGCGCAGCCTCCTGGACAAGTTGAAGGATCTCGAGCGAACCGCAGGCGTGCGCAGGCCGGACGCCGATGAGACGGCGCAGGCTCGCGGGGACGAGCCGTCTGCTGTCGAGGCCGATCAGGCGATCGACCCGCGAGCGGCAGAGCTCGTTGAGGCGGGATTCCAAAGAATGGAAACGCCTCACGGGGCGGTGTGGGTTCGCGAGACGGCGTTCGATCTCTGCACCCAGTACGGCGGCCGCCCGTTCGCCGATTTTCTGTCCTGCGATTTTGAACGTCTCGGCCGGCTGGCGAAGGCCGAGATCGCGCCCGAGCGGATGATGTTTTACGACGTGGAGGCGACCGGGCTTGGACACGGCGGGGGAACGATGCCGTTTCTGCACGCCGTCGGTTCTTTCGCGGACGACGAGTTCCGCGTCGCGCAGTACTTCGTGCCGGATTACGCGGACGAGGGCGCGGTGGTGCGGCTGCTCGCGGAGGCGTGGTTCGGCCGGCGGGATGCCGTTCTCGTATCCTACAATGGAAAATCGTACGACTGGCCGCTGTTTGTGAACCGATGCGTCCTGTATGGGTTACAGCCTCCCGAGCCGGCGCATTTGGACCTGCTGCATCCCGCGCGGCGGCTCTGGAAGGGGGTCGTCCGGCGGATGAAACTCGCGGACGTCGAAGCGGCCTTGGGCGTGAGGCGCGATGGGGATCTGCCCGGCAGCGAGGCGCCGCTTCGCTACTTCGCCTACGTGGACGGGGCGCCGCTCGCCTCGATGGAAGACGTGTTCGCCCACAATCTTCGCGATGTCTGCACTTTGGCCCGCCTTGCGCTCGAGCTTGCGGATGCGCTCGCAGAAAGGACCTCGTGGCCGCACGCCTCGCCCCACGTCGGGCTTGCCACCTGGTTCGACGCGTGGCGCGAGTGGGAGTCCGCCGATGCTCAGTTTCGCAAGGCCGTCGCGCAAGAGGACGCGGATTGGCGCGCCCGCTGGCTGTTCAGCCTCTTCTTGAAGCGCCGCGGCCGATGGGAGGAGGCCCTCGATCTCTGGCTCGAGTTGGCGGACGCCTACCCGGACAGGCCGGAGCCGTACGTGGAAGCGGCGAAGTACTTCGAGCATCGCAGGCGCGATCTCGCCCGGGCCCTCTGGGCCGCAGAGGCGGCGCAGGCGCGCACCGGCGAGGGATCGCGGGAATATGGCGAGATGGCACGGCGGGTGGAACGCATCCGGCGCAAGCTCGAGCGGGAAGCGGCTTGCGAGGGGGACCCGCGTCGTCTACTGTAGAGGGAGCAAACTTGTGAGGAAGGTGCGGGCGGTGTTTTCAGGGTGGACCGCTGATGACTTTGACGCGATGACGGTGCCGGGTCTCGCTCCGCGCATGGAACGGATTCGAGCGGAGATTCAGCCGAAGTTCATCCAGTTGGCTGAACACTTCGAACCCTGGCTGACCCGCGAACTTGGAGTGCCGATGCACACGCACGTGGCGAAGCATGCCCGCCGCACGGTGCATCCTCCAGAGAGCACATGGGTCGCGTTCAGCGCGGACAACCGCGGCTACAAGAAGCATCCTCATTTCCAAATTGGCCTGTTTTCCACGCACGTGTTTGCCCTGTTTGGCTACATCGACGAGGGCGTCGACAAGGCCGCCTTCGGTTCGCGGGTTGCCGCGCGGAGCGACGACATCTTCGCCATGTTGCCCGGCGATTTCGCCGTGATCGAAGACCACACGTCGCCCGAATGGAAGCTTGTGCGCGATCTCGGCCCAGACGGGTTGAAGCGCGTCGCGGAGCGCTTGGCCGCCGTGAAAAAGGCGGAGATGCTCGTCGGCCGCATTGTCGCTCGGGATGAGGCCGCCAACATGATGGGTCCAACGTTCGTGCGGCTGGTGGAGGAGGCGTTCGCTTCCGCGCGGCCGCTGTACGAGATCGCCCGGCCCATGGCCCAGAACTAGCGGGGTGTCGACGTGCGCATTCACCTGCTTCACATGAACGATCTCCACAGCCGCCTCGAGAATCACATGCGGATTGGCGCGAAAATCCGCGCGCTGCGAACGGAGTTCGAGCGACGGGGCGAGGCCACGCTCACGTTCGATCTCGGCGACGTGCTGGATCGCGTGCGGCCAGAGACGGAGGGGACGCTCGGGCGGCTGAATGCGGATTTGATGCGCGTGCTCGGCGTGGACGGCTGGATCTTCGGCAACAACGAGGGTCTGACCATTCCCGTGGACAGGTGGGAGGACTTGGTGAGGCGTTCCGGGGCCGTCGCGTTTGGCACGAATCTGCGGCGCTCGGACGGCCGCCCGTTTCCGTTCTTCTGCGACACGCACGTGTACGAGGTCGGGCAGATGCGGATTGGGGCGTTCGGCCTGACTCCGAACTACGATTTGCCGTACCGCATGCTCGGCGTGCGCGCGCTGGATCCGCTCGAAGCCGCGCGCGGGGCCGTGGACCGGCTTCTGGCCCAGCGGGTGGACGCCATCGTCTGCCTGTCGCACATGGGGCTCCGGTTTGATCGCGAGTTGGCGCGGGCGCTCCCGCAAATCACATGCGTCCTCGGCGGGCATACGCACGAGACGATGCACGAGGCGGAGTACGTGGGGCACACGGCCGTGTTTCAGCCGGGGAAGCACGGATTTTCGTTCGGGCACACGGTGCTCGAGGTCTCCGGAGACCGGGTCGCCGCGCGTTCCGAACGCATCCCCGTGGAGCCCTGGGAGCCCTTGGACGCGCGCATGCTGCAGGTGTACGCCAGGGAACAGGCGCTCGTCGAACAGCAATTGCGCCGGCCCGTGGCCGCGCTCTCCGAACGCCTGCGGCTCGGATATGACAGCGAGTGCGCCTTCGCCAATTTGCTCACGGACATCCTGTACGACGCGTTTGACGGCGATCTCGCCCTCATGATGGCGGGCGCGCTGAACGCGAGCTTGCTGCCTGGCACGGTCGCGCTCGAGCACGTGCTCGGCGCGTGTCCGACCCCCACGCGGCCCATCGTCGTCACCATGCGCGGGGCCGACATCATCGAAGCCATCGACCTTGCGCTTCAGCCCGAGGTCCACAATCGTCAAGGCATCGGGTTTGGCTTTCGCGGCGGCAAGATCGGCGTGCTCGCCATTTCGGGCGCGATCGCCGAAATCGAGCTTCGGCCGGACGGACGGCGCGTTCGCCGCGTGCTCGTCGGCCATCGTGTCCTGGAGCCGGATCGGGATTATCGCGTCATCACCTGCGAGTACCTGTGGCTGTCCCCCGTGTTTCCGCCGTTCCGCCGCGCGCGGGACGTGACCTACGAGCGGCCGCTGGTGCGGGAGCTTCTCATCGAACATCTGGGCGATCCCGGCCGCGTGGAGCGCGCCAAGCTCCCGCGTTACGAAGTGGTGGAGCCGGTGGAGGGGAGGGCGTAGGGCGCATGGCTGAACTGGATCGCAAAACTTCGGTGCGCGTCGTAGAGCGGCTTCTCGAGGCGTATCCGGATGCGCGTTGTCAACTGCACTTCACGACACCGTTCGAGTTGCTCGTGGCGACCATCCTGTCGGCCCAGTGCACGGACGAACGGGTCAACATGGTCACCCCAAGGCTCTTTGCCAAGTATCGCGGGCCCGAGGCGTTTGCAGCGGCAAGTCCCGAGGAAGTGGCGGAGGATATCCGCGAAGTGGGGTTATTTCGGTCCAAGTCCAAGCATATCGTGGAGACGGCGCGCATCCTTGTCGACGAGTACGGGGGCGAAGTTCCAAAGGATCGCGATCGCCTGATGCAGCTTCCCGGCGTGGGGCGGAAGACCGCGAATGTCGTGGTGTCGAACGCCTACGGCGTGCCCGCGTTTGCCGTGGACACGCACGTACAGCGCGTGACGAACCGCATCGGCCTGGCCCATTCCGCCGATCCGCTCAAGACCGAACAGCAAGTCTGCGCAAAGCTGCCGCCCGAGATGTGGACCCAAGCGCACCACGCGCTCATTCTGCACGGAAGACGGGTCTGCACGGCCCGCAAACCCAAATGCGACATTTGCCCGGTGGCCGATGTATGCCAGTACGCGCAGGAGCGTTTCAAGCAAAAGGCCGAGCATGCGTGACGGAGGGAGGCGATGCGGATGTGGAAGCGGCTCTTCATCGTGCTGGCGGCACTCGATCTGCTCGCCGTGATCGCCGGACTCATCGTGTGGAACGGCCTTCCCAAGTCCGGCAGCGGCCAGCCTTCGTCCACCTCTTCCATCCCCGCGAACGCCCCCACCGTGCAGGTGGACATCGGTGCCGACGCCATCAATGCGTATCTTGCGTATGCCATTGCGCACGATCCGGAAGTGGGCCGAGTACTTGAGTCCGGCAGCGTTCAGTTCGGCGACACGTGGGTGTGCGACTTTGCGGTCAAGGTGCTCGATCACGCCCTGCCCATGCAGTTTGTCGTGACCCCCATCGTTCGGAACGGCAACCTCATCCTTCACGTGGACAGCGCCCAACTGTCCTTCATCCCCCTGCCGCGATCCATGGTTTTTTCCGTGCTTGAGCGGGCCCCGCTGCCGAATTGGATCCAGATCGACAGCGAGGCGCAGAACATCGCGCTGAACTTCACCGAGCGGCCGGCTCAGCCCTTTGCCATCCGCGTGGTGCAATACTCACCTTCGGACAAGAAACTCTCCCTTCATCTCGCCATCTCCCCTCAGGCGCTCGCTCATCAGGTCCCTTAATCATGCGCTGCGCCGGATAACTTCCGCCGCCTGGAGCAAGCTAAATGCGCGAGGAACCAGTTCGCATGGGAGGTTGCTCCAGTGGACGTGGGAGTTGGAGGCGCGCTGAAACGATTGTTGACCGTCGACGACACGGTTTTGAACGACGACTTCTCGTTGTCCAGCGACGACGAGGATCCCGGCGCAGACACGTACGGCGACGAGCCAGAGGCCGAAGAAATCAACTTTACGACAGCGGAAAATAAGATGGACACGGCCAAAAAGCCCGTCTCCATGCGCTCATTCCTGCGCCGCGCGGGGCGCGAGTACGAGGAAGCCGTCCAGAAGGCCCACGCCGGTCAGCAGGACAGGATCGAGCTCGATCTCGACGACATGAAGCGCCGCCTTTCCCGCTTCTTTCATTTGCCACAGAACAAGGACATCGTGGTCCGCGACTTCTCCGTGGGCGTCGAAGGCCGCGCGCCCTGGCGAGGCATGGTCGTGTACGTGGACGGACTGGTGGACAAGAACGTCATCAACTGGGCCATTCTCGAGCCTCTGATGGTCTGGTCGCATCTGGCGGACGATCCGAAGCGAACCCTGACCTATGTCGTCGAACACCTCGTCCCTGGCCATCAGACCCAGCTCATCGAAAAGTGGTCCGAGGTGGTGTTCAACGTTCTCGCCGGATCGACCGTGGTGTTCCTGGACCGGTGCGATGCTGCGCTCGTGATCGAGTCGAAAGGCTGGGAGCACCGCAGCGTGGCCACGCCGAAGATGGAAAACGTGGTCCGCGGATCGCAGGATGCCTTCACCGAAAACTTTCGCACCAACACAGGCCTTGTGCGCATGCGCCTGCGTTCGGAGCACCTGGTCACCGAGATCCACGCGGTCGGAAACCTGGCGAAGACGGACGTCGCCATCATGTACATGCACGGCGTCACCAATCCGAAGCTTGTCAAGGAAGTGCGCCGGCGAATTGCGGCCATCGACGTCGATTACGTGCTTGACGCCGGGATGTTGGAGCAGTTCATCGAAGACCGGCCCAGCATGATGATTCCGCAAGTGCTCGTGACGGAACGCCCGGATCGCGTGGCCGCGATGCTGGCGGAGGGCTACGTCGCCATCTTTGTGGGGCACAGTCCCGTGGCCATCATCGTGCCGGTGGTGTTGTGGTCCCTCATGCACACGTCGGAAGACACCAATCTGCGCATCATTCCGGGCACTTTCATCCGAACCATTCGCTGGGTGGCGCTCCTCACCGCTCTGTTGTTGCCGGGTCTGTACATCGCGGTGACGAACTACCACTCGGAGATGTTGCCGACCGACCTCATGCTGGCCATCGCCGGAAGTCGCGAGCAAGTGCCGTTTCCAGTCGTGGTCGAGGTGCTGCTAATGGAATTCGCCATCGAGTTAATCCGTGAGGCGGGCATTCGGATCCCATCAGTAATAGGACCAACGATTGGCATCGTCGGTATAGGAGTTAACTAAAGACCCCCGTCGCGAAACCTGACATAGCACGGGGGTCAAATGTATTCTTCCGTGATTTCGCAAATGATCTGAGCAAGACGTTGGCTGTCCTTATACTTCGTTGCTTCGTGAAGGAGGTCCCGAAACCACGAAACATTCATGATATGAGGCCCGCGGTCTCCGCATAGCAGAAGTGACGCAAACAAATTTGCCTCGCGTTCAAATTTATCGTTGCGAATGACATCAGAACGATCCACGTGAAATCCGTTTATCGAGTGCTTTAGCCGATCGTGACCAAGCTCATGCGCACAAATGAAGCGTTGCCAGAATGCTGATATTTCGGAGTTGATGATTATGTAGCGGCTTCTTGATGCTTTTGTAAAAATCCCTCTTACATGTTCCGACATAGGCTTCTTCCAAACAGTGATGTTGAGTCGTTCGCACAAAACGAAAGGGTCGCGGGTACGATGCCGCCGAATCAGTCGACTTACCACGTCGTGAATTGCATTGGAGTCCATGGTTACCACCCCGCAACCCACTGCTTGCTATTCTTTCTTTCGACGATTTCTCCTCTTGGCATCACGAAATACTGCAGCCAAAATTTCTTTGATTCGTTCTTTGTCATCGTCATCCAGTGGTTGACCCTCAAACATTACATCAGATTCATCCAGAAAGCGTATCAGATCTTTGGGCTGATACCAAGCATTATATGGCCCAGGGTCGTGAGGGTCGTTTGTATCACCCACGAGATAGGCGGAGGTCACATCTAATAATTCCGCCAGTCGATTCAATGTAGCGACTCCAGGATAACGAAGTGGATTTTCTTCGAGGCCGCTTAAATACGCCTCGGAAAGCTTGAGTCTTTCGGCAAGTTCTCTGATCTCCAAGCCTTTCTTGATACGTGATTCCTTCAAACGTCTGGCGAACACCTCAATTTTAGAACCTTCTTGCGGGGACGGCTGATCGGTCAAACCAAGAAGATAGTCCGTGCTCACGCGGAAGAAATCCGCGAGCTTTCGCACTGTATCGAAATCCGGGCGCCGCCTGCCCTTTTCGTAATGTGAGACAGCAGCTCGGGTCAAACCAACAGCTTCTGCAAGCTGATCTTGACTTAGACCATGCTCAACGCGCAGCCGTTCCAGCCGTTCTCCCAACACGTCCGATTGGCACCTCCTGAAGCGAAGTATACAAAATGTATCATCGTCACATTGATACTTTTCGTATCTGCGCTATTGACAACGATACATTTCGTATCTACAATGAAGACAAGTTCGATACGGAATGTATCTGTAAGTATGAGGATATTATTCGTGGAAAATGATGTAGGAAGGTGGTGTTGCATGAGAACCGCGATGCGGCGCCGCCGAGAAGAACTCGGCTTGACCCAAGCCGAAGCGGCAGCGAGGGCCGGAATGAAGCGTCAAAACTGGGCTCATATCGAACGAGGCAGACATGAGCCAAATTTGTCGCAAATGAAAGCCATTGCGATTGCACTCGAAACTGAGCCAACGCTCGAACTGTTCGAGAACAGCGAATCTGAAGACACGAAGGGAGGACAGCCGATTGCCAAGACGACGTCGAGAAGAGGTTGTTCACGTCACAGTAGTCGGCGAACCGGATAAAGAGTTCCTGTTTCAGGTTTACGACATGATGACGCGACAGCTGTCAAAGCGGACGCCCACTGAGGCAGGGGTAACTTCTTCTGAAGAATTCGATGGGGCACGCGCATACAACTCGGAAGAAGCTGTGCAGTGATCCCACCCGCCCGCCTTGGGAATGGCGGGGCGAGGCGCGGAGGTGGGGAAGGGGAGCTCACGGTTCACAGAATACAAGCGAAAAGTCGAATCTACAATATCTAGGAATATTCCTAAAGGAGGTGATTTGAGACGGAGACGATGTGGGTTGGACAAGCCCTGCGGATGCTTCGACTCCACATGGGCGTCACACAGGACTACGTCGCGTACTGCGCAAGGACGACCCAGGCGCAGATCGCAAGGGTGGAGCTCGGTACACGGCAGCCGACGCTGTGTGTGCTGAGAGGCTACGCGCGGGCAACGGGGGATCCCGAGGCTGTGATGAGGATTTGCGAGGCGGCGATCTTTGGGACGAAAGAAGATCTCAAGAGTGCGTGATGTCAGTGGGGACTCCTCGCAAGGAATTGCCGACGAATTTCGTCGCCAATTCGAATCGAGGAAATCCGAAGTTGGGGGTGAAACACCATCGGGCAATCGGTCACCGCAGTCGGAGAGCGCGTAGTCCTACGGATCCCACTCGGATGAGGAGTTGCGACGCGGCGGCGTGGGGTCGTCGGTGAGGCCGACGAGATAATCAATCGAAACCTGGAAGTACTTCGCCAATTTGATGAGAACTTCAGCGTCGGGAAGGCGACCAGCTTCGTAGTTTTGAACCGCACGCACATGAAGTCCAAGCTCGCCAGCAAGTTGTTTTTGTGTAAGTCCGAATTGCTTTCGTAACGCGACGAGTCGTTCTGAAAACGTCGGCATCATGATCACGAACCCTTGACACACACGATTGTGCGTGTATGATTAAGAGCAAGAACACACACGATTGTGCGTGTTCGACACAAAGAAGGTGGTGAATAGTGCTTGGCAGCATTTTGAAGACAGCGCGCAAAGCAAAAGGAATGACGCAACAAGAGGTTGCGGACAGTGCTGGAATTCACGTTCGGACCTACCAGAACTATGAGAGCAACAAGCGCTGTCCGACGTTGGATGTTGCAGCTCGGCTGTCCGAAATCCTCGGCGTCGACGTTCGCGACCTGGCGCAACGCCAGTCGAGAAGCGCTTGAACGGACTACGAACCCGGCGCATGCGACGACGAGCTGCGCTTCGGCGGCGTCGGGTCGTCGGTGCGGCCGACGAGGTAGTCCAGGCTGACGTTGAAGAAGTCGGCGAGAGCTATCAACTGAGAAACGACGGGTTCTCGTTCGCCGCTCTCGTAATAACGGATAACTCGCTCAGACAACTGAACTGCTGTGGCCAACTCAAGTTGGGTTAATCCGTTTTGTCTTCGGAGCATGCGCAGGCGCTCAGAAAATATCGTCATAGAATCACCGAACATCTTGATCGGCACATTCGTGCCGAATATAATGAAAGTCGAAAGGCACAAACGTGCCGAATATGCGAGGTGGTGATCGATGCGGCACCTGCTTCGGCAAGCTCGATTGGAACGAGGATGGACCCAAGCCGAAGCGGCGCGCAGGCTGAACATGAGTGAACGAGAATATCGGCATCTGGAACTTGGCACTCGGAAGCCGAGTCTCGACAACCTTCGAAGCATTCACAGGGTGTTTGGGATTCCCTATGAACAGCTTGTCGAGGGAGTGTTTGGTGACAATACGCGCTGCGCACCTTGACAACTCAATCCGCAAACGGATCGTCATCCTCCGGCCGCGGGTCCACCCACTGACCACGAGGATACGGTCGAAACTCCTCGGGCAGGTCGCTCCAACGCAGCACCGAAAGTGACCAACGACGCTCGGTGTCTCGGAGAACCAGCATCGTGGGTGAGACCTCGACGAGCATGGCGGACTCGACGAAGAACGCGCCGCCGTCCAGCGCGATGAGGCCGCCTTCGTCGCGGCGACTGACACGGTGGAGCACGGTGTCGATGATTAAAGACGACCGACCCGGAAGCATGACGGTCATGCGGACGGGCACCCCGACAAAGCGTTCGATGATCTCGTCGGCGCGGTCGCGGGTTTCGGGCAAGGGGATCACTCCTTACAAAAGGATGATACTCATGCTTACACAAGATTCCGGAGTTGAAGATTTAATCATGGTCTACGAAGACGCCATCCAAACCCTGAGCAAATATGCGGAATTCCCTTTGGTTCGGGAAATGATCCGCACGATCAGGTTTGCGGTGCTTTGCATGAGGCATCCGGATAGGGTTCAGAACCTTTCCAGCGAGTGACGAACAAATTCCAGTGTTCACCGCGAATTATGAAGTGAACCGGAGACGACGAGACGAGCTGAGACTTTGGTATGAACAAAACGCCCTTGTCCAACTGAAATGCGAACCGGTTGTCCAACGAAACGAGAAAATATCTCGTTTTCAGGTTGGTCGCTGGTTTCGGGCAAGGGGATCACTCCTCCGACTGAAGTTGAATCTCGCCGTGTTCTTCTTCGTATCGGCGGATGAACTCTTCAATGACGTATTCGATTTGCATTGCGATTGAACGCTTGGAGCGTTCCGCTATCACGCGGATCTTCTCAAAGTTATCTTCGTTCAACCGCAAGGTGAACTGACGTTTATCCGTGGCCATGAGGATCCCTCGACATCACAATGAAGTCATTTTGATGTTACACAAAACGAGGCACAAATTGAATGAGTCATATTGACATCAAGGTGAATTCACCATATACTGAAGCTGTCGGAGGTGAAATCAAAGTGAATTCACCCGAGCGGGTACAAGTAACGGTACGCATTAGCAAGAATCTCGATGAAGCGTTAGCGATGCAAGCGAAAAAGCTCGGGGTTACGAAGAATGCGTACATTGCAATGGTTCTGTCGAGAGTTCCGGAAATCCAGGAGTCCATGAAGTCCATGAAAGGAACGGTGGAACATGAGCACACGGCCTGAATGGACAGCAGCGATGATTGCCGACCTGACGACCGTGATAAACGCTATGGAACAATACAACGCGAAGTACAACGATCCAGCAGTTGATCAGGCGATTCGGACGCTTGGATGGAACGTGAAGCAGTTGAAGGAGGTTGAGTGGCATGCAGTATGAGGACATCATCTCCAAGTTGTGCGACGCCGACCGGAACGACCCTGACCGCGCGCGATACACGGTGGCGGATCTCGAAGCGTTGTGCGAGGAGGTTGAGGTGGCATGAGCGAACTTGCAGGGCTTGGCTATGACACGTGGAAGCTGATGACTCCCGAAGAAGACGCGGCGCTTTGGGGACTCGGCGAAGACGAAAACGAATGGTTCGACGAAGACGAGTTGCTGAAGTGCGAGTGCTGCGGAGACGTGATCGACGAGGAGACGGCGATTCTGGACGAGGGTTCTTGGTTCTGTCCGGGATGCTGGGAGTCGATGGAGATCATTGGGGAAGACGAAATCGAGGTGCAAAAAGAGACCGCCTGACGGGAGCAGGCAGTAAGTCAAACGCCACCACAGATGATAGCACGGAGTTTACTGGCTGACAAGGGGAAGGGAGCGAAAAGTGTGGAGATCCTTACTCATTCGCGCATCGCCATGCGGCAGGTTTGCCCACAAAAAGAACACTTCCATTATGTGGAACGTCTTCGTCCGCGCGAGGTTGCTTGGTCGCTGTCCATCGGAACAGCATGGCATCGAGGGCTTGAGGAGTGGCAACGAGGTGCAAGCGAGGACGAAGCAGTTGCGGCAGGACTAGCGACGCTGGATTGGATCCGGCCAGAGAGTGAAGAAGAACAGTACAAACTCCAGCTTGAGCGCATCCGCGTCGAGTGCATGATTCGGTTTGCGGTTCGACACTTCCAACCCAGGAATCTCATCGCGGTTGAACAGCAGTTCGAGCTTCCGATCGTCAATCCGAAGACTGGGCACAAATCACGGAAGTTCAAGCTTGGCGGCAAGATTGACGCCATCGCAGAGGATGAAAATGGAGTTCTTTGGATCCTTGAAAACAAAACAGTTGGGATTGGGCTCGAAGCGTTCCGCGAAACGTTCGGTTTGAACAATCAGTACACCCTTTACTACCACGCTGTTTCGCAGTTGTATGACAAGCCCATCGGCGGCGTGATCGTTCGTTCTATCGCGAAAACGAGGACAGAGCCGAAACGAAAAGGCGGTGAGATCGTCGAGTCGTGGAACGCGTACAAACAGCGCCTGTGGGAGATGTATGAGGCCGAACCCGACAAGTACCTAGCGGAAGACATCGTAATCCGTACACCAGAGCAAATCAAACAGTTTCAGGAAGAACTGTGGTTTGAGACGCAAGAGCGTCTGTGGCAAGCAAAGTCCGGTTTTATCCGTCACAACCTTGCGAGTTGCAATCTTTATGGAGGATGCCCTTTCAAGCCTTTGTGCCTAGGAGTGGCAGATGCACGAGAGTCGATGTTCTACGTAAGCTCGACAACGCACGACGAACTCAACGAAACAGCGTAACAACAAACCAACGAATTCAAAGGAGGACTGATGAACAATGACCACACTGGCACAGTACGATCCGAATCTGCTTGAAAAGCTTGGACTGACGGCGGAACAGGCGCAAGAGTTAGCAGAAAATGGAATCACATTGGAAGAATACGCGCAGCTTCAAGAGGAAGCTGCACAGCTTGAAGCGGAAGCCGAGGTTGTTCCAATTCGATACAGGATTGTAGGGGCGGCTGGCGCTTTCCAGAATGAGGCAACTGGAGAAATTGTACAAAAGCTGCAAGTGAAAATACCATATTTTCACACCGCTCGGGTTTTGTTCACGCCACAGTCCGAAGGAGAAAGTTCGCTGCCGCTTTGCAGTTCTCATGATGGGCGAGTCGGAAAGTATCTAGATGAGAACGGAATCACTTGCTTCCGAAAGTGCGAATCCTGTCCATATAACGTTTTTGGGACGGATCCAAACGGAGGAAGAGGAAAAGCGTGTAAGACGATTCGCAGGCTCTATGTTTTGGAAGGCGACAGCGCGATTCCGGCGATTGTAAACTTGCCGCCGTCGTCGCATAAGGCTTGGGATAAATTTGTAAGTGCAATCAAATTCAGAGGTCAATTGGTATCGAGTTATTTGATTGAACTATCGTTGGAAGTTCGTAGAAACGGCGCGATGACTTGGAGTCAACTCACTGCACCAAAGATTGTTAGAGAGCTAACGCCGTTGGAGAAGGCGCGAGTGTTGAAAATTGGAAAGGAGCTTGAGGCGAAGCACCGGTCAATCTCGGTTGAAATCTCCGATTACTTGGCGGTGGACGGCGTTTCCGACGCGCAACCGAGTGCGACGGAGGAAACCGCTCAGGCGGCGCAGGCGTGATGGCGGAGGGTTCGCCTCCGCACACCACTTCCGAATCCTTCGGGGGTGGCGTGGGGCGGCGAACGAGTCGCCCTAATTTAAGGGCAGGGTCAGGTAAGGCGGGGTAAGGCATGGCGGGGCCGGGTTAGGCTTGGCAAGGCAAGGTGTGGGCGCTTCCCCGAGCTGTGCGCGGATTGCCCTGGTAGTAGTCCAAAACAGTTCGGGACCACACCACTCATCCAAAGTGAGTGGTCAATCTCTCATCTTGCTTTGCGTGGCGTGGCATGGCGAGGTCAGGCGAGGTTTGGCTCGGTGTGGTCCGGCATGGTCTGGCAAGCCAAGGTCTGGCATGGCCGCTTCCCCGGTTGTGCGCTGCGCGCCGTGGTAGTGCGCGAAAACAGCCGGGAACAACAAAAGAGCGGCGTTCGCGCCGCTCCATCCTAAACGAAAGGGTGAAAGACGAATGTCGGTTGCTAACTCCATTATAGGTCTCACGGTCGATGGGAACAACGTTCAATTTGCACTGCCGTATCGGGTGGCGGTTCGGTTGCGTGGAAGTGTCCCGATCTTGTTTCATCGTTGGGATTGTGAAGATGTCGAAGCCAAGGCGCAGGCCGCCAAGGGCAGTGCCGCAAAGAAGTCAGACAACTGGGAAGCCTATCTCTATCGAAACGAAAATGGGGAAATTTGCATCCCAGGTGTTTATGTCCATCAAGCGCTAGCAAACGCTGCGAGGTTCAAGCAAGATCCGAGATCTCCAAGAAAATCGTTGTTTGATTTAGCACGGGCAGCATTCGTTGTGACGCCGTGGCTGGCGTCGACTTCAAAGAAGGAGCCAGACTACTTAGACCGGAGAAGGGTCTTAATTCAGCGGAACGGCGTAACGCGAGTTCGCCCTGCGTTGCTTCCTGGTTGGGAAGTGGAATTCCAAATCGAATGTCTTCTTCCAGAATATATAAGTCCGGAGTTGCTATACGACCTCCTTACGCAAGCCGGAAGATTGGTTGGGATTGGAGATTATAGACCAATGTTTGGAAGATTTCAAGTGGTTGAGTACAAGGTGCTGGAAGATGATTCGGAGTGATTGCCTGATGCGGAGGCTTCGCTTCCGCGACGTACTTCCGAAAGAACTCGGAGGCACGTCGGGGCGGCGAAGGTCGCTCCAGAAGTATGGCTTGCCGTGGCCTGGCCGGGCGAGGCGGGGCATGGTGTGGCATGGTTCGGCGTGGCAGAGCATGGCATGGTCGCTTCGCCGGTTGTGCGCCGCTCGCCGTAGTAGCGAGCGAAAACAGCCGGCACCATAGCCCACTGTCACAGTGGGTAAACCTCCCTTTGTCAACGCCTAGAGAGCGCGCAGGGCGCGCCCCTGCGCCTGGCGATGGAAGGTGCGGGTGGCACGGTGAAGACAGGCTTGATCACCCTGTGGACGCCGATGGTTCGAGTCCATCCTCCATCGCCGAGCGGAGGGGCGCAACGCAGCGATGGCTCCCTTACAGAGTTCAGGAGGTGAGTGATGGGTGCCGAAGTACAAAGTCACGTTTGTTTCGCGTCACATTGAAGAGTTCGAAGTGGAGGCCGCTACCGAGAGCGAAGCACGAGACAAGGTGTACGCGGGTGAAGTTGAGCCGGTGGAGGTGGTGGAGATCGCGGATGGGATTACCGAGGTTGAAGAGCTCAAGTAGAGAGTACGAGAGGTGATGGGAATGCCCAAGTACAAGGTCACATTCGTGTCCAAGCGCTATGAAGAGTACGAGGTCGAGGCGGCCAACGAGGACGAGGCTGTCGCGCTCGTCGATAGCGGCGAAGTCGATCCACACGACGTTTGGGAAGTTGATTGGGAGTTTGAGAGCGTGGAGGAGATGAAATAGCGTGCCTGTTCGAAGGTCTGACTAGGCTTCCCGACCCGATGGAGGGCACGGTGTACGTCGCGTCGACGTTGGTCGCCCAGGCCGCGGCGAGTGGCGGGCGAACGGACGTGTACAGTCCAGCGGAACTCGTGCGGGATGGGAACGGCACGGTCATTGGGTGCAGGGGATTGCAAATTCCAAACTGATAACGCAAGGCTGTTTCGCCCTTGCGCCCCGCACCGGAACCATCCGATGCGGAGTGGAGGGGCGAAACCTCCCGGGTGTCGTCCGACACCCGTAATGGATGACAGCAGGGGCGCCGAGTGCGCGTTCCCGGCACGAGCGTATCGCCGACACAACAGCACGACATGCACACTCATGAGGCGATGTGGCGTGTCAGAGCGGACCTTGGCAACTGAATAGTTTCGACCCTTTCTCTCCGCCGCCGTGCCCGGTGCGCGAGCTGCATCATTACGCGCCGAATATGCGCACTGTTGTCCACGCAGTTCGCGCGCCGCGCCGGGCGGCGGAGGCACCGCTCGCCTGTGGCGCTTGGCAGGCGGAAATCGCGGAACGACGGCAAAAAGCGAGTCTTCCGCGCTTCAGACGCGTTCGTGCCTGTCAGGACGCCATGGAGTGGGATCCGCTGTCCACTGGGACGGGGTTCACGCCTCAGCCTCCTCGACGAAGATGGGTTTGGTCCGTTGCGCATGTTCCCTTGGGGCGATGAGCCCGTCCCGATGGACAGCGGAATTTCTGCGGCGTGAGGAATCACGCAGCCTTTCGACGAATATACTAATTAGGATGAGGTGATATGGGAGTCGGACATAACTGGAATTGGGATCCGCGTCCGGATCTCGTCAGCGACCATGAATTATGGGAGTTGCTGCTGACGCAGGTGGTCAGGGACGAGGAAACGGGTTGGCTTCTGAACGCCTGTCGATGTTCTGGATGTACGCTCGAATGGAACGGCACCATGCTCAAACTCGTGCCGCTCATCGATCCCACCCTCGGTTTCGACAGCGAGGAGGATTGGCATGACTTTCGCAGCAAGTGGTTGGTGCCCAACAGTCAGGCGATCACGAACGCGTTGCGCCAACTTACCCAACTGGCGCTCAAACGCGAAGCTTGACACCATACCACAGAAAAAGGAAAAAGGTAGTCAGGGTACTCATTGGGTAGTCATGTCTACGACTACCTTTTTGAGGATATTGCTTAGCCGACATGGTTTAATCAGATTTACCACCAAACGGAAACTTCCCGAATTGAAAAATCAACCAACGAAATTCACCAAAATCAACCAAAAGGTAGTCAGGGTAGTCAGTGGGTAGTCGCTAGGGTAGTCATGTTCAAACCCCAA
Source organism: Alicyclobacillus fructus (assembly GCF_017329605.1). GTDB lineage: Bacteria > Bacillota > Bacilli > Alicyclobacillales > Alicyclobacillaceae > Alicyclobacillus > Alicyclobacillus fructus. Next base: position 49,683 of record NZ_JAFMTY010000020.1, read on the forward strand.
AAACCTTGTCGTGGCGCGGTTTGTGACATTGGGTAGTCAGGGTATATAGGGCTCTAAACCTTATATATGCATAGTGTCATGTCAAATGTCAAATTACCAATTTGACATCCTTTCTTCTATAGAATTTACACCCATGAAAAATGAATACCTTGGCTACCTTTTTGGAGATATTGGAAGTGTCTAAGTAGATAGATTCCATATATGGAATAGATTCTGGTTGACAGTGGCACCAATTGGTAATTTTCCTCGCTGTCAAATTGGAAATGACAGTGGTGTCTAATTCCCTCGTCTGGAAACTGGAGTAAGTGTCAAGTGTAAGTATATGGTAAGTGGGATGGTGAGTGTCAAATGGAAGATGATGGTGGGGGTGAATGTGGTGAATACTGGATGACTTACTCCTTCCAGTACGTGGCATGGATGTGAATCCTAGAACGTGGAATCGGGGGTGCTCGCATGGCGGACTGCAAGCTGTGCAATGCTTCCATTCGTCAGGAGATTGAAAGCCGATGGCTGGCGGGCGCGAGTTATCGCGAGTTGGAACAGATGTGCAGAGAACGGGGTGTGGAGGTCTCCCACGAGACCGTTCGGCGCCACATCGTCGAACACGCGCTGGGCGGCGATGCAAGAGCATCTTGGGCGTTCGTGAAGTGGTGGTTTGAGGGCGTACATGGGTATGTGGAAATTCGCCCCATACCCAACCAACGAGACGATCGAGAAGCGGCAGTAGAGGCTGCACGGTGGCGTCGGTCGTTTCCGGTGTCGGACTTAGATCCCATGCACCTGTTCCTTTCAAAGGGGTATCGCCATCCGGTGATGGCGCGTTGTGGTTGGTATTTCGGGGTGTGTCCGCGGAACAAGGCTGTGAAGCGCGCGGAGGACGGTCGCTGGGTCGGTGGGAGTGCTGATGATGTGGAAGTGTGTCCCGGTGCTTGGGTGGATGTCGATGATCACGGACACGAAGGGGATGACGAGCGAATTGCCCAAGCGGAACAGGCGTTGACAGCCTTGGCTGACCGTGGCGTCGTGCCGAGCGCGGTCGTCAAGTCGGGTGGCGGGCGAGGACAGCATGTGTACTTCAAGTTCACGCAACCGGTGGATGCACAGACGGGGCGTCGAATTACATGGAAGCTCGCCATGTTGCTCGGGAGCGATCCGTCGGTTGCGGAACCAGCGCGGGTCATGCGTCTCCCTGGGTCTTTGCACACCAAGTCTGGTCAGATTACGGTCGTTAAAGTGATAGACCAGCGCGATGACGTTCGGTACGAACACGAGCGTTTTGAAGCGGCGTTGGAAGACGTCGCAAAGGCGATGGGTGTGGATCTTAGTCCTCCAGCACCTTCCTTGGGCGGGGAGTACGAGGAGTTGATGGGCGACTGGGCGCCCGTGCCGCTGGATTTTGTGAAAGAACGTTTACCGATGATCTGTGCACGTTTTGAAGCCTATGTTCAAGATCCAAACATCGTGTCCGAACCGATCTGGCACAAGATGAGCTGCACATTGCGGGCGCTCAATCCAGACTCCTCGCTGTTTCACGAGTGGTCCCAAGCTTACGATGCGGGGCCAGGAAAACGATACAACTGGGCTGAAGCTGAGCGCAAATTTCGAGCGAGTCGGCCTCTGGCGGTTCGGTGCGCGACGTTCGAAAGCTTGGATCCGATGGAACAATGCAGGCAGTGCCCACATTTCAAGCATCATTCAAGTCCAGCGACGTTCGTCCGCAAAGCCTACGCGACCAAACTTGGTTTGCCAGGGATCTATGGCATGCCAGGACAAGGAAATCAGGAACAATCCGATACGAATCAATTAGTGTGTACAAGTGAAGAAGTGCGCAAGCTTCAAGAACAATTTCGAGATCAGGATGAGAAGTGGTATCCGGAAGATCCCAATCCTGGTGTGGAGCGCGCCGCGCCGATGGCAGCGGGCGCGGAAGGAGATCCGGTATACGAAATCAACTATCTGATCGAGGCCTCGAAGACAGAGGCGGAAGCTGAAGACCGATACACGGCGTTGAACGAACGCTCGATCGTGCAGTGGGCGCGGCAGAAGAGAAAGGCATTTATCGATGAGGTGATCAATGCGAAGGGTGAAGTGAAAGAGGTTCTGAACTTAAAGAAGTTTGCCGATCGGCTATGCGAGGACTTTTATTTCACGGAGCTCTATAACGAGATCTTCTACTACGACGGGATTCGTTATCGCACAGGCGCGCACGACATCGAGTTCTTGTCCAGCGCTTTAAGCGCCGCCTTGTCCGCCATTGGTTGGCATGATACGCGGCGGGTGGAGAATCTTCGAAAGGAGATTCTGTGGTCGCTGGGGGCGCGGAATTTCGAAGAAAGTCCATCGCCAGCAGACATCTACGACAAATGGGATTCTTACAAAGCGATCCCGTTCAAAAATGGCATGCTGGATATCAGCGGATATCGTCTTGGCGATCTGCTTCCGCACAATCCGAGTTTCCGGTGCACGTGGGTGGCCCGAACCTATTGGAATTACGCATGGGCGGAATCGAAGTCCAAGCTGACGTTGCGTGAACAGCACTGCATGGATGCAGTGAATTCGTTTCTCGAATGGGTTCTGCCGTGGGACTTGGATTGGAAGTACGACCCGTCGTATCGCGGGCCGTGGACAAGGGATTTGTTTCTGGCCTATCTGGGCTATAGTTTGGCGAAATTCGACTTGGTAGAAGACGTGTTTGTGGTCCTAAAGGGCCCGGGCGGGAACGGGAAATCGACGTTTTTCAAAGTGCTAACGAGACTATTTGCGGGGTTCATTTCAAACTTGAGCCCTCAAGCATTCTCAGAGCGCTTTGCGACGGCGGAACTTGTTCGTTCCACCATCAATATCGACGCTGATATTCCCAACAACGAGCAGCAAAAGACACAGGGTTTGAAACAGGTGGTGTCACACGACACGATTCGCGTTGAACGCAAGTTCCGTGACAGCACGCCAGCGCAACCCAAGGTGAAAGTATGGTTTGCGGCGAACGAATTGCCACCTACCAACGACACGTCCTATGGCTACTTCAGACGCTTTCTGATCATCCCGTTTGAATCCAAAATGGCCAAGTGGTTTGAACAGACCAAATACAAGGAAGAGGACCTGTATTGTGAGGAGGCGTTATCGTATTGGGCCTATCTGGGTGTCAAGTACTATCTGTACTTTCGCAACCAAGGAATTCGCATCGATGACACACCTGCGACAACGGCGGCGAAGGACAAGTATTGGGCATCGCAAGACGTTGTGAAAGACGCTGTGCTATCCGAGGTTCTCCAATTTGACCCTGGTGCAGAAATACCTGCAATGCTGGGACGAATGCTGATCAACGCCTTTGCGGAATCGAAAGGCAGATCAAAACTTAGCGGTAACAAGATCTTCGAACGGCTAAGAAACAATTGCCGCGATTTCGAGATCAGAGAAGTGCACAAGAAGTTTGAAGATGGATATCGGGAAATGTACTGGCGCGGTGTGAAGTTGGGGCCAGAGGCCAAGACATTGGCGACGATTGAGCGTCGAATCATGCCTGATGGTGAATGGAAGATTGTGTACATCCCCGTGATTGACGAGTACCAGAAGATCAAGCAAATGCAACGCGAGGCTTGGAATATGAAGCGAAATCTGCAAGAAAAGGATCTGTGATTTGGAAAGTGCGAGTCAGTCGAAAATGAGCCGAAGCCTTTGAAATGGGAAGTGATACGCAATGAACGGTGAACACGAGATATTGAGTCCTCGTGTCATGAATTCGAGCGGTGTTCAGTTGCTCACATATCTTGGTTTTTCCATGGTGCGTTCCGACACCAGTTGGCGTTCGCCTGTTTTGCTCTATGGCCCCGGAGTTCATAGATGGCGAAAGTTGCTTAAAAGCCTGTTCGGCCAGCATATGCAGGAGTTTACATTCCAAGAGTTCTCAAAACCGAAGAAAGGACAACTTCATCCGCGCTACGCAATCTATTGGGTTTCCGGTGTCACAGACAGTCTATTAAGAAGATTTTGTGCAACCCACCCTACAGATCACCTGTATACGTATCTCTGGCTTCGGTCAAGGGTGTGGTTTGCGGCCGAGTCAATCACGCCGAACGAAGAATGTTCAAGGTATGTCACCTTCGTTCGTGTAGAGGATCTGGAATCCGAAAAACGTCTCGAACTTTCATCAGAGGCATTATCGCTGATTGCCCGCCTTGCACTGCAAGCATATCGAGACGTTAAGGCAATGGAACTCAGCAGAAGATGAAGTCGATGTGGAGCTTGTTCATTATCTATTGAGGAGTGAGGCCCTTTGAGAGTCATCACGGCCAAGCATCAGAACGAACTGAAGCTCCGCGACTATCAGGTCGAAGCCGTCGACGCGATTCGACGGTATCCCAAGCCCCGTCCCGTCCTCGTGGCGGCGACAGGGGCCGGAAAGACGGTGATATCGTCACAGTTTGCGGTGGAGCGGCTGGAGCGCGGGCCGGTGTTGTTTTTGGCGCATAGAGACGAATTGCTCGACCAAACACTCGACAAGTTCTCGGTGGTGTTCGACGCGCTCGCGGAGAAGGGCCGCGAGGTCAAGATCGGGCGGATCCAGGGGCCGGACGACGACGTCGAGGCGGACTTCGCCGTGGCAAGCGTACAGACGATCTCGCAGCCGGAGCGCTTGGAGCGCTGGATGGCGGCGCATGAGACGACGCCGACGGTGATCACGGATGAGTGCCACCATGCAACGGCGAGGACGTACATGCGAATCTACCACGCGCTCGGGTTCCTCGGCTCGGTGCCGGAAGGTCACGTGCATCTGGGGCTCACGGCGACGCCGTACCGCACCGACAAGGCGGATCTCCGTAAGGTGTACGATGGTGTGGCTTACGCGATCGGGATTCACGATCTGATCGACATGGGCTGGCTGGTGCCGCCAAAGTCCGTGAAGCTCGAAATCGTTGAGGGTCTTGAGGGCAAGGACGATGGCGCCGACTGGTCCGATGCCGAGGTCGAGGGCGCGGTGGACACGCCGAGCGTCAACAAGCAGATTGTCGCGGCGTGGCAGGCGCAGGCCTCCGATAGGTTGACGATCGCGTTTTGTGCGAGCGTCGAGCATGCCTATCATCTGGCGGAGGAGTTTGAGAAGGCGGGAGTCCCCGTCGCGGTGGTGCACGGCGCCCTGCCCAAGGAAGAGCGCCGACAGACCCTTGACGCGTTCTCAGATGGAAATATTCGAGTCCTATGCAACTATGGAGTGCTTACAGAAGGATTCGATCGTCCTGAAGTCTCGTGCATCATCATGGCGCGACCTACCTTGAGTCACAGTCTCTATGTACAGTGTGTTGGGCGCGGGTTACGGATTGCGCCGCACATCTTCAAGCAGGATTGTCTTGTGCTCGACGTGGTTGGGGTCACGGACGTGCATCGGCTGATGACGGTGGATCGACTGCTCGCGGGCGAGGACAAGGAGGAGAACGGCGAGAAGCGCGAGCGGGCCGGCGGCGAGCGAGGGCCGAGGGTCGCCAAGCGGCTTACGGCGAGCGCGTTCCGGTGGATGCGGGTGCGCGAGCGTGTGTGGCTCGCGCGAGACTTCAAGGGCAATTACGTCCGTGTCGAGCAGACCCAGGCGGGGTGGTACGTCGCTTACGGCGTGTTCGATTCGGACGCCCCCGAGAAGAAACCCGAGATGCACCGGGTGTACTTCGGGCCGGACGCGGAAATGGCCTGGGGCACGGCGGCGACCTACGCGCAGATTGGGCTGTCGAGGAGCGCTGTGGGTGCCGAGGAAGAGTGGATGGACCTGCCGCCGACGGAGAAGCAGGTGGCGGCGCTGGAGCGTCGAGGTCTGCAGGCGCCGCAGACGCGGTGGGAGGCGGCGGAGCTCCTGACGAAGCCGACGCCGAGGCAAGAAGAGTTGCTTAAGCGGATCTTCAAGGCGCACAACATCCCGTACGCGCTGTTGCCCGAGACGATGGACGAGGCGAACGCGCTGCTCAATGCGGTGCTTGGACAACGGCTGGAGCGACAGGAGCTCCTGGTGCGGTACTCAATGGTGCTGCCGCACAGGTGGGAGATCTTCCGAGACGTGGTGCAGAGGCACGAAGAGGCGAAGGTGGCCGCAGAGGCGGTGGGAATTGTGTGAGGAAGCCGTGTGTTCTTAAAAAGTCACTTTCCCCTCTCATTCCAACCTGATCGTTTTTCAGTTCGAAACCAACTTAAGAGTTTCCATTTTGAAAGGAGAATGCGATGGAGACTGTCGTTTCGAAGGACTACCTGGACGCCCTCATCAACCTCGCCTGCGAAACGGACGAACTGATCGTCGAACTGGAGGACTACAATCCGCGGGCGGGTCAGGCGCTGCGGGCGCGGTTCGCGCGGTGGTTTGAGGTCATTGATCGATACGCAGAGGAGCAAGAGGGATGGCGATGCGCGTGGCACTGAAAGACCTGGAGACGATGAAGCGGGATGGTCGCTGGTACTTAGCCGGGCCCATGTCCGGCTACCCGGACTTCAACCGCCCGGCGTTTCACAAGGCGGCGGCAAGGTTGCGAGCGCAGGGCCTCATTGTGGTCAACCCGGCGGAGATCCGCGGCGACGAGGACTGGGCTTGGGACGATTGGATGCGGGCGGCGCTGCACTGTCTTCTTGGATGTCACGCGGTGGTGTTCCTGCCGGGTTGGGAGTCCTCGCGAGGCGCACGGCTGGAACGGACGATCGCGGAGGCCTTGGGGATGCCGATGTTCGAGTATCGCAACGGCGAGATCGCGCCGCTTGTCGTACAAACCGCACATAGGTGAGGGGGAATTCAGCGGATGATCGAGTTCGCGGTTTGGGAAAACGGCAGGGTTCGGATCAAGCGTGGCTTGTGTCTGGGGATCGTCGAGGAAGGCGAGTATCCGCCGGTTTACGAGAAGCGAGTGGCGCATATGACCTACGATCCCAATCAACCCTGCGACGAGATGCGGTTGGTCATGGCAGTCCCGAAGCACTGCAAGGTGACGATTGTCAACACGGTGTATCTCGTCCTTCCCGAAGCGATTGCGCCGTGGGATCGCAGAAAGCTGCGTGAGGTGTTGATGGGAGGATCCGAGGGGGATGAGACGCCATGCGCTGTCTGATTGAACAGCAAGTCTTGGAGCCCGCGCTGACTGCACTGGCGCGCATTGCACAAACGCGTGCACCCGCGCCGGTGTTGCAGGGTGTCTTGATCGAAGCGGAGCATGGTCAGGTGACGTTGAGCGCCTACGACTACGACGTCGCGCTGCGCATGACCGTCGAGGCGTCGGTGGTGGATCCGGGCGACGTCGTACTTCCAGCGAAGCTGTTCGCGGAGTTGGTGAGGCGGCTTCCAGATGGGGTTGTGGATATTGCGACGCTCGATCCTCATTACAATGCGTCGATCGACGTTGGAACCACGCACGCAGAATTGCATGGCTTTGCTCCGTTGGAATTCCCGGGACTGCCAGATATGAAGGGCATCGAGCCGGTGGAGATCCCAGCGAAGACGCTGGTGGCGGCTGTCGAGGGCGTGGGGTACGCCGCGGCAAAGCAGGATCCGGCGCGACCGATCCTGGAGGGTGTCTACGTAGGCTACGAGGACGGCAAGCTGGCTTGGATGGCTACGGACGGGCTGAGGCTGGCGAAAGTGTCGCAAACGGTCGACCGGGAGATGTCGATTCGTTGCACGATCCCTCGGCGCGCGCTCACCGAGCTAACCAGGCTCCTGGATGCGGACGACGATGCGACCCTGCAAGTCTACCAGTCGGCGAGTTACGTGATGTTCGCGTGGGACGGCGCGCAGTTGTTCGGGCGCCTGTACCAGGGCGAGTATCCGGACACGTCGCGGGTGATGCCGCAGGAGTTCGCGGCGGCGTGCAGTGTGGAGCGGAGACGGTTGGAGGAAGCCATTGAGCGCGTGACCGTGATGGCGGAACACGAACACCACACCGTATCGCTGTATGTGAAGGGCGGCACGCTGGAGTTGACGTCGAGGTCGACCGAGCGCGGGCGCGCGCGTGAAGAGGTGCCGTTGGTTGAGTTCGCGGGAGAAGAAATCAAGGTCTCGCTGAATGCGCGGTACGTGCTGGAGATGTTGGAAGCGGTGGAGTCAAGCAGGGTCGTGCGGATGCAGGTGGCACAGGGTAGGAACTCGGTGCTTTTTACAGACGAAGACGAAAACTTGCATCTGATCTCCGCGATCCTGACGCGCGACTGATTTGCCCTGCAAACCACGCATAAATGAGGTGAGGTGGGCATGGTTGCTTGGCGTGTTGGACGACGACCCGAGGCGTGGGAGGTCAGCGAAGCGTACCGAGCCTACCAAGTGGCGCTCTTCGAAGCTGTGGAACGCCTTCGCGTCGCTGAGGTGGCTTACGATTGGGCCGACGATCCTGCTGAACCATTGGCGTATGCGCGCCTCCAAGAGGCGCGAGCGGAGGTATCCACCATCTTGCGCGAAGCAAAGGAGGCATGGCGGAATGGAAACGACGTGGGACGTGTCCGTGGCTGAGGTGTACAACCGTCTGACCATCGTCTGCGAGTGTTACGATCATTTCCTGCGCGAACTGCAGTCGCATTGGGCGCAATGCGAGGCAAGTCACAATCGAGCATTGCGCGATCGCGCGCATGCGTACCGAGAGATGTTGGATTCCCTCTTGGATCTCTATCACGATCTCCGTGAGGCGCAGTCATTGGCGCGGACGTGCGTGGATGTGGTGCGGTTGCAGACGAGGCCGGGTGACGATGTGGTGTTGGTTCCGACCGAGCGATATCAGGCCTTGATGATGCTGTATGCCGCAGTGAAGCGCCGGGTGGACGCGAGTCAGGCGCTGCTCAGTGTCCGGAAGGGCGATGAGCTTGGGCATGAGCTTGTGGCGGAGCAGGTGCGGTTGGCGTTGGACGAGGAGCGCATGGCGCTGGCTACGTTGGCACGGCAGCAACGAGCGCGGGAGGAGGAGACGGCGTGCGGTTGAGCGTGCGAGACGCGGAAGTTCAGGTGATCGCCGAGGACTCGGCAATTCGTGTGATGATGCAGGACGAGCACGGGACGGTGGAACTTGTGGTGGACGAATCTACGGCACATAAGTTGCGCGACGGCCTCAACTTGGTGTTGCGACGAGGAGACGAACCTAGGAGTGGCGGGCCGTTGGTAGTGAGTTAAACAATTTGCTTGGGGTGAAGGACGATGTTCGAACTGATGTACATCCAGGCTGCAACAAACGCGTGGATGATGTTTCAAAATGTAGTTTTCTTCGCTTGTGTGAGTGTTTTGGGTGTATCGGCCTGGGTCTCCATTGGTGGCGGATGGAAACTTGGGGTGGCTAGCCTGATAACCCTGTCGATTCCGGTTTCTTTGATTTTGCTGTTTTTGTCAATGTCAATCCACCATGATCTAGAAACTCTGCATGCGTCTATACAGCAACTCAGTCGCACAAGGTGAATCATGTTGTGATGGCGTGGTGAACAAAGCGGGGTGAGAGCAAATGCCATCGAGCCGCTGGGACACGAATCTCTTTGGCAACGTCGAGGTGGTCGGGGATCCCTATGCGGGCGGCTTTCTCGCCGTGCATGTCCCTGACGGGACAGGCCGTGGCGTTCGTCAGTTGTTCTGTCGGGTTGAGTCTGTCGACCGAGCGGGGCAATGGATGGAGTTGTCGATTCCGCAGGCCTTGTTCGCTTGGGTGAGGGAGGCGGACGATGAGCCATGAGCAAGCTCTGGTACATCACCGACGAGAACTACGGTTACGTCGTTGCAGCAACGCCGTTGGAGGCCTTGCAAACGGCAACTGGGACAATCGTCGACGAGGAGTTTGAGTGGCCGCTTTGTCAGGAGATCGTGATTCGCTTGGTGCCGAGCGGGGATCTCGTCACGCTGCTTGACGACATGGAAGAGCCGATCACCAAATGTGCGGAGGATTGGGTTTGTGAACAGACCGAGGTGCCGTGTGTGATTGGGGTGGGTGAGCAATGACCGTCTTGGACGATCTCTTGCTGCGGATGACGTGCGAGCGAATTGCCGCAGGGATTGAGACACTAAGGGACATGGGTTTTTCTGAGGAAATCGTGTTGGAAGGATTGCGACGGCAGGTGGCTGCCGTGTATGGGCAACATCACGGAGAGATACGAGATGGCGAAGTATTCTCGAGTCGAGCTTAGCTTTATTGATCACTCTCGGTATTCCTTCGAACTTGTCGACGCGAAACGTACCCACGCCCTTAAGCAAACGGTGTTCGCGAACATCTTATCTGGTTGGTGAACAAGATATGGAAGATCTTGATCTCTTCCGAGCAAACGAATTGCTGGCCGATGGATTTCGGACCTTATTAGCGATTGGGGTTTCGAGAGACGAAGCGCTGGAGATCGCGCAAGAGCAATTGGAAGAGGTGTTTGCCGGGCACGTCTTCGTCAATGAACATTACTACGATGGTACGGACATTCCCATTCGAGTTGGGGATCGGGTCTATCATCGCTCAGAAGATGAGGCGTTGGGGACGTTGGTCAAGTTTGAGCCCGAGCAAGACATATTCGTGATCGACTGGGACGACATTGGACCGGTGGAATACACCATGGAGTGCATTGCTGCGATTGGGCTGGAGGAATCCCGAGACACTTAAGGGCACTCCAAAACCTTATCGTTGTCATTCACTCCCCTCTTCAGCAGAGAGGAGTCGCCTCGATATACTCTCATGACCTGGAACAATGTAGAACAGGAGGTTGAACTATGAATCTGGCCGACTTGGACGAGAAGTACATGAAGGTGGAGCCTGCCAAGGGCGGATATGAGCCGTTGCCGGATGGAAAGTACCTGTGCCGATTGGAGAAGGCAGAGGTAAAGAAGAACAAGGGGAACGACGGGGTTCATCTCGCCTTGGTGCTGGTTGTGGACGAGGGTTCACTGAAAGGACGCCGCATTTTCCACAATCGGCCGATCGTTGACAACGAAAAGGCTCTTGCGTGGTTAAAGCGCGACCTGCTCGCGATCGGGTACACCGATTACGTGTCGAAGCTCTCGACGAACTTGTCTCAGTGCTTAGGGCGCCAGGTCAAGGTGGAGCTCAAGACGGTGACGATCCCGGCCACAGGGCAAAAGGCGCAGGTGGCGTATCTCGATCCGGTCAGGGGGCATTGACATGCGGGCCACACTGGAGCGGTACACAGCGGAGTTCGCCTTGTGGAGTCGGCACACACCGAATCGGGACCTTGTGGCACTGGTGTATGACGTGCGGGATCGCGACGGGAATCTGCTTCGCAAGCACGCATGGTTGCAACTCGGACGGTGCTCGCCGCAGCATCAACCGCTGCTTCGCTCGGGCGAGATCGTCGAGTTCTACGCTTGGCGTGAGCAATACAGACGCCGAAAGCCTCCGCCGCCCGGCGTGGAGCAGGAACCGTGCATTGGTTTCCGGGTGGTGGGGTGTCTGTATCCGGTCGATCTCGAACGAAAGGAGGACGACCATGAATCGACGCGAGGTTTGGCGGAGGCGCTTGCGTCGACTGTTGGTGCCGTGGCGCAGGGAGCGGGTGTGGATCCCGATTGACCCGCCGGAGCGTCGAAGGCCGCCCGCAACGCCGGAAGCCGTAGCCGAGGAGGAGTGAGGTGGTAGCGCATGACGGACCCGCGGGAACAGCGTCAAGCGACGGTCGTCGAAGCCCGGCCACTCAAATGGCGACGGGGGTTGCCCACTGTGCTCGAGGTTGTGATGGAAGTCAACGGCCAGGTGCGCGTACAGGAGTACATTTTGAGGCCAGAAGGCACATTTCGACCCAAACGAAAGAGGGATTTCAAGCATGCTTAGACGTCCGCAACGCAAACTGGAGAGACACCGATGCCGACTTTGTGGTCACTACGTGACCTACCCGTGGAGCGTGCTCTGCGAGGACTGTCGCGACGAATACCGGGAGGGCGAGATCAATGAACGAACGATTCGAGTTCCTCAAGGAACAGTTGCAACAAGCCGGTGAACGCGTTGCACGCGCGAAGGCCTTGTGGCTGGTGAACTGCGACAGCGACCATGCCAATCAACTCTACGAGCGCTATCGAGCCGAGCAGGCCTACCTTGCGCAGTTGCTGGACACCCTCTTTCAATCCAAAAACCCGCAAGCCTCGTAACATGGACAGGAGTTCTGGTCGATATGCAACGTCTGATCTTGCCACTCCCGCCTTCCGTCAACCACGCGTATCGGACCTATGTCCATCCGCAAACGGGGCAGCGGATGCGGGTTCTCACCTTCCAGGCGCAACGGTTCCGGCGGGACGCGGCGTACCTGGCGCTTCGGTGGCGGCGGGAGACAGGCTGGGCGATGCCACAGCCCGGTGTCAAGGTGGTTTTGCGGCTCTGGTACTTCTGGCCGTCGCGCCGTCGAATGGATACACACAACCGAGAGAAAGTGTTGTTGGACGCGCTCGAAGGCGTACTCTATCCCGAGGACCGATGGGTACTCATTCAGGAGATGGACTTTGCGGTGGATCGGAGACATCCTCGGGTCGAGATCGAGGTGCTTCTTCACCAGGACCTTTGTGCAACGTAACGATTTGGACACGTGCACATCGAACATGTATTCGTTATGCTCAGAATTAGAACATACGTTCGTTAGGGGTAACGGTTATGGAACGGAAACTCCAGCACGTATTCCTCATGGGGCCCATGGGCGCTGGCAAGAGCACGGTTGCGCAGTACCTGCGCCGGGAGATGGGCTACGTCCGGTATTCGATGGCGACGCCCGTCGAGGCCGTGCTCGACATTGCCGCGCCGTGGCTCAAAGGCGCGAGCAAGGCGGTGCGCAGACCGTACTTGCAACGAACAGGGCGATTCCTGCGAGGCTTCAAGCCGAATCCGATGCTGCTCGCGGCGGAAGAGGTCCTGCGGCACGCTGCGAGTCCGATCGTGATCGACGACGGTCGAACCATGGAGGAGGCGGTGTGGGCCGATCAGCACGGGTTTTTGGTGATCGTGCTCACCGCCTCCGAGTTCGTGCGGAGACGTCGGATTTTGGAGCGAGACGGAGAATTGCCCGACATGCGGACGCACGAGGACGAGACGGAGCAACAGTGGCAGTACGCGCGGGGTCTGGTCATTGACACGAGCGATCTATCGGAAGACGAGATGTGCCAGATGGTGCGCGCCGCGATCGAGTCCCACCGTATGGAGCGATACAAACGAGAGGAGCGAAGGACCCATGGCAATGAGACATGAGCACGGCACGCCGGTGCCGAATCGACACAGGGAACGGGCGAGCGGGGCGTCGGAGATCTCCATCTACCGAATGGACCCGGTGGAGATGGATCGGTATCTTCGGGAGAAGTACGGCGCGCGGGTGTTCTCGAAGCCGGTGGGTAAACCACCGGTCGGGGCAGACCTTGAGGCAAGAAAGCCAAAGCGAAAGAAGGGGACGCGTTGAGATTACATGAAGCACGATTCGTAGTGGTGGACACGGAAACGACAGGGTTGCCGCCGGAGGGTCGCGTCGTCGAGCTCGCGTTGGTCGAGGTGGGGCTTGAGCGTGAGCCGCAGATCGTGTACTCGGCGCTGGTCGATCCAGGCTGTCCGATCCCGCCGGAGGCCTCCGCGGTGCACCACATCACAGACCGCGACGTCGCGGGCAAGCCGCGGCTGTCTCAGGTATGGCCGAAGGTGCTCGGATACATCGGCGACGCGGTTCTGGTGGCGCACAACGCTGAGTTCGACCGCGGGATGTTGCCGGAGACCGGCCGACCGTGGATCTGTTCGAAGCGCTTGGCACAGCATCTCTGGCCGGACGCGCCGCGGCACTCGAACCAAGTCCTCCGGTACTGGCTCGGGATCGACGTGGAAGTGGGACAACCCCACCGTGCGCTTGGCGACGCGATCGTGACGGCGCACGTGTTCGAGCGGGAGCTCCGTGCGTATCTGGAGGCGGGGTATCCCGACGATGTGGACGAGCTAATCGCCTTTGCGGAGTCGCCGATTGAGGTGCAGACGATGCCGTTCGGCAAGCACAAGGGCATGCCGCTGAAGGAAGTGCCGCTGGACTATCTGGACTGGGCGCTGAGGAACTTGCAGGATCTTTCGCCGGATCTGAGGTGGAGCATGCAGCGGGCGTTGGAACAGGGGCTTGGATGGACAGGAAGAGCAATTTAGGTGTTGACAACCAGTATATATGTGCTATTATAGGATCAAATAAGTTGAACGAACGTCACGGGGGAAAGAGATGACGAAGTCGATGGTGATGGAAGGTCGTATCTGCGATCCGGAAGTCATGCTCATCTTGACCGAACGGACAATTGAACGGTCGGATCTCGTGGCGCAACAGAACTGGGTGCGTGGTTATGGCCAGAATGACTCGTTCCCGGCTCCCGAGGCCACGATTGAATGCCTCCGAGACGAGGACGTGATCGGGTGGCGGGTGTTTTGGCTCGGACTCCTGCTCCGTTGTCTTCTGCACAATTCGTCTGAAATTCGCGACTTCGTCCATGAGCGGTTCCCGCAGGACTGGGTTTCGGTCGTTGAGATGAGCGACGTCAGCGCTTGGTATCCGGCGATTAGTCGCAATTTTGAAGAAGCAAGCGATGTGCTTGATACGATAGACGAGCATCTCACGGCAATCGACCAATGGGTGTTCATCGCGTACGACGGGCTTGAGGCTTTTGACGCTGCGGGCTCGTACATACCGATCCGTGCGCTCATCGGGTTCTGGTTCGACCGTCTACGCAGGTGGCAGCGCCTTCGCGCGAAAATTTTCCTGCGGTCTGATCTTTTCAGCATTGGTCGGCTCAATTTCCCTGATGCATCGAAGCTCTTTTGGCACGCAGCCCGCCTCGATGAACGTTGATGACGGAGGGAAGAATCCATGCGCTGTGACTTCGATAGAGGGTGAAAGGTATGGAGCGCATTCTGCTGTACGCTGTGAACGGTGGCACGGGTCGGACGACCACGGCGTTTGCCGTCGCACGAGTGCTCGCGAATTGGGGCCGCAGTGTCCTCGTCGTGGACGCCAATCTGGACTCTCCGGGTGCAAGCCGACTTGTCGAGCCGGACAAGCTGTCGCGCTATGGGGTTGTGGACTGGTTGATAGACCAGTCGGTATCCACCCGGGACATGGTTGCATCGCCGGCATGGACGGCTAAGCTGCCGGGGAAAATCGATGTCGTTCCAGCCTACGGGCGCGATTCTCGGGATTATCTGAGCAAAGTCGTTCGGGTTCATACGAATGCGGCGTGGGCGAAGGATACCGCAGAGCTCGTCACGATGATGGAAGCTGCCATTCGACCAGAGGCGGCATGGCGCTCGCTCTCGCTTACGCGGAGCTCGCGCAGGAACTCAGTTGGCTGAAGGACGAGGCATGCGTGGCTTGTGGATAAGTCTGTAGATAGACTGTGGACAACCTGTGAAGGGACACCCATGCGTCGGGATCTGGACGACCTGATCGCGGAGTACGAGTCCACTCGCGAATCGATCCGAGAAGCCCGCAAGCGTGCGCGGAGAGAGTCCAATGACCACGACGCCGCCCTGTACGACAGCATGGTGAAGACGCTTGACTATGCGCTGGCGGAGATGGAGGGCCATTACCGTGCGCCGCGGCGAGAGGTTCTCGTGGGCGACCTGGTGGATCTGGACAGGCTGGCTGGGCGGCATAGGCGGTGGATGGACTGGGACGACGCGAGCAAGGCTGGTGAAGAGGAAGAGCACCTGCCCGTAGCGTGGTTGTCGTTCCTGAGCCTGCGGGAAGCGGCGTGCCTCTTCGCGTATGAGCGCGGGATGACGTATTCGGCAATTGCGCGTGAACTGGGGATCACGCGCGGCGCGGTGCAGAACTACGTAGAGCGGGCGAGGGAGAAGTTGGCGAGGGCGGAGGGGGTGCAGTTGGCGCTACTCGATGAGAGTATGAATCTGGAGATGTAATTGTATTGAGCAGAATCTGCGCATTGGCCAGATAATTACGCACGAGTTGTTCGATTCCCAGCCATGTCCCGAGGAAAAAGCCATGC
>NZ_JAFMTY010000021.1 GCF_017329605.1 Alicyclobacillus fructus
ATGGAGGGATCGAGCTCTGGTGGTTGCTTATCACCATCGTAGCGCGCAACATCGCCATTTTCATGATCCCGTGGCGTCGAAAATCGACATGAGGGTCTATTCGGGATTGCGGCGAAATTTCCTCCTCGCCGCCTCACACGATTCAAGCCCGACGCCGCGTGGCGCCGGGCTTTGACCATCCTCAGTGTGTCATTCAAACGTGTCCCGGGACAGCAGTTCCGCGAGTGCCTCCACTGCCCGCTCCGCGTCACTGCCCTCGGCCTGCAGGGTCACCGTCTCCCCGCGGGCGATGGCCATCGACATCACGCCGAGGACGCTCTTTGCGTCGACGAAGTGACCATTCTTGCCAATGCGAATCTGACTGGAGAATGAGGACGCTCGCTTCACAAATTCCGCCGCCGGTCGCGCCGCGAGCCCCTGAGGAAGGTTGACAGTCAGAACCTTCTCCACCATGGCACCAACACCTCGACATCAGACCAAAGCTTCTTGACGTTCACCCGCAGGACCTGCGGCGAAGCCGATGGACTCCTCCGTCTCCGCGTCGAAAATGTGAATCTTGTTCAGATCAATGGCGAGCTTCACCGAACTTCCGACGTGGTAGACGTGGCGTGGGTTCACGCGCGCGACGATGGTGTTCGGACCGATGCTGCAGTGCAGATAGACTTCCGAGCCCATGTGCTCGACAACTTCCACCTGCATCTGCAACACGGAGTCGGGATACGTCGTCATGAAGACTTCCTCGTCGTGCAGATCTTCCGGCCGCACGCCCAGCACGACGGGCTTGCCGATAGCCCCAGACGCCTTCAGCACCCCGTAGCGGCCCTCCGGCAAGCGCAGCGAGATGGACGGCGCGCGGAAGTAGAACCCATCTCCATCCTGCACGATTTCACCGCGGATGAAGTTCATCGCCGGAGAACCGATGAAACCGGCGACAAACATGTTCTTCGGCTGCGAGTACACCACCTGCGGCGTATCCGCCTGTTGAATGACGCCGTCGCGCATGACCACGATGCGATCGCCCATCGTCATGGCTTCCGTCTGATCATGTGTAACGTAAATGACGGTGGTTTGCAAGCGCTGATGCAATTTGCGGATCTCCGCGCGCATCTGCACGCGCAACTTCGCGTCCAAGTTGGACAGCGGCTCATCCATCAGGAACACCTGCGGTTCGCGCACAATCGCGCGCCCCAAGGCCACGCGCTGACGCTGGCCGCCGGACAGCGCCTTCGGCTTCCGGTCGAGCAGGTGCGCAATGTCGAGGATCTTGGCCGCCTCTTGGACCCGGCGGTCGATCTCGGCCTTCGGCACCTTGCGCAGCTTCAGGCCAAACGCCATGTTCTGATACACCGTCATATGCGGATAGAGTGCGTAGTTCTGAAACACCATCGCGATGTCGCGATCCTTCGGCGGCACGTCGTTCACGAGCCGATCCCCGATGTACAGGTTGCCTTCCGTGATGTCCTCGAGTCCAGCGATCATGCGAAGCGTCGTCGTCTTGCCGCAGCCGGAGGGGCCGACGAACACGGTGAATTCCTTGTCCTGAATGTCGAGATTGAAATCTTTCACCGTCGGTTCCGACTGCCCTGGATACGTCTTGTAAATGTGCTCGAGCAACACGCGAGCCACGCTATCAACTCCCTGTCAGAATGCTCAATCCGAGCGTATCAAAACGCTTTCACGGCGGCCATGTGCAACTTGTACAGGTCCTGCGCCTAATCGAGTGCAGATTGACCTCTCAAGAGCGCGTCCGCAGCCAACAGGGCGAACGCCTCCGGCCCGCGGCGCACGTCCAGTCCCGACGTTTCCCGCAGCTTCTCGATGCGCGCGAGCAGGGTGTTGCGGTGCATATAGAGCGATCGCGCCGCCTCACTGACGTTCAGGTTGGCGCGGACCATCGCGTCGGCGATCTCGCCCCAGCCTTCCGGCCACGCATCGAGTCCTGTCTCCGAGAGCGCCGACACGGCGCGCAGGAAGGCGGTCTGGGTCGGTTCGTCAAGCCAGTGCAGCGCTGTGCGGACGGGATCGTCGCCAAACACAACGGCGTCCGTGTTTCTGCACAACGCCTCACGCCGGGCGAGTTCGAGCGTCGCCACCCCTGCCTCCGCGTCCTCCGCGCGCCGAATCACGCTTGAAACAGCCACGCGCGCGTCGATCAGCGCCTCACTCCGCACGGCGCTCGCCACCTGCGACACCAAGGCCGTGAGCCCGCGCGCGTCCATCTCCGCATGCCCAAGCGACAACCATGCGTGGCGAAGCGCCGATCGGCTGATCGAAGCGATGACAACAGGCGCCTGCCGGCAGCTCCACCAAGCCTCGACCTCCACGTAGGCCTCCGCCACCCGCTTGACCATCTCGGCGCCCTCCCGGATCTCCGATGGATCCACCACGCGCGGAGACCATTCGATGGCCATCAGATGGGCCGGATAGGACACCACCGGAACGGTCCTCGCGGCTTGGCGGAGCGGCTCCTGAGGGGCCCCACCTGCGATACTTACGACGAGATCGCGCGTGGAACACTCGCGTAGGCGCGCGATGGGATCCGCCTCGTCCGTCTCCCTCATCGAGGACAGCGCCCAGCGCAAAAATGCGCGTTCTTCCGGCTCGAGGGCGCTCGCGTCCACGGCGAGATGGTCCCGGACCCGCAGGCAGAAGACGCCGCTCGGCCCTTCCACCGACTCGCCGACGGGCGTATCGGCGAACTGCATCGGCCAAGGCATCCAGGCGCACGGCTTGCCCAGGGCCTGAAAGAACCGCGATACCAGCTCCTCTCGAAAGTCCATCTTCTCGGCTCCCGCACATGAAACGTCGACATTCACTTTGATTCTAGCACGATCACGGCCAGGGAAACATGCCCAAAAACCAAGCGCGAGCGGGGCTTTGACGCCTCCGCTCGCGCATTCGCACTCGCCACACGAACTTTCCATGAAGCTTTGCATCAGTAGTTGTCTTTCGGCATGACTTCGCGGCGAGCGACGCCCGTCCGACGGGCCGCCTCCGCCACGGCGTCCGCCACTCGCTGAACAACCGCTTGGTTAAAGACAGACGGAATAATGTAGTCCTCGCGCAGTTCGTTCTCCCGGATGATGGACGCGATGGCCTGTGCGGCGGCGAGCTTCATCTCCTCGTTGATGGTCGACGCGCGGGCTGCCAGCGCACCCTTGAAGATGCCCGGGAAGCAGAGCAGATTGTTGATCTGGTTGGGATAGTCGGATCGCCCTGTCGCCAACACGCGCACATGCGGCGCCGCCAACTCCGGCTCAATCTCCGGAGTGGGATTCGCCATGGCGAAGACGATCGGATCCGGCGCCATCTTCTTGATGTGATCGACGGTCAGCACGCCGGGCCCCGACACGCCGATGAACACGTCCGCTCCCACGATGGCATCGTCGAGCGTGCCCGTGATGTTGTCCGGATTGGTATGCTCCTTGTACCAGTTCCAGATCTCGTTGTCGTACTGCTTGCCGCGGTGCAGAATGCCCTCCAGCGTCACGCCGATGATGTTCTTCACGCCAGCCGATAATAGCATCTTCGTGCATGCGACGCCCGCGGCCCCGATGCCGACAATGACCACCTTCAGATCCTCGAGCTTCTTTCCGACCAGCTTGGCCGCATTCATCAAGCCAGCCAGCATGACCACGGCCGTGCCGTGCTGATCGTCATGGAAGACCGGAATGTCGAGCTCCTGCTTCAGTCGCTCTTCGATATAAAAGCACCTTGGCGACGAGATGTCCTCCAGGTTGATGCCGCCGAACGCCGGCGCGATGCGCTTCACCGTCTCGACGATCTCGTCCGGATCCTTCGTGTCCAGGCAGATGGGAAACGCGTCGACGCCCGCAAACTGTTTGAACAGCATGGCCTTACCTTCCATGACCGGCATGGCCGCATACGGGCCGATATCGCCGAGCCCCAACACCGCCGTGCCGTCCGAAACCACCGCGACGGTGTTGCGCTTGATGGTCAGCTGGAACGCCTTCGACGGATCTTCGTGAATCGCCTCGCAGACGCGAGCCACGTGCGGGGTGTACACGCGGGACAAATCCTCGCGGTTTTTCACCTGGATCTTCGGCACCACCTCGAGCTTGCCGCCCAGGTGAACGAGGAAGGTGCGGTCGGACACCGCAACCACGTGAATGCCGGGTTCGGCGTCCAGCAGTTCGGCAATCTGGCGGCCGTGATCCCGATTCGCCACGTTGATGGTGACGTCTCGCACCACCACGTCCTGCGTCACGCGGATCACGTCGACCGCAGCGATGTCGCCGCCCGCGTTTCCGACCAGGCTCGCCACTTTGGCAAACGTGTTGCCTTTGTTGGCAATCTCAAGTCGGTAAATCAGACTGATACCACTCCGCTGAAACTCCATGCGCGACCTCCTCTTCGCCGTGTCGGCCGGATACGCCTAGTGTAGCAGACGCTTGATTTTCAAGACAACGCGCGCATCTCCCTCGCGCAACGGGTCGTTAAGAAGGACGCGCCCCGCGTTCCGGCGCATCCCTTCCTGCGCGCATCAGGCGTCCGTCCTGGCCTCCAGGCGATGGAGTCCAAGCACTTCGGCCGTCTCGGCCTGGATGGAACGCATCAAATCGGGTCGATCGCGCAACGTGACGCCGTACGACGGGATCATCTCGCGGATCTTTCCCTCCCATGCGGGCAGGTGATCCGGGAAGCACTTGCGGATGACCTCCAGCATGATGGAGACGACGACCGACGCACCGGGCGACGCGCCCAAGAGGGCCGCGATGGAGCCGTCCTTGGCGCTCACGACCTCCGTGCCGAACTGAAGCTCACCGCGCGGCCGCCTCTTGATGACCTGGACGCGCTGGCCCGCCACGACCAACCGCCAATCCTCGTCCCGGGCGGTCGGGACGAACTCGCGCAGCTCGTCCATGCGCTGCTTCTTCGTCAGCATGAGCTGCCGAATCAGGTACAGCGTCAACGAGGCGTTCTTCGCGCCTGCGGCCAGCAGAGTCGACAGGTTGTGGAACCTCACCGACTTGAACAGGTCGAGCATCGATCCCGTCTTCAAAAAGCGCGGCGAAAATCCCGCAAACGGGCCGAACAGGACGTACTCACGCCCGCCGATGACGCGAGAATCCAAGTGCGGCACGGACATCGGCGGTGCGCCCACGGGCGCCTTGCCGTACACCTTAGCCCTGTGTTGGCGCACAATTTCCGGATTCTCGCAGACCATGAACAACCCGCTCACCGGAAATCCGCCGATGCCCTTGCCCTCATCGATGCCCGACTTCTGCAGGAGAAGGAGGCTCCAGCCGCCCGCCCCCACAAACACAAACTTCGAGAGGTGCTCGTACGTCGCGCCCGTCTTCACGTCGCGCACGCGGAGCTGCCACATGCCGTCGCGCGTCCGCTTCACGTCCTGAACCTCTTTGCCGCACTGAACCTCGACGCCTTCGCGCTGCAAATACTGGAACAGCATCCGCGTCAGCGCGCCGAAGTTCACGTCCGTGCCGGACGCGATCCACGTGGCGGCAATCGGCCGGTCCAGCTTGCGATCTTTCATCATCAAGGGGATCCATTCCTTCAGTTTCTCTGGATCCTCGGAATACTCCATGCCTTGGAAGAGCGGGTGCTCCGACAGCAGTTGATGCCGCTTCCTCAAGAAGGCCACGTTCGTCTCACCTTGAACGAAGCTCATGTGCGGCACCGGGACAATGAAGTCTCTCGGATTTTGGATGATGCCTTCCCGAACGAGAAACGACCAAAACTGGCGGGAAACCAGGAATTGCTCGTTGACCTGAATCGCCTTCGAAATGTCAATGCTTCCATCCGGCCTTTCGACCGTATAGTTCAGCTCGCAGAGCGCCGAGTGGCCGGTGCCCGCGTTGTTCCATTCATTCGAACTTTCCACGGCGACCTCGTCCAGCCGTTCGAAGACCGTGATGCTCCAGTCCGGCGCGAGCTGCCGAAACAGCGTTCCCAGCGTGGCACTCATGATGCCGCCGCCAATCAGGGCGACATCCGATCTCGTCTTTCCGTCCATGTCGATCCCATCCTTATACAGATGCGGGCGCACGAGAAGCGCCGCGCAAGCCAAACTGTCCGAGTCCGGCGCCGTCCGAATCCCGTGTCGACGCCGAAATCAAGCGGTTTCCGCATCCTTCAACGACTTTCGACAACCCTTATAGAGTATAAATCATCGGCGCTCGATTCGCGAATTCGCAGAGCGCCGATTCATGGAAATGGCGGGGTGCGGCCCACGCCGCCCCCGCCATCCCCAAAGCCATCTCAACCTTCGAGCAACAGCGACTCCGGATCTTCAATCAGCCGCTTCACCGTCACCAAGAAGCTGACGGCTTCCGCGCCGTCGACGATGCGATGATCGTACGACAGTGCAATGTACATCATCGGGCGGATCTCCACTTGCCCGTTCACAGCCACCGGCCGCTCCACGATGTTGTGCATGCCGAGGATGCCGACCTGGGGCGCGTTCAGGATGGGGGTGGAGAACAGCGACCCGAACGTGCCTCCGTTCGTGATGGTAAAGGTCCCGCCCTGCAACTCCTCGAGCGACAATTTGTTGGCCCGGGCGCGCGCGGCGAGATCGGCAATCTGCTGTTCGATCTCGGCGAACGTCAGGCGATCCGCGTTCCGAACCACCGGCACCACGAGGCCGCCCTCCGTCGCGACCGCGATGCCGATGTCGTAGTGGTGCTTCACAATCATGTCCTCGCCCTGAATCTCGGCGTTCAAGAGCGGGAACTGCTTCAGCGCACCCACGACCGCCTTGGTGAAGAACGACATGTAGCCCAGGCCCACGCCGTACTTCTCGCGGAACGCGTCCTTGCGCCGCTTGCGGATCTCGATGACGCGGCTCATGTCCACCTCATTGAAGGTGGTAAGCATGGCCGCGGTGTGCTGAGCTTCCACCAGGCGCTTGGCGATGGTCGCGCGCCGCCGCGACATGCGGATGCGCTCCTCGTCCGGGCGCAACGCGGGCTGTGCCGTCGGCTGAGAGGCCGCTGCCGATGGCTTGTCGGGGGCAACAGGCGCCGAAGGTTGGGCGCCGAGGCCCAGCGCGCCAGCCTGAACCTGCCGCAGATCGATGCCCTGGGCCGCCGCGGCGCGGCGCAAGGACGGCGTCGGGCGCACCAACAGTTCTCCTGGAACCGAGACCTGCTGCGCCGAAGCCGCCGGCGCAGCAACCGGCGCCTGTGGCGCGCTCCCCGCGGAAGGCGCGGACGGCTTCGTCTCCTGCGCCTGCGCGGCCGGAGCCGGCTGCTCAGCGGGCGCAGACGGCGCCTGACCTTCCGCAATGACGGCGATGACATCGCCGATGGCCACGGTGTCGCCGACCTGCTTCAGAATCTGCGTCAAGACGCCTGACTCCTCCGCGATGACCTCCACGTTCACCTTGTCCGTCTCCAGCTCCGCGATGGCCTCGCCCGACTCGACCGCATCCCCCTCGCGCTTGAGCCATTGACCAATCGTCGCTTCCACAATCGATTCGCCTAGCGATGGAACCTTGACCTCTGCCACGATGGCTTCCTCCCCGTATTCGGCATGCGCCCTTAGTGGATATCGTTTGCCAACGCCTGCGCCAAAATTTCAGCCTGCACGCGATTGTGCACGTCTGGCGAACCTTCCGCCACAAAGGCCTGCTCCGGCCGTCCAATATAACGGAGTTTCACCGACGCCGGAAGAAGTTCCTGCAACCGCGGCCGCACGAAGTTCCACGGCCCTTGATTTTCCGGCTCCTCCTGCAGCCAAACCAGCTCTTGGAGGTTCGGGTACGACGCGATCACGTCCCTGACGCGATCGGCCGGGAACGGATAGAGTTGCTCGATCCGCGCGGCCGCGACGTGCGCGCACGCCTCGTCGCCCCGCTTCGCCATCTCCGCGGCGAGATCGACCCCCACTTTGCCGCTCGAGAGAATCAACCGGCGGACGGCCTTCGCGCTCTCGCCCGACTTCGCGAAGTGGAGCACCGGCTGGAAGCGACCGTTGGTGAGATCTTCCGGTTTCGAGGCCGCGAGCGGATTGCGCAACAGGCTCTTCGGCGTCATGATGACCAGCGGACGCGGATTGCGAAGCCGCGCCGCCTGCCGCCGCAGCAGGTGGAAATACTGAGCCGATGTCGTCACATTCGCCACCACGATGTTGTTGCGCGCAGCGAGTTGCAGGAATCGCTCCACGCGGCCGCTCGAGTGCTCGTGCGCCTGCCCTTCAAAGCCGTGCGGCAGAAGCAACACGAGTCCAGACGTTTCGCCCCACTTCGATCTCGCGGCTACGATGAAGTTGTCAAACAGCGGCTGACCGACGTTCGCAAAGTCGCCGTACTGGGCCTCCCAGAGGACCAGCGTGTCCTTGGCCTCCACCGAATAGCCGTATTCAAATCCGATCACGGCCGTCTCCGAGAGCGGGCTGTTGTACACCACAAAGCTCGCCTTCGCCCCCGGGAGATGCTGCAGCGGCGCGTAGCGCGCATTGGTGTTCGCGTCGTGCAACACGAGGTGGCGCTGGCCAAACGTCCCGCGCTCCGAGTCCTGGCCGGACATGCGGATGGGCGTGCCGGATCGCAGAATGGTCCCAAACGCCAGGGCTTCGGCGTGCGCCCAGTCGATGTCCCCGCCGTCGAGGGCATCGCGGCGCCGCTCGAGGATGCGCTTGAGCTTCGGATAGACCGTGAAGTCCGGGGGCGTCTCCAGAAGCGCGCGGTTGATCTCCTTCAACTCGTCGAGCTGAACCGGTTCGGCGTCCTCCGTGGGCTCCGAGAAGTCGGTCACGGCGGCCGGCGTATGAATCTCCGGGTACTTCTTGTAGGCCTGCATCAGTTCCTCGTCAATCGCCTGATCGATCTTCTGGAGATCCTCTGCCGTGAACGCGCCCCGCGCGACGAGCTCGTTGGCGTAGATCTCCATGACCGTCGGGTGAGACGAGATCTTCGCGTACATCACCGGCTGGGTCATGGCGGGATCGTCCGACTCGTTGTGGCCCCAGCGGCGATAGCCGACGAGATCGATCACGATGTCTTTCTGGAAGGCCTCGCGGTACAAAAAGGCGAGGCGAATCGCGCGCAGACAAGCCTCAGGCCGATCCGCCGACACGTGGATCACCGGCAGGTCGTAGCCCTTGGCGATGTCGCTCGCGTAGCGCGTCGACCGGCCCTGCTCCGGATCGGCGGTGAAGCCGAGGTGGTTGTTGGCGATGATGTGCACCGTGCCCCCCGTGTAGTAGCCGGGGATCTTCGAGAAGTTGAGGGTTTCGGCCACCACGCCCTCGCCCGTGAACGCCGCGTCGCCGTGGATCAGGATGGGGAAGGCCTTGTGCACGTCCTGGATGGGTTGACCCGGGCGCGTGCGATCATCCTGGGCCGCGCGCGTCATGCCCTCGACCACCGGATCGACGAACTCGAGGTGGCTCGGGTTGTTGGACAGCACGTAGCGAGCCTTGCGGCCGCTCGGCGCCTCGAAGACGCGCGTCCAACCCATGTGATACTTCACATCGCCGCCCCATCCGAGCATGTATTCCGCGAGTTCCTCGTCGGAGGCCATGCCGTTGCCCGCGTGGAACTCGGCGAAAATGCGCTCGTACGGCTTCTTCAACACGTGGGCGAGCACGTTGAGGCGGCCCCGGTGTGCCATACCGATGAACACGTTCTCGAATCCCGCGTCCACCGCCATCTTCGCAAGCGCATCCACCATGGGAACGAGCGCGTCGACACCCTCCACGGAGAACCGCTTCTGCCCGACGAAGCGCTTGTGCATGAACCGCTCAAACAGCTGTGCGCGAGCCAACAGTTCGTAAAGCGCCTTCGTCTCCTCGAGGGTGAGCGGCTGATGAAAGCGGCGGTTCTCAATCTGATCCTCGAACCACTCCCGCTCTTCGCGGCTCGAAAGATGCGCAAATTCGAAGCCGAGATCGCCGCAATACGCCTTCCTCAGCGCCTCAATCGCGGCAAGCGCGCTCGGAGCGGTCTGCGCGATGGGACCTCCCACCACCGAGGCGGGCAATTGGGCGAGATCGGCTTCCACGAGACCGTAGGTCGACGCTTCCAATTCGGGAGAACCTTCAGGAGCAAAGAGCGGGTCGGTATCCGCCGCGAGATGACCGCAGGCGCGGATGGCTTGCGCAAGCCGATGGGCCTTCGCTGCTGCCTCGAGGGAACGAGGCGACGGCGCGGAAACCTGAGGTGCGAACACCGGTTGTCTCTCTATCGGTGAAGCAGATACGGCCTGAGCCGGATCGCCATATTGCGCAAACAGGCTGCGCACGTCCTCCGGCACGGCGTTGGGATCCGCGAGGTACTGCTCATATTGCTCGAGCAGATAGGCCAAATTCGGCCCTGAAAATTGATGCCAGAACGTCTGCACTGATCCAGGTTGTTCGTTCGCCATTGTGAACCCCTCTTCCACGCGCACTGGGCATGACGGAGCGCCCGCTTGGGGCGCCTTGGGACACCCGGGGATCCCAAGCAGGAATTCCGGCCTGGTGTCAGAGAATGAATAGACGGGTAGGACAAACCCGATCCTTTTCCGATTTCTATGTATACCACAGTCGGAATTCCCGCGCAAAACTTCGCGCGCTCAACCGACAGACGGGAGCGAAGTTTCATTGAACGTTCAACAGCGCCTCCTCCGCTTTCAACCGCTGCGCCACGCGCTGTCCGCTTGGGCCGTGCATTGGCTTATCATCCTGGTGGGTGTCCTGGGCCCCATCGGCAACGCGCCGGCTAGGCTCGCCATCACAGGCTCGTGGCTTGACAACTTCGTCCAGTGGGATAGCCAGTGGTTTGTGGACATCGCTCGCTATGGGTACGTGTTTCCGCCCGACATCCAGCGCACCTTTATCCCGACGGGCAACTCCGTCCCGTTTGTCCCGTTCGACAAGGCGGCCGCCTTTTTGCCCGGCCTCCCCATCATCATCCACGCGCTGGGCATCGGCGGCGCATGGGTGCTCACGAACCTCCTGTTCGCGCTCGATCTCGTCCTGGCCTACGCCATCGCCGAAGAGGAGCGCGAAGGCGCCGGGTTCCCTGCCGCGCTCCTCCTCGCCGCGGGCCCTTGCGCCATCTTTTTCAGCTCCCTGTACACGGAGACCTACACGTTGACCGCGTTTCTCCTCATCCTTTGGGGGCTTCAGCGGCCGAATGACCGTCGCCGCCTGGCCGCGGCATGCTTCGGAGCGTTCCTCGCCCCATCCTTTCACGATCTCGGCGCATTCGCCGTCCTGTTTGCACTCAGGCTTGCGCGCCTGCGCCGCTTCGGCGCGGCGCTCGTCTTCGTAGCGTGCTTTTGCGTCACGCCGGCCGCCTACGCCCTCTACATGTGGGAACGATTCGGCACGCCGTTCGCCATCTTCGCCGCCGAAAGCAGTTGGCACCGCCACTGGACATGGCCGTTTGTCAATGTGGGCGACGCCATCGCGCAGGGCGCGTTCACGTCCGTCGGCGTGCTCACGGTGTTCGTGATCGGGCTCCTGTGCGTGCAGGGCGGCATCGCCATCGGGCGGGATCGCTTTCTTTTGGCGCCGCAGGATGGCAGAATGATGGATAGTCTGGAAAGCGGGCTCTGGATGTGGCTCACGGCCGTCATCGACATGTGCGCCAACATGCCTCACAACCCGCTGCAAAGCACGCTCCGCTTCGCCTCCATCGTGTATCCGGCAACGGGCGGCATCGCGCGGCGCTTTGTGCGACAGCCGACGTCGTTCTTGTTCTGGATCGCGCTTGTGGCCTTCGCGGCCGTGGGAGCCATGGGGGCAGGCTTGTTCAGTCACGGATGGTTTTTTCAGTAAAGCGGATCGCATGTCAGATTCGGGCTTGAAGAAGGGGAGGGACACAGATGTCCGAGAGGGTGTCAGCGGACACCGTGGCGCAGGAAAAGCCGCGGATCGACGCCGTCATCGCCGCAGTCTGCCGCCGCGTCGTAGGACACGAACGCGCCGTGAAGATCCTCCTCGCGACATGCCTGGCGGGCGGCCACGCGCTTCTCGAGGACGTGCCCGGCACCGGCAAGACGAGGCTCGCCTCCTCGCTCGCCGCCGCGCTCGGGCTGTCGTTTGCCCGCGTGCAGGGCACACCGGATCTGCTGCCGTCCGACGTCATCGGCACGACCGTGTACCATCCGCGCGAAGAGGCGTTCCGGTTTCATCCCGGTCCCATTTTCACACAGGTGTTGTTGTTTGACGAGATCAACCGGGCCACGCCCCGGACGCAATCGGCGCTCCTGCAGGCGATGGCCGAGCAGGCGGTGACCGTGGACGGCGAAGTCAAGCCGCTCCCGAAACCGTTCTTGGTGCTCGCGACAGCCAACCCCGTCGAATCCCAGGGCGTCTTTCCCCTCCCTGAGGCTGAGCTCGATCGGTTTCTCGTCCAGGTCGCCCTCGGCTACCTGCCGGAGTCGCAGGAAGTCGACATGGTTCGGCGCGTCCTGTCCGAGGCGGACCGCGACAGCGCACCCGACGCGGTGGTCGACGCGGAGCAGGTGCTGCGCCTGCAGCAGTTGGCCCGGCAGATCTTTGTCCACGACGAGGTGTTGCACTACGCGGTGTCGCTCGCGCGGCGGACGCGGGAGCACGATCAAATCGCGCTAGGCGCCAGCCCCAGATCGGCCGTGTGGCTCGTCCGCTTGGCCCAAGCGCTAGCGCTCGTCTCAGGCAGGCACTTTGTCACGCCGGACGACGTCCAGGAAGCGTTCCTTCCCGTGATGAGGCATCGGCTCGTCTTCGACATCGCGTGGGCGGATCGCGCGGATCGGGACGACTTGCTCCAGGCCATTCTCGCCGGAACGCCGGTTCCCCACGAGCGCGAAGTGAGCCCGCCATGACCTGGCTCTGGCTGCCCTTGCTGATGCTGGCCGCGCTGTGGCTCTGGCCGCCCGCGTTTTCAAAGGCGACGAACGGCCGAGTCGAGGGCTGGCTCAGCATCTCGCGCCTGGAGATGTGGCCGCTTGAAGAAGCCACGCTCCGGGTGACGGTGATCAACCGCTCGTGGATGCCCTTGCCGCTCGTCGCCATCGAAATCCGGCTGCCAGAGGAGCTGTCGTTTCGGCCCGATGCGCCGATTCGCCGCGGCCGCGCGGCACTTGCGGTTCTTCCGCGCCGCCAGGCCGACGTCGACTTCACGGTGTACGGATGGCGTCGCGGCGCCGTCACCTCGATTCAGGGCCATATCGCCCTGAGAGAGGGTCTCGGCCTGGTGGAGATCTTCTTGCCGCTCCAAGTCAGGGCCTCGCTCGGCGTTCGCCCCAAGCGCCGGCGAATGGCCCGCTCCCTCGAGGCCTCGCTCGAAGGCGCCATGGTGCGCGAGTCGAGGCTGTTCCCCGACGAGACGGCGCTGCGCGGCGTGCGCCGATACGCGTACGGCGATCCCGTCCGCCACATCCATTGGCGCGCGACGGCCAGACTCGGAACGTTGATGGTCAAAGAGTTTTTCTCCACCGAAATGCCGCGGTGGGCCGTCGTTCTGAACGCCCAGTCGGCCCGCCCGCACTGGATGGCCGCTGTGGACGCCGAAACGTTCGATGCGCTTTGCGAAGAGGCGCTCGCCGCGGCGGAGTGGCTCACCCGGCGCGGTGAACCCGTTTGTTTTGCGACCAACGCGGCGTGCGGCCACCGCGAGCGCTCGGTCATCCGATGGCTGAATGCGCAAGGCGTCGCGTCCTTGCTCGCGCATGCGAAACCCATCGCGACTTGCGATCTCGGCACACTCATCACCGCGTTGGCGCGATCGCACAGGGCCCTGGATCACTGGGTGATTTTGACCCCCTGGGACGATCCGGAAGCGGCCAGTCGGCTGGATCGCCTTGGCATCCGCGCCTTCTGGATTTGTCCCAACAGCCCTTCAGAGGGTGAGCGCAGGGAGGAAACGGAGGGGACGCCACATGCCGCGACCGGAAGATGAACGCGCGAGATCGGGCCGGCCATCGTACATGCGCCTTGGCGACGCCCCGGCCGCGTTTCGCGCCTGGATGAGCCTCGCGGTCGGCATGACGGCCGCATGGATGGTGACCAGCGTGTTCTGGAGTCGTGCGGGCGGGATCGGCGATCTCGCGCTGCTCACGCTCTGCACCTGGGCCGCAGGCGCCGTTGTGGCATGGTCGGCGCGGCGGACACCCGCGGTGGCCCTGATCCTCGGCGCGGCGGCTGGGGCGGCGTGTAGCGTGGCCGTCTTCGGGCCGCTGCATCGACCCGCGTGGCTCGCCGCGGGGCTCGCGGGCTCCGCGCTCGTGGCCGCCATGTCGGCACCGTTCCTCACGTACGGGGACATCGCGCTCGCGAGCCAGGTCCACGTCCGCGTCGCCACGGCCGCCGTGTTGCTGGCTACGGTGGCCTACTTGGCCTTCGTTCGCCCCTTGTCGTCGCCGAATAGCCTCGGCCAAGCGGCGGCGACCATGTACCCATGCGCGATCATCGTCCTCGCCGCCACGACGGCGCGCGCGGCGCATCGGCTGACCTACGGCTCGCGCGCCCGGCGCGCATGGCTTGCCGCGCTCGGACTCGCCGTCGCCTTTCGCGACCTGCCTGTAGAAGTGATGCAAGCCATCGCGCGTTACGCGCTCTACACCGCCGGCCTGATCGCCGTCGCGACGCCGGTCATCGCGTTTCTGCCGCGCTTCCTCCATCCGGGCGCATTTCGCAACAAGGGGCACACGCCGAATCACCCACCTGGGGGGGTCAGGATGTCCGAGCACGCCGCACCTCCCCATGCCGGTCTCCCGGTCGTGCTGATTTCCGCTGTCGCTGCTGTCGCCATTCTCGTCGCTCTCGCTCTGATGACGCGAAGGCTCGTCGCATCGCCGGCGGCGTCAACCGAGCCGCACATCCGCCCGGCGATTGTCCAGCGGCGGCTCGAAGACGAATTCCGGCTCGCCCCGACCACCCATCCTGTGCGCGTTCGCATGCAACAGCGCCTGCGCGCGTGGCACCGCGCGGGACATACCCTCGCCCGCGGCGAGACGGTGCGCTCGTTCACCGATGCGCTTCCTGGCGCCCTTCTCCATCCGGACGATCCGGCACTGGTCCGCGCGTACGAGCGAGTTCGTTACGGCCCAGACGAGCCATAAAACGCCCGCACGACGGTGAGCTCGCCGTCCGTCTCCCATGCGTACCGAGGCACGTCCGCCGGGATGACGAGCGCATCCCCCGCCTTGACGGACAGGCGTACCTCCTCGCCTTCCGCCACACAGCGGAGCTGCCCCGCGCCTGCCACCACGATGGCGCAGTCCGGATTGCCGCGCACGCCGACTTCCATCTCGGCAGAGCGCTCGTTCACGCGGACGAGATCGATGGTGAAGTAAGGGCAAGAAACCAAGCGTCTCCACTGGAATCCCGGCTCGTCCGCCATCGTGACGGGCTCCGGCACGGGCGGTTCTGTTCCGTAGGCGATCACGTCCGCGGCCTTCTCGATGTGAAGCTCCCGCGGCTTGCCGTTCGAATCGACGCGGTCCCAATCGTACACGCGGTAGGTCACGTCGGACGTCTGCTGAATCTCCAATACCTTGGTGCCCCGAAGCAGCGCGTGCAATGTGCGCGAGGGAACAAAGACGAGATCGCCCTTGCGAATCGGGCGATACGTCAGATACTCGCGGACGCGGCCCTCGCGGACGGCTCGCAGATAGGTGTCCCGGTCCGGGAACGAGTGGCCGAGGATCACCCGCCCGTCCTCAGGCGCGTCGAGCACGTACCACGCCTCCGTCTTGCCCGCATCCCCCTCGTGCGCTTCGGCGTAGGCGTCGTCCGGGTGAACCTGCACCGATAGATCGTCGTGGGCTTCGATGAACTTCACGAGGAGCGGAAAGCGCGGTTGCGGAGAATGCTTGCCGAGATACGCGTCCGGATACGTCTCGACCAGCTCCTGCAGGCTCTTGCCGGCGAGCGGACCGCCGTCCACGACGCTCATGCCGTTTGGGTGTGCCGAGATCACCCAATATTCTCCTATCGGTCGATCCGTCGTCACGCCAAACATCGACTTCAGCTCGTCGCCGCCCCAGATGCGCTCCATGGCGACCGGTTTGAATTTCACAGGCCACATGTTCATCCCTCCTCCACGAGATCCCTGAGTTCAGGCACGATGTACGCGTCCTTCGGCCTCCCCTCCAACGCGGCGATCAGGTTGTCGATGGCGAGATCGAGCATCGCGGTTCTCGTCGCCTGCGTCGCCGAGCCGATGTGCGGCACGCACACCACGTTGGAGAGCGAGAGAAGCGGGTGATCGGCCGGAATGGGCTCCTGTCGGTACACGTCGAGCCCCGCGCCTCGAATCCAACCTTCACGCAGGGCCTGAACCAACGCGTCCTCATCCACCGTCTTTCCGCGGGAAAGGTTGATGAAAATCGAGCCAGGTTTCATCAACCTGAACCTATCCCGGTTCATGAGATTTTCCGTCTCCGGCGTGAGTGGGGTCAGCAGCACCACGAAATCCGCATTCTGAAGGAGTTCCGGCAAGTCGGCGTACCGGGCGCCAAACGCCTGCTCCACGTCATCGTGGCGCGATCGCGCGTGGTACAGGATGTTCATGGAGAATCCGAACTTTGCCCGCTTCGCGAGCGCCCGCCCGATACGGCCCATGCCCACGATGCCCAGCGTCCGGTGGTGGACATCGACGCCGTACAGGACCTCTTCATCGCCCTTTTTCCACGCGCCCTTGCGGACGTAGCCGTCCAATTCGACGATCCGGCGCGCAACGGCGAGCATGAGGGCCATGCCGAGATCGGCCACCGTGTCGTCAAGCACGTGCGGCGTGTGAGTCCCGAGAATCCGGCGCCGGCGCATGGCCGCGAGATCGAAATGATCATAGCCGACGGACGCTGTGGACGCCACCTTGAGCTGGGGCGCTTGCTCGAGCAAAGTCTCGTCGACGCGCGTCCCAAACGTGATGAGGCCGACGGCGTCGTGAAGCGCGGAGAAGAGCTCAGCTTGCGAGAACCGCTCGCCTTCCGGAGGGCAGGCGATCTCGCCAAAACGGGCCAACTTGCCCTTTTGTGCTTCGCTGAGCGGTTTCGTGGAAACGATGGTTGCCATACGCGCCCTCCCCTTGAATACCGTTGCCAGTTTCACTCTACTCCGAATGCTTGCTGAAGGAAAGGTGCGCGACCCCTTGAGAACGCGCTGCCCGCCCAGTCGTTTCTCATCTTTTGGCTTTCGCAGAGTGGACACGTTGATCGGCGGCGCGTCGGCGAACCTGTGTGGCCTTGTGCCCGTCTCTCATGCTGCGCGACAAAAATAAGGGCTTCTCAACCGCGCTGGATCGTGGTTTACTGAAAAACGATGGGGTATGGATTCCGTCAAGAGGGTGAGAACCATTTGGACAACCCGTCCATCTGCTCCTATTGCGTCGATTACGCGTTGAATGAGCTTCAAGACGAGCTCGTGAAGAAGCGGTTTGAACGCCACCTCGCCACCTGCCCGGCGTGCCGGCGCGACGTCGCGGAGTTCCGCGAGTTGCTGACCATGTTTCAGCCGAAGGAAGAGGATGACCATCGCGCTGAAGGGCGGGGTCGGCCCCGCAGAACGGCAAAGATCATCGCGTTTCCCGTTCGGCACACCCCAGACGCGCAAACGGCGCCCGCCAAGCGGTATGTGCGCCAACGCGCCATCACGGCCATCAGCCTGAGCTTTGCACTTCTCTTCATGAGCTTCGTGAGTCTCGCGGGCGATCACGGCCGGTATTCGAAAGCGCTGGGTTCAGCGGCATGGCACAAGATCTCGCATGTGTCGCGCGCCATCGTGCACCGAGGCGAGGAAATCACAGACAAGTGGCATTGGAAGAAGGGGCTCTTGTAATAGCTGGCGGCGGCTCTCCTCGCGGGGAGAACCGCCGCCCTTCTGTTGATTGCGCAAGCCCGGTCTTGACCGTCGGACGGGCCTCGCGCGAAAGCGAGCCGCTTCAGGCCGCCGTGCCGGCCGAAGCCTGCCGCACGCGATCCGCACTCGCGTCCGCGCCATCCGCCAGCCGAGAGAGCGCGTACACCGCGCTCCACACGAGCGCAAATCCGATCCACTGCGCCAAATGAACCGTCTGATGCAGGAACAGCGCGTTCACGGCAAGGCCTGTGGCCGGGAAGGCGAGTTCTGCCAAGGTCGCGTACGAAGCCTTGACGCCGCCCAATCCGCGGTAATAGACGAGCAGACTGAGGAGGCTCGGCACAACCGTCTGATACACCAGGTTGCCGATCACGGCCCCGTGATGAAGCCCGTCCGCCACGCGCGCCCAGTTTGGGTGATTCAGGAGCGTGAGCGCCATCAGAAGCGGCAACGCCGCGCCAAAGCGCAGGGCAGTCATGGTTGGAAACGAGACCTTGCGCATCACGCGCTTGCCCATGACCGTCGAACCGCCCCACAGAAACGCGGCTCCCAACGCACACACGCCCGCCCATGCGCTCAAATTCTGAGCAAACGACGGCCAGGTCCACCCAAACGTCAACACGTACCCACCGATGAGGGCCACGGCAAACCACGGCCAATACGAGGCCCGCACGCGCTCACCCAGGACGACGGCCGCCAAGAAAATGGCGAAGATCGGCTGAAGCTTCTGCAACAGCAACACCTCGTTGACGGCGTCGGACCGGATGCCGATAGAGAGCCCCACGTTAAACAGGATGGAGGCCACGGCCGAGCCGCCCCACGCCACAAACAACACGGCGAGCCAATCCATCAGGCCAAGCCTCATCCATTCCCTGCGCCTGCGGATCAAAACGGGAATAGCATACAGCGCGAGCAGTACGTGTTCAAAACACACAATCTGGATGGATGTGAACCAGTGCTGAAGCGCGAGGATGAAAAGCGCATCCAGGCCCCACAAGGCGGCGCCGCAAGAGATGAGCCAAAGCGATCCCCGGCCCGCCTCGCGTTTCGCATGCATCGACTTCACCGGGCGTCCCTCCGTTTTCTTTCTTTTCGTCGGAGGAACCCTGGGAGCGAGTGGAGAAACGGTGTCGCAAAGCGGAAAAAGCCCCGAGGAACACCATCCCTCGGGGCTTTTTCCACAACAGTCCACTGCCTGCGGCGATCCGCCACGGCCGAAGCCGCGACCGCACGCCGCAGCACGCTGCGGTCACCGTGAACCTTCTCCCATCCGGACTTTCACCGTCGGCTTTGGATTTTCACCAAATCAGTCGCCAGACCTCTGGCGAGTCGCGGGCTTAGGCACAAGGCCATCACCGCCGGTCGGGAATTTCACCCTGCCCCGAAGGTTCCTATTCGCTTGCTCACATTGTACTGCAACTTTGTAAGTTGGCGCAAGGCCGTGCGCTCAGCGGTATTCCACCGTCTCCCACGATCTCGAGGCCGCCGCCTTCTCCACCGCCTCGAGCACACATTGGTTGCGCACCCCGTCCTCGAAGTCCGGCTTGACCGGCTGGTCGTCCACCAAACCTTTGAAGAACGCGCCGAACAGGTTCAAGAACGTGTGTTCATAGCCGATGATGTGCCCCGCGGGCCAGTACCGCTCCGCATAGGGATGAACGGCTTCCGTGCAGTTGATCCGCCGGAAACCTTGCAGTCCCGGCTCATCGCCGTGGAAGTACACCTCGAGCCAGTTCATGTCCTCGAGGTTCCAGCGAAGGGATCCCTTCTCGCCGTTGATCTCGATCTGATTGCCGTTTCGATGGCCGCCCGCAAAACGCGTCGCCTCAAACACGCCCATCGCGCCGTTTTCAAAGTGCGCGAGAAACGCGACCGCATCGTCGACGTCCACGCGCCCCGTGCCGCCAGACGCCCTGGCCTCCAGGCCGCCCGCCATCTCGCCGAGCGGGCGCTCCTTGATGAACGTCTCCATGCAAGCCGCCACATCGCGAATCTCGCCGACGAGAAACCGGGCGAGATCGAGAATGTGCGCCGCGATATCGCCGAGCGCGCCCGATCCCGTCACGTCTCTGCGCAGCCGCCACACGAGCGGAAAGTCGGGATCCATAATCCAGTCCTGCAGGTACTGCGCCCGCACGTGATAAATCCGCCCCAGGCGCCCCTCGTCGATCAGCCGCTTGGCAAACTGCACAGCCGGCGCATACCGATAGTTGTGGCAGACGAGATGGTGGACCCCGGCCGCCTGCACCGCGCTTCGCATTCGGACCGCCTCGTCCACGGTCATCGCGAGCGGCTTCTCGCAGATCACATGTTTGCCGTGTTCGGCCGCGGCAATGGCGATCTCGGCGTGGGCGTTGTTCGGCGTCACAATGTCGATCACGTCGATGTCGTC
Source organism: Alicyclobacillus fructus (assembly GCF_017329605.1). Classification (GTDB taxonomy): domain Bacteria; phylum Bacillota; class Bacilli; order Alicyclobacillales; family Alicyclobacillaceae; genus Alicyclobacillus; species Alicyclobacillus fructus. The sequence goes on from NZ_JAFMTY010000021.1 coordinate 20,153, forward strand.
GCGCTCCACCAATCGACGCCAGTCCGTCTCATACGAAGAGAAGCCGTACGCCTCAGCCGCTCGCCGCAGGGGTTCCTCACTGCGCCCCGCAATGGCTTGCAGCACCGGCTCAACCGGCAGATCGCCGAAGAAGAACGCGAGATCGCGATACGCATGACTGTGGGCCTTGCCCATAAACTGATAGCCCACCATGCCGATTCGAATCGACCGTTTCGGCATTTCGATGCCTCCCCGTTTCGACCTACAGCCTCACGGGCTCGCCCCGCTCGGCGGACTCGTACAGGCCGTTCAAGATGCGCTGCAACTTGACACCCTGCTCCGCCGTCGACAGGGGGGGCTGGCCCGTCAGACAGGCGTCGACAAAGCGGCGGATCTCCCGCTCATAGGGGGAGATCTCCGGCAGGTACGCCGGCGTCACGTCGATGAGCGCGCCGTGCTTCTCCTGGTACAGTTCGAGCGGGAACACGTTGGCGCCGCCGAGATCGCCCATCAGCTTCACGTTCATCACGTCGCGGTCCTTCACATTCGCCGCGAAGGCCGACTCAATCACGAGCGTCGCGCCGTTCGCAAACTGGATCATGCCGCGCGCCATGTCTTCCACGGTGAAATGCTCCCAATCCCAATCGCCGAGGAGCCCCACACCCTTGCGCGTGCCGATCTTCTGGTACGTGGCGCCCCACACCATCGTCGGTTCGGGGTACCCCATCAGGTACAGCGCCGTATCGAGCATGTGGCAACCGATATCGATGAGCGGGCCGCCGCCTTGCAACTCCTTATTCGTAAACACACCCCAGCCCGGAATGCCGCGGCGCCGAACGGCGATGGCCGTTCCCGCGTAAATCTCGCCCAGCTCGCCCGCGTCGATAAACCGCTTCAAGCAGTCGACCTCGCTCGTGTGCCGGTAATGAAACCCGTACGACAGGTGTTTCCCGCTCTTCGCTGCGGCATCCGCCATCTCCTGAGCCTCTTCCACCGTCATGGCCGGAGGTTTCTCACAGAGCACGTGACACCCTGCCTGGAGCGCCTTGATCGTGGCGTCCCTGTGGAACTTGTTCGGCGTGCAGACGCTCACGGCGTCGAGCTGCACGTTCTCCAACATCTCGTCGACGGTCTTGAAGAAATGCGGGATGCCCCACTTGCGCGCCGCCTCTTCAGCGCGATCGACCGCCACGTCGCAGATGGCCACAATCTCCACCTGTTCGCCGCACTTTTTATAGTTTGGAATGTGCACCTGCTGGGCGATCCCGCCCGCGCCCACGATACCCACGCGAATCTGATCTGCCACTTCCATGTCCTCCCCTTATGCCCACCACATCTGCTGCAGTTTTTCACGAATCACGAGCGGCCGCAGGAACGCGACTGCCTTTTGAAACCCTTCCTCGATCGACATGAGGCTGTCCTCATGCTCGATGGAAATCACGCCGTCGTAGCCGTTCATCTGCAGGGCGCTCAACAGATCGGCCCAGGTCTGTTGATCGTGCCCGTAGCCGACGGTGCGGAAGATCCACGCCCGGCTAAGCTCTTCTCGGTACGGCTTCGTGTCGAGCACGCCGTCGCGCGCCACATTGTGTTTGTTGAATCCGGTGTCTTTCGCGTGCACGTGAAAGATACATCCGTGCGCCGCAAGCGCGTGCACCGCCTCGACGGGATCGATTCCCTGCCAGAACATGTGGCTCGGATCGAAGTTGATGCCCAGCTGCTCACCGCATGCCTCGCGCAAACGGATCATCGTCTCTCCGTTGTACACCACAAACCCAGGATGCGCCTCGATGGCAATCCGCACGCCATGTTGAGCCGCGAATTGGTTCATCTCCGCCCAATACGGGATGACCTTTTCTTTCCACTGCCATTCGAGCACGCGCGAATACTCCTCGGGCCAAGGGCAGGTGACCCAAACCGGGTTTTCCGAGCGTTCCGATTCTCCCGGACACCCGGAGAACGTGACCACCGTCCGGACGCCGAGTTCCGCCGCCAGCCGAATGGTCTCGCGGAGTTCCTGATCGGCCTTGTGGCGGATCTCCGCGTTCGGATGGAGCGGGTTGTTGTGGCAGGAGAGTGCCGAGATCTCGAGTCCGCGCGACGTGATGGCATTCAGAAACGCGGACCGCTTCTCGGCGGAGGCGAGGAGCGTCTCCCGGTCGCAGTGCGCGTTGCCGGGGTAACCGCCGGTGCCGATCTCGACGGCGTCCACGCCGGCCGCCGCGACGTGATCGAGCATCTCTTCGAATGGCATTTGGCTGAAAAGGACCGTAAAAATGCCCAACTTCATGGAAAGGCCTCCTTTCCGCGCATCAGAGATGCGACTGCAAGAATTGGAGCGAGGTGGCGATGGCCTCGAACGGATCGCCCGGGCAGACGTCCTGTTCGACGATCACGTAGCGCACTCCTGCATCGGCGGCCGCCGGCAAGATTTCGCTCCAGCGCAGCACGCCGGTTCCCACGGCCGCGAAGTCCCCGCCGGGGGTGGCGTCCTTGGCGTGCAGAAGATCGAGACGGCCGCGGTAGCGGCGGATGATTTCGACGGGATCGAACCCGGCATGATGCGCCCAATACACGTCGAGCTCAAGCCCGGCGTCAGCAACGCGCTGAAGCAGCCAGTCGAGCGCCGTCTGATCCTCATACGCCGTGAACTCAAAATCGTGGTTGTGGTAAGAGAAGCCGAGCCCTTCGCTCCGCACCCGTTCCGATGCGCGGGAGAGCACGTCGGCGAGCGCCGGATAGTCGCCGCGCCGCTCCACAGGCAGCCAAGGGCACACCACGTATTCGAGGCCAAGTGCCTTCGCTTCGTCCACAACCTTTTCGATTTCCGACTCCAGCCGATCAAGCGGCACGTGAGCGGAAATGGCCCTGAGCCCCAGTTCGTCCAACCGACGCCGTAGCTCCGGCGCCGTGTACGGCCCGTAGTGATGGAGCTCGATCAGGCGGAAACCGATTTCGGCCACCCGGCGGAGCGTCCCGTCGAAATCGTCCTCAAGCGGCTTGCGCAGCGTGTACATTTGCAGCGCGATCTCAGCCATCCAAAACGTCCCCCTTCGCCAGCGCGAAAAATTGTTCCAAGCGCTCCCGAACCTGGCGGGCGCGCGCCTCTCCCGTGCCCGCGAGCGGCGCCTCGTGAAGCACCTCGGCGGCCACGGGCCCGCGATATCCGGCGCGATACAAGCCGCGCAAAAACGGCACAAGCGGAATCCGGCCGTCGCCTGGTAGCAGGCGTCTTGCGTCGTGCGCGTCTTCCGGCGCATCCAGCGTATCGTTGATATGCACGTACACGATTTTTTCCGGTGGAAGCGAGGCGAGATCATCCTCCTGCTCACCGGCGGTGTACCAATGATAGCTGTCGACGAGCGCGCCCACATTCGGGGCCCCGATGGCTTCCCAAAACGTTTTCAGGTCCGCGAGCGACTGCACGAACGGATACCTGCGATGGCGCAGGTGATGCGGCCCGACGTATTCCAGTCCCACGCGCATCCCGAACGGCATCACCTCTACGGCCACCTGGCGAATGCGGCGCGCCAGCTGGGAAATGTAGCGCACCGGCTCTTCGTCCATCGAGGGCCACAAAAACGCCGTCACGCTGCGCGCTCCAAGCCTTGCGCACAGACGTGCGCGATCCGGCAACAGGGAGAGTTCCCGGAGAAATGCCGGTTCGGAATCATAGAGATTGAGCGGAAGGCCGAGATTGGCCAAGACAAGGCCGCGCCGCGCAAACAGCGCTTCGACGGCGGCTTCGCCGAGCCGTTCCGCCTCGGCTTCGAGCCAGTGAAAAGGGACGTCGACGTAACGGTAACCGGTTTCACGTGCGAGATCAAGATAGGATACGAGGGTGGTCTCGTCCACGAGGGTCGGATGCAGGCAGGCTTCCATGCGCGTTCGGGTTCACCTCTTTGTCTTGGGTCGAAGTCCGATTCCATTGAACCACAACCCGCCCGCGAGGGCCATCCTCAATGTGGTCACGTGATTTCGGATTTGGCTGCAACCCTCACCGTCGATGGCGCCGCTCCAATAGGGCCAGACGATCCAAGATGAACTTCGCGGCTGAAGCCAGCGCCAAGTAGATGGGAATGGAGTAAAGCAGATGCCAGCGGTACGAAACGTAAATGTCGAACCAGCGGAACACGATCTCCATCAGCGCGTACAAAACGCTGAAGACGAGCGACACCGCCGCGAAGGCGGGCCAGCGGCTGCACGCCTGATAGATGAGCGCGAAAGTGACCGGAATAATGGTCAGGTCTGTGCAGAGGAGAGTGGGGTAGACAAACCACAGAAGGCGGACCTTGTAGCCCCAGAGCATCAGATCCGAACCCATGATGTCGAGCACGGAGCTTGCGAGACCCACGAGGAGCGCGTACAGAAGCACCTCCATCACCCGGGCGCGATCGACAAATCGCACGAACACCATCCAAGGCACAATCGCCAGGCTCACAAAGAGCCACCATTGCCAGGTGCCGAGATCGTGTTCCAACCAGTACGCGCGCGTCAGATCCGTGAGCTCGCGCCGGACGCTTTCCACCCAATCGAAACTTGTCACGAAATGCCCTCTTCCCCTCCGCGAAAATGAAAGCCCGGCTCTGGACACCCGGTGCATCTGGCATGGCGTGTCTCGCATCCTGAGATCAAGTTGTGCAGTTCGACAGGAATTATGTTCGCGCGCCGCGAAGATCGGAGGAGACGCCAGGTGTCGGCTGGCGCCAGAAGGGAGATCTGAATGGGCTTTTTTGATATGTTGCGCCGCGCGGCGGAAGGCCTGAGCCAAGACGGCGAGTATCGCCACGACCACCTCTGCGTTCGATGCCAAGTTCCCATGCAATACCACGGTGCGCACGCGATTCGCACCGGCGGACTGAGCCGCGGAGCCGGCCTGTTGACGGACCTGTTCCTCGGCGAGCGCGACGAGGCGCTCCTCAGCACGGCGTTGGAGCGCAACGTCGCCGTGCACGTGTTCGTGTGCCCGGAATGCGGATCCATCGACTTCATCAACGACCCGCGCCACGGGTTCTGAATCGCCGTCGCCCGGGCCTCACGGCCCGGGTCACTCGTCTTCCTCAGGCACATGCTTGTCCTCATCGAGGAGGGCATCGCACCACGGGAAGCCGCCCGCGAGCAACCGGCGCCGGGCCTCTTCATGGGTTCCGCCGTGGAGGGAGCGCAGGCACCACGTCACAAACAATTGGTGGCGCTCGCTCCCGTCGAGCGTATACCGATCTCCGGCCACCGCGCGGGCTCGCCGCGTCAGCTCGTAGAGCGCGATGGCGGCCGCGACGGACACGTTGAAGCTCTGCACAAATCCGGCCATGGGGATGAAAAACCGCCCGTCCGCCCGCTCGCGAGCCTCGGGCGAAACGCCGTCCTTCTCGTTGCCGAAGAGGATCGCAGTCGGCCGGGCGAGATCGACCTCCTCAATCGGTACCGCGCCCTCGCCGAGATCCGTCGCGTACACCTGATAGCCTTTTGCGTGCAGCGCGTCTATCGCGTCGCCGACGCTCGCCATGCGGTGGATGGTGAGCCATTTATGCGCGCCCTGCGTGACACCCTTCGACGGGTGGAACGGCTGCTGTCCCTCGATCACGGCCACATGCTGGACGCCGAACGCCTCGGCGCTGCGCAGAATGGCAGCCTGATTGTGCCCGTCATCGACCGCCTCCATCGCCACGGCGATATACGACGTTCGCCGCATCAACACCTCCCGCAGCCGCAAAAGCCGCTCGGACCGCAGCCAGTCCGCGAGCCAAAGTTCACGTTCCGAAAGCAAGCCCTCGGCCAGGAGCATCTGTTTGATGTCGGAATGCAAGTCTCGATGCACCTCCCGCTCCTCTTCCTCGGTCGCGGGCTCGGACCCGTCTCCCGATCATAGCCGATTGTCCCGTAAAATGCAGCGTTCGGGAGACGAGCGCGCGTGCAGGTGCTGTCACTCGCCTCCTTCCGACGAAACGGGCCGTGCCGCCATGGCCAGCCCGTGAACCACCAAACCCACCACGACGGTCACCACGCCTATGGCGCCGAGCCATCCGACGCGATCGCCCGGGATCACAACGAGTTCGAGCGCCAGCGCGAACACCACTTCGCCAGCTTGCGTCGCCTCCACAGCGGCCAACTCTCTCGGGGACTCGCGCGCCATGTCCGTCGCCCGAAAGAAGAGCGCCGTGGCGATCACGCCCGAACACACGGCGACAAGCAGCGCACCGACAATCTGCCGCGGCGTGGGCCAGCCGGCCGTTGCGGCGCTCACCGAAGACCAGGCGATCCAAAACGGCAGACTCCCGAGGGTCATGCCGAGCATCCGTTCCAGCGCGTCGAATTCCCCGGCGCAGGCGCGCATGGCCATCCGGTTGCCGGCAGGGTATGCGACGGCCGCGACCAGAATACTAACCGCACAAAGCGCCGCGCGCCCCCACGACATCTGGGAGGCATCGGCCATCTCCATGAGCATGGCACCAGCCACGATTCCGAGCGAAGTCACCAGCTCTCGGACTGGGATGGGGGCGTGGCGCCCGTCGGGCCCGCGCGCGCTCAGCCACGGCGTGAGCAACACCCCGCACACGATGGTGATTTGCCAGACGCCCGCCACGAGCCACGCGGGCCCGTACGCGTTCGCGAGGCAGAGCGGAGCGTAAAACAAGCCGAACCCGACCGTTCCAAACGCCACCCAGCGCCAGAAATTGCGCCGAAAGGACTGAAGGAGCGCGCCTATCCGCCCCTTCCAGGCGACGTAGGCGAACAGAATCGGCAGCGTGAGAAAATACCGCAACGACGCATTCCAGGCCCACGATCCGCCCGCGCGGCTCATGGCCTCGTTCGCGACAAACGTCACAGCGAAAAACAAGGAGGCCAGGAGCCCCAGGAACAATGGGCGCCATCGCGCGGTTCTGAAGGTGGCCAGCCAAGTCATCCGCAGTCCCCCTATCTACCGTCCGGCCTTTGCGCGCAGCCGCCCGGCGCTCCCAGACAGCGCGCCTCATTTCGCGCGCACGCGAAGATCCTCGACGTCCGGCCAGCGATAGACCACTTCCGGCGGCGCGACACCGTCGATTTCGAACGTCTTTTCCCCGACGACGATCCCGCCCAATCGTTCATAAAATCTCCGCCACGGATTGTCCCGAAAGGCGACCACGGCGACCGATTGATGCCCCTGCTGCTTCAACCAATCGGCGAGTTGACCCACGAGACGCCGCCCAATGCCCCGCCGATGCCACGAAGGGGACACGTACAGCGTGTAGATCTCCGCGTCCGCGTCGAAGTCCTCCAAACGAGTGGGGCCACCACTCGCAAATCCGACGACGTCCTCACCCGCAAGCGCCACCCAAAACGCCTGTCTAGGATCCGCCAATCGCCTCCCGAACCGCTCGGCGCTCACCGTTGGGTCCATCCGATCGAGAAACGATTGCGGCACCACGCCCCGATACGCGTGGCGCCATGCGTCCACGTGCACCCGTCCCACGGCCTCGAGATCCGCCGGAAGGGCGCCTCGAATGGTGATCATGTCCATCTCCCCCAAGAGGACGCTTCAGAACTGCCCCGCTTCCACATCGCGTACGAAGCTCACGATGGCGCTGAAATACGCGTCGCTGTCATCCCACATCGACATGTGGCTGCCGTTGGGACAGATGGTTGCACGCGCACGGGGAATCCGACGCGCCATCTCCTGGATGTCCGCAGGATCCATCGTGTCGTAACGAGCGCCGATGACGAGGGTGGGTACACTGACCTGGCCGAGATGGGGCCAGCGGTCCCAGTCCTTGAAGTTGCCGGTCACCACAAATTCATTCGGCCCCTGCATGGTGTTGTACACCTGCTGATTGATGTGTGCGAACGTCCGAACCACGGCGTCCGGCCAAGGATCCAGGCGGCACAGGTGTCTTTTGTACAGATGTTCGATGAGGAGCTCTTGATAACCCGCAGACTCGTAGTCTCCGCGTTCCTCATGCGCCCGCAGCTGTTCTTGAATCTCCTTCGGAAGCTGTTGGCGCAACAACTGGATATACCGCATATACGAAGGAATGCTGGCCGTCATGTTTGAAATGATAAGTCCCTTCAACACGGTCGGATGGGCAAGCGCGTATTCGAGTGCCAGCATCCCGCCCCAGGACTGCCCCAACAGGTAAAAGTCCTCTAAACCAAGCGCTCGACGCACTTCGTCCACTTCTTCGCGGAAGCGGTCGATGGTCCAGAGGGAGGGATCGTCAGGCTGATCTGAAAAATACGAGCCTAGCTGGTCGTAGAAGTATAGCTCGATCCCGGCCTTCGTGAGATACGGCTCGAAGATCTCGAAGTACTCGTGGCTCGCACCGGGCCCACCGTGTAACAGAAGCATGCGAATGGGGCTCGTCCCCACTCTGCGCGTCCACACGTGGTGTCCCGTGGACAGCGTGATGATTCGCGTCTGCGCCTCCATGTTTTCTCCTCCGCTTCGTCACATGTCCTTCAGAACGGGCGGAACCTCGCGATACCCTTTCGATTTCACGGCTCCGATGAGAATCCCGAGCGCCATCCAGCTCAACCCGAAGATGAACGTGGTCCGGTCAAAGCCGAGCCACACGTAACCGATGACCACAAAACCGCAGAGCGGAAACAACAGATACTTGAACACGTGGCGAAAGCCCCGCTGCCGGATGTAGAAGTACACGAACACGGTTGCGTTCAACATCAGGAACGCGGTCAGTGCGCCAAAGTTGACCAACGTCGTGATGGTCTCTTGAGGAACGAGACCCGCCACCAAAAGCGAAATCACCGCGACCAACAGCGTCGCGTTGACCGGTGTTTGGAATCTCGGACTCACATGTGAGAAAAACTTGGAAAACGGCAGCAGATTGTCGCGGCCCATCGAATACAGAATCCGGGAGATAGCCGACTGCGCGGCCAGAGCATTCGCGATACCTGACGCCACCGCGTTCACCAAGAGGAGAACGACGTAGAGGAACGTTCCTCCCGCTTCTTTCGCGATTTGGAAGAATGCCATGTTCGGATTCAGATCCGCGTAATTCGGATGGACGAGCGCCGCGACGTACGTCTGTAAAACGAAGAGGAGGCCGATGATGACAAGCGACGCGATGGTCGCATTCCCGACGGTCTTCTCCGGTCGTTCCGTCTCTTCGGCCAAGGTGCTGATGGCATCGAAGCCGAGGAAGCTTAACACCGCGATGGACGCGGCATTTTCAATGAACTTCAGATTGAAGTGACTCGGTTGATAAAACGGGGTGAACGACAGATGCCCCGCGCCGTGGCCCAACGCAAACACAAACCGCACGGAAGCGATAAGGAAGATGAGGAGACAGATAAGTTCAATCGCCAGAAGAATGAAGTTGGTCCTCGCCTGCAGCGTGATGCCCAGGACGTTGACGACGGTGTTGAAAAGCACGAAGAAAAGAAGCCACACGAAGGTGGGAACGCTCGGCACAAGGCCGTGCAGCCAACCCGCCGAGAACGCGTACAGCAGGGAGGGTGCGAGCAGATAGTCCGCCAGGATCATCCATCCGGCGACGAAGCCGACGTGTGGATTCAGGCCGCGTTGCACGTAGGAGTATACGGATCCCGCGATGGGAAACTTGGCACTCATCTGCTTGTAACTGAGCGCCGTGAAGACCATGGCCACAATGCCGATGATGTAAACGAGGGGAACCATGCCGAAGCTCTGTTGCGCCACGTAGCCGTAAATGGCCATGGGCGCAATGGGGACCATGAAAATCATGCCGTAGACAATGAGATCCCGCAAGCGAAGGGATCGCTTCAATTCCTGGCGATAGCCGAGCGTTGACGGCTCCCGATGCCCTGATGTTTCCATGTGTCACGCTCCTCTCCTGGATGTCAACGAGGCTATTATGCTGAAACTCCTCGAAAAACGTCAATGAAACAATAAATTGCCCTCAGCCGTGGGCCGAGGGCCAAAGGAGAAGGGGACAATCGCCTGAGCGTCGTGGCATCGGGTCAAGCTGCGCCTAAAACACCTTCTTACTGCCTTGATACTCCTTTAGAATTTCGACCGCCTCGCGAAAACGAAGCGAATGGATCACCTCCCGCTCGCGGAGGAATCGAAGACTGTCTTTGATGTCCGGATCGTCCGTGTTGTCGATAATCCATTGGTAGGTGGCTCGGGCCTTTTCCTCTGCGGCAATGTCCTCGTACAGATCGGCGATTGGATCGCCTTTCGACGCGATGTAGGCCGCCGTCCACGGGTTTCCCGCGGCATCATGGTAAAAGAGCGAGTAGCCGTGATTCACGTAGTGATCGCCAAGACCGGCTTCACGCAGCTGCTCGGGCGTCGCATCCTTCGTCAGCTTGTAGACCATGGTCGCGATCATCTCGAGGTGCGCAAATTCCTCCGTTCCGATATCGGTCAAAAGGCCAATGACTTTGTCTGGAATCGAGTACCGCTGATTCAGATACCTCAGCGCAGCGGACAACTCTCCGTCGGCTCCACCGTATTGCTCAATGAGCATCTTGGCCAGCCTGGGATCGCACTTGCTCACGCGCACAGGGTACTGGAGCTTCTTCTCATAGATCCAGATGGCCGCTCACCCCCCACCTCGAGCTAAACCTGCCACGGCCAAGGCGTCTCGGACCAAGCCCAAGACTCCCCCGCGGCGGGACTCAAGCCGTACTGATGCAGAGGACCGAACGCGGACTCGAACTGGGTCATGAGGTTGTGCTTTCGTTTCTGAAACTGCTTGAATTGAGCGAGCGCCTGCTCGTCATCCGGGTGCGTGTCCAGATACAGCGTCAAGTCGACCAACACGAAATCAACGGCCTGAAGTTCCCGAAGATACTGATAGTAAAGCTTGGGCAGAGGCCCCGCGGTCTCACTCACGCGATCTCGTCCTCCTCACGCCGGCGGATAGGGGCTATCGTATTCCGGCCAAAGCGTGCCCTTTCGAAGCGCCTCCTGCGGCGCGTATTGTTTCCGCGCGCTCTTCTGGACAGGATGCGTCACTTCGGGCGGAACGTCATACCACTTCACCCGCGCGGAGCATGGATCGAACGGGCTTCGATAATTCACGTAAGGACGCCATTCGGGCAAATTGCCATCCACTGTCACGCCATCCCTCCTTGAGCAGCGTTCGAAAGTATCTATATGCGCCCGAGGGGAATTTCAGACGTTGGGACAGCCGGGGAATTTCGGAGGACATGCAGACGCGTCAATGATTCAGCACAAGCGCCACGAGGATGCCGACGATCACGCCTCCTGCGATCTCGCTCGGCTTGTGCCCCACCTGTTCGTTCAACACAGGCCAATCCACGAGCCACCAAGGCCCTTTCGCAACGCGCAGCGGCTCGACGGCGTGCGAGCCGCCCCTGCGGATCGAAGGAGACGTCGAACGCGACGACGCGCCCTCGGCCGCTTCCTTTGCTTGCGCCGCCTTTTCGGACGATGCAGCCTGTTCGATGGGTTCCATCAAAAGATGCTGCCCGCGCAAGTCGTGCAACAGGCGATTGAGGACCGCCGCCTGCCTTCCCGTCTGCCAACGCACGCCAGCCGCGTCGTACATCACGACAGCGGCCAGAAACAACCCAATGGCGACAACGGGATCGGAGCCGCCCAGGTGCAGCCACAGCTGCACAACCAACGCAACCACCGCCGCCGTATGGGAACTCGGCATGCCGCCCGAATTCTTCACATGGCGCCAATCCCACGACCGCATTTGAATCATCACGAACACCGGCTTCAGACCTTGGGCGACGATCATCGCCAGAAGCGGTGCCGCCCACAAACTCGACCAGATATGAAGCAACGCGCCAGTCCTCCTCAGATCGCGAGGTTGGAAGCCTGTCGATACGCCTCATACAGAAGGATGGTTCCTGCCATGGCGGCGTTCAAACTCTCCGCGCTCCCCGCCATGGGAATGGCCACGCACCGCTGTGCGAGCTTGCGAACGCCCTCGCTCACGCCGCGGGCCTCGTTCCCAATCACCATCGCCACATCGCCCCCGAGCGGCGCTTGATCGCACCGATCCACCGCGTCAGCCGAGGTGGCCACCGCGATGCCCTCGGGATGGCGCTCGCGCCAAGTCCTGAGGTAGTCCTCCGCATGGCTCACGACGACACAGACGCGGAACAGGCCGCCCATCGAGGCGCGAACCACCTTGGGCGCGTACGGATCCGCCGTTCCCGTGCCGAATACGATTTCGCGAAAGCCGAACGCCTCGGCACTCCGTATCAAAGTCCCGACATTTCCCGGGTCCTGGACGGCGTCGAGCACGAGGACGCGATCGCCATATTGCGGCTCGCAATTCGGGATGGCCGCCACAGCCATCAAACCCTGTGGCGTCTGTGTGTCAGCCACCGCAGCGAACGCCTGCGGCGACAGCTCGAAGCGGCGCCCCTGTGCCTTGGGATGCTGCCACAGTTCGCCAGATGGCTCGTCCGACGCAGCATTCCACAGAAGAGCTTCGACATGGAGCGAGCTATTCAACAGTTCGGCCACCAGGCGCTCGCCCTCCACGAGGAAACAGCCCGTCCGCTCGCGCCCTCGGCGCGTCTTGAGGCGGGCCCACTCCCGGACTCGATCGTTGTGCGCAGATTCGATGTACACGATGAGGCCCTCCCAGGGCGAGATCGACAAAAAAGCCCGGTCATGAGACCGGGGTCTTTGTCACGCGTTAGCGTTCAGGCGCTCGCGAGCGACCGTGACCAACTGCGAAAATGCCTCTTTGTCCGTCACGGCGAGATCCGCCAACATCTTGCGGTTGACCTCAACACCAGCCAACTTCAGCCCGTGCATGAATCGGCTGTACGACAGGCCGTGAGGCCGGACCGCCGCGTTGATGCGCTGGATCCACAGCCGGCGAAAGTCGCGCTTGCGCTGCTTGCGATCCCGGTACGCGTACATCAGCGACTTCATGACCTGCTGCTTCGCCGTGCGGTACAGCGTGTGCTTGGAACCAAAGTAGCCCCTTGCGAGCTTCAGAATCTTTTTATGACGACGGCGTGTCACCACGCCACCCTTGACGCGAGCCATCTCCAACAGCCTCCTCGAATCATGTTCCCATCATCGGACCGGAACGCGCATCGGCGCGACGCGCAATCCGGTTCCTCACTTGTACGCCACGAGTTGCTTGATCCGCTTCATGTCGCTCCGCGACACGAGCGTCATCCCGCGCAGACGGCGCTTGCGAGCGGGCGGCTTGTGCTCCGCCTTGTGGTAGCCAAACGCCTTCGTGCGCTTGAGAAGCCCCGTCCCGGTGCGCTTCACGCGCTTCTTCAGACCACTGTGTGTCTTCATTTTCGTCTTGGCCATCTCGTGTGTCCTCCTGTCTCCGAAATCGCCGTTCCTGCAGTCGACCGAGTCAACTGCACCAGGTCACGAGGTTCACGCACTCGGCTGCTTCGGCGCCAAGATCATCACCATGTGACGACCTTCGAGCTTCGGCGCCCTTTCGACGATGGCGTGCTCCTCCGCAGATTTCGCCAGCCGTTCAAGCAATTCCTGACCGATGTTCTGGTGCGTGATCTCCCGCCCGCGAAAGCGCACGGACACTTTCACCTTGGAACCTTCGCTCAGGAACTTCAGGACATTCTTCAGCTTGACGTTGAGATCGTGCTCATCGATATTGGGCGTCATCCGAACTTCCTTGAGCAGAACGACCTTCTGGTTCTTGCGCGATTCGCGTTCGCGTTTGCTCTGCTCGTACTTGAACTTGCCGTAATCCATGATCCGGCACACTGGCGGTTTCGCGTTGGGCGCAACGTTGACCAAATCGAGATTGCGCTCCTCGGCCAATCGCAACGCTTCGCGCAAGGGCATGATACCCAGCTGCTGGTTATCCGCGTCCACGACACGCACTTCTCTCGCGCGAATGCCCTCGTTGACCTGATACCCTTCTTTGCTTATGGGGTGTCACCTCCACCAATCTGCCCCACCACACCAATACACAAAAAAGCGCAGGTCTCGCCTGCGCTTGATTCGCCCTCTTCCAGCTACGTTCCACCTACGGCAATCGCGCTGGACTTGGAACCCGTCAGCTTGCGCCGACCAGGTGAGAAGCGGCAGGCTTCTGCTTGGTGTGCAACGGAACGTTTTCATGGTAGCGACATGGCGGGCAAATGTCAAGACATGAACGCTCGCTCGGTGCCAAAAACATTGTATTCCGATGTACTTTAGGTTAAAATGACTTCTCGATATCGAAATCCCCGGAGGTGATTCCATGGCCAGTTCCGAGGTTCGCACCCTCGATCTCGAAACGCGCACCCGCGAGCGCCAACCCGAAGAGGCGCAACGAGCGTGGACGGCGGCCGCACTCATTGTCTTTGTCCTCGGCTTCCTCTATTTGTGGAATGCCGTCTCGCCGACACACGCCATCTTGTTTCTCGTGACGGGCGTGCTGGGCGTCGCGCTCTACCACGCGCACTTCGGCTTCACGACCTCGTTCCGCCACCTGATCGTGAGCGGACGAACGGTGGGATTGCGCGCGCAGATGATCATGTTTGCGCTCGCGAATGTCCTGTTTCTTCCCCTTTTGATTCGAGGCCATGCGTTCGATCACGCCATCAAGGCGAGCGTCTACCCGGTGGGCTTATCCGTCCTCGTGGGCTCGTTCCTCTTTGGAATTGGCATGCAGCTTGGCGACGGATGCGCCTCGGGCACGCTGTACCACACCGGAGGAGGCGACGCCCGCGGCATTCTGACGCTTGTCGGATTCATCCTCGGATCGTTCTTCGGCTCCGTGCACTACGCTTGGTGGATGAGCACGCCGAACTTTGGCAAGATCTCGCTCATCCAGTCACTCGGGCCGATCGGCGGTCTGACCGCCAACTTCGCCATCATGGCTATCATTTTCGCCATCTCACTCTGGCTCGAAAGGCGCCGCAATGGCGACGTCGAGCCGCTCTTCAGCCATCAACCTTGGCATGTGAGTCGTGTGATCAAGGGGCCGTGGTCCTGGGTTGCGGGCGGTATCGTGCTCGCCGTGGGCAACTTCATCGTGCTGGCGCTTTCCGGCAAGCCGTGGGGCATCACCTCGGCGTTCGCGCTCTGGGCAGCGAAACTCAGCGCTCTGTTGGGTTATCCGGTGGATTCGCTGCCGTATTGGCAGACACCGCAAAACGCCGCCGCGCTTCATCACAGCGTGCTCCAGAACCTCGAGACCACGGACGACATCGCCATCATGCTCGGCGCACTCCTCGCCGCAAGCCTCGCGGGCGCGCTGCCCAAGCGGTACCTGCGCCCGATGCCGTGGCAGATGATCGTCGGCGTGCTCGTCGGCGGCATCCTGATGGGTTACGGCGCGCGCATTGCATTCGGCTGCAACATCGGCGCCTACTTCTCCGGCGTCGCTTCGTTCAGCCTGCACGGCTGGGAATGGTTTGTGGGAGCCCTCCTCGGCAGTTTCATCGGCGTGCGGCTGCGACCGACGTGCCGACTGCAGAATCGTTGACACGCGCCCATCCCAAATTCGGCGCCCCTAGGGCCTTGAGTTCCGCGGGGCGCCTTTGTTGTAGAATGAGAGCAACGCGGTTGCGAGGGGGATGCCTGTGGACGACGTGGTGCGCAACAATATCGAGCGGTTTTCGGGTTTCGCCAAACTCTATGACACCTACCGACCCGAAGCGCCGAAAACGGTTCGCGAGCTGCTCATCGCCTATCTCGGGAAAAAGCCTGACACGGTGGTCGATCTCGGCAGCGGCACAGGTCTTTCGACCTTCCCTTGGCGGCACGAAGCCCGGAGCGTGATCGGCGTCGAGCCGAACGACGACATGCGAGCGCAGGCCGAGCGCCGCGCGATGGACCTTGGCGCCGACAACGTCACCTTCCTCCAGGGCGTATCCACTGCCATCCCCTGTTCCGACGCCTCAGCCGATCTCGTCACTTGCTCCCAGTCGTTTCACTGGATGGACCCCCAGCCGACGCTGCGTGAAGTGGCACGTGTGCTTCGACCGGGCGGCGTATTCGCCGCGTACGACTGCGACTGGCCGCCCTCCTGCTGCCTGGAAGCGGACGCTGCCTATGAGACGCTCCTGCAGAGCGCGGAAGCGTCCATTCGACGACACGTGCCCGAGCGAGAACAGGCGCGCAAGTGGCCGAAGGAGCAACACCTCGACCAAATCCGCGCCTCAGGGCTCTTTTCATTCGCCAAAGAAGTGGTCTTCCACGTGGAAACGCGCCTTCGGGCCGACGCGTTCATCGGCATTGCGCTCAGCCAGGGCCAGGTGCAAAGCGCACTGCGGCGCCGCCTTCCGGATATCGAGCAGGAGATTTTGGCGTTTGAAACGCGCGTGCGCGCCGCCTTCGGCGACGGCGACAGGCCCGTCTGGTTCTCCTATCGCCTTCGCCTCGGCGTGAAGCCTCGCGACGCCGCGACATGAAGGCGGCGTCGCAGGCAAATGAGGCGACACGTATCTCCCACCATGGACGAAAGAGAGTTCAGTCGCAACAGCCGCAAGTGCCTTCCACGCCGCGCGCTTCTTGAATCGCCTCAATCCCCTCTTTCACCACAAAATACACCAGGGCCAATCCGCCCAGGGCATTCAACCACCACAAGCCCAACCAAGCATTCAAGCCAAGACCAACGAGGAGTATCCAGGCCATGTACGCACAAACCATGCTGCACGATCCGTCGGCCTGAAGTGCCTTGCTCCCAATCCGTCTCCCAACGGATTTCTTGGCGCGAGACAAGTATGGCATGAGGACGCTTGACGCAGCGGCAAGAGCAAGACCGACTGCGCTCGTCTCAGCGGCTGAACGAGTGTACAAATCATATCCAGCCATCGCGACGATATAGACAGCGAGGGCAATCAGGGCCACCCCGACCCACCAAGATGCCTGTTTCTCTGCTCGTTTCACCCTTGCAAGGCTTGAACCCTGTGCCTCGACATAGAGCCGCCACAACAACACAGCACTTGAAACCAACTCAATGACACTGTCCGCGCCAAACGCTGTCAACGCGAGGGAATGTGCAAGGATGCCAGACTGGATGGCGACGCCAGCTTCCACCACCATCCAAAGGATACTGACCCACTCGATGCGGATCCCCTTTTGAACCTCCACAACTTGCACGGCCTCCATGTTCCCCCCTTTGCCACCCGTGCACGGTTCCGAACTTGAAGTGCATCGCCGCCATTCTAAAACATGCGCAGTCGGCCTCTGCCGTCTCCATCATCACGACGTAAAACGCGGCGCATGCTTGTGGACAGACCTCACAAGCCGCGCCGCTTCTGCCGATCCCGCCGCTCCACAACCAATGTCAGGATCAGCCTGATCCTCTCACGCCTCCACGAGCTTCGCCTTCCGCTCGATCTCGTCCTGGATCTGCCGCACGAACTGATCGAGCGGCATCGCGCCGAGATCGCCCGCCTGATATTTGCGGACGGAGACGGAGCCCTCCTCGCGCTCGCGCGCGCCCACGACGAGGGTGTACGGGATCTTGTGCGTCTGCGCCTGGCGGATCTTGTAGCCGATCTTGTTGTCGCTCACGTCCGCCTCGGCGCGAATGCCCAGCTCACGCAGCTTGGCCGCGACCTCCTCGGCGTAGCCCGCGAATTCATCGGCGACGGAGGCCACCACCACCTGCGTGGGCGCGAGCCACGTCGGAAATGCGCCCTTGTACTGCTCGATGAGGAATGCCACAAACCGCTCCATCGTGCCCACGACACCGCGATGAATGACGACGGGTCGATGCCGTTCGCCGTCTTCGCCCACGTACTCCAGGTTGAACCGATTGGGCAGATGGAAGTCGAGCTGAATCGTGGACAGGGTCTCGTCCTTGCCGAGCGCCGTGCGCACCTGCACATCGAGCTTCGGGCCGTAGAACGCCGCTTCGCCCTCCGCTTCGACGAACTCGAGGCCGAGATCGAGCATGACCTTGCGCAGCGTGCTCTGCGCGAGCTCCCACATCTCGTCGTTCTGCACGTACTTCTCCGTGTTCTTCGGATCGCGATAGCTCAAGCGATGATAGTAGTCGTCGATCCCGAAGTCCTTGTAGACGCGCTGGATCAGGCGGACGACGCCGGTGAATTCCTGTTCGATCTGATCCGGGCGACAGAAGATGTGCGCGTCGTTCAGCGTCATGGCGCGCACGCGCTGCAAACCAGCGAGCGCCCCGGACATCTCGTACCGGTGCATGGTGCCGAGTTCCGCGATGCGGATGGGCAGCTCGCGGTAGCTGTGCAGGCGATGCTTGTACACCATCATGTGGTGCGGACAGTTCATGGGCCGCAGGACGAGCTCTTCGTTGTCGATTTTCATGGGCGGATACATGTCGTCCTTGTAGTGCTCCCAGTGGCCCGAGATCTTGTACAGCTCGACGTTGGCCAGATGCGGCGTATACACGTGCTGGTAGCCCAAAGACTCTTCGAGATCGACGATGTACCGCTCGATGATGCGGCGGATCTTTGCACCGTTGGGCAGCCAAAGCGGCAACCCCTGGCCCACCTCGGGCGACAGCGTGAAGATGTCGAGCTCTTTGCCGAGCCGCCGGTGATCCCGCTCCCGCGCCTCCTGCTGCAGGCGGTTGTACTCGTCGAGATCGGATTTCTTGGCAAAGGCAACGCCGTACACGCGCGTGAGCATCTCCCGCTTCGAATCGCCGCGCCAGTAGGCTCCGGCGAAGCTCTGCAACTGAAACACCTTGACGCGGCCCGTCGACGGGAGGTGCGGTCCGCGGCAGAGATCCACGAACTCACCCTGCCGATAGAGGGTGAGCGTCACGTCCTCCGGCAGATCTTCGATGATCTCGACCTTGAATCGGTCGCCGCGCTCGCGGAAAAACCGGAGGGCCTCATCGCGCGAGATGACCTCGCGTTGAATCGGCAGATCCTCCGCGACGATGCGGCGCATCTCCTCCTCGATGCGCGGCAGATCCTCGGGATGAAAATCGTGATCGGCAAAGTCATAGTAGAACCCGTTTTCGATCACGGGCCCGATGGCGCACTTCGTACCCGGAAACAGCCGCTGCACGGCCTGGGCCATGACGTGCGCGCACGTGTGGCGCATCACGTAGAGCCCTTCGGGGTCCTGCAAGGTGAGAAACTCGACCTGAGCGCCGTCCTCGATTTCGCGGCTGAGATCGACGAGCGCGCCGTTGACCCGAGCGACCACGGCCTCCTTGCCGAGCCGCGGACCCATGGACTGGGCCAGCTCCGCATAGGTCGATCCGGCGGGCATCTGGCGCTCGGAGCCGTCCTTCAACCGCACGGTGATTTCGTGAGACATGGGACATCCCCCTCTGCATCTTGATCCACGGGCATACAAAAAACGCCACCGCCCCAATGGGACGACGGCGCTCGCCTCGTGGTTCCACCCATCTTCCCCGCGCTCCCGAACGAAAAGCGCGGGCTCGACGCCTTAACGCGGCGGACACGGTTCGCGTTGTGACCCGCGAACAGCTTGGGAAGTGGTGTCTCTTGCGCCGTCGCGGAGGTGCTTGCAGCCTCGGCAACCTCTCTCTGGGCGCGACGTCATCGCAAAAGCGCGTCTTCCCGCATCGCCTGTACATCCATGCCATTCTGCGCGCCGCTTCCGGCGCGCCTTCCCCTATGAAACTACACAACGCCTCGGGATGATGTCAAGCGGAAGACGCTTAGGATGCCTCGCCCCATTCGCCTTCCGCCTGTGGCTCTCATCAGCCTGGTGAGTCGGGCGCCAAGCGGCGTCGAATGGGGCGAACCCGCCCCTCGCTCGTCCCTCGCCTACCCGAACCTGAAGATGTCCGCGCGGACCAGCACGTGGAACAGCCTTCGCAACGAATGGCGCGATCGCCAAACACGCGGCTCACGGTTTCCGCAAAGCTCGGCCAAGGCGCTCCCGGATAGGCGTCATGCACGACGATGCGCCATGGAGACCGAGTGATGAGAATGGTCATCGCGAGATCTTCGGTGGTGACATCCTCGTCCTGCAGAGCGACGCGTTCAATCTGCTCGTCTGACACGAACGCGCCCTCGGCGTCGGTGATCCAGACGCCCTCCGGCGTGACGTACACGTGCAGTTCCGCTTCGTGGAGCGGCTGCTCATCCAACATGTAGCGAAGCATGGCGAGCGACTCCTCGTATTCGTCCTCGAGCGCCGACGCCATGAGACGATTCCGAACGCGCTCTGCGATTTCCACCGCGGCCTTGTGCAGCCGAAAGCAAGCAAAGGGATCGACAGCGACGACCAAAGAGCGCCTGAACTGGCTCACGAGCGCCCGGGCAAGCGACGACTGCCATTCGTCGAGCGTGTGCCCCGCCACGGGGCGGCCGTGCAGACGCGACTCGCAGATCTCCACAAGCGCTTGAAATTGCACTTCTTCCGCGGACCAAAGCGGTTCCATGCGACACACCCGCTGCACCACACGCGCCTGAAGCCACTCGCGGGTCATCATCCCTGCGACAAGTTGCGCCACACGCCCAAACAGCGCGCTCCCACACTCGCAGACGACGCGCGGCGGATCGCCCGACACCACGTAGCTCGCCGCGCCACATTCGGTCAGACGCCCGGCAAGCCCCACGCCGTCCAGATCGGATGTCAATTCCAAGATGAGCAACGCTCCCGCCCCCGGATCGCATATTCCATTTACCTCCATTGTTCCTTCGGGGCGGGAGCCGTATACTCCTGGGCGTCCGCGCGTCAGGCGAACGCCCGCTCCAACTCGTCGACGATCTCGCCCACTTTGCGAATCGCCTCGCGATAGGGAGCCGGATCGCCCATGTCGAGCCCCACGTGGGCGAAAAGCTCAAGCGGCGTCTTTCCGCCTCCGACGTGCAGCACCTCGATCCAGCGGGCGAGCACGTCCGCATCACCGGCGAGAATGCGATCGGCGATCAGCGTGGACGCGGCCAACCCCACCGCATACGTGTACGGGTACAGGCCCATGTAATAGTGCGGCTGGCGCATCCAGTACAGATCCGCCCCTTCGTCGAGATCGACCGCGTCCTGCCAGAAGTCGGTCAACACTTCTCTCGATACCCGGCGAAACACGTCCGTCGAAAGGGGCTCGCCGCGATCCGCGATGGCATACAGCCGGCGCAGGATTTCGGCTTCCGTTTGGTGTGTGACGAAGTCGTGGTGGAAGGTGAACATCTGCATCATGCGAACCTTCGCGCGAGCCGCGTCGTCCTCCGCACGCTGGATGAGCGCGTTTGCCACCATGTGCTCCATGAGCGTCGACGGCGTCTCGATGAACAAGTTTGAGAACGACAGGTTCGAAGGCCGCTCGTTCTGGCACGCGAGATAAAGGTGCACGGCGTGGCCGAGCTCGTGCGCCATGACGAAAACGTCGTACACCCCGCCCTCGAACGGCGAAAACACGTATGGGTGAACGCTCGACTCGCCGCAAAACGCGCCGTTCCAGTTGCCCTGGTTGCGCGCCCAGTAGATCCATCGTTCTTCGAACGCGCGGCGCAGGATGTCGCCGTACGTGTCTCCAAGCGGGCGAGCCGCCTCCAGGATGAGTTCCCGCGCCTCATCAAACGTGAGGGCTCCGTCCGTGAGCGGGACAAAAGGCGCCTTGGTATCGCAAAGCCGGACCTTTTCAAGTCCCATCACCCGCCTGCGCAAACGAGCGAGCCGCCTCATGTGCGGAGCGAGCTCGTTCAGCATCACGTCCTGCACCATGAAGTAGTGCTCCGGAGGAACCTGGTTGGCGGCCATCGTTCCGCCGAGCCGCGTGCTCTGCAACATGTCGAAGACACTTTCGAACCCACGCACCCGCGCCGTCACCACGTCGCTTTGGATCTTGGCGCCAAGCGATCGCGCGAGGATGTGCTGATACGGCCTCAGTCCGTTCACCACGCTGTCGTAAGCGCGATGACGAAGCGCAGTGTCGTGGGAGGTCTCAATGTGCATGAGAAGCGCGGACGGCGTGACGCCCACCTCCCGCCCGCCGCTGTCCCGAACCGGCTCAAAGCGCATGTCCGCCCCCGTTGCCGCCTCGTAAATCCCAGAAGGAAGAGCGAAGGCTGACGAATGCGCGGCAAGCACCTTTTCCGCCTCATCGGCAAGCCGGTGTCGGCGTTCCCGGTCGATCTCGCCGAAGTACGGCGCATAGGGCCGCAGGGCCTCCTCCTCGCGCCAGGCGGCGAGATCGCCCTCGGGCACGCGGCAGAGCGCCGCCACCAGCGCCTCCGCAGCCTCCCCCGCGCGATCCAGCGCGAGCTGCGCCATGGACATCAGCCGCTGAGCGCCCTCATCCGTGGCGTCCTCCGCAAACTTGCTCATGGCATACCGCTCGACGTCGGTGCCAAGGCGCAACATGTCGTCGTGCAGCGCCAACGCGCGGGCCACCTCGGCCGGTCCGCCGAACGACTTCGAGGCCATCTCGGCGATCTCGTCCGCCAGCTTGCGCACGCGCTGGAGCGCTTCCTCCCACGCATCGACAGTCACAAATAGGGGCGACAAATCCCAGGTCTCGTGTTCAGGAACCTCACTGCGCGCTCTCAGCGCCATGCTCCCCCGCTCCTTTCAACGACTGCGCAGATTGCACGTACATGCGGCTTTGCGCCGTGAACGTCTCCGCGGGCGCAAGGACGATGAGCCCCGTCACATCCTGCGGCAGGTCCATGTTCGGCGCATTGACCATGTTGGTCTGCGGCTCAGGGCAGAAGAACGTGCCGCAGCGGTTGTTGTTCCAGACCATCCAGTGCCGGTACTTCAAATCGACGTCGTACACGAACGAAAGCCCGAGGCGCGCATCGGTCAGCACCATCCGATTGTGCCCGTCCTGCGGGCGAGCCGTGTAATGGTTGTCCATCGGTTCATAGAATGGATCGGCGCCGCCCACCGGCATCTTCCGTTCGTTCTCGTTCAGCGGCTGGAACCGGCCCGTGGGCAATTTGCGATGGTCGAGCTCCCAGCGCTCGCCGATGGTGAGCTGAACGGTGCACGCCTCGGCGGTGGATTCCGGCGAAAACGGCACATTGACCGCGGTGTGGAACCCGAGCATGACGGGCATGGGCTCGTCCCCTCGGTTGTCGATCCGGACGCGCTGCACCAACCCTGCGTCAGACAGTTCATAGCGAATGGCGAAACGAAACGTGTGCGGCCAGTGGCGATAGACCGGATGCCCTTCTCCGACGTCGTGGGCCATTTCGACGTACGCGCCGCCCTCATCTTCGCCCATGTCGACGATGGGCCACTCGATGCGCATGAAGAAGCCGTGGAGATGATTGTGCGTGGCCTCCTCATTCACCGGAAGGCGATACGCCTTGCCCGCGATGGTAAACTCGCCGTCCCGGTACCGATTCGGCGGATACAGGACGGGAATCCCGTACCGGCCGGGCGTCTTGCGAAATTCGTCCATCTCCGACTCCGGTTCGCGCAAGAACCGGAAGCCTCGCGCCGTGTCTCGCAGCGCCACGAGGTTGCCCCATCCGGGCAGCAGATAGGCCTCGTAGCGCCCGTGCGAAAGCCGGATCGCGCGCTCACCGCCATACGTCGTCTCCACTGCGGGCATGCTCGCCACCCCTTCTCATGATGTTCCCTCGGTAGCTATACGCTTTCAAGTCGAGATATCCTGCTCCCTCAAAACCACTTTGCACGCCTCATTCTGCCCACAAACGCCGGCGCCCACGGAAACCCGGACGACCGGGCTCCATGGGCGCACCGCCTAACGTTACGATATGCCTCATTGCGCATGTTCTCGCGATGGCGCAGCCCTGAACAGCGGCTTGAGCGCCGGATACAAGGCGCGATACGTCTGATACGCCTGGCGGTACACATCCACGTCTTCCGCCACCGGCTGCGCCGTATCCTCCGCGCGAACCCAGGCGTCGACCGCCGTCACCACGTCGTCGAACATCCCGGCGGCCACGCTCGCGAGAATGGCCGCGCCAAACGCCGGCCCTTCGTTCGCCTCGATTGCCACCACAGGCCTTCCGAAGACGCCCGCCTGGATCTCCCGCCACACGCCGCTCTTCGCGCCCCCGCCGGACACGCGGATCTCCTCCACGGGCAGGTTCAGATCCTCCATGAGCGCCAGACCGTCGCGCAGGCTGAAAGCCACGCCTTCCATGATGGCCCGCACAAAGTGCGCCCGCGTGTGCCTCGGCGTGATGCCGAAAAACACGCCCTTCGCCAGCGGATCCAGGTGCGGCGTGCGCTCGCCCATGAGATACGGGAGAAAGACCAGCCCCTCGCACCCCGCCGGGACGCGCCGCGCTTCGTCGCTGAGGACATCGTAGACGTCTCGCCCTGTCTGCGCCGCCACCGCCCGCTCCGCGTCCGCAAACTGATTGCGGAACCATTGGAGCGATCCGCCGGCGGACTGCGTCACCGCCATCACGTGCCACTTGCCCGGCACCGCGTGGCAGAACGTGTGCAACCGGCCCTGTTCGTCCCGGACGATCTCGTCCGCATGCGCAAACACGACGCCCGACGTGCCAATGGTGCTCGACACCAAGCCCGTGCGAACAATGCCGTTGCCCACCGCCCCCGCGGCTTGATCGCCGCCGCCGGCCGCCACAGGCGTGCCAGGGCAAAGGGCTGTGCGCTCAGCCGCCCATTCGGTGACTCGCCCGGAAATCTCCGGCGACTCGTACACCTCCGGCAACCACGTGCTCGGAACATCGAGGGCGGTCAGCATCTCGTCGGACCACCTGCGACGCTTGACATCGAACCACAGCGTGCCCGACGCGTCCGACACATCCGATGCATACTCCCCCGTCAACCGGTACCGGATGAAGTCCTTGGGAAGCAACACGCGGCGAATGCGCGCATAGTTTTCCGGTTCGTGCCTGCGCACCCAAAGCAGTTTGACCGCCGTAAAATTGGTGAGGGCAGGGTTGGCCACCCATTCGATCATGCGCTCCAGCCCCACGGTGTCACGGAGATACGCGCACTCTTCCTCCGTGCGCTGATCCGACCACAGGATGGCCGGCCGAATGACCGCTCCCGCCTCGTCCAAGAGGACCAGGCTGTGCATCTGCCCCGTGAGGCCGACCGCCACAATCTCTTCCCCGCGCCTGTCGCTGCGCGCAAGCGCCAGCCGAATGGCCGAACACGTCGCCTGCCACCAATCCTCTGGATCCTGTTCGGCAAAAAGCGGTTTTGGCTGCGACACGTCATATCCGACCGTCGCCTGGCCAATGGTCCTTCCCTCGCGGTCGATCACGACCACCTTCACGCCGGATGTCCCGACGTCAATCCCCATGAGCGCCTTCCGATCAGCCGGCATCGCCATCATTCCGTTTCCAGCAAATATTGGTTCAGCTTCGCCAGCAAAACCTCCTGGCGACCCGAGCGGGTGGCCGTCACCGGTTTATCGATGATGTACGACTCAAGCGAGGCGAGCGTCGCGCGGCCTTCCACAATGTCTTTGCCCACGCCGCTTCGATAGCTCTGATAACGATCTTCAATTTCCTTCTCGAAGACCCGGTCCTCCAGAAGCTTCGCCGCCACCTTGAGGCCGCGCGCGAAACTGTCCATGCCCGCAATGTGACCATAGAAGAGATCCAAGGGCGTCATCGAGGCGCGCCGAACCTTCGCGTCAAAATTCAGGCCGCCCGGTGCCAACCCGCCGTTCTGGAGGATTTCGTACATCGCGAGCGTCGTCTCGTACAGGTTCGTCGGAAATTCGTCAGTGTCCCAGCCGAGCAACGGGTCGCCCTGATTCGCATCGACCGATCCGAGCAGGCCATGAATGCGCGCAAACCTGAGCTCGTGCTGGAACGTGTGGCCGGCGAGCGTCGCGTGATTGGCCTCAATGTTGAATTTGAACCGATCCTTCAACCCGTAGTGGTACAGGAACGCGAGGCCCGATTGGACGTCGAAGTCGTACTGGTGCTTCGTGGGCTCCTTCGGCTTCGGTTCAATGAGGAATTGCCCCGTAAAGCCGATCTCGTCCGCGTAGTCCACCGCCATCCGTAACAGGCGGGCATAATTGTCGAGTTCGAGCCGGAGATCCGTGTTGAGCAGCGTCTCATAGCCTTCGCGGCCGCCCCAGAACACATAGTTTTCCGCACCAAGTTCCTTCGCAATTTCAAGACTTTTCTTCACCTGGGCTGCGGCGTAGGCAAACACGTCCGCATCAGGAGCCGTGGCCGCACCGTGGGCAAACCTCGGGTTGGAGAAAAGGTTCTGCGTATTCCACAGAAGCTTGATGCCCGTCGACTGCATGTACTCTTTGATCAGCGCGACAATGACATCCAGGTTCCGATTCGTCTCACGCAGCGTGTCGCCCTCGGGCGCGATGTCGCGATCGTGAAAGCAGAAATACTCGACGCCGAGCTTGGTCATGAACTCGAACGCCGCTTCCACCCGACGCTTGGCGAGGTCCATTCCGGTTGCGCCGTCCCACGGCCGGATCATGTTCGGCAATCCGAAAGGATCGGCACCAGACAGCGTGAACGTGTGCCAATACGCCACCGAGAAGCGCAGGTGTTCCTTCATCGGCTTGCCCAACACCATCTCATTAGGATTGTAATCCTTGAACGAGAGCGGATTGTCGGAGCCTCTGCCCTCATACGCAATTTGAGTGACATCAGGAAAATACGTCGTCACGCCCATCACCTTCGCCCTAAATTCGTTTGACCAACAAACATATATGATCCTAGCAAACCACTCATGGATTTGCAAGGGATTTCAGCAAGCGCTTGCACACCTGAATCCAAACGAGGCGCGGCATCGCCGCGCGGATCGCTTCATCGTCAGTGCCGAGAGAGCCGTGGCCGCATCCGCTTGACGGGCGTGACGCTCGTCGCGTACTCCAACTGCAATTGAGCTGTCTCTCGTCCAAACGCCACGAACGGAACGGTGAACGCGATGAGCACGACTGCGACGCCCAGAAACACCGTTTGATCCCCGCCCATCGACAGGATGAAGGGGATGAAGTACGTCGTCACGATCCCGCTCATCCCCCGCGCCACCATCTCTGCCACGTACACGCCTCGGCCCCGGACCTCGGTCGGATACTGCTCCGCCACCGCCAGCTTCGAAACAGGAAAGATCCCAAGGCCGAAGAAAGCCGTGAGAAATCCGGCCACCAGTGTCGCTTCGCGAGAATGAACCCAGGCAAACAACAGGCAGCCGATGGTCGCCAGCGAAGCGTACAGAGCCAGCGCCCGTCTTCGTCCGAAGCGATCGGACAAATAGCCTTGACACACAGAACCGAACCCCGCGACAAGCATCATGAGACCGGTGTACAGGATGGAATTCGACACCCCAAGCCCTCGGGTCGCCAGAAGCTCAGGCCCATAGACCTGCAGGATGTAGAACAGGATGAGCGCAGCCGTCAGATGGAGGATGACCATCGCGCTGCGGGTCAAAAGCGGCGGCCGGAAGATGGAGCGAAGCGTCCGCAGCATGTCGTGCGGCGTCTCGTCCAGGGTCTCAGCGATGACTTCATCGTACAGCGTTTCATCGTGCGGCAGCGCCGCCTCCTGCTCAAGCGCTTCCACCAGCCGAGCGACCGGTGCCTGGCGACCCTTGTCCAGCAGGTATCGCGGCGACTCCGGAAGCCAAAGGCCAATGGGAATGAGCATGAGAAGCGGCACGCCTCCGAGCAGGAACGGAATGCGCCACGCCACGTCTTCAGCGTAATGATGGAGCGCAAAGACCGATACGAGGCTCGGAACCACGTACGCGGCGGTCAGGATCCCATTCGCGTAGCCCACGCTGACCGCGCGGCGGCGGTGATTCGTGAACTCGGATAGAATGAGATACGGCATGGGCAACACGGCTCCCTCGCCGATCCCTGCAACAAGCCGGACGAAAAACAGGTCCGCCACGTTGTGGGCGAGCGCGCCGAGCATGGTGACGATGGAAAACCACGCGATGCCCAGCAGGATGACCCGCCTTCTGCCCAGTCGATCCGCCATCATCCCCGCCGGGATCATCCCGATGACGATGCCGATGGTCGAGGCGATGGCCAAAAGTCCCGTCTGCCATGCCGTCATGTGCCACGCCTTCTCAAGCGTGGTCAGCACGGGCCCGACGATGCCGATGTCAAACGCCTCCGCAAGCCACACAAGCGACAACAGCGCAATGATGCCCACGAGGCGCGGCGTGATCGGCAGGCGATCCAACCGCGTCAAGAGATTCACGTCGCGAAAATCCGCCATACTTGTCCCTCCTCGGCAGCGACATGTTCACAGATGGTGAACCGTGACCTCACTGCGCACCAAGAAGCGCAGATTGATGCCGGACTGGCCCACCCCTTTCGAAATGTAGAAGGGCCCAGCTTCCGCGCGATGCATGCCTGCGTAGATGCCGCGCTTCGCCAACGGGCCCATGGGTTTGAGATAGTAAAAGAACGGAAGTTGAAACTGCTTGCCGTGCAGATGCCCTGCCATGAAGGCGTCAAACTTGCGCTGCGCTGAAAGAACAAACGTCGGGTCGTGAGTCATCACCACGACCGGCCAGTCCTTGCGCACGCGCTCGTACGCCGAACGTTCATCGCTCTTTCCCGTTTGATAATCGTCGATCCCGACGAGATTGAATCCGTCCAGAATGACGGCTTCGTTCCGAAGAACCGTCACGCCGTGATCCTCCAGAACATGGACCAGCCGGCGAATCCGCCCCCGAAGCCGATAGTCGTGGTTCCCAAGCACGGCATACATCGGCACGCCGACGCTTTGCAGCGCCCGGAGATACGGCATCAGACGATGGATGGCTCTCTCGGAGTCCACATAATCTCCCGTCAGACAGATGTAGTCCGGACGCTCCGCTCGGCAGACGGACTTCAGGCGATCCGGCTGAACGCGATTTCGTTCGACGTGAAGATCGCTCACCTGAAGAATGGTTCGCGCCAGGCCGAGTTGCCAGTCGACGTGTTCCACCTTGAGCCACTGCGTGGGCAACACGGTCGTCACATACCCTATGCCGCCGAGACCCGCCAGGCCAGCGGCCCACCACGTCCACATCGCTAGCGTCCCTCCAGAACGGGGAAGAGTGTCTTTGCCCAATGGATACGCCTCATGTTGTGATCGCCACTCCTCGCCCGTCCCTCCAGCCCGGTGAGGCGACAGGACAGATGGATAGAAGTTCGACACAAGGGCGAATGCCACCTCTATTGATCTCAAAGAAAGTTCAAAGCGAGCTTGAATTCCGCCAAAACCGTCCGAGAAACCTGCGCAAAGGCTGAGTACGGAAAGGCCGCCGGACATGTTGCCCGGCGGCCTCGAGTGAATGCGGCTGACAGGAATCGAACCTGTGACCCCTACCGTGTCAAGGTAGTGCTCTCCCTCTGAGCTACAGCCGCACACAGCCCCCTCATTGTAGCAACCGAAAACAGGAGGTGTCAACGACAGGTGGACTTGAGAACGGTTGATCGCGCCCCTATCCTTCTCGTATCCTATCGAAGCTGCCTGTATCGAGTTGCAGGTGAAGGCCATGCGGGTAACCATCCATGCGAAGAAGGAGGATGTTTGTGTCACTTCCACACCTCACGTTGTCTTCCTACGCTGACGTGGAACGAGCGATGCTCACGTTGGTGGAAGAGCACTTCCTGAACGGTCGCTTTCTGCAGACGCTTGGCGCCGGGGCGTACAGCGAGGCTCAAATCCGGTACTTCGCGCTCCAATACGGATATTACAGCCGACATTTCCCGCGCGTGCTCGGTGCCGCCATCGCCGCCATGCCTCCCATCGACACGTGGTGGGTCCCAATCGCCGACAACCTCTGGGATGAGGCGGGACGCGGCCAACCAGGCCGGGCACATGAAAAACTCTATCTCACGTTTCTTCGGACCGTCGCCCCCGACGCACGCTTAGACGGGCACGGCATCCCCGACGTCCCCATGTCCAAAGCGGTGGGGAAGGCCGTGGACACGTTCATCCAATTCTTCCGCGAAGCCACGCCGCTTCAGGCGATGGCGGCCGTGGGTCTGGGTTCCGAGCTCTTCGCGGGCCAAGTGATGGCTCGAATCGGTGAAGGCTTCCGGCATCCGCATTACCAGCGCCGAGGGCCCATCAACACGTTGTTTTGGGACGTTCACGCCGACGAGCATGAGCCTCGACATTACCAGCTGTGCAAACAAATCCTCGAGACGTTCACCTCCACGCACGATCTCGAGGTGATGTATGAAACCGGTCGATACATCGCGCTCTCCGAGGCGCAGATGTACGACGAATTGCACGAAGAGATGATGTCTCTCTAAAAGTCCAGGGGCGACGGCATCCCCTTCGGATTCCGTCGCCCCTCTCCGTTCTGTCACCGCTCCCCTTCGTCCAAAGGCGAGATGGGAAGCTGAGCCAATCGCTCCCACAGTCCCGAGGCAAACTTGGCGAGGTTCACCGGTCGAAGCGTGTCGCGATCGACAAATGCGTGGCGCGTTTCTCCCCAAGCGCACAAATCCCCTCGCTCATTGGTCACCTCGTAGCGAAACACCAGGCGAGTCCTGCCCAGTTCCACGAGCCTTGCGCTCACATGCGCGATATCCTCGGCGCGAAGAGCCTTCCGGTAATGACAGGAAACGTCCGTGACCACCACGGTGACGCCGCCATCGTGAAAGTCGGCCATATAATGAATACCGTTTTCCTTCAAAAAATGCATTCTCGCAATGGAGAACCAGTCAACGTACGACGGGTGATACACGATCCCTGCCGGATCGCACTCCCCCCAGCGAACTTCAAGCGTTGTGACGACGCGCTCTGGCATGTTCCATTCCTCCAGGCCTCTATCGGTGCCCTTCGATTCTACCAGACGCACGCCGCCGCCTGCATGTTTACGAGCCTGGAGGCCGGGCATATCCGTCGGACGCCTGTTGCGGCGAGGCATTCGCGGGCGAAGCAGAAGCGGTCGCCCCGTCACCCGCGAGGCCCGAGCTCGCTTGACTTCCGCTCGAAGCGCCGCCACCACCGGATGAAGAGGAGGACGTGCCCGACGACTTGCTGTGCGTCATGAAAATGGCGATCACGGTGACGACCGACGCCACCGCATTGGCGATCGCGTTCATCTCGGGATCCGTGATAAAGGGAAGCCCGAGCGCATCCGTAATGAGCTTGGCCGAGGCCAACAAGCCGATGATGAGCGTGCTGAGCCGCTTGGTCTGCGCGAGTTGGATCAAGGCGGTCCAGATCTTCATCGTGTTTCACCCCCTTCGCCATGTTCTCGTGTATGTCACATGCGCTCCAACCGTGCAGGCGTTGACACGAGGTCACCAGGCCCCCAGACTCCTTGCTCTCTTTTTGAAAGCAGCTTACGCGTCTTCTATAATGGGGACGCGTCCAGATAATCAGAGGAGGGAATCAGACATGGCACAATCGCTCAGGGGATGGAACGCCATCGTGACCGGCGCGGGGAAAGGCATCGGCAAGGCCATTGCCGAACACCTGGCCAAGGAAGGCGTGAACCTGGGGCTCGTCGCGCGGACAGAAAGCGATCTGAGGCAGGTCGCCGACAGCATCCGCACCGCGTACGGCGTGTCGGTGTACACGAGCGCAGCGGACATCGCGGATCGAGCCTCGATCGAGTCGGCCATCGCACAACTGAAGGATCAATTGGGATCCGTGGATGTTCTCATCAACAACGCAGGAACCGCCAAGTTCGGCAGCGTCCTCGACATGCCCGTCGAGGAATGGGAGCGCATCATCCAAGTGAATCTCCTGGGCACGTATTACGCGACGCGCGCCATTTTGCCCCACATGGTGGAGCGCAACCGAGGCCATATTGTCAACATCAGCTCGACCGCCGGCGAGAAGGGCAATGCCACCACGTCGGCCTATTCCGCGTCGAAGTTCGGACTGCTGGGTTTCACCGAGTCCCTGATGTACGAAGTGAGGAAGCACAACATCCGCGTCATGGCCATCCTGCCGAGCACCGTCAACACCGAACTCGCGCGAAACGTCGGCCTCAAGCTCGGCGACGAGGATCACCAGATGCAACCGGAGGATGTGGCCGAACTCGTCATCGATTCGCTCCGCTTGCCCAACCGGGTGCTCCTGAAATCGGCCACGCTCATCATGACCAATCCGCAATGAAAACTCACCCCGCCTCTGGCCATCTCAGCCTGGGCGGGGTATCTTTGGCTCCCATTCGCCTCACGAGGTGCCGCGGCCGCTCGTGGGCTGATGTTGACTTCCACCGAGGGCATTGCCCGTCTCACCGCGATCGCTGCCAAGCGCCCGGTTGCCGAGATCGGTCCGATTCGTACCCGATTCAGGAGCCGAGCCGTTCACCGTCTGATTGGTGCTTTCGCCGATGAAGTTTCCGCCATGTTCGCTCACCGTGTCGCAGCCCGTGAGGGCGGCTGCGACAAGAAGCGCCACCGCTGCCACTCCCCACCGCAAGCGACCACACTCCTTTGAGTTTTGACGAGATCGTGGTTATACTTTCCGCGGACCATCGCACACATGCGGGGCCCTGTATCCATCTCACAGGAGGTCATGCCGTTGAACGCTCGTTTGCGAAAGCTTCCGCTCTCCCTGCAACACGTGTTCGCCATGTTTGGCGCAACGGTGCTCGTCCCCATCCTCACCGGTTTGAGCCCAGGCGCAACCCTGGTGGCGAGCGGCGTCGGCACGCTCGTGTTTCATGCCGTCACCCGCGGCAAGGTGCCCGCGTATCTGGGATCGTCCTTCGCTTTCATCGCGCCCCTTACCCTGTATGTCACCCGACATCATGCGCCAGGGCAGGCCGTCACCGGACTCGTGAGCGTATCCATCGTCTACTTTCTATTTGCGCTTGCCGTGCGCATTGTGGGGTTCGATCGCGTCCGCCGAGCCATTCCCTCCGTCGTGGTCGGCCCGGTGGTCGCGATCATCGGATTGTCGCTCGCGACCACGGCCGTGACCGTGGATGCGTCCACGCACTGGGACGTCGCCATCGTGACACTCGCCGCCGCTGTCGTGTGCGCCATCGCCGGCCCCCGCGCCTTGCGGATCATCCCGATTCTCGCGGGCATTGTCATCGGTTACCTGTACGCGCTCGCCCGGGGCTTCGTACATGTGGGACAAGCCGTGGCTCACGAGGCGTGGATCGAGTTCCCGACCTTCCACGTCCCTGACTGGAGCCTCGCCTCCATCGCGAGCATGGCGCCCATCGCGCTTGTCACCATGGTCGAGGATCTCGGCCACATGTTTGTCTTGAACGAGATCATCGAGCGCGACGTGACGCGCGATCCGGGATTTGCGTCGATCTTGTTCGGCAACGGCCTGGCCACGCTGATTTCCGCGCTCCTCGGCGGGCCCGCGGAGACGACGTACGCGGAGAACCTGGGCGTGTTGGCCATGACAAGGAACTTCTCGAGCCGCATCATTCAAGGGGCGGCCGTGATCGCCATCATTCTCGGGCTTGTCGGCAAGGTGAGCGCGGTCATTCAGTCGATCCCGCCCGCCGTGGTGGGGGGCGTGGGCATCCTGCTCTACGGCATGATCGCCGCGATGGGCATTCGGCACATGATTGAGGCGAAGGTGGATTTGACCAAGACCAAGAATCTCATCGTGGTGGCGGTCATTTTCATCCTTGGCATCGGCGCGCCGCAGAACGGCATCGCCATCGCGACCGTGGCCGGCCTGGTGATTTACTGGTTGCTGCCGGATCGCACGGCACCATGAAAAGAAAAAACCGCCGTAATCCCACGGCGGCCACAATGAAACCCAGGGGGAATGGAAGGGTTCAATATGTAGCATACGCATTTTCGCTTGAAAGTCCATTGAAATTTTGTGACGTATGAGGACACAGCAGGACAACCGAACTTCACCGCGCCAGCTCGTAGAAAAAAGCGCCGCCGCAAACGCGGCGGCCAAGCCTATTCAGGGGGTTTCAGGGGGGTTCCGCAGTTCTTACGATACCACCCCCAGCTTGAAGAACCCTCGAAATCCACTCCCGGTGCCCTCGACTGCGCAACAGATGAGGAACGGCGATGGCAAGAACGGATGGCTCTCGGCGCGCATAATCTGGGATAGGTTTTCCCCGGGGAAACTCGCGCATGGAATGGGGTATCTCGGCGAGGAGGTCCAGGAAATGAAGTGGATCTTGGGCGCAGTGGCCGTTGGCGCCTTGCTCGCAGCCCGCTCCGCCGTCCTGCATGCCGCAGGACCCCGAGCCCGCGCCAGCGGTCAGCGTGATCGAGTTCGTCGCCATCACCTGTGAAACATACACAAGGCCTGCTTCCCGCGCGTCACATCCGGGATGCAGGCCTTTGGATCATATCGCCGCGCTCGAGGCTCTATTCCATCGATGGTCAAACCCCGCATCGCCTCAGAAGCTGCCTTTCGCCAAGCCGATGACCACGAGGACGAGCATCAAAGCGATGTACACGCGAAGTCCCCAGAACACCGCCTTGACCCAGCCCTTCACGTGGGCACGCGGCAGCGGCTCCGACGGGGGAATCGGCGCAACCGGCACCCGTTCAACCATCACGTCGTGCTTACGCTTCATGATTCCACCCTCCTCCCTCAGAACAGATGCGGAAAGATGACCGTCAACCCAGACAATCCGTTCAGCACCACGAGGAGCCCGATGATGGCAAATCCCGACACGTTCTGCCACCTGCGATTCACGTGCTGGCCCATCACGTCGCGATCGTTCAAAAGAAGCATCAGGAACATGAGCGCCGCCGGCATAAAGATGGACGCGATGACCTGGACAATCATGTTCAGAAAGCCAAGCGGCGCATGCGGTATCAGCACGATGGCGGCCGCGATCACGGCGCTCGCAATCCCCGGCACATAGAACTTCCAAGCCAAGCGAGCCGGCATGTTGATGCTCTTCGGCCAGTGGAACGCCTCGCCCATCGCCCACGAGGTGCTTGCCGTGAGCGCGATGGCGGCGATGAGGCCTGCTTCGACGAGGCCCAAGGCGAACAGCCGCTCGCCGACGGGACCGATTTTCGCGCCCAGCACGTTCAAGATACCGGAGATATCCAGGTTCACGCCTCGCGAACCATGCATCACCGTGCCGGTCAACACGATGATGGCGCACGCCACCACGATCATCGCCAGTGTGCCAAGCGCCGTATCCAGCTGGCCATGGCGGATATCTCGCTCCGTCAGCCCCTTGTCAACCACGGACGACTGTTGGAAAAACAGCATCCAAGGCGCAATGGTGGTGCCAAAGTTGGCCAGAATGATGAACAAGAACGACGGCGTAAAACCACCGGGTACATTCCAGTTCACGAACGCGTCCGCCACGGCGGACCAATGCGGCTTCGCCATGAACATCAACGGAATGAAGATCAGATTGCCGGCAGCGATCCACAGCGCGATGCGCTCCCAGGTGTAATACCTCAGCACCAAAAGGGCAAACACGTCGATGGCAAGCGCGATGGATTCGCTCAACCAGCCAGGAACGCCGAACACGCCCATTCCAATTTTGATTCCAATGAACTCCGTGACCAAGGTGAGCACATTCGCCACGACGAGATCGATCAAGGAAAACCAGCCCCAGAACGCACCGTACCGGCCCCAGATCATCTCGGCATGGCCCCTCTGCGTCACAGCGCCGAGGCGCACCGTCATCTCCTGAACGACGTACGCGATGAAACCCGCGATGATGAGCGAAGGAATGAAAAAGCCAATGCCGTAGGTGGCGCCCGTCTGAGCGTAGGTGATGACGCCACCCGCGTCGTTGTCGGCGATCATCGTCAACACACCGGGACCTATCAGGACCAAAATCAGGCGAAGCCTCGCCCAAAAGCCCCGCTTGTTGTGCAAATTGGCAACACGAGCCATATCCTTAGCGCGGAGTTCGCGCTCCAGCTCATGCAAATCCTTCGCATACACATGAACATTGCGAGCCATGACTATCACCTCTGGACGGGCGATGGGCAGGCAGTCCCCACGCCCTCATAGAATGCGATCCATCGAATCCTGGACGTCGGCCCATCATTCGCGACCTTGTTACACCGATTGGGCGACTACTCGACGGACTGTCCATACCCATCACCTCCTCCACGGCTCCTCTCATGGCTCCAACGAAAAGCCCCCTGGAAACCAGGGGGCATAGGCAGATCCTATGCATATCCCCCCTGGTTGAGCTTTGGCACTATACGACGTAGGGATAACCCAGCCACGTTAGGTAAAGCCTTAAGCCGGCCATACCTGTTCTACCCATTGGCGTGTCTCCACGTTTCCGGGCAGTGGCTTGTGTTCGTATAGTAGCCTCGCCTAACGAGGAACGCATCTTCAAACGTAAGGTATGCAATTCCCGCAACGCGGTTCCGGGCATGCGCCATGTGAACCGCCTGCTTTCCTCTGCCTTTGTAACACGCGGCGAAGCCCCTGTCAAGATCTCAGAGACAAGAAAGCGTTCTCGTCCCTCATATTTGATCATGCGCCTCGGTCGCTACGCTTCAACGGCTCGTTCGCAGCCGGATGGACGCACATGACACACCCCGCGGTTCGTGTCACACGTGCAGGAGTGTTTGCACAAGCGTGGCAAGCGTCAGCCCAATGAGAAGCGTCACCATCAGCCATCCCCAGATCCGGCCCCAGAGCTTGGTTCGATACGACCCCATGAGCGCCGGATCACTCGTCATCAGGACGAGAAAGATGAGTAGCGGCGTCATCAGAACGCCCCCGATGACCTGGGTGATGATCGAAATCAGGTTGAGCGGCATATGCGGAATCAGGATGGCGAGCGCGGCAACCGTCAAGCTCCCCACGTAGATTGCATAGAACTTCGGCGCCTCTCGTACTTTGTCATTGAGGCTCTTGGACCAGCCAAACAGTTCGGCGATACTCCAAGACGACGAGAGCGAGACCGTGATCGACGCCAGAAATCCCGCGTCGAACAGGCCAATTCCAAAGAGCACTGCCCCGATCCGACCCACAGTGTGCTGCAGGCCGCTGATGATGTCCGAAGGGCCTAGACTGTTCACGTTGTGAATGTGCCCATAGAGCGATGCACCACAGATGATAATCCCGGCCGCGATCACGACCTGGACGAGACAACCAAACGCCGTGTCGATCCGCCCAAGCCTGAGTTCGCGGGAACTGACGCCTTTGTCGATCACGCCGCTGCCTTGGAAAAAGATCATCCACGGGGCGATGGCGTTTCCGACCGTGGCGATGACAAACCAGGTGACATCGCCTCGCAGAGACGCGGGGACATTCCACGTGGTAAACGCCCGTCCCAGCGCCTCTAGGCTGGGGTGCGTCATGGCGGCCACGACGAGGAAAACGATGTTCAGCGCGCCGATGACAAGCGCGATCCGCTCTTTCGTGAAGTAGCCGGTAAACAGCACGAACAAGACGACGAACACCAGACACAGGAGATCAGCGAGCCACATCGGAATCCCGAGCATGGACAATCCAGCCGTCATCCCGATGAACTCTGTGATGAGGGTGAGCAGATTCTCGAAGGCGAGCGTCGTCACGTGATAGATACCCCAAAACTTTCCGTATCGTTGATGCGCAAGCCTCGAGAATCCCTCCTGCGTGACCGCGCCGAGGCGCATACTCATCTCCTGCACGGTGAAGGTCAACACAGCGAGACATAGCACCAGCGGCACAAACAACCCGATGCCAAACTGAACGCCCGTGGCCGTGTAGGAGATCACGCCGCCCGCATCGTTGTCGGCCAATGCCGCAAGAAACCCAGGGCCTAGCAACACCCAGAACGACCACAGATAACGGCCCCATCCCTTTTTCGTACTCACGGACGCCATCCGATCCGCGTCGGATACGATGTCCGATCGCGCCTCCGTACGCGAAGTCGCCGAGCTCATGTCCATGCTTGCCCACCCCCTGCCGAACGCTCCGCATCCATGGGTCCAAAGTGATGCTTGCCGACGTATCCTATGCCTAGGAGGCGCAACAGGTGATGCAATGTGTTGCGAAAATCGAAACGCGCGAAACGCAGGCGACACATTCCGGCAACTGCGCGGGCGGACGAAGGTGAAACGAGATGGGACGGCTCGAAGATACGGTGAAAGCCTTGTTGCGCGAGCGATCCATGTCGATGCGTCAATTGGCGGCCTCAACAGGCATCAGTGTCAGCACCATATCCAAAATGATCGCGGGCAAACAACGCGTGAATTTGGATTACCTGCGCCGCATGGCGGAAGCGCTGGACGTGCCCGCGGCGACACTCGCGGAAGCGGCCGGCCTGCCGCTCGCTCGAGACGAGGCGGCGCACAGTCGATCGCAGACCACTGGCGCCGAGATCGACACACTGCTCCATTATCTGGGGCTCGAAAAGATGGAAGACTTAAGAAAAGAAATTGAACGGGAACTGGAGAAATACGAGGTCTATGCGCAGACCGATGAGGGACAACAACTCATCGCGGAGAAATACCATTCGAAACGCGGACAGATCCAGGGTATCGGTGGTTTCATACGCGATTTGGACGAAATGTACGCGCGATTCTCCCGCCCTGACACGCCCGAAGACGAAAAGAACATCTTGGCAAGCGGTATTTTGTATTTCTTGCTCGCCACAGACGCCATCCCGGATTACCTGGTCCCCGCGGGATACGTCGATGACGCGATCGCCATGCAAATTGTGCGTGAACGTCTGGCACACCGCAGGAAAAAGGCGACGGATCAAGGTGACGGAGGAACGCCATGAGCGGCTTGTTCCGAATTTCGGTGACCTGTCGATTGCCAGTGAAAGAAATTTGAAAGAATTGAGCGCTCAAAAAACATAGAAGCAGGCTCCCGAAGACCCGGGAACCCGCGCCACAAAATGAGCCAAAATGGAGGCAAACAAATTGGTGAAGTCTTCTGTGGTTAACGTGAGGGGAAGAAACACAAAAGGCGCGGAAACCCGCGCCGTTATGCCGGGAGCGGGACTCGAACCCGCACGGGGATACCCCCAGCAGATTTTAAGTCTGCTGCGTCTGCCTGTTCCGCCATCCCGACGAGAAATCCGCGACGTGATGCGGTAT
Organism: Alicyclobacillus fructus; assembly: GCF_017329605.1. Taxonomy (GTDB): domain Bacteria; phylum Bacillota; class Bacilli; order Alicyclobacillales; family Alicyclobacillaceae; genus Alicyclobacillus; species Alicyclobacillus fructus. Next base: position 58,813 of record NZ_JAFMTY010000021.1, read on the forward strand.
TTCGATTATCTCCGCACCACGAAATGTAGTCAAGATTTTGTGCAGTCTGCTGTGGCTAAAGTCTCCCCCACCTACCCCAGAAGACTTCACCCTGGGGAGGCAGAAATGGATGGACATTACATGGCAGATGGCGCTCAAAGAATTCATGTTCACGAAGGAGGCTGAGGGCACCGCTCCATCCACGCTCCGTGGCTACCGTTATCACATCACCTCGTTTTTTGACGAGCACGGGGAGAAATGGCCTGACATCCCCAAGCTGAAGCGCGCCGTCGTCGCTCATTTCGCTTCGTTACGTGCGTCTTCCCCCGCCCATTACAACTTGCGTCGTGCTTATCTCAAGGCCTTCTGCGCGTGGTGTGTGCAGGAAGGTTACCTTGACCAGAACCCTGTCCAAATCCCGAAACGAAAGGATGAGGGCGCGAGCCGGAACATTGACGCCGAAACGCTGGAACGTCTGCTCGCGCTCCCAAATCAGCAGACCTACGCAGGCCGACGCGATTATGCGTTGATGTTGCTCCAACTCGACACGGGCATTCGCCCGGGAGAAGCGTTGCAACTCACCCCCGCAGACATCCGTTGGGACGCCCTCGAAATCCATGTCCCGTCCACTGTCGCAAAGACGCGGACAAGCCGTGTCGTGGTCATGTCTCCACAGACCTCAAAAGCGTTGCGGCGTCTCATGGCGTTACGTCCCGATGATTGGGGCGATGACGTACCGCTGTTTGCGAGTGCAAACGGACGCCCGCTGCCCTCCAACGAGTGGTCGCACAAGCTTGCCGAGTACAGCCGCAAGCTTGGCGTCAAGGTGACGCCCTACATGCTGCGCCATACAAGCGCCATCATGTTTCTGCGCGGGGGAGGCAATGTGTTCGCCCTTCAGCGTCAGTTAGGCCACAGCTCCCTCGTCATGACCAAACGCTATGTTCACCTTGCCGACGAAGACCTGCACAAACAACATGCCATCGCCTCACCTGTGGCGCAGCTACTGCCCAGTCGAACGAGGGCGAGGCGGGCGCAATGACACAAGCGGAGTACGAGCGCGGTTTGCGGGAAACCATCGCCGCCTATGTCCGATTTGCCAATTATGCGCTATCGCTTCCTGCGGGGGAGGAGCGCGAACAAGCGCTGAGGGAACTGTCTTGGGCCAAGGAAAACGTCATGTGGCTTTGCGAATCGGAGGTGAAGCGCTATGACCGTCGTTGAACGCCTGTTGGACCAGCGATATGAGACGCCGCCCTTCCCAGGGTCGAGCGTCGAATCCGCCTTAGAGCCGTTTCGCAACCTAGAGGATTATCTTCACCTCGAGGAGCGTGTTGCCCAATGTGTTGATTGCGCCGAACGAGCCGCGTATCTGCAGGGTTTGAAGGACGGAATCAAGCTCATGTGGGAACTGTGGAGGAGGGAATCCCAATGACCAAGGGACAAAAGGAGACGTATCTGAAGGGAATCCAGACCGTCAAAGCTCGCGCTGCCCTTACCGTGGTCATCACCGACATGATAGAGCGCTACTTGGAGGAGCACGATGAGGTCGACTTCAACGTCATCCACCACCTATGCACCACCATCGCTCCGGAGAAGCTCTACCAGCGCGTGTTAGAGGTCATGCAAGACGCCCACACCAAGGTCCAGCAGATGTCGTTGTGATGCAAAAGGACAAAGTGCGCCATAGGGGTGTGACGTGCGTGTCACGCCCCTTTTTTTGTCTAAGTGTTCCGTCCCGCTGTCCCATCAGGGTGACGAGCGATGGCAGGGTGCTATGCGTCCCTGCTCATCCCTCACCCGTAATGTAAGCGCTTGATTTTCGCGTATAAGGCAGTTGAATGACGCAGGGGATTAAACATACGCGAGAGTATGACCAATGCGTCAGAATGGCTTCTAGAGGGCTTGTGCGCGTATCCCGTCCTGACGACGTGTGGAAACGTCCTGCGCGAGTGCCTCTTCGCCTTGTCATGCGCTGCATGCTGGCATATGATGAAACTACGTGGTGATACTATGAATGCTGCCCAGCGTCAAACACTGCGCGCCATCTTTGACGAGCCGGTACGTTCCGACGTCCGTTGGGATGCCATTGAGTCGCTGTTGCGCGCATGTGGTGCGGAAATCACGGAGGGGCGTGGTTCGCGTGTGCGCGTGGCGTTGAATGGACGCCGCGCCGTCTTTCATCGCCCTCACCCTTCTCCTGTGGCCGACAAGGGAGCGGTCAAGGCCGTGCGTCGGTTTCTCATCGAAGCGGGGGTGACGCCGGATGATGACGTATAAGGGCTATATGGCGCATGTCGAATACGATGACGAGGCCAAGGTCTTTCATGGGGAAGTCATCAACACTCGCGACGTGATTACATTCCAAGGCCGCTCAGTCGACGAATTGGAGCAGGCTTTTCGCGATTCCGTAGATGACTATCTCGAGTTCTGCCGCGAGCGGGGGGAAGAACCCGAAAAGCCGTACTCGGGGCAGTTCGTCGTTCGCGTCAGTCCCGAAGTGCATCGAGACATCGCACTTGCCGCCAAGCGCGCCGGAAAGTCCATGAACGCCTGGATAGCAGAATGTCTCGAACGGGACGCCAAGGCCGCGCTTGGCATGTGAGCGGGGGAATCATCGCCCCCGCCGCATTTGGCGTCTCAACTGCCGAATCCGAATGGAAAACGCGATGTCAATCGCAAGCCACAGCCCCGTCAAGGACGCCCAGAGGACGAACATCTCCTTCAGCCCCATCCAATCCACCTCCTCGCAGGAGTCGAGAATCACCTACCGCGTTGGAAAAACCCTCACCCTAACTGAGGGAATTACGCCACACACGAAGAGGGGGGTGACGGATGTCCATCGGATGTCCATCGGATGTCCATCGGATGTCCGCTGGACGTCCCATGGACGTCACGCGGGTGTCACGAGCGAGAGACGCCAGTGAGCTATACACGCATTGAGGATGTCCATGAATGCGGACACCGTCGCGGAGAGCACTAGCGTCATCATCGCCGACTGGACAGCCACCATAAATTCGCATCCGCAGTGAGGGCACTGAACTTTCCCCGTCCTTGCATGGGGTTTGTTTTAGATGACTGCCGCACCAAGGTCTCCGCAACCTATGGATACCTTCCTCGTCTAACGCCGGGCGAGAGATTCAAACCACACGCCACGAACCGCCGCAGGGACCCATGGGGACCAGTGGGGTCCATGTGGTCACCGATGAACTCCGGGGGGCGGTATGTTGCCGCACCCCACCATCGTCGATGATGGCCATTGTGTGCCTACTGGTGTGCCTACCAGTGTGGCTGCTCCCGCGCCTACTCCTGTGCCTACCGTGAAAATGGCAAAAAAGGAACCCGGACCTTCCCTTCGTCAATCATGGAATATCGTGGATATTCTTTCAGGAGGCTTCCTCTGCGACGATGAC
>NZ_JAFMTY010000022.1 GCF_017329605.1 Alicyclobacillus fructus
AACGTACCTTGACAGCCTCACAAAGTGACCTGGGCCGAGGCGGATGACGAGGTCCGAGAATTGCTTACATGGAGTTTACACAGTTCTCTTGACACACCCCCTTCGCTCAAGCCACTCCAGGTGTTCCTGACGCAGGCGCGCTGTGAACCGAAGCAGCCAGGGAATGGCCGTCTCGATCAGACGCTTGGGCGAGCCGTATCGGAAGCGCGGTCAACGGAAGGGGCACACGTTGGGCCTGCGCCAGTGCTTCTGGCCAGTTGCGTGTGGGGGCTGATTCTGTGAGTATGGGAGTATGTGTATACAAACTGAAATCGATGGAGTATTATACAATACCATAAAACGGCGATGCCCCCAGGGAACCTAGACGTCGAGTAACAAGAGAGTTACAATTCGATTGTCAGTTGAGGGGTGTTTCCTGAAATCTCTAGGAGTAAAATGCCCGTAATCGTGCGTCTCTGTGGGCCCTTGAGATCTAGTGGAGCGTTAATTTTAATCCTGGTGGGCCCACCACGGGTGCAGGACGCCCCGAAACGCCCGATGACGGGACGTTTCGGGGCGTGCGGTTTTTGGCGGCAGCGGACGAGCGGGGGCTGCCTTGACGGCGGATTTGCGGGATTCTTCGCTCAAGTCGGTTGCGGTCCGAGGTTCACTTGTGATGGCGGCGCTTGCTGCGCGCCACGACCAAGACCCGCTGTCCAGGGTGGAGGACAATCACGATAGGCTTCTTATGCTTCACAGCTGCTCCTCCCTTCTGCACCGGATGTTGCATCGTACGGCTGACGATGTGTGTTGTCCACGGCGCATGTGCGAAGGGGTGAGGACTGTGCCAAGTACTTTTGGGTATCAGCCCGCGGTGGGAACGGTGCTGCAGGATCCGAGCATTTGGATTTGTGTCGGGATTGCCGTCCTGCTCATCGCAGTGGGGCTCTTCAGACGCCGCGTCTTTTTGGAGCATGGGGCCAAAGGCTTGTTGACCACCTTTTGGCTGTTCGCCTGTGTACCGTTTCTTCTGGCGGTATACATTTTTGTATCCGGTTTCCGTAGCGGGTGGCGGCTCGTCGGCGGTATGCTGCAGGTGCGCACGGACGCTGGCGTGACCGAAATTGATCTCGCCCGCGCGCACGCGGCCTGGGTGACGCAGAACGGCTTCTACGGGCTCGCGGATCGCTTGCTCGGGACGAGCGCGGGCGCGTATGCGAGCGGGTTGTTTCGCCTGAACAATGGGCAGGTGGCGGATGTGTACGTCCTCGCCGGTGCGCCTCGGCTCGCCGTATCGGACGGCCACGCGCTCGTCATTCTCGGCACGCCCGGCCTCGACGCGCTGGTGCGCCATGTGTCCATGGGTGTCCTTCCCACCGTGCCGCCCGCAAACGTCTTGCCCTTCCATCCCGTTGCAGGTCTTGTCACGCTGGCCGTGTCCGCCGCGATGCTCCTGGTTCACGTGGCCATGTGGCGGCGGTATCGGACGCGCGTGCCGGATCGCGTGACGTCACACTGGGACGTGTCCGGGCGGCCCAATGGACAGATGAGCAGGGCAGGGTTCTACCGATGGGGGCTCGGCGTCGCTGTCGGCCTGGGCATCTTGTTCACGTTCATCTCGTGCATGACCTGGGCGGCGTGTCTCCTGGGGGCACTCGTCGAACTGTCGATTGCCCTTCTTTGGGGGATGGTGTGGCGCGCCAACGCTCGATCGGCCCGCATCGCGTGACGCTGTGGCCCACCGCTTCGCGTGGCCGGGACAAAGACCGCGTCGCTTTCGTTTCCTCTTCCGTAGCATGGTGGTGATCCTCGCGGAAGGAGGGACCATCATGTACGGCGGATGCTTTGGCGCTTACACGCAGTGGGCTGTGGTGTTTCTGATCATCTTCGTGCTGTTCTTCCTGTTGGTGCCGGCGTACAACAACGGCGTCTGACGCGATGGCATCAGAACGCCGTGGACAGTCACCTCAAGCGGCATGGAATGCTCAGGCTTCGCGGATCTGAAATGGCGGGCTGCTCAACCGGATGCGGCCTGCCTTTTTTCGTAATCAGCGCAGGGATCTCGTTGGATGAATGCACTTGAATCCACTCCGCGAATCTGGTATTCTCTTTGCCGTGACGTGCGGGTGTAGTTCAACGGTAGAACTCCAGCCTTCCAAGCTGGCGGCGGGGGTTCGACTCCCCTCACCCGCTCCATCTGATAAAGACAGGCCGCTGCCCCGGAGTTGGGGTGGCGGCCTTTGCTATTCCGAAATGCAAACGAGTGTTCGGGTTGAGAAATACAAACGAACGTTCGCATGGCGAATGGGATGGGAAACGAACCTTGGGTGGGGGGGAATCGAACCGGAAGGGCACACCGCCCCCGGGGATCGAAACCTCCGGGGGAACATATATCTCCGAGACCACGGAAGGCATCGAGAAGGCGCATTCGGGATGTCCCCCGGCCAGAGATACGTGGGCAGATCGAATCCCCATCTTCTCGGTGCCACGGAGAGGCTCCGAGATATGTGCCCCGGGACGGATCCGAATGCACACCGCCCCCAAATCGCCAGGGGCCGACACCCATCGACACACCGCCCGGGGGAGCTGTGCAACCTCCGAGCCTCCGAGTGCAACCTCTCGGGAGAAGGTGCACAACTCAAGAAGCCCGGCACGACGCGGATTCTCGGGCTCCAGTGCAACCTGTGCACCCTCGAAGCGAAAATTCTCCTCTCCACTCCAACACATGCAGAGGGGGAGGGGGGGGGGATCCTCCCCTTCCTCGTCCATCGAATCCGGCACACCGCCCGGGAGTTGTGTACCCTTCTTGCCCCCCGAGTGTACCCTTGTGCACCCTCTGGCGGAAAAGGTACACTGCCCAAGAAGCCCGACACGACGCGGATTCTCGGGCTCCCGTGTACCCTGTGTACCCCCGAAGCGCACAAATCCCCCCGTCTCCCCAGAAGTGTGCGGAGCGTGGGGGAGCCTTCGCCCTCCAGCCGCCACATCTGGCGCGTCCATTCTCTGCGCAGTCCTTCTCGAACGCCAGAAACCGCACGAAAGAAGCAAATTTGTGGCCCAAACACATGTTCCGGATTGTGCACAGGGGGAATTTGTACATTAATATTTCGGGTAAGGATTCCGAATATTACTTCTTCTTCCCTCGGAGAGGGGGGTACTTGACAGAAAAATCGACTCGTCCGAAAATCGAAGCACATCCTGGAAAGGAGGCGGTTGCCGCGACCAACGCAGCCCACAAATACGCGTGAGCGCCCGGCTGCACCCGAGCGCCCATGCTCTTCCTCGTTGCTGCACGACGCACAGTCCCATGCGGAGGCTGCACATCGCATGCTGGTTTGGCTCGATTGTATGCCATGCGGGCAGCCTCCGTCAATCCAAATCTTGATTGGAGGTCAATTCCACATGGCCAACAAGCCTATTTCTGGACAGACAACTCTTCTTGCACTCCCTGCGCCCGATGCAGGCACGCCAGTCGATTCTCCCATCGTTGTGCGTCTCGATCGCTTTCCGGAGATGCCTTTGGCAGATGAAACCCAAGAAATGCCGACGAGCCGCGGCGACCTGATCAATTTTCTTTGGTCCCTTCTCCAGCACCAGTTCCGGCCTGCCCTGGACACCCACCCGCATCTCGTGCTTGAGTTGCTCGCGCTGCCGGAGCGGCCGGATCTCAAGGAGAAGAAGTTTCGTCCCACATCGTACCATCTCCCTGCGTCGCTTCCCCTCGAGGCACCTCGGGTGTTTCTCGACGACGCGATCGCTTGGATCGATGCTTGGAACGAGATCGGATATGCGGTGTGTGTCGGGCCTGTGCCTCGTGCACGGGCTCCGAAGCAGCAGCATGCCAGCCAAGAAGAAGTGGTGCAGGAGACCCGCGTCCTCTGGCTGGATGTCGACCACCTTCCTCCGGGCGGCCCGGACGAGATGCTTGCCAAGCTGCCCATTTCCCCCAACTGGATCGTTCGGTCGGGGCGCGGCGCACATCTCTATTTCCTTCTGTCCGAGCCTCTGCCTGCGGATGTGGCCAAGTCGGCGATGGTCGCGCTCGCAGAACTCGTCGACGGCGACCACACGCAGGATATCCCGCGCGTGTTGAGAATTCCGGGGTCGCTGCATTGGAAGTCCGGGGAACCTGTGCAGACTGCATTTGCTGTGCTGCGGGACGAGCCATACACGGCCGACATCTTCCGGTCGTTCGCGCAGGGCACGGCCCCACAGATGAGTGCATCCGGAGCGCGGGAGCAGAAAGCGAAGGAGCCTGTGGAGATTGCCGAAGACGAAGTCCGGGCGTTCGTTGCGCAACTTCCCGAACCGATTCAAGCACTCATCCTGACTGGACAAGACCCAGAACCGGGAGATCGCGAAGACCTTTCCCGTTCCGCAGATCAGTACAAGGTCTGCGAGGCTGTGCTGGACGCGGGCGGCACACCGGATATGGCCTTCACCATTCTCTCGAACGCCTCCTTTGGGATCTCCGCGCGGACAAGAGAAATTGGGAAGAAACGTCTATGGCAAGATGTGCTTCGGATCGCAGAAAAGCGAGCGCAGAAGAACGCACAGAATGTGTTCCCTGCAAGCCTCGGAACGAACCTCGCGGAGATCGGGGAGCTGCTCGACGCTTGGACGCAGACCACGCCTTGGATCGTCACTCGCGAAACCGAGGAACGCGCACGGGGATGCCTTGCGCATGTGTTCGAGGAGATTGCGCACATCGCGTCCCAACGCCGGGTCAACGCCGCCGCGAAAACACAGGCGGAACAATTGAGGCAGTTGCTGGATCGGCTGGCTGTGTATCTGCCGTTCTCGACCGTCCGGGCCGTCCTCCGCTCTGTTGCCACATCGTTCGATCAACCGGTGCTGTGGCAACGGTTGCGCAACAGGGAGTGGTGGGAAGAGATCGCACATCGGAAGGTGAGAGACGGGTTTCTGGAGAACTGGGTATCCGAAGAACGCGGAGATTTGCTGGCATGGACGCGCTCGGAGATTTCGGCGGTGCGAGAATCCACCTCTTCGGTCTGTGGCGAGGAATACTGCCAGACGTTCGTCCTGCACGTCCTCCAGGTGTTGGGCGACTTCTTCCGCCTCGATGTGGACGCGCGAGCTTCGATCCCGGAGAACAGCGTATTCTTCCGGCCCAAGGGGAAACCCGAAGCCATTTGTGCTCTGGGCTCGAAAGAAATGGACGGCCTGCTGCGCGATTTGGGCATGCCGGACAAGTGGATTGCCAGTGTGAAGGATGTTCTGTTGCGTCGCGCGAGAGGATACCGGGTTGTCCAAGGAGGGCGAATTTCCCGCGCGGTCGTCTCCGGGGACGCCGTCGAAGCGATCTATGTGGATATGGGCGACGGTTGGCTGTTGAAGATAACCCCCGAGGGAGACCCCGTGCGCGTGCCGAACGGAGAAGACATCTACCTCCAGCCGAGCGGTGTGCGCCCCTGGCAATACACACCTGGGCAGCGCGGAGCTTTGGACGAGTTGTGCGAGGTGCACGTGGACCCAGAGTCCTCGAAGCTGTCCGACGAACAGGCAGGATTTCTACTGAAAGCGTGGTTCTTGGGCAATCTGGCGCGGGGATACTCTGGTGCCCGGCCGCTGCTCCATCTGGTGGGTCCGGCGGGCGTGGGCAAATCGACCCTCGCGACGCGGCTATTTCTGGGGCTTCTCGGGGACACCCCTCCCGCGAACCCGCCAGGCGACCATAGGGAAGTCACAGCGAGCTGCGCCCAGCGAGGTCTGCTGTTCCTCGACAATCTGGAAAGCGCCTCGGGGGAACTGGTCGATATCCTCGACCGGCTGGTTTACTCGACAAAGATTGGCAACCGGGAATATTACACAAACACCGGGGAAATCATTGTGGCGCCCGACGTGTTTGTGGTCATCACAAGCATTTCGACCCGCTGGGTCCGCGATGACCTCGCGACCCGAATGTTGGCCGTGCATTTGGGCGAGCGGGATTGGCCGAGGGGCTACGACGCGAGCCTGCAATGGACCCTGGCGCACCGGAATGCGATCCTCAGCGAAGCAGTCGATCTCCTGAGCGTGTGGCTGCGGCACATTCAGGGGAAGGACCGGAAGCAATACGGGATCTCGCATCGGCTGTCGCCATTCGCGGAATTCGCGAATAGCCTCGCGGAGGCGTGCGGGATAGATATCGACACATCTGCCTTGTGGCAGAAGACTTTCGTCGAGCAGGCAACCATGGTCGGGCCTGTGTTGGAATTCGTCGATGCTCTGGTGGCCTATTTGGCGCAACACGAAGACGCGCCTGGGCGGGCAGCAGCGGCCCCGCAGAAGGTGGCGAAACTCGCGTCGGAGTGGGGCAGAGCCCTTTTCCTGGACGGAGAGCCGTTTGGATCGAGGGACAGCGGATCCCTGGCGACGCGAATCGGGACGTGGTTCTCCAAGGCCACGCCAATCCTCGAGGAGAAGGGCATACGTGTGCAGAAGCGACGCATGCCGCGCGGCGTCGAGTGGGAAGTCGACTACTCGGCTTGGGCGCGGACTCTTTCGCGAATCCAGCCCATTCCGCCGGAAGCGACGGTGTGGCTGGAGGAAGCGATCCAAAAAGAGAAACAGGCGGCGGAAGCGAACAATTCCAAATAACGCAGTCTGGGCGCGCGGGGCATGTCCCTTCGCGCCCATCTCTTTTTTGCGGACGAAGGATGGCGATTTTTGCGCAGGAAGGGTACACAGGGTACACGCGAATCCCGAGAGGCCGCGTCGTACGCGGAAATTTGGGATATGTACCCTTTCGGCGCAAGGGTACACTGCGAGGCGCGAAGGGTGCACTGCGGAGCCGCGAGGGTACACATCCCCTCCCCTGGGGCGGTGTGCTGGGTTGTGCGCGCCGAACACTCTCTGTCTCTCGCGGGCGCTGGCCGCGTCTCTCTCTCGGGGCGGTGTGCTCCTCTCCCCGCTGTGTTTCTGCACATTTCCCATACATTGACAAGCGCAATTCCTGAGTGATACAATGGAAATATCAGGAGGGATCCGGGGCGGGCACACGGAGACCTCGCCGGACCGCTCGGCAATCCGCTCTTGCACATGGTCTCCCTGCGCGCCTTCCTTGGATTCCCCTGCGCACATCGCACCCACTGGGGCTGTGCCCCTTGCCGTGGCCCTTCGGCGCGGCTCGGTGCACATGCCGTCTCCGCGACTGTTTTGGCTGTGCAAATATAGACCTGCACACCCAGAACACCGCGCGGGGACACAGGGCGTGGGCTGTGCGAATGGCATATTTCCGAGAGGAGGAGACTCAGCATGGCACACGAGCCCATATTGCCCGATCCACAGGATCCCGATTCCATCCCGTCCCTGGAGGGTGTGCCCCTGCCACCGCCATCCGAGGAGTTGCACAAGGAACCGCCGATGCCCGCCTCTCGTTCGCGGCGGAAGCATGCGGCTGTGTCCTCCTGGCGGGACCACCACCAGGCGTACCTCGACGCCTTTGCCCGGTATGGTGTGCTGTCCCGGGACATGCTCGCTGCGATCACTGGACACTCGCCATTGACCATTCGGACAGCCTTGCACGAGATGGCTCGCGCCGGGCAAGTCGAGTACCACCGTCTCCGGGGCGAATTTCTGTACTACCCGACGCCCGCAGGGATCGCACTGTCCCAATACTCGAGTGTCGCCCGGAGCAAGAAGGAGGCTTTCGGTCTCGCGGCACACGACCTCGTGGTGAATACCCTCGTGTGCAATGCGATTGTCGCGTCCTTCCCGCCCAAGTTTGGGTTCGTTCGCTGGCTCGGTCCCCGCGAGGCCCGGGAGGAGCTGTGCCAGATGTATGGGTTCGAGGAGACGGACCGGTCCCGGCAATTGCAATACACCCCAGACGCATATCTCGAATTCTATGCGGAGGACGACCAGGGGCGCCGGGGGAACTACCCGGTCGTGCTGGAAGTGGATCTTGACACGGAGACGACCGCGCGCGTGGTGCGGAAATTCGAGGCGGGTGTGCGGGCGCTTGCCCTCCGGCGCGATGGCGCGGAGCACAATCTGCTCTGGGTGTTTGTCTGCCCGTCTTCGCGATTCTCTCGGGTCGTCGACGCGATGCACGACCGTCTGCTCGCCCTGCGGAACGACATCCCCGCCCGGCAGTTCCCGCGCGTGCTTGTGTCGTATATTCCGGAGGATGCCTGGCGGCTGTGCTCCGTACCCAGGCGGGCGACAGATCTTGCGACAGGCGAGAGCGCAACCTGGACGGGGCGGCCGTGCGAAGCGGTGGATCTGGAGGATTTCGTGGGTGTGTCCATTGCGCGGGACCCGATCACGAAGAGCCGAGTGATCCGGACACAGATCCCGAAGCTTGCCGAGACACTCCGCGCGCAGAACTGACGGGCAGGCGCGAATCTATTCTCCGATTCAGGAATTTCACTAGACAATCTGGAGGGAGGTGTGCTATTCTTGTCTCGGGAAGCAACCCAATGCATTAGAGGGAGGTTTCGTATGGGAAAGAGGAATTCGAGGAAGATGGGCAGACCGGCCATGTTTCGCGCAGCAGCGGTGCTTGCGACGGCAATTGGCGCGACGGGCGCAGTGATGAATGGCGGAAATGTACAGGCGGGAACAATTAGTACGAAGGCGGAAGTGAATATTAATGTGACCTGGCCGAAGGACCCGGAGCAACTGCGGCAGGATCGGGCGACGGACTTCGGCGCGTTCAAGTACGGGACGCTCGGTTGGTTCGCGCTGTACTACAATAATAAGAAGATCACCGGAGTGACCGGAGTTGAGTATGGCGCAAATATCGACCCCGCGTCCGGAAAGCTCACTGCGTATGTGCCGATCTGGTACCTTATGAACATGATGCAGACGCAGATGGGTATCCAGAGCAAATGGGACGGGCACAATTGGTACATCACGCTCCCACAGGGCATGCAGTTCTCGATGCCAGCCGTACAGCCGACGAACGATCCAAAGCGGAGAAACGTATATGTGAATGGTGTGTGTGTCGAGACACCGTATGCAATTTCCGCATATGACATCTCGAGCGGATACAAAGTAATGACTACCTGGTTCCCGCTCTGGTATGCGGAAAACATCCTGAATCACATCAGCGACACGAATACGATTTGGGATGTCAACAGCCAGGGCTGGTATGTATTGCACGGAATTACGAATTCGAATTCGCCGAATATTGTGTCTGCAAGCCCCGACATTACAGCGACGGAGAGCAATGGAGTTTATACCCTACATCTGAATCCGCAGGGCGGGCAGGATATCGTGAGCGAGAATGCTATGCTCACTCCTTCCGAGAAGCAGCTTGAAATCAACGAGAGCGAGTATGTCTTCGATCATACACAGATCTGGTACAAGAATGGGTATACGTATATCAAAACGGTGAATTTCCCCGAGGCTCCAAATACAGTGTTACATTGGTTCATCGCGGTGGGGGATTATACTAATCAAAATATTAACGCCCAATTTTCGTTGGACGATGGCCAAACCTGGCGCAATATTCCTGGAGCCTACTCCACAGCGAACCCGCAGCATGGTGCATCGCCGAGCAACACCGAGCCTTTTGTGGAGGTGAGATATCCCAGCACAAATGACCAAGGAGCTATTAATTTTGGGGGTGTCGATCCCAATGGGCATTTCGATGCGCCTTTCGTTCAAATCGAGTTTTATCAGTCGAACGGCAAGTTTTATCTTCTTTGGGACCTAAATATCTGAATATTTCGAATATTTGGCGGCGAAGGCATTGTGAGTGTTCCAGGGGACTACGTCCCCTGCTGTAATTGAAACAACGGCTATATTGTGGCTGAGTGTAGGTTAGCCAACACGATAGGGAGGTATGCCTCCCTGTATTTTCATGTTCCCTGCTAATCCTCGATATCCTCTGTTTATTTTTATTCTACCATCCCGCCCACCTTCCCACAACGAAAATTTTGCCCCGGGTTCGGGTTCCCCGGGGCACATTCGTATTTCCCGATTGTATATGAATATTTTATATGGTAAAATAAGGCTTAGAAGCATGCAATGCGAGGTGTGCGTATGAACAAGCGCAAGGTTGCACGCGCGTCTATTATATCGAGTGCCTCGGTACTCGCCGTGTTCATCGTACTTGGTCTGCACGATCCGGTGGCGCATGCAGGGCGTCTCATCCTATCCCAGCCTCCGTCCCCGGATCCACATACACAGCCAGGATGGAATGCACCCTTGCCACAACCTATGCAGCCATACAGCATGATATTCGGGGATTATTTCTACGGCTTTGATGCACAAAACGATCAATATTATCTCGATCAATATTCCTGTGCGTCGCACGGGCAGACGGGAACCGGGCCGACGAAAGTCGAGCTTTCTTGGCCTGCGGGCGGCGGTGTATGGGATCGATATTACACACCGAGCCCAGGAACGCCGTATCCGACCCCGCAGGGTCTGCATCAGTACATGCAATTCCCGGATTATCTGTTCTATCGGTACGATGGAAAGGATTATTGGGATGGCTATATCATGCAGTACAATGATATGAATCTGCCCCGTGGAATACCTAATGGCTATATCATGCCCGACTACAACGACCCAGATAATATCAACACGGTGCAAACTCTGGTGGCCCAAATGGGCGGAAACTACACATGGATGAACAACCACTTCCTAAAAAACGCAGCGCAGACCGTGTCGGGGACTTCGAGCTCGAGCGTATTTGGTGGGGGCTCGAATTCATTCCCTTCTTATTCTGTTGTTAATTTCTCCCTGGTCTCTTGGCTGTCTGGGGCCATTACGCTCAACGCGCAGGAGACGGGCGTCGGTTCGCCTTATTACACAGGCTATGATCGGGCCCTCTGGGCGTCTTTCTGCGATACGGCCATAAACTATTGGATCAAAGAGATCCTGTTCGCTCCCACGCTCCAGTCGAATACTCTCGCTTTATCCGCCCGATACCCGACTGTAGTTGCCGGACAGAATGAAGTCATCCATGTGGTCGGCGCTCAATATACTTACGAGACGCAGGCCCACTTGGAGGCCGCCGAACTCATTGGTCCGAATGGCACGAAGTGGTTTACGAAATCCGATTTCCAGAATGATTACGGCTCGTATCCGGGCGGAGGAACGTTCATTTGGGACCCATATTCCGCTGGATATTCGCAGGCCTTCGCTTCGGCATTCGCCTCTGGCCCGCACAACGGCGGACCGGATAGCGAGGACAACCCGGACGATATGGTTTGGATTAAGGGCGGTCGTCCCGGTGGGTACGGCTCGGCTGTGAACTATATTAGCGAGAACATGACGCTAAACACGAAGGGTTGGGCTCCGGGAACATACAAGCTAAATCTGTGGGAGCTCGATCAATTTGCGCGCGGGAATTTGAGTCAATACGATCCGACGACTGGGTATTCGCCGCCGATCGAGTTCGCTGCCTGATTCGCACCCTTCGCATCCACAGAGAGACCGGGGGCGGACACACGCACCCCGGCCTGTGCAGGTCAGTCCTCCTCTCGGCAACTCTCCGGAACACACCGCCTCCCCAAACTGTTCATTCGACCAGCTGCATTCGCAGGGAATACGCATCGACACAATACCCGAGGATCCGCGCTGCCCAATCCGCCAATGGGCCGTCGTTCTCGTCCGGAATCCACTCCTTGCCGTCTCGTATGGCGAACGGCCGCCAGGGCTCGGACCACCGCACGGCTTCCAGGATGCGGTCCTGGTCCGGCTCCCACCGGAAGAGCCCGACGAGCTCCTCGCAGTGGAACCAGAGGATATAGATCGGCACATCCCCCGGGCCGTGGCAGGCGGCGACCATCAGTGTGTGCGTGTCGATCTGCCAGTGCTCCAACTTCACCAACTCGACGGTCTGGGACTTCCCGGGTGGCTCCTCAATGTCGATCCGCAGGCAGGAGTCGACCGGCAGTGTGCACAGGAGCGAAGCCAGGGCGGGCTCCGGGAAACCCGCGCGCAGAAGCAGCGAGAAGACGGGCTCCCGCATGGGGGAGCCGGGTTCGGAGAGCCGAATATGCCAGTTCATTGTGTGTCCCTCCTCGGGGCGCAGAATTGGTGGTACGCGCCAGACTGGCGCAAGAGTTTCGCCGTCACTCGCTCGGGTTCGGGAATCTCGGCGACTTGTGCGTATTTCTGCAAGCGTCGATTGAATTTCTGTCCGTGGATGTGGCGCGGGCGCCCGAGGGTGTCCAGGAATAGGGCGGCGGTGTGCACATGCCGCCGGTGGGCGAGCATGCCAAGCGCGAGCTGCCGCGCGGGTTCCGGGAACTGCGGGACGTCTTGGGTGCGAAGGTCGGACAACTCCCGAAGGCGCCGACCGAACCACAGGAGCCACGAGCAGAGCTGGTCCTGCACGCCAAGGTGTGTGTTCGGCATGGCGGCAAGGAGGCGCAGGAACTCGCTCTGCGACAAGAGGCGCTTGTTGGTCAGTGCGACCGGATCGGGTGTGCGGCCGAACGGGTTCTGCTCCGGGGGAATGCGCCCTGTGAACACGGCGAAACTGAAGAAGACCTGCACCGCATAGTACCTGTGCCGCCAGGCTGCCGGGTGCGCGTCCTTGTCGATCTGCGAGAGATATTCGGCAATGTGCTCGGGGCGCACGTGCTCGATGCACACCGCGCCATTCGCTTCGCATCCCGAAATAAACTCCACGATCTGCCGACACACCGCCCGGGCGTATGGGCGCGTGTTGTATTGGAGCTGGTAGTCTGCAAACTCCTCGAAGAACTGCCGGAGCAAGATCATTCCTCGATCCGCCTCCGCACCGACGGGCGCCGCTTGCCGGGCGCGCCACCGAGATGGTCGATTGGGCTGTGCTGCTGGGTCAGGATCTTCTGCGCCTTCGTCTCCGCCACAGCCAAATACCGTTCGGTCGTGCGAGTGCTGGAGTGGCCCATCTGCCTTGCCAATGTCACCAGGTCCCCGCCCGAGCGCACAAGGAACTGGATGGCGAAGGTGTGCCGGAGCTGGTGCGGGTGGATGTGTGGCACACCTGCCCGCTCGGCGTATTGGGCGAGCCGCTTCCAGTACGCGTGCCGGGAGAGCGGATGGTATGCGCCCGAGACGTCGAGATATACCGAGGGGAACAAGAGATCCGATCCGACGCCGCGCTTGCGGAGCCACTCGGAGAGCAGTTCCCGGGTGGCCTGTCCGAAATAGACCGTTCGACCTTTGCCGCCCTTCGCATGGACCGGCGGGACCCAAAGCGCGCCTTCGCGGAGATCGAGGTCCTCGACCTTGGCGAGGAGCGCCTCCCGAATGCGGAGACCTGTGTCGAGGACGAGCACGGTGATCGCGAGGTCTCGGAATTCGACCCACTGGCGCTTGTCGAAGACTGCGAGCAGCTTCTGCACGTGGTCCTCGGAGACGGGGAGCACCGCATTGGTGGGCTCGCGCAATCGCCGGACGCCATCCGCCGGATTGGAGAGGAAGATCCCCTCGGCGACGCCTTCCGAATAGAAAGTCTTCAGGACCCGCAGGCGGCCATTGATGGTGAACACAGACAGGTTGATATTCAGGCAATGGTCGACGAAATTCTGGATGTCCTCCGGGGTCACATACGCGGGCGGGAGGTTCCGGGCAATGCACCAGTCGGCGAAGGCCTGGATCCTCTGTCTGCGCGTCTCGATGCTGCCTGGCTTGTGTCCTGCGCGGCGTGCATTGGCAAGAAACCAGTCCACAGCGGCGGGCCAGTGCACGCGGATTTGTTCCTTGCGACTGGCGGGCGAATCAATGGGCACAGGTTGCCGCGTGGCGTCGGCGCGGACGCGAGCTTTGAATTGCCCGCGCGGCATGGGGCAACACCTCCAAGGGAAGCGAACTCAGGAGACCAGTCCGAGGAGAGCTCTGGGTGTGCCAAGAGGCGGTGTTCGTGTGGTGGACTGGTATCCTAGAAAAAGTAAATCACAGGAGAGACGAATCTGGCAATCTATGTATTCGGTGCCTCGGAGCAAGCACAGAGAGGCATTGGAGGATGGGAAACGAACGGGAAACCAGCCTTCCAAGCTGGCGGCGGGGGTTCGACTCCCCTCACCCGCTCCACAGCATCACCACCGTGTCAGACGTCATCTGGCCGGTGGTCATTTTGTATAAGGGGGCTCGATTCCCTTCCTTGAGACTGACCTGGCTGCTCCTGATCACGCTTGTCTTAAGCGCTGCTGCCTCGACGGTTGACTGGTTGATCAACCTCCTGGAAACCAGACACGTCATACCGCTCATCGTGGACGCCGCCGCGGCGCTCGTCATTTTCTTGATCACGGTTGCGACCGCGAACTGGAGGGGCTGCAAAGAAATGTTTTACTTTTCGCGGCGTCCCTCGATGACACACGAGTCTATGGCGTTCAATGGGTCCTCTGATCATTGGTGGCATTCTGGTGTGGGTCGGTGCCGCTGAGATCGCACACCTCACCATGCCGTCAGGAGATCGAACTACGCTCTCGATTGTGAAGATTTTGATTTTGGTTGCCGCGTGCGCCTGTTACTTCGGTGCCCTCACAGTCACCGCCGTTGCGATGGTCCTGGCCATCACCGGGCTGGGTACGAACACTTGGCAGTGCTTCGCGTCCGCTGTGCAATGGTTGCGATCTCGCCCTTGGCCCCTGTTGTTGATGTCTGCCGCTCTGATCGCGTTTGAGGAAGTGGCTTCGCTTGCAGTCGGCGCACTTTCGAAGGCGGGGGTGGCCGAGTTTTTGCGTGACACCATTCTCCTTGCGTACGGGCCTCTCTGGGTATGGTGCTTCTCCTGGGTTGCCGGTGAAGCGCGGTCGCCATCCCTAGAAGAGCGATGAAGTGGCCATCTCTGGCTGATGTGGCCCAAGGGACATCTCGCGATGCCATAGGCCAGCGGACAGTGGCACCCGCCTTTCGGATTGGGAAGCGGCGCTCGAAACAATGGGGGTGCGATGTCGCTCTCCATCATCGAGTCGAGCTTGCGCCACGCATGTAGCCGGGTAGCCGGCCCAAGACGAGACTGGGCCGGCTCTACACACGTCACGCCGTCACGCGAGCGCCTTGGCCACGCCCTCCAGACCGCGGACCATCGCTTCCCAGCCCATGCGAGCGCCTTGGTAGGCCTGTTCACCCTGAATGTTGCGCTGTTCGAGCAGGAGCCTCGTCGTGCCTTCGGCCGTTTCTTCCAGCTTCCACTCGATCTCGTTTTTCTCTCCGAGGCTCTCCCACGTGTACACGAGGCGGCGTGGCGCTTGCACTGCGAGAACCTCTCCTTCGACGACGCCGTTCCACCCTTCGGTCCCCTGCATTTTAAAGTAGAACCGATGCCCCACAATCGGGCGGAACGTGTTCTCTTTGAAAAACATCCACTGGGTCAAAAGCTCGGATTCCGTGAGGGCTCGCCACACGGCCTCCACCGGGGCATCGAGATGAAACTCCAACTGTAGCGTCTTCATCGCATAGCCTTCCTTTCTCAGGAAACCTTGCAGGCTCAGGACCTGCGCACGCCAGAACGATTCATAATACGACACCCAGTCATACACCTGCTTGAGGGGCGCGGCGTTCAGGCGGTACAACGTCTCGCGGCCGTGTCGCCGCTGCGAGACGATTCCAGCCTGTTTCAAGACCGCCAGGTGCTTGGACACCGCCGTTCTTCCGATGTCCATTCCTTGCATGAGGGCGTGGAGTGGCAACTCGGATCCGGCGGCCAGTTTCCGGATCAATTCCCGGCGATGCGCATCCGCGATGGCTCGAAACACGTCCACCAAGGCCATCCCTCCGTCCATCGTGCCACCCATAGGTGTCATGTGTAGAATAGGACACCTTATGGTGTCGAGTCAAGCGTGGAACGATGGGGAGCGTGAGTTCCTTCATCTGATCTTGACACCACATACCCGTATAGGTATATAGGAATCAGAACGATGTCAACGCATGTGGATGAGCGCAAGGGGGAGTCAGGATGCTGTCCTCTCGGGATCAGGCCGCGATTCGCGAAAGGCTCGCGGATCTTAAACAGCCCGTCGTCATCAAGTTCTTCGAAGCGTCCCTCGGATGTCCGACGTGTCCGGAGATTCGGAGCCTCTTGAGACAGGTCGCCGAATTGTCGGATCAGCTGACGCTCGAGGTGCACAATCTCTACATCGATGAGGAGGAGGCCAAGAAGTACGGCGTCGATCGGGCTCCGACCATCGTGTTGACGGACGGATCGCGCAAGGACTACGGCGTGCGCTTCTATGGGGCGCCGTCGGGATACGAATTTGCGACGCTCTTGGACGACATTCGCATGATGGCAAGCGGGGACTCGGGGCTTTCCGCGGGCACGAAGAGCCGCCTCGCGGAGCTGAAAGAGCCCGTGGATCTCAAGGTGTTCGTCACGCCGACGTGTCCGTACTGCCCGGCGGCGGTCAGGCTCGCGCACAGGTTCGCGTTTGAGTCGCCGCTCGTGACGGCGAGCATGATTGAGGCGACCGAGTTCCCCGAGTGGGCCACGCGGTTCAACGTCTACGGCGTGCCGAAGACGGTCATCAACGATTCGGAGGCGTACGCCCTGGAGGGCGCCGTGCCGGAGGACGTCCTGCTGGAGCAGGTCCTCGCGACACAGGCGTGAAGTGCGCGGTCGCGGCGAGGATTCCGCACAAAAGAACCACGCATCAAAGGGGCGCGGCAAACCCGCCGCGCCCTTTCCACTTACCGGTCTGCCGGCCAATCGACCATCTTTTCGCGCTGCCACCGCTCGATCTCGCCCACAGGCACGCCGAGCATTTCCGCGAGTTCCGCGTCGGACACGGGCGCGGGTGGCCTGCGCCTGCGGAGGCGGCCGAACCGCAGGCGGTTGTACGAGGCCCAGCCGATGAACACGGCGGCCGACATCGCGGCGACCGTCACGCCCATGCGAAGGACGCCAAGCGGCGTGGCGCTCGGCAGCAGATCGAGCACGTACAAGTGAAACTTGTGCCATCCAAGGAGCCAGAGCAGCGCGGACGTGAGGACCTGCACCGCCACGGAGGCCACCCACAGCCACCCCGTCAGCGTCACCGCAGTTTCGAACCAGCGCTTTGGCCGAGTCGATCGCGACCCGCGCCGCACGACGAGTTCATCCCACTCCACTCGCGAGTTCTCAGGCAGGCTCATGCCGACACCCCCCGATCCGGGCTTTTCCACGTGGCGTACCGCCCGCGCCGAGCCGACCACATGGCCCAGCACGCCTTCGGCACCGCCCAGACCACGACGAAGGCGCCGATCATCCAATACGCGGCCGGATACCAGATGGCGTAGAAATAGTAGCGCCAGAGCGAGTCGCGCTCGTATCGCTGCTCAATCCAGAGGGCGACCGAGGTTTGCACGAGTGACGTCAGGCCGAGCCACGTCCCCGCCTCCGCCACGTACGTCCAGGGAATGCCGTGCGCCACGTCAAATGCGAGGGTCCACGCGAGGCTCACAACCCAAAGGTACGCCCAGGCGATGCCCAGGAGCTCTTCCACATAGAGCGGGATCATGCGCCGATTCTTCCAGGTCCAAAGGACCGAGGCGTTGCGGATGAGGACCTCCACGCCGCCCTGCGCCCAACGCGCTCGCTGGCGGATGAGGCTCCGCAGGCGCTCGGGTGCCCACATGAAGCAGAGCGCCCTCGGCTCGTACCGGATGTCCCAGGCCCGCCGCTCGAGTTTCCACGACACCGCGATGTCGTCCGTCACCATGTCCTCGTCCCACATCCCGCAGTCCACCAGGGCTCGCTTGCGAAAAGCCGCAATCACGCCGGAGACGGTCATGATCTTGCCGAGCACGCGCTGCGCGCGCTTGATGAGCCCGATGATGCTCGCGTACTCCAGCACCTGAATCTTTCCGAGCAGCGTGCCCCGGTTTCGAATGCGCGGGTTGCCCGTCACGGCGCCAACGCGCTCGCTGCCGGGGGCCACGAAGTGCCAGGCGAGGAACCGAAGCGCGTCCTTCGCCAATACGGCGTCCGCGTCCACGGTCACGAGGATCTCGCCTCGGGACGCGATGAGTCCAACGTTGAGCGCGTGCGCTTTTCCGCGCTGAACGGGCAGGTTGACCACGCGAACGCGCGCATCGCGGGCCGCCATGCGCTCCAGCACCGCGCGCGTGTCGTCCGTGCTGCCGTCGTTCAGCGCGACAATTTCGTACGCCGGATAATCTAGCTGAAGCATCCGGCCGATGGTGTCTTCGAGCACATCCCCTTCGTTGTGGCAGGGGACGAGGATGGACACAAACGGCGTCTCGGCGAGCTCCGGGGGTTCGGGGGACGGGTGGCGTTCGCGCCGCCAGGCATAGACACAGCCGCCCACCATCCAGACGATGCTCATCACAAAAGGATACAGGAACAGAAAATGATGCACCATGCGCCGTTTGCTCCTCACTGGACTCGGGCTTCCACCGCGGCGATCCGGCCGAGTCCCTGCGCCGGATCGCGCGAGCTCGCGGACCGCTTCGCGAGCCTCGATACGAATATGTTATGCGCGATGCATTTCCGACGGCACACGCCCAAGTGACAGCCCAGATTTTTCATTTGCGAAGATCAAGACAACGCGATGGTGGAACGGGGCCCAATCTCATCGTACGACGGCAGGATGTCTGTGCCAAGAGGAACTTGTTAGAACGACGTCCGAATCTCCCGATTGTCTTTGGTCATTTTGTTGTCGTAGAATACATATAAGAATTCAGAACAGTCTTCCGCATCGCAGAACAGAAGGTCGCCCGTCCCGCGACCGTTGGAGGCGATGTTCCTTGCCGCTCCAATCCAAGCCGTTGCCGGCCGAGACGGCGGATGCGCTCTATCAGGCGACGGGCCTTCGAGCGCGAGCCGTGCCCATGTGCACCGTCCATCCGGGCGAGTCGTCCAAGGACACCTGCGCCGTGGAGGCAGAAAGCGAGGCGGACGTGATCGCCGTGCTCGCCTACGCCCGGGAGCGCGGGCTGACCGTGTTGCCCTACGGTTCCGGCCGCCACCTCGCCTACGGCCCGCCGGCCGAGGTGCCGGACATTGCGCTCACGCTACGACCCATGAACCGCGTGACGAGTTTCTCCCCGGGCGATCTCGTCGTCTCCGCGGAGCCGGGCATCACGCTCGCCGAGCTCGCGGCGGTGCTCTCGGAGAAGGGACTCATGTTGCCGTACGATCCGCCCGCGCCCGCGGATGCCACCTTGGGCGGCCTGCTCTCGGCAGGTCTCAGCGGGCCGCGCCGCGCGCTTTACGGCAGCCTGCGCGATCTCGCCATTTCGCTCCGCGTCGCCCTCGCGGATGGGCGCGTCATCCGAACCGGCGCGAAGGTCGTGAAAAACGTCGCCGGCTACGACATGACCAAGCTGTTCATCGGCGCGTGCGGCACGCTCGGCGTGGTGACGGAGATCACCCTGAAACTCCGTCCCTTGCCCATGCACCGCGAGACCGTCCTCGTGCGCGGCTCCGCCGCATCACTTGCCGAACTGCGCTCGCGCATCGCGCAGTCGACGCTCGTGCCAAGCCGCCTCGAGATGGTGTGGGGCGCGGATTCGGGCACGGACTTCGTCCTTGCCGTCGACTGCGACGAGCCCAAACGCTCCGCCAAGGCGCAGACGGACGCCATCCGCGCCATGTCGCGGGATCTCGGCCTCGCCATGGACGTCGTTGAGGGCGAGGACGCGGACGCATGGTGGGTGGACCTCGCGCAACGCCTAGCGGAACGCCGCGTCTGTATCCGCTTACAGGGTCCGCCCACATCGCTTCTCGCGGCCATGCCGCGCGCGGTGGAAGCGGCGTCCGCGCTCGCCGAGCCAGCCGAAAGCGTCACGATTTCCGCAGGTGGGCTCACGGGCGTCGCCCGCGTCGCGTTCCATCCGGCCCGCGCCATCTTCGACCGCCCCGCGCCGCTCGGTGCTCTCGCGGATCTGGCCGCCGGCGCGTCGCTCGACATGGTGGTGGAGCGCGCGCCCGCCGAGGTTCGCGCCAAACATCAGCCGACCCTCGCGCCCGCGGCACTCGCGTTGATGCAGCGGCTCAAACAGACGTTCGATCCCGACCATCGCTTATCGCCAGGCCGCTTTTGGGGAGGGATGTGAGATGGTGAACGAGCCCACGGCCGTCGCGGCGAAAGGGTCCGACTTTCGCTTTCCGGACGCGCCCGAGGAGGAGAAGTACTCCGTCTGCGTGCACTGCGGCTTCTGTCTGGAGGTGTGTCCGACGTATCAGGCGTGGGGCGACGAGAATCATTCGCCCCGCGGGCGCGTGTACCTGATCAAGGCGTGCGCAGAAGGCGAGCTTCCGCTCGACGAGAGCGTGATCGATCCCGTCTTCACATGCCTCGACTGCCGGGCCTGCGAGACCGTGTGCCCGTCTGGCGTGCAGGTGGGGGCGCTCGTCGAGGAGGCGCGCGGCCAGGTGTTTTACGCGCGCGACGCGGAAGGGAAGCGGGATCCGCTCATGCGGTTCTTCCTGCGCGGCGTGTTTCCGCGCCCTGCGCGCCTTCGGGTCATCCGCCGTCTCATGCGCTTCTATCAGAAGTCGGGGCTCCAGAAACTGGCGCGATCGACCGGCGTCCTGCGCGTGCTGCCGCCGCAGGTGCGCGAGATGGAGGACGTCATCCCGGACATCGGGCGGGGGCCCGCCATCGACGTCCTGCCGGAAACGATGGCCCCGCAAGGGGAGCGCAAGGCCACGGCGGCGCTTTTCACAGGCTGCGTGATGGACGTGTTCTTCTCCGACGTGAACGAGGCTACGGCGCGCGTCTTGGTGCGAAACGGCGTCGAGGTGCGCGTGCCCAAGGATCAGATCTGCTGCGGCGCGCTCCAGGTGCACGCGGGCGATCGCGACATGGCCCGCGAGATGGCGAAGCGAAACATCGAGGTGTTTGAGCGCGCGGGCGCCGATTACGTCGCCATCAACGCGGCCGGCTGCGGCGCCGCGCTGAAGGAATACCCGGAGCTCTTCCGGGACGATCCGGCCTGGCGGGATCGCGCCGTGCAGTTCTCATCCCGTGTGCGCGACATCTCGCAACTCCTCGTCGAGGTCGGCTTCGATCCGCCGAAGGCCAAGTTGCCGATGACGGTGACCTACCACGACGCGTGCCACCTGTGCCACGCGCAGAAGATCCGGTACGAGCCGAGATCGCTCCTCATGTCCGTGCCGGGCCTGACGCTTCGCGAGATGCCGGATTCCGACCGCTGCTGTGGCAGCGCGGGCATCTACAACCTCACGCACCCGGCGATGGCCAACGAGTTGCTCGAGCGCAAGATGGACGACGTGCCCGCGGGCGTGGAGGCGATTGTCATGGGTAACCCCGGCTGCATGATGCAGATCCGGCTCGGCGTCAAGCGCAGGAACCAGCCCTTGCGCGTCATGCACACGGTCGAAGTGCTCGATCTCGCCTACCAGAGGGAGGGATCGCGATGAGGGACGTCCACATCGACCGGCTCGTCGAGATCGTCGGCGAGCGGCGCTGCCTCTGGCGACCGCACCAGGTGAAGGCGTACGCCTGCGACGGCTACACGGCCGAAGAGGGGTTGCCGCGCGCGGTGGTCTTCCCGGAGACAACCGAGGAGGTCTCGCGCATCTGCCGCTATCTCTACGAGAACGACATTCCGTATCTCCCGCGCGGCGCGGGCACGGGCCTGTCGGGCGGGGCCACGCCGACGGGGGGCGAGGTGGTCATCAGCCTCGCGCGCATGAACAAGCTCCTCGCCGTCGACTTCGACAACCTGCGCGCCGTCGTGCAGCCTGGGCTCGTGAACCTCACGCTCACGCGCCGGGTCTCGCACGCGGACTGCTACTACGCGCCGGATCCCTCCAGCCAGTCGGTCTGCACCATCGGCGGGAACTTCGCGGAGAACGCGGGCGGCAGCCACTGCCTGAAGTACGGCGTGACCACGAACCACGTGGTCGCGGCCAAGGTGGTGCTGCCGGATGGCGACGTGATCGACGTCGGCGCGCCGTTCGGCGACGCGCCGGGGTACGATTTGCTCGGGCTTCTGGTCGGCTCGGAGGGGACGCTCGGCATCGCGACGGAGATCACGGTCCGCATCCTCAAAAAGCCGCAGGCGCTCCGCACCGCGCTCGCCTACTTCGATCGCGTCGCCGACGCGTCCGACACGGTGACGGACATCATCGGGGCGGGCATCATCCCGGCCGCCATCGAGATGATGGATCAGCTCGCGATGCAGGCCGTCGACAAGAGCAACTATCATGTCGGCTATCCGACGGACATCGAGGCGGTTTTGCTCATCGAGGTGGACGGCCTCGCCGCGGGCGTCGACGAATTGATGGCGCGCGTGGTGGAGATCTGCCGCCGCCACCGCGTGCGCGAGGTGCGGGTGGCGCAGTCGGACGCCGAGCGCGCGCTCTGGTGGTCGAGCCGCAAGATGGCGTTTGGCGCCATGGGGCGCATCTCGCCCGACTACATCGTGCAGGACGGCGTCATTCCGCGCACGCGCCTCACCGAGGTGCTGCAGAAGATCGACGAGGTGAGCCGGCGATACGGGCTGAAGATCGCGAACGTGTTTCACGCGGGCGACGGCAACCTGCATCCGCTCATCCTGTACGACAGCCGCGTGCCGGGGGAGGCCGAGCGCGCGGTCAGGGCCGGATCGGAGGTGCTGCGGGCGTGCGTCGACGCGGGCGGGAGCATCACCGGCGAGCACGGCGTCGGCATTGAGAAGATCGGCGAAATGGCCTATATGTTTTCCGAGGACGAGATCCATGCGCAACGCGCGGTCAAGTCCTGCTTCGATCCGAAGGGCATCGTGAACGCTGGGAAGCTCATTCCGCTGCCCGGCCGGTGCGTCGAGGTGAAGCGGGCGCGCGAGATCATCGAGGAGAATTGGCAGATCCTTAACTCGTTTCCGGATCAGGCGGCCGTGCAGGCGCGGGGCGCCTTTGTGCAGCAGCCCGGCAGAGAAGCATCGACGAGCGCGCAAGGATGAGGTGAACCGGTTGGAGGACTACACGGTCAAGTCGGTCGACAAGGCGCTGCTGTTGCTCGAGGTGGTGAGCGAACACCCCGACGGCATTGCCATCACGGAATTGGCGCAGTCCGTGGGCATGTACAAGAGCACGGTGCACCGCCTGCTCGGCACCATGATGCGGCGCGGCTACATCGAGCAGGACCCGGTGAGCGGGCGATACAAGCTGGGCTACACGGTGCTCGATCTCGGCATGAAGCTGCTCTCTTCCATTGACCTGCGCCGGGAGGCGATGCCCGCGCTGCAGGAACTCGCGCTCGCCTCGGGCGAGGTGGTGCACCTGGCGCTTCTGGACAGGGGCTCCGTGGTCTACATCGAGAAGGTGGAAAGCCCCAACACCATCCGCATGCACTCGCGCGTCGGGACGCGCGTGCCGGTCCATGCGACGGGGCTCGGCAAGGCCATCCTCGCGTTTCTGCCGAAGCGCGAGGTGCAGGACATCGTCAGGCGATACGGTTTGCCGCGGCTCACGCCGCACACCATCACGGACGCGGACGCGTTTTGGGCGTCGCTCGAGGAGACGAGATCGACCGGATTCGCGTTTGACGTGGAGGAGCATCAGGAAGGGGTGTGCTGCGTGGCCGCGCCCATCTTTGCGCACGACGGGCGCGTGATGGCGGCGGTGAGCGTCTCGGGGCCTGCGCTGCGCATGACGCGCGAGCGGATGGTCGAGCTGGTGCCGCTTGTGAAGCGGGCGGGAGAGCGCATCTCGGAGCGCCTTGGCTATCGACGGGAGCGCGTCGCGCCCTAAGTGGCCTCATCCATCGAGCGTCAAAAAGAACCCCGCCGGCTCGGCGGGGTTTTCACGTGGGGATGGTTCAGGCGCCGCGCGCCCGAAGGCGAGATTCCCGTCACGCCAGGTGCTCGTAACCCGGCAGCGTCAGGAAGTCGACGAAGTCGTCCCTCGTCGAGATGTCGTCGAGAAGTTCGGCCGCGAGCGGGAACTTGCTCTTTGCATACGCCTCCTCGCCGATCTCGTCCTTCAACTTGCGCAACTCCTCGTCGAGAATCTGCCGGAACAGCTCCACCGTCACCTTGCGGCCGTCGTCGAGGACGCCTTTCGGGTGATGGATCCACTGCCAGATCTGCGCGCGGGAGATCTCCGCCGTCGCCGCGTCTTCCATCAGGTTGAAGATGGGCACCGCGCCGGAACCGCGCAGCCAAGCCTCGATGTAGCGAAGCGCCACGGCCACGTTGGTGCGCAGGCCGCCTTCGGTGATGGTGCCCTGCGGGACCGCGACGAGATCGGCCGCGGTGACCTGGACGTCCTCGCGCAGGCGGTGCAACTGGTTCGGTGTGGGCATGAGGCGGTTGAACACCTCCATCGCCACAGGCACGAGACCGGGGTGCGCCACCCAGGTGCCGTCGTGGCCGTCCTGCGCCTCGCGCTCCTTGTCCGCGCGCACCTTGGCGAGCGCCTCCTCGTTCGCCTTGGGGTCGTTCTTGATGGGGATCTGCGCCGCCATACCGCCCATCGCGAACGCCTTGCGCCGGTGGCACGTGCGGATGGTGAGCAGGGTGTACGCGCGCATGAACGGCACCGTCATCGTCACCTGCGCCCGGTCGGGCAGGATGACCTCCGGGTGATTGCGGAACTTCTTGATGTAGCTGAAGATGTAGTCCCAGCGGCCGCAGTTGAGGCCCGCGGCGTGATCGCGCAGCTCGTACAGGATCTCGTCCATCTCGAACGTCGCGAGGATGGTCTCGATGAGTACGGTGGCCTTAATGGTGCCGCGCGGGATGCCAAGCGCGTCCTGGGCGTAGTTGAACACGTCGTTCCACAGCCGCGCCTCGAGGTGGCTCTCCATTTTCGGCAGGTAGAAGTAGGGCCCCGTGCCGCGCGCCAAAAGCTCCTTGGCATTGTGGTAAAAGTAAAGCCCGAAGTCGACGAGCGCGCCCGTGGCCACCCGGCCGTCCACCCGGATGTGCTTTTCGGGCAGGTGCCAGCCGCGAGGGCGCACGATGAGCACGGCCACCTCGTCATTCAGCTTGTAGTGCTTCCCCTCGGGGCTCGTGTACTCGATGGTGCGGCGAACCGCGTCCCGCATGTTGATCTGGCCCTGCACGACGTTCTCCCAGGACGGTGCGCAGGCGTCTTCAAAGTCCGCCATGAAGCACTTGGCGCCAGAGTTCAGGGCGTTGATGACCATCTTCCGGTCCGAACTGGGCCCCGTGATCTCGACCCGCCGATCCTGCAGATCCGCAGGAATGGGCCCAACAGTCCATTCGCTCTCGCGGATCTCCTTGGTCTCCGGCAAGAAGTCTGGCCACTCGCCCGCGAGCAACCGCTCGTCCCGCTCCTTGCGCAGGCGCAGCAGTTCGTCCCGCCGCGGGCCAAAACGCCGCTCCAGTTCGGCAATGAATTGCAGTGCGTCCGTCGTCAGAATTTCGGCAAACTCCGGCCTGTACTCGCCGGTGATCTGAACGCCCTGCGGGCAAGCGTACGATCCCGCCATCCGAATCTCTCCTCCCTTTGAGCCCTGGGTACGCTTTCATCATACCACGTCAGTTGTGTAAGAAGAAACACTGTTCTGAATTACGGAACAGCACCGGGCGACACGCGCCACGAGCGCCACAGGACACGAGCGACATCCAGCCGTTGGTGGCCGGATTCTGCGATGCAGAATCTTTTGAATCGACGCGCGCACCCCGTTCTCAGTGGCGCAAGCCCCGGACTACAATGACCTCAAAGAAGGGAGTTCAGCCCCCTGGGACAAGGGAGGGATGCGGTCCTCAGGAGACGCGCTCAAGGTGTGTCATGCGAAAGGCGGCTCAAAGGCGTGGATGGATGGAGGGAACTTTGTGTTTCATCAATTGCTGACGCCCATCGGGCATTCGGCGGGTCTGTCGTTTTTGGTCGGCATCATTCCCATCCTCATCGTGCTCGTGTTGCTCGGCGTCGTGCGCACGCCCGCCTGGATCGCGGCTTTGTCGGGCCTCGTTGCGGGTCTGATTGAGGCAGTGGCCGGCTGGCAGATGCCTTTTCATCTGGCGCTTGACTCCGTGGCGGAAGGCATGGTGTTTGCCCTCTGGCCCATCATGTGGATTGTGTGGAACGCCATGTGGCTCTACAACCTGAGCCAGCGCACCGGCGCGTTCGCGCAGTTTCGCGACTGGATGTACCGGTATGCGACCGACGATCGCCGCATTCAACTGCTCATCATCGCGTTCAGTTTCGGCGCGCTGATGGAAGGCATCTCGGGCTTTGGCACGCCGGTCGCCATTGCTTCGGCGCTTTTGGTTGGGCTCGGTTTCCCGGTGCTCGAGGCGGTCACCTACGCGCTCATCTTTGACACGGCGCCCGTCGCCTTTGGCGCGCTCGGCGTCCCCATCGTGACGCTCGGGTCGGTCACGAACCTCAATGTAAGCGCTTTATCCTCGATGGTGGGGCGGCAGTTGCCCATCTTCGCGTTCATTCTACCGTTTTACGTGATTGTGGTCATGGGCGGGTGGAAGGCGCTCCGCGGCGCTTGGCCCGTCGCGCTCGTCGGTGGGCTGTCGTACGCCCTGACGCAGTTCGCCGTGGCGAACTTCATCGGCCCAGCGCTGCCGGATGTCCTGGCCGCGCTCGTGTCGCTCCTGTGCATCGTGCTCTTCACGCGGGTGTGGCGACCCAAGGACACGGATCAGTTCCGGTCGTTTGTCCACACTGGGGCGCAGAGCGAGATGGCGGCGGCATTGGAGTCGCGCGCTGAAGGCGGGCTTTGGCGCGGATGGGTGCCATGGCTCACGGTGACGGGCGTCGTGATCGTCTGGACGTTCTTGAAAATCGCGGACATCGGCGCGCAAAAGGTCCACTGGCCGGGGCTCGACAAACAGGTGTTCCTCACGCTCTACAACAAACCGTACGACGCTGTGTGGACGTTCCAGCCACTGGCCACGGGGACGGCCATCCTGGTGGCGGTTATTCTCTCGGCCATCTTCCTGCGCGCAGGCTGGAAGACGTTCTGGCTTGCCGCGGCCGACACGTGGAAGCAGCTCACCTTTCCGATTCTCACGGTCATGTTCATTTTGGGCCTCGCCTATCTGTACAACTACTCGGGCATGGCCTACACGCTCGGGGTGGCCGTGGCGGCGCTCGGGAGCTGGTTCCCGTTCTTCTCTGGGTTCCTCGGCTGGATCGCGTGCTTCTTGTCGGGATCGGACACATCATCCAACGCGCTCTTCGGCAATCTGCAGGTGGTGGCGGCGAATCGCCTGCACCTGAATCCCATCCTGATGGCGGCGACGAACTCTTCCGGCGCCGTGATGAGCAAGATGATCTCGCCGCAAAACGTCACGACGGGCGTATCCACGGGCGAACTTCGCGGCAAGGAGGGACTCGTCATCCGCCGCACGTTCTGGCACAGCATCATCTTGACGGTCATCCTGGGGGTCCTCGTCGTGTTGCAGGCGCACGCGTGGAGCGGCATGGTGCCGAAGCCGTGACGCACGCGCGAGAAGGCGGCGCGGGATTTCAACGGCACTCAGCGCCGCCTTTTCTTGCGGGATCTGAGCAGGAAAGGGCGGCCGTGGATCGAACTGCAACGACAGGGGGGTGATGTTGTGGCGGAGACATGGACGCTCGATGCGCCGGACGGCGTGCGGATCTACGGGCGCACGTGGTTGCCGGAGGGCGGGGGTCCGCGCGCCTGCGTGCAAGTCGCGCACGGAATGGCAGAACACATCGGGCGCTACGACGACTTTGCCCGCTACCTCGCGGCGCGCGGCTGCGCCGTCTACGGGCACGATCACCGCGGCCACGGGCAGACTGGCGAGGCGATGGGGATCCTTGGCCACTTTGGCGATCGCGACGGGTTTCAGCGCGTGATCGACGACATGGCGCAGGTCACGTCGCGTATCGAGGCCGAACACCCGGGGGTGCCCATCGTCCTGTTCGGCCACAGCATGGGATCCTGGCTGTCGCTCGCCTACATGGAGCAGCACGGGGCGCGCCTTCGCGGGGCGGTGCTGTCGGGCGCCGGCTTCGTCAGCGGCGTGGAACTCGCCGCGGGGCTCTATCTGGCTCGGCGAGAGGCGGCGCGGCTCGGGACGAGATCGCCGAGCGAGCGGCTGTACAAGATGACGTTTGGCAACTTCAACAAGCCGTTTCAGCCCAACCGCACGCCGCTCGACTGGCTGTCGCGCGACGAGGCGGTGGTCGACGCGTACATCGCGGATCCGCGCTGTGGGCAGATGCATACCTGCGGCTTTTTTATCGATTATTTCAGCGGCGTGCGAGAGCTGCAGCGGCCCGAGAACCTCCGCCGCATTCCCGGCAGCCTGCCCGTGCTCATCGTCGCCGGGTCCAGGGATCCGGTGGGGAAGATGGGTAAGGGCGTGGAGCGGCTCGCGAAGGCGCTCACGGCCGCCGGGGTGTGCGACGTGACGGTCAAGCTGTACCCGGGTGCCCGCCATGAGGTGTTGAACGAGACGAATCGCGCCGAGGTGTACCAGGACGTTTGGCATTGGCTGGAGCGCCTTTTGCGGGAACCGAAACGGTGAGGGCCGCGACCGCGGCCCTCATTCTACTCCAGCGCCTCTCCCTTCGACTCCCTCCACAACAGTGCCACCACAATCACGAGAATGGATGCGATGGCGACCGAGTAGGTCATCGAATGTGCCAGACCGCCGACCGAGGGCGCGATGGACGACACGATGAGCGGCACGACGGCGCCGCCGAGCGCCGCACCGATGTGATAGGTCGTGCCTTGGCCCGTGGAGCGCACGGCGGTCGGGAAGTGCTCGGCCAAATAGGTCGGGATGACCGACCAGACGCCCCCTATCGAGAAGAAGCCGATGAGAAACGTGAAGATGTCGCGGTATCCTGCGCTTTGAATATGCAAGAAGACGACGGAGGTGAGCGCCGTTCCGACGGCCGAAAGGACAAGCGTCCATTTGCGTCCGATCCAATCGGAAACGAACCCGCCCAGCACATTGCCGACGATGCCTGCGACGTTCAGGATGATGATGGTGTTGGCCACGGTCGCAGGCGAAAAGTGCCCGGTCTGTTTGAGCAGTGTGGCGTAGAACGTATTGATGGGATAGGTCACGCTGAACGCGATGATGGCCACGATCGCGGCGTGCACCGTGTTCCATGCGCGGCCGCGCGCGAAAAGTTCGCCCACGGGGATGGCGTTCCTTTCTTGCGTTCGCGCTTCGCGCCAGCGCTCCGACTCCGGCAGCGCAATGGCGATAAAGATGGCGACGAGGATCGCCGGGATGCACGCGATGAAGAACAGCGCGTGCCAGCCGAGGTGGCTGTACCAGAGGCGATAGACAAGGGCGGCGAAAATGTAGCCAAACGAAAAGCCGGACTGCAGAAGTCCCGATGCGAAGCCGCGCCAGCGCGCCGGAATCATCTCCATGAGCATCGGGGTGCCACTCGCGTACATGGATCCCATACCGAGTCCGTACAGGATCCGCACAATCATCAGCAGCGTGAAGCCCAGAGAGAAGCCCGTCAAGCACTCGAACACGCTGAACCAGATGATCGAAAAGATCAGGCTAAACTTTCGTCCCTTCGCGTCGCTCAGCAGTCCGCCAAGGAATCCGCCGCCGAGCCGGGCGAACGTTGTCGCCGAGGAGACGGACGCCGCGAGCGTCAGGGCGACGTGGTAGTCTTTCATGATGTCGAGAATGACAAACGTCAGGATGGAAAAGTCCATCGCATCAAATGCCCACGCGAGGGCGATGGAGATGAGCGCCCGGAGCGGGGCTTTGGGCTTCGCCTCGTCTGGCGAAGGCACGTAAGCGGTCGACATACGCCTCACCTCGCTTTAGAATTCAAAAAGAGATGAATGTATCCCTTTTCATCCTATCGTATCGTCGCGCGGCGCATCACTCCCTTTTTGGCAGCGTTACGCGAAGGCTTGCCCAGAAACGGAGGCCTGGATCATGAGCATCCCTTGGGAGACGTTGAAACAGGAGCTCGGCGACAAGCTCAGCTTCGGCGAAAGCGTTCGCCGGTCGCACGCAAAGGACGAGTCGTATCATCCCGAGCACCTGCCGGATGCGGTGGCCTATCCGGAGGATACGGCGGACGTGATCGCGCTCGCGCGGTTTTCGCACGCGCACGGAGTTCCGCTCGTCGCGTATGGAGCCGGCTCGGGGCTTGAGGGCCAGGCCATCCCCGTGCGGGGCGGCATCTCGGTCGACTTCTCGCGCATGAATCGCGTACTCGAGATCCGGCCTGACGATTTTCTTGTCTGCGTCCAGCCCGGCGTCACGCGCCAGCAGTTAAACGAAGCGCTCCGTCCGTATGGACTCATGTTCCCGGTCGATCCCGGCGCCAACGCCTCTCTCGGCGGGATGGCGGCCACCAATGCCAGCGGCACGACGGCGGTGCGATACGGGCCCATGAAGGCCAACGTGCGCAAACTTGAAGTGGTGCTCGCGGATGGCCGCGTGATCGACGTCGGGACGCTCGCCGCCAAATCCAGTTCGGGATACAACCTGGTGGAACTGTTCGTGGGGTCTGAAGGAACGCTGGGTTTGTTCACCAAACTGTGGCTGCGCGTGTACGGTGTGCCCGAGGCGACGCTCGCCGCCTCCGCGGAGTTTGCGACGGTCCGCGAGGCGGTGGACGCCGTGTGCATGCTCATCGGCAGCGGGCTCCAGCTCACGCGGTGCGAACTCGTGACGAAGCCGTACATCGAGATCATCAACCGCCAGTTTGACACGTCCTACACGCCCGCGCCGACCCTGTTCCTCGAGCTGTCGGGCTCACAGGCCGCGGTGCAGGCCGACATGGGGACGGTCGACGAGATCCTGCGCGACGCCGGGGCAGCGCGCGTCTCCGTCGTCATGGACGAGCGGGATCGCCAAAAGCTCTGGCACGCGCGGCACAACGCGGCGTACGCGCTCATGCGGACCTACCCAGGGCTCGCGCACCTCTCGACCGACGTGTGCGTGCCCATGTCGAAGCTGCCCGAGGCGGTGGATGTGGCGGAGACGTGGATTGAGCGGCTCGGGATCCGCGGGGGCATCGTCGGGCACGTCGGCGACGGCAACTTCCACGTCAGCCTGATGGTCAACCCGACCGACCCGGACGATCTCGGCCGCGCCTACGAGCTCTCGCACCACCTGGTGGAGTACGCCCTGTCCGTCGGCGGCACGTGCACCGGCGAGCACGGCGTCGGGCTCGGCAAGATGAAGTATCAGAAGCAGGAGCACGGCGAGGCCCTCGCCCTGATGCAGGCCGTGAAGCGCCTGCTCGATCCGGCCGACATGCTCAACCCCGGGAAGCTGGTCGACGGGATCGCGTGACGTCATCCATGCCGTGTTGCTTCAGTTTGTAGTAGAGCGCCGCCCGGGAGATGCCGAGGAGCTGGGCGGCGCGCGATTTGTTTCCGCCGGATTCCTCGAGCGCCTCGCGGATGCGCGCGCGCTCCAACTCCTTCGATTGATGGGCCAGCGGCACCCGGCGCCGTGCCGGCTTCAGGTGCAGGGCCCGCACCGCCTCGGGCAGGTGCTCGGGCCGCACTTCGCCCTCCGCCATCGACACCACCCTCCGCGCCGCCTGCACCATCTCCGCGAGGTTGCCAGGCCACGGATACGCCTGGATCAATCCAGCCGCCTCCTCCGACAGGCGCGGCGGGATCACCCCGCGCTCCTTGGCCCAACGCGTGAGCCAGAAGTGGAACAGAAGCAGGCTTTCGTCTCGCCGCTCGGCGATGGGAGGGAGTTCGACCATCGGGAGCGCGCGGGCAAGGGCCGGATCGACCGCGTCCGCCGTGGGCGCGGTGGCGAGGATGCGGCACCGCAGGGGAAGGTCCCGATGGCCGCCGAGCGGCCGAAACCGATGCTCCTCGATGGCCAGGGCGAGTTTCGCCTGCACCGCGCTTGGCATGAGGTGCACGTCCTGAAGCAGGAGCGTGCCGCCCGCGGCGCGTTCGAGCCATCCCTCCCGCCGAGCGTCAGGCGATAAGATGAGCGATCCGTCCGCACCAAAG
Source organism: Alicyclobacillus fructus (assembly GCF_017329605.1). Taxonomy (GTDB): domain Bacteria; phylum Bacillota; class Bacilli; order Alicyclobacillales; family Alicyclobacillaceae; genus Alicyclobacillus; species Alicyclobacillus fructus. The sequence continues at coordinate 31,758 of NZ_JAFMTY010000022.1, forward strand.
AGCGCGACGTCCATCAGGGCCGCTGCGCGAGGCTCGGCGCGCACGGCGAGAAACGGACCCTGGAGCCGAAGCAGGCGATGGGATGCTTCCGCGACGGTGCGCTTGCCCGTGCCGCGGGCGCCGACCACGAGCGCGTGCCTCGGCCCGCCTGGAGTGGTCAGGGTCTGGAGGACGCGATCGACCGTCTGCGTCCGCAGCATGTCGCCTTGCGCCTGGACCAGATAGCGCGCGTTCTCCTCTCCCATGCGGACAAGGACGGTCATATCTCGCTCGACGGCGATGGCGCCGGCAATCTCGCCGTGTTCGTCCCGGACAGGCGCCGCGGAGATGAGCACGTGCACGTCCGGGCGCGGGCGGTGGTACGCATGGTCGATGTGCGCGCCGGTGGTGAGGACGCTGTGCACGGCGAGGGCTTCGAGGGCGAAGAAGTCGGTGATGGGGCGCCCGACGATGTCCTCCGCGGGGATCCCGTACAGCGCCTCGGCCGCTCGGTTCCAGGCGACGACGGTTCCCGCGCGATCCACCACGGTCACCGCGTCGTCCACGACGTCGAGCAGCGCGCGCAGGACGATGTCGGATGGAAGTCCGGATATCCGCGTGATCTCGCCCGGCATTCACATCTCCCCCAGAGGTGGTAATTGGAACATATTGCGCTTTCATTGCTCGTGTGTCTACAATAGAGACACATCACGAACTCATTGTCAAGTTTTTAGACACTTTGTGCATGTGCCCAGACAGCGAGCGTTCGCAACATGGAGGAGGGGGATGCGCATGGAGCAACTGATGCGCGACACGCTACTTTGGTTGTCTCGAAACCGCCGAGCGGAGCGATGGGCGCGCCGCTTCGGCTTCCGGCTCGGGGCGGGACGCTTTGTCCCGGGAGAGTCCCTGGAGGACGCCGTGCGCGCCGTGGAGCAACTGCATCGGCGGGGGCTCGCCGCCACGTTGGATCATCTCGGGGAATTTGTCGATCGCGCCGAGGAGGCTCGCCAAGCGGCGGACTTCTGCGTGCGCACGCTCGAGCGATTCGCCGATCTTCCGTACGACGTGTATCTTTCGGTCAAACTGACGCAGTTGGGGCTCGACATCGATGAGGACCTGTGCATGGAGAACATGCGCAAGATCGTCGCGCGGGCGCGCGATACGGGGCGCTTTGTCCGAATCGACATGGAGGACTATGCGCACAACGAGGTGACGCTTGCCATCTATCGCAAGCTGCACGCGGAGTTCGGGACGGAGCACATCGGGACCGTGATCCAGGCGTATTTGTACAAGAGCGCCGATGACATCCGGGCGCTCGCGCCGCTCAAGCCCAATCTTCGCCTTGTCAAGGGTGCGTACAAGGAGCCGCCCTCCGTGGCGTATCCGGAGAAGCGGGATGTGGATGAAAATTACAAACGAATTATCGAGCTTCAACTGCAATCGGGCGGCAAGACGGCTATCGCAACCCATGACGAGGCCATCATCGCATGGGCGAAGGACCGAGTGCACGAACTTCGGATTCCAGATGACCAGTGGGAGTTTCAGATGCTGTACGGGATTCGCCCGCAGCTTCAGGAGTCGCTCGCCCGCGAGGGGTACAAGGTCCGCATCTATGTGCCGTTCGGCGAGGATTGGTACGGCTACTTCATGCGCCGTCTCGCGGAGCGCCCGGCGAACGTGGGCTTTGTCCTGAAATCGCTCGTCAAGGCGTAAGGGGGAATTGGAGATGGGAACGAAGGGGGAAGTCAAGGCGAGCCTTGAGCGCGCCTCTCTTCGCCAGGCGCTTCGCATGCGTCATATGACGATGATCTCGCTCGGCGGCGTGATTGGCGCGGGGCTGTTTGTCGGCAGCGGCGCGGTCATTCAAACCACCGGACCGGCGGCGGTGGTGTCGTACGCGCTGGCGGGGTTTCTCGTCATCCTCATCATGCGCATGTTGGGCGAGATGGCGACGGCGCGGCCGGCGGTCGGGTCGTTCGCGGAGTACGGCCGGATGGCGCTTGGCGAGTGGGCCGGCTTTCTGATGGGCTGGCTGTACTGGTATTTCTGGGTCATTGTCGTGGCGGTGGAGGCCACGGCGGGTGCGCTGACGCTCCACAACTCGCTGTTTCCCGGCGTGCCGCTGTGGGTCTTGTCTCTCATCCTGCTCCTGCTTCTGACGCTATCGAATCTATTGTCCGTTCGGTCCTACGGAGAATTCGAGTACTGGTTCGCCTTTATTAAGGTTGCCGCCATCGTCGTCTTCATCGTGTTGGCGGGGCTGTTTGTGCTGGGGTTGTGGCCGGGATCGCACCTCAACTTCTCGAATCTGACGGCGCACGGCGGCTTCGCGCCGAAGGGCGTGGGAGCGCTGTTCGCCGACGTCACGACGCTCATCTTCTCCTTCTTCGGTTCAGAGATTGTGACCATCGCGGCGGCCGAGTCAAAGGAGCCCGCCAAGGCGGTGGCGCGGGCGACCAACTCCGTCATCTGGCGCGTGCTCGTGTTCTACGTGCTGTCCATCTTCCTGATTGTCACCATGATCCCTTGGAACGACAGCAAAGCGCTCGCGAGCCCGTACGTCAGCGCGCTCAGCCTGTTGCACATCCCGGGCGTGGCGGCCGCGATGAATGTGGTGGTGATCACGGCAGTCCTGTCCTGCTTGAACTCCGGGCTGTACACGGCTTCGCGCATGCTGTTTGCGCTCGCGTATCAGGGGAACGCGCCCAAGGCGCTGCTCCGGACGAACCGGCGGGGCGTGCCGGCTCGGGCCATCCTGTTCTGCACCATCGTCGGTTATCTGTCCATCATCATGGATTACGTGTCGCCGCAGCACGTGTTCCTGTTCCTGCTGAACTCGTCCGGCGCCGTGGGACTTTTCATCTATCTGCTCATCGCCTGCTCCGAACTCGTGATGCGCCGGCGCATGGAGCGGGAGGGCGAGGAACTCAAGGTGCGCATGTGGCTGTTCCCGTTCCTGACGTATCTCTGCATCGCGGCCATGACCGCCGTGATTGTGGCCATGGCGTTCCAGCCAGGCGACCTTTCGCAGTTGGTGCTGAGCCTGGTGAGCGTGGCGGTGCTGCTGGTGGTGTACGCGGTGAAACGGTGGTATACACGCGGCAGGAGCACGGGCGGTGCGGTCGAGTCGTAAGGTCGTTCGCTGCAGCGGGCGGTACGAGAAGTCGCCGCCCGCTGAAATTCGTGGAACTGGCTATCCGTGCATCTGGGAATTGATGAAGCTGACCAGACGAGACTCTTGCAAGCGTTCAGGTGAATATGTCAGAGTATCATGTAGATTTTGATATTCTTACAAGCCAGGAGGATTCCTATGAAAGTTCCGCTCACGCCTCTCGACTGGTTGCGCCGGGCTCGAAAGCTCTATCCGCATAAGATTGCCGTGGTGGACGGCCCGCAAAGGTTCACGTACGGTGAGTTCTCGAGCCGAGTCAATCGGCTCTCTCATGCGTTGTTGGAACTTGGTGTGTCACGGGGCTCCAAGGTCGCGGTGTTGTGCCCGAACACCCATCCAATGCTCGAAGCCTTCTTTGGCATCTGCCAATTGGGTGCGGTCATCGTGCCTATCAACATTCGTCTTCAGCCGGAAGAAATCGCTTACATTCTCGATCACAGCGAGAGCGAGGTGCTAATTGTCGATAGCGAATGGGGGCATGTGGTGGAATCCATTCTGCCTGGACGACCTGGACTGCGCCACGTGATTCAGATTGCAGGCCACGATTGGCCCATGGAGGCCTACGACTATGAGGCGTTGCTCGAGCGCGCCTCGGACCAGCCTATTGAGACACAGATTGATGAAGATCAGCCGCTGAGCATCAATTACACCAGTGGCACGACTTCGCGCCCCAAGGGCGTGGTTCTCACGCACCGCAACAGCTACCTGAACGCGGCGGACTTTTTGTTTCATCTTCGCGTCACGCATGACGACGTGTACTTGCACACCTTGCCGTTATTTCACGTGAATGGCTGGGGAGGTGTGTGGGCGATCACGGCGGTGGGCGGCACGCACATCTGTCTGCGAAAGGTGGATCCCGCGGTCATCCTTCGCCTGTATGTGGACGAGGGGGTGACCCTCGCGTGTGCGGCGCCAACTGTCCTCAACATGATTCTCCAACACCCTGGTGTGGAGCATGTGCATCTGAATCGCCGCACTCGCATGGCCACGGCGGGCTCTCCGCCGCCCGCGGCCGTGATCGAGAAAGCAGAGAAATTTCTTCAAATGGAGATTGTGCACGTGTATGGACTGACAGAAACCTCTCCGTTCATCACCTATTGCGAGTGGACGCAGACGAATGACCAACTCCAGGGTGACGCACGCGCGCGGGCCAAGGCGAGACAAGGGGTGGAAATGGTCTTCGCCGGAGAAGTGAAAGTCGTGCGCGAGGACGGTCAGGAAGTGGCTTGGAATGGCCAGGAGGTAGGCGAAATCGTGGCTCGCGGCAACGTCGTGATGGATGGTTACTACAAGAATCCGGACGAGACGGCGAAGGCGATCCGCGATGGATGGTTTTATACAGGTGATCTGGCGGTCGTCCACCCGAATGGGCATATCGAAATTGTCGATCGGCTGAAGGACATCATTATTTCGGGTGGAGAAAACGTGTCTTCCGTGGAGGTCGAAGGCGTACTCTACGAGCACCCCGATGTCATTGAGGCTGGGGTCGTATCGAGACCAGACGAGCAATGGGGAGAGGTTCCAGTCGCGTTCGTCGTGAAGAAGCCCGGTACGCAGTTGACGGAAGAGGAACTGAGGGCGTTTTGCCGGGCGCGACTTGCTCACTTCAAGGTGCCGAAGGCATTCTACTTCGTTGATCAGTTGCCTCGAACAGCGACGGGCAAACTTCAGAAGTTCAAGCTTCGTGAGATGCTCTGGACGGGCATGGAGAAGCGGGTTCACTGACGAAGCGCGAACGGCACGTGAGAAGGGACCATGCGGATTTCAGCTGGTCCCTTCACCGTGTCGACAGAAGGCTCCCACCGCACATGATCACGACACCTGCTGCTTCTTGCACCGCGGGCAGACGCCGCGCACCTCGACGTGGTAGTCTTCAACTTCGAACCCCTCGGCTTCTGGCGGAACGGACAAGCGAATCGGCTCCTCCAGGTAGAAGTCGAACAGCGCACCGCAGCGCGTGCAGACCAGGTGATGGTGGGGTTCCACGTTGATGTCGAACCGGCTCGCGCCCTCGCCAACGCCAATCTCCTTCACGAGTCCCACCTGCGACAGTTGCTTTACCGTATTGTAGACGGTGGATACGCTCATGCTAGGAAAGCGGTCCTGCAGTGACGTGTAAATATCGTCCACGGTCGCATGACCGTCGTAGTCCAACAAGAACTGGAGAATGGCTTCTCGCTGCGGGGTCACGCGCAGGCCGGCATTTTTCAACAACTGCACAGCGTCCTTCTGCGCCTGCATGTCACCCCCTCCTTTCATCCGTGGTTTTACTCGATTCTATCCCCTTTGACAACCGTCATCGCTTTTTTTATAATGCGACCTAGATGAGAACGATTCTAAAGTACGACTCATTACGAGTTGATTATAATTCAATGTTCTCATTCTGCAAAGCTCTCTCGCGGCGCGAGACGAGCCCGATTCGGTCCATCCCGCTTCGGCGGAGGACATACATCCGCTCACATTCACCTTACGAAGGAGGATGATCGTCGATGTCTCTCGTGGGCAAGAAGATTCAGCCGTTCAAGGCCATGGCGTACCGCAACGGCGAGTTCATTGAGGTGACGGATCAAGATCTGTTGGGCAAGTGGAGCATCCTGTGCTTCTATCCGGCGGACTTTTCGTTCGTGTGCCCGACGGAGTTGGAGGACCTGCAGGAGCACTATGACGAGCTGAAGAAGCTCGGCGTGGAAGTGTACTCCGTTTCGACGGACACGCACTTCGTGCACAAGGCTTGGCACGACGTGTCGCCGTCCATTCAGAAGATCACCTACACGATGATCAGCGACGCGACGCACGAGATTTCCCGCAACTTTGACGTGCTCATCGAGGACCAGGGGGTCGCGGAGCGCGCCACGTTCCTCATCGATCCGGACGGCGTCATCCAGGCCATCGAGATCACGGCGGACGGGATCGGCCGCGACGCGTCGACGCTGATTCCGAAGGTGAAGGCCGCACAGTATGTGCGCAATCACCCCGGTGAGGTCTGCCCGGCGAAGTGGAAGGAAGGCGAGAAGACGCTCAAGCCGAGCCTCGATCTCGTCGGCAAGATCTGAGGAGGTGTTGGCCTGACCATGGTGCTCGACGATGAAATTCGAGAGCAACTGAAACAGTATCTCGAGCTCATGGAAGGCGACGTCGTGATCCGGGTTGCGCCCGGGTCCGACGACGCCTCCCGCGATATGATGGAGCTCGTGAACGAATTGAAATCGATGTCGCCCAAGATTCACGTGGAAGAGGCTGATCTTCCGCGGCGTCCGAGCTTCAGCGTGAACCGCCCGGGCGAGGACACGGGCATCGTGTTTGCCGGCGCACCGCTTGGACACGAGTTCACATCGCTCGTTCTGGCGCTTTTGCAGGTGAGCGGTCGGCCGCCCAAGGTGGATGAGTCGGTCATCCGCCAGATTCAGAGCCTCGAGGGCACGTACGAATTCGAGACGTACGTCAGCTTAAGCTGCCACAACTGCCCAGACGTGGTGCAGGCCCTCAACCTGATGAGCGTGCTGAATCCGAACATCCGGCACACGATGATCGACGGCGCCGTGTTCAAGTCGGAAGTGGAAGAGAAGAACGTGATGGCGGTGCCGACGGTGTATCTCAACGGGGAATTCTTCGAGAGCGGGCGCATGTCCGTGGAGGAGATCCTCGCGAAGCTCGGCAGCCAAGCGGACGTCTCCGACCTGAATGCGCGCGACCCGTACGACGTCCTGGTGATTGGCGGCGGCCCCGCGGGCGCGAGTGCGGCCATTTACGCGGCCCGCAAGGGCATCCGAACCGGCATCGTGGTGGACCGGTTCGGCGGCCAGGTGAACGACACGCTCGGCATCGAGAACTTCATCAGCGTGAAGTACACCGAAGGGCCGAAATTCGCCGCCCAGCTTGAGGAACATGTCCGTCATTACAATATCGACATTATCAAATCTCAACGCGCGAAACAATTGCGAAAAGGCGATCTCATCGAGGTCGATCTCGAAAGCGGCGCGACACTCAAGTCGAAGACGGTCATCATCGCGACAGGTGCCCGCTGGCGCAACCTGGGCGTCCCTGGCGAGAAGGAGTTGCAGACCAAGGGTGTAGCCTACTGCCCGCACTGCGACGGCCCGCTCTTCCAGGGCAAGCGCGTGGCCGTGATCGGCGGCGGCAACTCTGGCATTGAGGCGGCCATCGATCTCGCGGGTCTCGCGTCGCACGTCACCGTGCTCGAGTTTTTGCCTCAGCTCAAGGCGGATGAGATCTTGCAGAAGCGGCTGTTCAGTCTGCCCAACGTCACGGTGCTCACGAACGTCGAGACGAAGGAGATCCTCGGCACGGAGCGCGTGACGGGCATTCGCTATGCCGATCGCGCCACGGGCGAGGAGCACCAGCTGGAGCTCGAAGGCGTGTTCGTGCAAATCGGCCTCGTGCCGAACACGGAGTGGCTCGGCGATTTCGTCGAGAAGACGCGGTTCGGCGAAATTGTCGTCGACAGCCGCGGCCAGACGAGCGTCGAGGGCGTGTTTGCGGCGGGCGACTGCACCAACGTGCCGTACAAGCAGATCATCATCTCCATGGGCTCCGGCGCGACGGCCGCGCTCGGCGCGTTCGATTACCTGATCCGTCATTGACGCTCGCAACCGTCCCATCCAGTTCCCACTCACCCCTGCGGCTCCGCATGCCCCCGCCGCAGGGGTCTTTTTGTTCCCTGCGGCGGGGCTGATAACTGCCGTGCATCGCCCCGGCGCAAGAATGGCATTGGCGCCATCGCGCCCGCGGATGGTACATTCAAATCAACCCGGCCGGGGAAGTGCGAGCGAGATCGAGGTGAACGCGCATGCGACAACTGGTGATGGAAGCGCCTTCGCGCTTGCGCCTGTGCGAAGCGGAGGCGGCGGGATCGCCGGGGGACGGTCAGGTGCGGCTTCACACCATCATGGGCGGCATCTGCGGCTCGGATACGAAGGTGTATCACGGCCACCTGCGCCACGCGAGCTATCCCGTCCGCCCTGGGCATGAACTCGTGGCCCGCGTCGTCGAAGTGGGGGCAGGCGTGGATCTTGCGCCGGGCGATCGCGTCGTGATCATTCCCAACACCTACTGTGGCGAATGTGTGCCTTGTCGCCGCGGGCAGACGAACGTGTGCGTCCGGAAGGCGTCGATTGGCATCAACGCGCCGGGGGGATTCGCGGAGGATTGGGTGATCGAGGCCAAGTACGCGGTGCCGGTGCCCGACGAGGTGAGTGACGTGGAGGCCGCGATGGTCGAACCGTTCGCCGTGGCTTGGCACGCTGTCCACCGGGCACGGGTCAGCGCGGGCGATGAGGTGCTCATCCTGGGCAGCGGCACGGAGGGCGCGCTCTGCGCCATGCTGGCGCAGTCGCTCGGCGCCCGAGTGACGGCGGCGGACGTGCGCGAGGACCGTTTGGCGTTCGTTCGGAGGATTGTGCCGGGCGTGCGCACGGCGCTCGTCTCGGAACTCGAGGCCGACGCGTACGCGACCGTCGTCGAAGCGGCGGGCGCGCCGGACGCCATCGCCGCGGCAGTGGCGTGCGTGCAGCCGAGGGGCTGCATCGTCGCGCTGGGCCTTGCGGAGGAGGCTCGGTTGCCGATGCAGGTCTTTGTCCGCAAGGAGGCGTCGCTTCTCGGGTCCATCATCTACGTCCGGCAGGATTTCGTGGACGCGCTCGCCCGGCTGAAGGGCGATCCCGCCCTGCGCCAAGCCTTCGACAAGCTGTGTGCGGGCGTGTGGCCGCTCGAGGCATACGCCGAGGCGTACCATCACGCGCTTTCCGGCAAGCCGGGCAAGGCGCTCATCGCCTTCGAAGGAGGCGCATCGCGATGAAGTGGAGCGTGTGCACCACCGGGATGAAGGAGCGGTCCCTCGAGGACATCCTGAAGCTCGTCCGCGCCTGGCGGGCGTCCGGCGTCCCCGTGGACGGCCTGGAGCTGTGGGTCGGCCATGTCGAGCCCTATGCCGCGGCCGGTCGGATGGCGCTCGAGGAACTCGCGTCGAGGCTCGCCGACGAGGGACTCAGCGTGCCGGTCATCAGCGGCTACACCTATTTCTCCCGCAGCCCGCGCGATCGCGACTCCGACCTCCGGGACGTGCGCCGCTACGCCGAGATGGCCTCCGCGCTTGGCGGCCCTGCCATTCGGACGTTCTTCGGCCACCTGCCTTCGCGCGCGGCGAGCCCCGAGCTGTGGGATGAGTCCCTGGCCGCACTGGTCGAAGCGCGGATCATCGCGCAAGGCATGGGATCGGATCTCCTGGTGGAGACCCATTACCAGACGTTTGCGGATTCTCTCGACAGCCTGCGCAGTCTGCTCCACTCGGTTCCGGGCGGCGATCTCGGCCTGATCTTCGATGCTGCCAACTTTAACCCGGACCACCTCGACCCGCTCGAAGTGCTTCGGGAGGTGTATCCAGCCGTTCGGCACGTGCACTGCAAAAACTACCATTGGAATCATGAGGCGTGGTACCAGAGCGTCCCAGTCTCGGCGTTCGATCCGTCGGGAGACGTGGACAACGACCGCGTGCTGCGGGAACTTGCCGCGCGCGGATATCAGGGATTCGTATCGCTCGAGTACTTCGGCCGGCGAGGCTTTCCGGCGCTTCTGCAATCGCTTGAAGAGGCGAGATGGCGGTCGGCGTAATCCGTGAGACGAGGAGGAGATGGCGTGAAACACCGGCGTTGGTGGATCGGCGTGTTGATCGCCGTGGGCGTGATTGTCAACTACTTGGACCGGTCGGCCACTTCGATGGCCACGAAGCCAATTGAGGGCACGTTTCACCTGACAGCCGGCCAGATGGGCATCGTGCTCTCGGCCTTCAGTTGGTCGTACGCGCTGTTGCAAATTCCGGTGGGTGCCTTGCTCGACAAAATTGGCGTCAAATGGGTCATTCGCTTGGGGATGGTGCTGTGGTCCATCGCCTGCTTCGTCACGGCGGCGGCCATGGGGCAAGGGTTGCTCCTGCTGGGGCGCGTGCTGCTTGGCATCGGCGAGGCGCCGTATTTCCCGGCGGCGGTGAAGTCCGTGGGCTACTGGTTCCCCGTCGCGGAGCGCGCGCGGGCGGTGTCCCTTTATGACTCGGAGTCCAAGCTCGCGAGCGCGATTGGCGCGCCGCTCCTGGCGTTTGCCATCACGGAGTGGGGCTGGCGCGGTGGCTTCATCGCAACGGGCATTCTGAGCGTCGTTTACGTGTTCATCTACTGGGCCATGTATCGCGATCCGCGCGAAGACAAGTGGTTGTCGCGGGAAGAGTTGGCGTACATCGAGGAGGGCGGATCGCAGGAGGAAGGTCAAGCGGAAGGCGGGCTGTGGCGCAACTTGGGCCATCTGTTGCGCTACCGCAAGGTGTGGGGCGTGTTCATCGGATTTGCGGCGTACGCCTACTCGTTCTGGCTCTTTTTGTCCTGGCTTCCGGGCTATCTGGAGGGCCAGATGCACATGTCCGTGTTGAAGACAGGTTGGTTCGCGGCCATTCCTTGGCTCGTCGGGTTCGCGTCCGAGTTGTTTGTCGCGGGCTTTCTCATCGACTGGCTCGTGAAGCGCGGCAGGAATCCGCTTCGGGTGCGCAAAACCGTGCTCGTGGTGTGCTTGCTCCTCGGGCTCACCGTCATCGGCGCCGCGTACACGCGTTCGCCAGGCTGGGCCGTGTTCTTCATCTCCATCGCGCTCGGCGCCTTGGTCTGCACCTCGTCCATCGCGATGAGCATTCCGACGTTCATCGCGCCCAAGGGCACGGTGGGCGTCCTCACGGGGTTTCTCACGTTTGGCAACAACGCCATGGGCATACTTGCTCCAATTGTAACCGGTTTCATTGTGCAGGCGACGGGATCGTTCATGGATGCGTTCCTCTGCGCGGCCGTGATTCTCTTCATTGGCGTGTTGAGCTACGCGTTCCTGTTGACCGATCTCGACCGCATCCCGTCCCGGAATGCCCAGGCGGGCGCGTCTTCGGCGGCCAAAATGCCTATTCCATGACCGCGGCGAGGCGGAGCATGCGCTCCGCCTCGATGCCTTTCAACCCTGCATGACCTCCAGCAGAAATCGGTTGTGTCTTCGTTCGTGTCCCATGCGCGTTGCGGGCCCGTGGCCTGGGTAGATCTCGAGATCATCCGGCCATTGGAGGATGCGCTTGAGCGACGCCTGCATGGCTCCCGGATCTGATCCCTCCAGATCCACACGCCCGATAGTGCCTGCAAACAACGTGTCCCCGGAGAACACCACGCGCTTGCCGACGAAACAGACGCTTCCCGGCGAATGACCCGGCGTGTGCCACACGGTGAACGTTTCGTCGCCGAGCGTAAGTTCATCGCCGTCCTGCAGCCACGCGTCCGGTTGGCGCAAATCCGGCGCATCGTCCGCGAGGTACGCCCGGTACCAGTGCGGGGCGCGGTTCCACGTGACGAGATCGTCCCGGTGGAGGTACGACGGCACGCTGTACCGCTGGCGCAGGCGGTCCGCGCCGATGACGTGATCAAAGTGGCCGTGCGTGTTCCAGTTGGCGATGAGCTTGAGGCCCATCTCGTCGATGAACGAAAACACGGGATCCAGCGCGAGATCGCCCGGGTCAATGACGACAGCGTTCGCGCCGCGCTCCCACGACTCGGCAATCACGTAGCAGTTGGACTGGATGGGCGAGATGACGAAGCGGCGAATGTCCACGTGAAGTCCCCTTCCCGTCGTTGAAACGTCCACCCCCAAGTGTAGCAGGTCGCCGGGTTCGGGTGAAAATGCGGGGAAACGTGCCCGCGCTGGAGGTCCTTCGCGGGTTGAAACGGATGCCTCTCGGGCCATCACGGTGCGCACATGCGCTTCACGAATGCGATGAACGCGCGGGCGACGGGCGACAGGGTCGTGTGGGTGTGCCAGGCCATGTAGACGGACCGCTTGCACGGCTCGCACAGCCGGAGGACGTGGACGGGCAACTGGGCGAGCTGGGCGTGCAGCGGCACCACGGCGACGCCGACGCCGGCGGCCACGAGCCCCGCCACGGTCAGGTCTTCGACGCCTTCCATGGCCACGCGCGGCGTGAATCCCGCGTCCGCGCAGTAGCGCTCAATCACGTGGCGGATACCGCTCTCGCGGGCGTAAGCGACGAACGGCTCCTCGGCGAGATCGGACAGGTGACACTGGTCCTTCGCCGCAAGCGGGTGATCGAGGGGGACGATGGCCACGAGTTCCTCCTGCAGGATTTCGACGAGCGTCAGGTGCGGCGCGTGTTGCGGCGTGCAGAACGCGATGTCGATCTCGCCGGCATCGAGCTGTTGCAAGAGCTTCTGGGTCGGCGCTTCGGACAGCCGGACGGTCACACCGGGGTGCGTGCGGGTGAACGTGCGAATGACGTCGGGGAGGAAGCGCGTGCCGAGCGAGTAGATGAGGCCGACGTGGAGCACGCCCCGGGCCTGGCCCGCGAGCTCGGCGACCTTGCGAGCGCCCGCGGCTACCTCGGCGAGCGCCTGGCGGGCGTGAGGCAGAAACGCCTCGCCGCACGGCGTGAGGCGCACGCCCTGCGCGGTGCGCACGAAGAGCGGCGCGCCGAGATCGCCCTCGAGCTTTTGGATGGCCCGAGACAGCGCGGGTTGAGACACGCGGATGGCGTCCGCGGCGCGGCGAAAGCTCTGGTGCTCCGCCACGGCCAAAAAGTACTCGAGCTGGACAAGTTCCATGCGCATCCTCCCGATCCGCCGAGTGTTCACGACGCATTTGGTTCCATGACACCTGAGCTCAGGCGCCCTGTCAACCGGGGCGTTCCGCGGATCGGACCTCGTGTGAAAGTTGCGAGAATAGAGCTTGCGCAGTTGACGGCCATCGTCATGCAACACCTGCAGCCCGTGCAGAAGTAAGGCTTGGGCGCGCGGCGGGCCTGCCCGTCACGCGCCCTCTGACGCTTGAAGCATCGCGGCGAGTTGTGCGCGGTTGTGGAGAATCATCGGATCTTCGCTGCCGAGGAATTTCGCTGCCCACTCGTTGTGTTCGTAAGCCTCCCGGATGCGCCCGAGCCGCGCGAGAATCACGCACAGTTGGATATGGGGCAGCCAGGTCTCGCAGGCGCGGTTGAGAAAGCCCACGAATCCAGGAGGGCGGCGGCAGAGGATGGCCAGCCGATACCACGACAGCGCCGCGTCGAGATCGCCCTGTTCAAGCGCCGCGTGTCCGAGCCGGCAACACGCCTCGGAACGGGGTGCGTCGTACAGGAACGATCGCAGCACGGCCATGCGCGCCTCCTCCTGCTGACCGAGCCGGAGGTGGCAATCCGAGAGACGATAACACGCGAAGATGGCATCTTCCTTCCAAATGTCAGGCATCTTGAGGAACGCCTCGTATTGGGTCATCGCTTCGACAATCCGGCCGTGATCGACGAGCTCGTTCGCGTAGTAGAGCGTGTCGCGTGCGCCGAGCAACTCCCCGGCGCGGATGCGCGCCTCGTAGATGCGCAGGTTGCGGTCCGCGTCGTGTCGCACGGGGCGGTGACAGACGGCCGCGTCGGCGTGGAGCACGTTGCCCCGGACCTCCAGGTATTCGTGAACCTGGCCACGCCAGAGAAAGCCGGCAGCTCGCCGCACCACGCGGACGAGTCGGGAACTGTACGATGGTGTATCGCCGTAAAATGCGAGGTGATACCAGGCGGTGACGGCGTCGACACCGGGATCCAGCGAGGTCTTCAAGTCTTTCCATGTCGAGAAATCCTCTGCGCGGATGACGTCGTCCGCGTCGAGCCAGAAAATGTAGTCGGCTGTCGCGAGGCTGAACGCGTAGTTGCGCGCCGCGCTGAAGTCGTCGCGCCACGTGAAAGGGTGCACGTGTGCGCCGAAAGATCGGGCCACTTCAGATGTGCGATCCGTCGAACCCGTGTCGACGACGATGATCTCGTCGGCGAGATCGCCGACGGACGCGAGGCAGCGCGGAAGCGTGTCCTCCTCATTTCGGACAATCATGCAAAGGGACCAGGTGGCCATGCGCATTCCTCCCAGGTTGCACCTTTACCCTATGCGGCGGACGACCGTCGCGCGAAGGCGCGCGTCCGCCTGGCGCGCTTGGGCGATGGCCTGCATACAGGTGGAGGGAGGGAGGAATGCGCTGTGTCCATGCCCAATATTCCGGACATTCGGCCGGACATCGAGCTGACGAGGGAACAGGTGGTTCATCTCTTGCTCGCCTCTATCGCGATGGAGGAGCTGGGGCTGGCCCACATTCTGAACGCCGAGGGCGAGAAGCTGCAGAAGGCGGCGGCGGATCCGCACCTGTCAATGGAAGAGCTGCTGTGTGTCAACGAGGCCGTGGAGCGAACGCTTCGCACACTCATTCGCAAGGAATTGCTGCTTCAGATGAAGCTCGACGCGGTGATGAGAATGCTGCCCTGCGAGGGTGCTCCGGAATGTTGCGGGGAATAGGGGACATCGCCTCACGTTCAGGGGCTCCATCGGCTGTTCTGGTTCTGGAGCGGCTCGCTCAGTTGGAGGCGGCGTCCGCGCGCCTGTTGGCCGCCGCGGTGCGCGCGAATGCCGGATCGACAGGGCTCATGGCGCTCGTGCATCATGAATCGCTAAAGTGCCTTCGCGAGCGCCTTGTGCGTTTGTGTCGACAAATGGAGAACAGATGGCCGTGCGCTGAGGAGGAGGCGCACGCGCGGCTTGCCATGTACGCGGGACATTGGGAGGCGTTTCGCTGGGAATGCGAGGCACTCGAGGCCGCTCTCGGCCACGCGGCAGGCGCACGGCGGGACCGCGGTTCGCAGGGCGTGTGGGAGGGCGTCGTGGTGCTGCTCCGGCTGGTTCGCCTCGTGGATCAGCGGGTGGATGACGCGGGAATCGCGGAGTTGAGCGGCGCCTGGCGACGCGCGAAACAAGGGTTTCTTGAACGAATGGAGGAGGCGTGTGGCCATGTTGGCAAGTCCGCGAGGAACGCGGAGACCTTGCATTCCTTGCCCTTCCTGCGAGGCCCGGCGTCGCGCGTTTCTCGCATCGAGCGCGATCCGGCCCACCAGCTGTGGACACCGCTCCGGCGGAAGGGGGCTCAAAGCCTTCGGCGCAGCGCGCGCAGGAGACGGCCGAATCCTTGAGAGGGAGTTCGACCGTCTCCGAGCCTTGGTCAACTGATGGCAACGCCCGCCGAGGCGTAACCCGCGACGGTCTGCACGAGGGACAGGCCGCTTGCCGTCGCCGAGAAGACGAGCAGAAGCCGCGTGCCAGCGCTGACCGGGATGGAAAGCCCCGTGGCGCTGCCGGTAGCGATTTGCCCCACGGCGATGGTGCCGGTGAGAGGTGTCAACGTGACAGACGCCCCCGGGATGGGCGAGAACGTGTTGTTTGGCGTCGTCGACTCATACAGCTGTGCGGTGATGGTCACCGTCGTGCCAAGCAGATTCAGGGCGGCGGTGGCGCTGAAGTACGCGACGATGGACGTGATGGTCCCATCGCGAGGCATGGAGAACGCGAAGTTGAGGAGCGTCCCCCCGGCGCCCGTGAGATCGATCTGGCCGGAGCCGAGCAACGTGACGCCCGTCACTGAGCTGCCGAACCCGACAAGGCTCGTGGTGCCCACCAGACCGCCGGCCACGGTCGTCAACGCGACGGGCAGCCCAGATGCGTACGGAATGATGGCGCTCGAACCCGCGGGTCCAGTCGGTCCAGTCGGTCCAGTCGGTCCAGTCGGTCCAGTCGGTCCAGTCGGTCCAGTCGGTCCAGTCGGTCCAGTCGGTCCAGTCGGTCCCGTAGGTCCCGTAGGTCCCGTAGGTCCCGTAGGTCCACCAGCCGGACCCGTCGGTCCTGTAGGTCCTGTGGGTCCAGTTGGCCCTGTGGGCCCCGTCGGTCCGGTAGGCCCTGTAGGTCCTGTGGGACCGGTAGGGCCGACATTCGCTAGCGACATCACGTTGCTAAGCTTGCTGTCCAAGATGAGCTCTTTGCGGATGATGTTGTCCAGCGTGGCGTTCACCGATTGATTGAGCGTGAGTAGGTCATCCAGCGACGGTTGGGTTCCGGTGGCGCCCGTCAGCGTGCCGAGGACGTATTGGATCTTTTCCGCCTCCGCGTTCGTGAGGTGGCCAAGTCCGAGTTCCTCGAGCGCGATGGACGAGAGAAGCAGGTTGACCGCGTCATCCCGAGTGAGCGTGATGGATGGATTGATATTCGGAATGTTAGGCTGTGACACTGGGCGTCCTCCTCGCCGAGAGAATCACTTTCTGCACACAATAGGCGAGCATGGGAGCGCCGGTGTCTACAAACGTCCACATCTGCCAATTTGGGCGACAAAAATAGGCCCGGCGAAGCGCCGGGCCTCACTTGCATGCGGGATTCAGCTCAAGCTGATCCAGACGTCTTTGACTTCCGTGTAGTTATTCAACGCATACGAGCCCATTTCGCGCCCGATACCAGACTGCTTGTATCCACCGAACGGAGCCGCCGCGTCAAACACGTTGTAGCAGTTGACCCAAACAGTGCCGGCCTTCAGCTTGCTGGCGATATAGTGGGCGTTGCGGATATTCTCCGTCCACACACCGGCCGCCAGGCCGTACTCCGTGTCGTTCGCCCGCGCAATGACTTCGTCCAGGTCTTCAAACGGCATCGCCGCGACCACCGGTCCGAAGATCTCTTCGCGCGCGATGGTCATGTCGTCCCGGACGTTGGCAAAGATGGTCGGCTGCACGAAGTATCCGCGATCCGTGGCCTTGCCGCCGCCGACGAGGACCTCGGCGCCCTCTTCCACGCCCTTCTCGATGTAGCCGAGCACGCGCTTTTCCTGTTCATCGGACACGAGCGGTCCCATCTCCGTGCTTTGGTCCAGACCCGGGCCCTGGCGGATCTTCTTTGCGAGGGAGACGAGATCGGCCACCACGTTGTCGTACGCTTTCTTCTGCACGAACAGGCGCGATCCGGCGCAGCACACCTGGCCCTGGTTGAACATGATCCCCATGAACGCGCCTGGGATGGCTCGGCTCATGTCAGCATCGGGGAGAATGATGTTCGGGGACTTGCCGCCGAGTTCAAGCGTGACGCGCTTCAGCGTAGCCGCAGCGTTGCGCATGATGAGCTTGCCGACTTCCGTCGATCCGGTGAACGCAATCTTGTTGACGTCCGGATGCTCCACGAGCGCCTGTCCAGCGGTCTCGCCAAAGCCCGGCACGACGTTGACGACACCCGGTGGGAAGCCGGCTTCCTGAATCAGTTTGGCCAGGTAGAGTGCGGAGAGCGGCGTCTGCTCGGCCGGCTTGAGTACCACCGTGCAGCCCATGGCCAACGCAGCGCCGATTTTCCAGCACGCCATGAGGAGCGGGAAGTTCCACGGGATGATCTGGCCCACTACGCCAACGGGCTCGTGGCGCGTGTAATTGAAGTACTTTCCTGCTACTGGGATGGTCTGTCCCACGACTTTGGTGGGCCAGCCGGCGTAGTAGCGAATGTGTTCAATCGCAAGGGGAAGGTCTGCGTTCAGGGACTCGCGAATGGGTTTGCCGTTATCGAGCGTCTCCAGCTGAGCGAGCTGCAGCTTATGTTCTTCCATTAGATCTGCCAGTCTGTAGAGCAACCGAGACCGTTCTGCGGCGCTCATGCGCGACCACGGACCGGACTCAAAGGCGCGACGAGCAGCTTTGACCGCGCGGTCGATATCGGGGGCTTCCGCCTCCGCGACTTCTACCAGGACTTCTTCCGTCGCGGGATTGATAGACTTGAAGGTTTTACCGGAGAGTGAGGGAACGAATTCGCCGTCAATAAACAAGCCCTTGGGACCCTTGAGAAACTCGACGACATCCGGATGCAGAGCGCTCGCGTTCACTTCTTGAACTGCCACCCATGTCCCCTCCTTACTTGATCAGAAAACGGTTGGAAACCGCTTTCAACTCCATCATATTAGGAGACTTGCGAAGATTCAACCCTAGAAATCGGGTTCGTAGGTCTTTCAATTTCTTGACCCAATCCGATGATATGAACGAGGATGTCCGTTCATGCCGGGAAGGTTCTTGCGCGTTCAACGATGCGGACGTACGTCGTTTTGCAAGCCGTTTCGCAAATGGAAAAGTTGAGAACTGATCGTCCATCTCGGGCGGATCGAAATCGTCCATCAATTCCAATAAGTATCTCGGTTGACAGAGCTGAGCTCCTTGCGGCATCATGGGGCGTATGGTGGACAGTTTGTGCCCTCATACATGCGCATGAAAGCGATCACGCAGAGACACTGCGGGTGCTCCGACGCCGCGGGAGGGCACATCACGGAATCCGCACACACAAGGGAGGAATTTCATGGACAAGGGCATGCGCCGAGAGATTCATCTCGTCGCGCTGACCATGACCGGGCTCGGGTCCATCATCGGCTCGGGTTGGCTGTTCGGCGCGTGGAAGGCCGCCAAGGTCGCAGGTCCGGCCGCAATCGTCGCCTGGATCCTGGGTATGGCTGTCATTTTACTCATCGGCCTGACCTATGCGGAACTTGGCCCCATGTTCCCGCGATCCGGCGGCATGGTGCGCTACGCGCACTATTCGCATGGGTCGTTCGTCGGGTTTTTGTCCGGCTGGGCGAACTGGATTGCCATTGCGTCCGTCATCCCGATTGAGGCAGAGGCATCGATTCAGTATATGAGCTCGTGGCCCTGGCACTGGGCTCAGTGGACGCACCACCTGTACGTCAACAAGACGCTCACGCCGCCCGGCTTGCTTCTGGCAGCCATCCTCGTCTTCATTTACTTTTTGCTGAACTACTGGACGGTGAAGCTGTTCGCCCGTGCCAACACGCTCATCACTGTGTTCAAGTTCATCATTCCTGCGCTCACTGTGATTGGCCTCATCGCCGCTCACTTTGACACGCACAACTTCACGCAGTACGGCGGGTTTGCGCCCAACGGATGGGCGAGCGTGCTGACGGCCATCGCGACGTCTGGCGTCATCTTTGCGTTTAACGGCTTCCAGAGCCCCATCAACCTGGCGGGCGAGGCGCGCAACCCGAGCCGGAACGTGCCACTCGCCGTGATTGGCTCCGTTCTGCTCGCCGGCGTGATTTACCTCTGCTTGCAGGCCGCGTTCATCGGCTCAATGCCGGGGAACCTGCTGAGCCACGGCTGGGCAAGCATCAACCTGAAGTCGCCGTTTGCCGATCTCGCCCTCGCCCTGAACGTGAACTGGCTCGCCATCATTCTCTTTCTGGACGCGTTCGTGTCGCCGTCCGGCACGGGCATCACGTACACGGCGACGACCGCGCGCATGGTCCACGGCCTGGAGGCGAACGGCTACTTTCCGAAGGTGTTCGGCCGGATTCACCCGCGCTACGGCGTGCCACGCGCGGCGATGTGGCTGAACCTCGTCATCGCGTACATCTTCATGCTGATGTTCCGGGGCTGGGGCGAGCTTTCCGGGGTGATTTCGGTCGCGACGCTCATCTCGTACGTCACCGGGCCCATCGCCGTCATGGCGTTCCGCAAGATGGGCGAAAACGTCGAGCGCCCGGTGCGAGTCCCGGGGATGGCCGTCATTGCTCCTATCGCGTTCATCTTCGCGTCGCTCATCCTGTACTGGGCGCAGTGGCCGTTGACGGGCGAGGTCATCATCGTCATCATCATCGGGTTGCCGATTTACTTCTACTATACCGCGAAGGCGGGCTGGCGCGGATTTTCGGAGCACTTCCGCCGCGGGCTTTGGCTCATCGTGTATCTGTTGTGGATGGCGCTCGTCTCGTTCCTTGGCAGCGGCAAGTTCGGCGGCATCGGCGTCCTGCCCTACGGGTGGGATATGGTGGTAGTCGCCGTGTCCGCGCTTGTCTTCTACCTTTGGGGCGTGCGCAGCGGATTCCCCAAGCCCAACTTTCCCGAGGGGGAAAACCCGCAGCTTGCGGACGCCGAATAAAAAGGACCGGATTCCAGAAGGGGCGCCAGGTTGCTGGCGCCCCTTCGATTTGACTTCGTTCCCTGAGCAGGAGGATGCCTGGCGCGTGTGGAACCGAGTATCGAAGGGAAGGATGGCTGGCCGTGGAGGAGGATGTGTGTGGAAGTCGGATCGACTGTCCCGTCGGAGCAACATCAGGCCATGCATCCGGCGCTCAACGATGCGCTTCGTTTTGCAAGGTTGGCCCAACGAGCGTTTTTGGATGATGTAGCCATCCTTGTGGCGGATCGGACGCGAATTCGGGCGGTGGTCCCCGCGCGGACGTTCGCGCTCGCGGTAACGGAAGGCTATGAGCTCCGGCCGGGCGACGGGCTGTATGAGGCCGTGCGCGAAGGGCGGGTGCGCGAAGTGCGCCTGGATGCCTCCGTGTTGGGCCTGCCGGTGGTCATCAAGGCGGTGCCTATCGCCGCGGAGGGCGGTGAACCCGTGGGCGCCTTCTGCGCGTGTACCCGCGTGGACGCGAAGGAGCGGCTCGTCGGCCTGGCGACGACGCTCTCGTCGTCCGTGCAGCAGACGAGCGCGACGCTGCAGGAGATGGCCGCGTCCATGCAGGTTCTGGCCACGAGCCTCGGCGACATCGCGCGCGAGTCCCGTTCCGTGCTGACCGCGGTTCGCGACGTGCGGTCCATCTCGGACGAGGTCCGGGAGATTGCCGACACGAGCCGCATTCTCGGGTTGAACGCCTCGATTGAGGCGTCGCGCGCAGGGGAGAGCGGGCGCGGGTTTGCCGTGATCGCCCGCGAGATTCGGCGGTTGGCGGAAGGGGCCAGGGAACAGACAGACGTGATTGCGCAGAACACGCGCCGGATGGTGGAGATGCTCGAGGCGCTGAACGAGGCCATCGAGCGGGTGGACCGGGAAGCGGAAGCGCAGCGGTCCGCCATGGAAGCCTTGGCGTCGGCCATGCAGGAGGTCAGCCAGGTTGCGGTCGATCTCGTCGCGTTCGCCGAGCAGACGGCTCGGGCGGACGCCGGCGGATAACCCAGGCGGTCGAACCGTGTCGAAAGGCCGGCGTGGACGAGATGGCTGAAGTCCCATACAATGGAGATGGACGCCCTGCGAGGCGTTCAATCGGAACGAGGAGAGGGATGTTCAGATGGCCAAGAAGGTGCTCATCTTAGCGGGAGACGCGGTCGAAGCCCTGGAAATCTACTATCCTTACTATCGGCTCCTCGAGGAAGGGATCGACGCCGTCATCGCAGCGCCGACCAAGAAGACACTGAACACCGTCGTCCACGATTTCACGGGCTGGGAGACCTATACGGAGAAACCGGGATACCTCATTCAGGCGCACGCGGCTTTCGCCGACATTCGGCCGGAGGAATTCGACGGCCTCATCCTGCCTGGCGGCCGGGCGCCAGAGTACATCCGGCTCAACGAGCATGTGCCGCGCATCGTGGGTCATTTCTTCGATGCCAATAAGCCGGTTGGGGCGATTTGTCATGCGGCGCAGGTTCTTGAGGTGGTGCGCGACAAGCTGCAGGGGCGCACCATGACGGCGTACATCGCCTGCAAGCCGAGCGTCGAGGGCATGGGCGCAAAGTACGCCTCGGAGACGCTGTATGTGGAGGGAAACCTCGTGTCCGGACACGCGTGGCCAGATCTACCTGGCTTCATGCGCGAATTTCTGAAACTGCTGAACGCCCGATGAAACAAGGCCGCCCGGCCGGGCGGCCTTCTCTCGACCCATGAATTCAACATTGGATGCCCCACGTCGGTTTGAAATCCTGGTCGAAGATGAGGCCGTCCAAGAGTTCGTAGCTATCCACATTCAGGTTGCGCGTGAGCAGGTGGACATTGCGAGAGCCCAGCACAGCGGCTTGCGCGGCGTTCGATTTGACGTGCGCGTCCCAGCCGCCGATGTTGATCTCGCCGATGAAAATTCCCGAGTTCTGTTGCGGCGTGTTGCTCAAAATGGCTTGAAAGGCAATGACCGTTGGCACGCGTCAACCTCCAGTCCTGGCTTGGATGGCAGCCTCCTCTACAGCGTTCCGCATTCAGAAGTTCCACTCGTAGCTTAGTTTTAGGTCTTGATCGTGGATCACGCCGTCCATCATTTCAAAGCTGTCGAACAGCGCGTTGGCGCTAATGAGGACGTTGAACACGCCTGCGTCGAGCGCCTTGCCGGCGCCATACTTTTGGTTGGCGTCCCAGCCGCCGATGTTGATTTGACCGAGAAATACGCCCGCGTTCTGTTGCGGCGTCATGGTGTTGAGCACACCGCTCAGAATCAGCACTGGAATGGGAACCACCTCCTTCGGCGTGAGGACGTGTCTTAGACATTGCCCTCGACGTCCGGCTTCAGGCCGAGGGTGTTCACCTGACCGTCGATAAACTCGAAGCTATCGAACAGCAGGCTCCAGATCTGCAGATTGTAGCTCATGATGTCGTAGTTGCCGCTCTTTCCAGCCTGAAACTTCATGTTGGCATCCCAGCCGCCGTTGTTGACTTGGCCGATGAACGTGCCTGCGTTCTGTTGCGGCGTCATGGAATTGTTTGCCCCGATAAAGACGAGCGCTGGAATGGCCATCTCCTCCCTCACACGTGCGAGCAGGACGAGGTGCCGTGCTCATAGGTTGTTGCCGATGACCGGCTTGGCGTCCGCGTCGTTAATGGCTCCGTCCACCACTTCGAAGCTGTCGAGATTGAGATTGTAGAAGCCGGGGCTCCAGTTGAAAAAGCCGAATTCGCCGCCGTGCGCCTGGCTCATTTTTCGGTTGGCGTCCCATCCTGCGAAGTTGTATTCGCCGACGAAAGCACCCGCGTTTTGTTGAGGCGTGTTCATGAGGAGCGAACCGAGCAAGATGACGCTTGGCATGTCAACCCTCCGCCTTCGTTCTGCCCGACTCGAATGCCGTTATCCATTGGCGCCCACGGTGAGCTTGAAGTCCGTGTCGTTGATGGCCCCATCCACCCCTTCGAAGTTGTCCACATTGACGTTCACCATGCCGGCCAGGACGTTGAAGGCGCCGTACGTGCCGCTGTACGCGTTGGACATCTTCCGGTTGGCGTCCCATCCGCCGACATTTCCCTCGCCGAGAAAGATGCCTGCGTTTTGAACCGCAGCATCTGCGGCGGCCGTGCCAATCACGATGAGCGAAGGCATGAAACGTCTCCTTCCGTGGGCGAGGAGTCCGCACCCATGTGTACAGCGTATGCCTGAGGCGGTTTGTCTCAATACGGCTCAGGCTGTGTTCCAAACGCGCGGATTCACCCTTTGCGATGTTCCTGTGTCGACGGTCATCCGAATGGCGTATATCATGCGTATTTCGATTTGAAGGACTGACGATGAATCTTGGACTTGAATCGCGTGGTCCAAGATACCTGGGAGACGGAGAGATGAATGGGTAACGCACGGAAGTTTCCAAGTGGGCAAATTCCCTTGGGCACGCTTATGGTGGAACGGGGGATTCTGACGTCTGAACAACTGGAAGCTGCTCTTCTCGAACAAGCTGCCACGGGCGGGCGCTTGGGTGACATCGTCGTGGCGCGAGGCTATGCGAAGCCGGTCGATGTCTACCGTGTTCTGGCGGAACAGCTCAAGCACGAGAGGGTGGTCTGGCCTCCTCGACTCCAAACCCTACGTAAGCTCCCAGAAGACGTGGCGCGAAGGCTGGGGGCAGTCGTGATCGATGAAGATGCATCACAGATTTGGGTGGCTGTTCACGATATCCTGGACGAAGCGCGCATGCGAGAACTCACTAAGTATCTGGATAAGCCGATTCGTCAACAACTCGCTACCCGGTATGAACTTGACCAGCTTTGGAACCTGATTTACGCAGATGAAATGCGGTTCGAAAGCGTGGAGCGGCTCGCCGAAGAACAGCCTCAGAATTCGGCGTCTTTCCTACTGACCCGAGCACAAGTCGTGGTAGGTGTTTTGGTGCTGATTGCCCTGGGCACAGGCTTTGCCTTGGTGCCTCGGGCTACAGCTCTCGCCATCAATTGGGTGTTGCAGCTTGGCTACGCGTTGTTCGCGTTGATGAAGGTCGTGATGCTCTATCGCGGTGCACAAGGGGAGGGCTTCGTTTCCGTTACGGGCGAGGACCTCGCGTCCCTGTCTGAACGAGAGTTGCCGACGTATACCATTCTTGTGCCGCTCTATCGCGAGGCGAACGTGTTGCCTGGTCTTCTGGAACACCTCATGCAGCTTGACTATCCGAAACACAAATTGGATATTCGCCTTCTGTTTGAAGAGGATGACCTCGAGACGCTGCAAGCGGCACGAGCCCTCTCGCCGCCGTACTACGTCTCATTTGTCGTCGTGCCGAAATCGTACCCACAGACGAAGCCCAAGGCGTGTAATTTCGGCTTGATCCATGCGCGCGGAGAGTTTGTGGTGATTTATGATGCCGAAGATCGCCCGGAACTCGATCAATTAAAAAAGGTCATCGCAGCGTTTCGCAAGCTCCCCGCCGAGTATGCATGCGTGCAGGCGAAACTGAACTATTACAATGCGAACCAGAACTTGCTTACCCGATGGTTTGCTCAGGAGTACAGCAACTGGTTCGGCATCTTGCTTCCCGGTGTGATGGCCATGAATGTTCCGATTCCGCTTGGCGGCACCTCCAACCATTTTCGAACGGAGGTCTTGAGGAAAGTTGGCGCGTGGGATCCGTTCAATGTGACAGAGGACGCCGATCTCGGCGTGCGGCTGTACAAACATGGATATCAGACGGCTTTGGTGGATTCCACGACGTGGGAAGAAGCCAATAGTCGCATTCGTTCTTGGATTCGACAGCGAGCCCGGTGGGTGAAAGGCTATCTCATCACATGGCTCGTGAACATGAGGCATCCAGTGCAACTGTGGCGGGATCTCGGCACGAAAGGCTTCTGGGGATTTCAGGCCATGATCCTCGGAACCCCGTTTTTACCCCTCGTGAACCCGTTCTTTTGGCTGTTGTTGATACTCTGGTTCGTGCGTCATGCGCCATGGATTCCGACACTGTTTCCCGGCTTCATTTACTACTTAGCCTCTGTTCTGTTGTTCATCGGCAATTTTCTGTTTGTATACAGCAACATGGTCGGAATGTATCTCGAAGTTGAGAAGAGTCAGCGGCGTGGATCTGCGTTGTTGTCGTTCCGATTGGTGCTTTCGGCGATTCTCTCGCCGCTGTATTGGCTCCTTATGTCGGTCGCCACGTATCGCGCGTTATGGGAGCTCATTCGCAGGCCGTTCCATTGGAACAAGACGCCGCATGGTTTGACGACCAGCAAGGTGCATCTCCCATCACAAGGAGCGTTCATGAGTGACACAATGGGTTGAACTTCCCATGGAGAATGGATCCGTTCGGAGAAAAGACCGCAGTGGATGGGTCTTAGCTGTAATTGTGTTTGCGGCTGAGTTCATCTTCGGTTGCTATCTTTACGCAGTCAAGGGTGACATTCAAGAAGATGCCCTGAGCCGCGTAGCCAACGCATTTTACGTGTTGTTTAGCCGGAATCCGCATCTGGGTGCGATTGGCTTTGTGTGGAATCCACTGCCGAGCATGTTTGAGTTGCCGCCGGTCGCATTGTGGCGTTGGTTTCCGCCCGTCGCTTCAGACGCGTTAGCTGGCGTTTTCATAACCTCCGTCGCATCTGCGGCCATCGCGTTCGCACTGCACCGAGCTCTCCTTTGGGCTGAGGTTTCGAAGACCACTTCCATTGTGGTCGTTTTGTGCCTTGCGCTGCACCCCTTCATGTTCCTCTACGGCGCAAACGGCATGAGCGAGATGATCTTTGCCTGCTTTCTGGTGATCTCTCTATTAAACTACCTGTCATGGAAAGATGACCGTGCCGTTTCAAGGCTGGTCATGGCAGGGTGTGCGCTTGCCATGGCGTTTTGGGCTCGCTACGAGGCCGTTGCCTTCGGCGTGGGGCTATTTGCCGTCGTGCTGTCGGACGCGCTGCGCCGCGCCCCGGCAGATGCACAGGTGCGCTTGCTCATGTCTCGCCGAGACTACCGTCGATTCCGCCGTCAGGAGCGTTTGTGGTATGCCGCTGCCACGGCGCTCGTATTGCTCTTGCCAGCCGTATATTCGGGTATCATGTGGATGGTGCTTAATGCCGAGATTATGCACGATCCGCTTTACTTCCTGCACTCCGCGTATTCCAACTTGTCGCTGACCAGCATGCTCTCTTCCGCGTCCAAGTATCGCGCGATCGAGCATCATCCGGTTCGCGTTCTCCTGTTCATGTGGGAACGAATCTGGGTGTTTATGATTCCCGTGGGTATGTTGCTTGTCTACAGGCTCATTCGCGGTCGACTGGTCCGGTGGGAAACGTTACAACTGCTCGTGCTCGCTGCATCCATTCCATCGTTACAGTTCTTGCTACTCCTTCATGGGGCATCGTACGGGTGGTTGCGATTCTTCTTCTATCCGCTTCCGATTGCGGTTGCCTGGTGGACGTACGAAATGCGCTCGGATGCCCGACAATTGGAGCGACGTTGGCGTGAACTGGCGCAAGTTGCGATGGCCGCGTCCATTGTGATCTCTGGTGTGTTCACGGGGATCATCATGGAGCGAAATGCGAATGTTGCGCCGGAGGAATACAGTCTCCTTCACATGGACAAAAACGAGGTGATTCAACAGCTCCGAATCCAACAGCAAATTGCCCAGTATATCAATCAGGATCTCCCCCGCGCGACTGTTCTCATGGATTCGTACTCTGCCTTCGATGTCATTCTCCATGTGCGGCAGCCGCGACATCTCGTGATTACGAGCGACTACGATTTTGCCAATGCGCTGCGCTACCCGTGGACACACCACGTACAGTATATACTTGTTCCAGATCCGGTAAATGGATATCAGTTTGATGCCGTAAACCGGATCTACCCGACGCTCTACGCCCATGGGGCGCCGTGGGTACGCCTGGAGAAGAGCTTCGGCACATGGAGACTCTACCGAGTACTTGAGCCTTTTGCAGAATCAAGAGCCCTTGTGCGGCAAGGGTTTTTCGAGCACAAAGAAGGACTTCACCCCAACTTGAGAGAAAGAAAATGGTATCCACCA